>JAJRWI010000044.1 GCA_024276825.1 archaeon
CTCGAGAAGTCTTCTTCCCTCGGGCTTTCGTACGTCTGACCTCTGGGATCAGACGCGCTAGTCCAATAGACAATTCACAGAGTACAATTCAAGATCATACAAAAAAATGATGAAACCCGTGCATAGACTGCCGAATGCCCCTTCATTGAGATGGATGAGTTGTTAGGAGAGGTATCATGACGCCTGCGCCCACCTTCGGTCCTGGTGGTGGGAGTAAAAAGACCCTGACCTTCCCAACGTCAAAGTGTGGATGTGGAAACCCCAAGAATGATGAATCTGACCAGTCTTCTGCATTCAGAACTTTACTGTTCACAACGATATTCTGGACATCATCATTCATCTTTGCAAAAATACTCTATTCACAACCAATGCCTATTACTCCTATCACATTTGTTGCACTCCGCTACACTCTGGCGGTCCCCTTTTTCTAATCCCACTCTTCTACCTCGCTCCCAAGAAGTCAGTAGAGGCTCCTGTATGGAAGACTCTGTTCCTGTCTGCCCTCACTGGCTTTGTTCTCGCTCAGATGCTGCAATATGTGAAACTGAGTGTCACAACTGCAAGCGAAACAATCTTCATTCTAAACTCGAATCCAATCTTTGCCATTTTGATTATAATGACAGTCTTGGGGGAAACCATCAAAAGAAGGAAAGTTGGTGGTATGTGCCTTGTCTTCACAGGAGTCTTCCTGATAGTCATTGGGAGCGGGCCTATTGATCTGGTCTTGGGACCAACTTGCATTTTTGGTGATACTCTGATACTCCTCTCAGGTTTCTTCTCAGCAGTGAATGCCATAGTAGGAAAGTTCGCACTCCTCTCTGTGGACTCTTTGACACTCACACTCTATAGCATTCCGTTCTCGGTACCATTTCTCTGGATTCTTGCTGCGATCATTGAAGATGTTTCAATAATCTTTCATCTTAACACTTTATCATGGATCATCATTCTCTGGGTGGTTGTGGTTACCAACGTGATTGCCTTTTTCCTCCAGTATGATGCTCTCAGTCATATAGAAGCATCAAGGGCTCAGTTATCACTCAACACAATCACCGTCTAGGGCCTGTTCATGTCAATATTGATCCTCAATGAGAGTATCACTCCTGTCAAGTTATAGGCGCAGTTCTGACACTTAGTGGTGTGCTCCTAGTTCAACGTTCCAGTAGGGAAAAACCGGTCAATGCTGGTTAGGTGCTGACTCACTTTTTACTCGTGATCTCTAAAATTGGAATCTCATACGTGTAGAATACTCCATAGCTCCCTTGTACCACGCTCTTTAGAACACAATCAAGTTTCTTGTCAACCTCACTGACTCCAATGGCCCATGTATAGACCAGTAGCTTTGCGCCCCGATCGGTGATAAACAGGTGTGTGCCAACCAATCCCTGATCCCTTGGCAACCTCAGTATCCCCTCTATGACCTCATCAGCTAGATCCATCGCAGACTTGCGAATAGAGTCATCCCCAGTAAATGTCCTCAGATCATGCACTTGATATTCGATGATCTCCTGTTGCATCAGCGTTGACATACCGATTTGTATATGCCTTATGATTTAAACACATCACAACTTCTCTCATTTCTTGGCTCCATATGCCTGCTCATTACTGGCCAAGAGGTATAAGCCAAAAGCTTTAAACCATAATATCTAGAGTTCACCTGTATTCATTTGGCCTCTTTAGATAAGAGGCTATTTGATACAAATGACTAATATACATCAAGACGTGGTGTTTCTAAAATGAGTAAGAAAGATAAAGAGCACCTTAATCTGGTAGTAATCGGCCATGTAGACCACGGCAAAAGCACAATGACTGGTCGTTTACTATATGAAACAGGTGCTGTCGATGAGAGAACATTCCAGCAGTACAAGGAAGAGGCGGAGAAGCTCGGACGGCCCAGTTGGGCATGGGCATTCGCACTGGACCGACTGAAGGAGGAGCGAGAGAGAGGGCTAACAATAGACATTGCCTTCTTCAAGTTCCTGACCGACCGATATTATTACACAATAATTGATGCTCCTGGCCATAAGGACTTTATCAAGAACATGATCACAGGAGCCTCACAGGCAGATGTCGGTCTACTTGTTGTATCTGCAAAGAAAGGTGAGTTCGAGGCTGGAATTGGCCCAGGCGGACAGACCAAGGAGCATGCTTACCTTGCATTCACACTTGGAGTACCCTCACTCATTGTCTGTATAAACAAGATGGATGATGAGAGCGTCAAGTACAGCGAGGAGAGGTACAAGGAGGTCAAGGAAGAAGTCGAGGCCTTCCTGAAGCAGGTCGGATACAAGACTGATAAAATCCCATTCATTCCAACATCAGCTCTTGACGCCTGCAACCTGAAAGAGAGGACTCCCAACTTGACTCCATGGTACGACGGTCCATGCTTGCTTGAGGCTCTTGATATGGTCGAGCTTCCAGCAAAGCCAATCGACAAGCCACTACGAGTGCCAATAAACGATGTGTATTCAATCAAGGGTGTTGGCACAGTTCCTGTGGGACGTGTTGAAACTGGTGTCATGAAGCCCGGAATGAAGGTCACATTCATGCCGCCCAACAAGACTGGAGAGGTCAAGTCAATTGAGATGCACCACGAGCAGCTACCTCAGGCCATTCCTGGAGATAACATCGGTTTCAATGTTCGAGGCATTGAGAGAAAGGATCTTGGCCGTGGTGATGTTGCAGGTCCTGCTGATGCTCCTCCAACAGTGGCCGCTGACTTCACTGCTCGTGTGATGGTGATTCAGCATCCTAGTGCCATCACTGTTGGGTACACGCCAGTCGTGCACGCACACACCGCACAAGTGGCCTGTCGCTTTGACGAGATATTGGAGAAGTTCAACGAGCGCGGACAGAAGGTCGCTGAGAACCCTGACTTTGTCAAGAAGGGTGAAAGCATGACCGCCAAGCTTGTCCCACTCAAACCCATGGCCATTGAAACTTTCAAGGAGTTTCCACAACTCGGTCGATTCGCAGTCCGTGATATGGGTATGACTGTGGCAGTCGGTGTTGTGCATAAGATTACCAAGAAATAGACTCCAGTTCAAAGAACCGGGTCTGCAAGGCCCGTGTTCTCAATATTTTTTATTGACATTACTTGTATAGTGATGTTCCAGTCATAATATTTATGTGGCCAACAACTTCGACTCTTTGCAGACAAGCTGGGGTATTCTAGCCTGGTATGAAGCTGGATTGCTAATCCAGTGTGCTGAGCACTCGAGGGTTCAAATGAGTCTATGACTCGCATTGACTCTGAAACTCCCTCCCCCAGCGCCATCTCATTATGGAGCCTTCCTCTCTCGATTCTTCTCAGGTTATTTTGACTCACTTCGATATGTTTTTACGAGAACGAATCGAACAGAAACATGCGACGGGTAGGGCCGGGTCGTTTGCCGCGACCTGTGACCGGTAATGGCAATAGCCGGGGCCAGTAACCGACACTGAGGGTGAACCGGGAACTCAGTGGGTCCAGTCGCCGGACGGTGATAAGCAGTCTCTGGAGTCTGCCACGGCCGCAGCAACGGTTGAAGGATCGTTGTAAGCGCGCTTAGACTCCCGAACCGGGTCAGGCCAGGGATGGAACAGCCCTAAGGGAGAGTGGTGGAGCCCCAGAGGTAGCTGCTTTGAGGAAGGCACTGATCAGCCCACTGACAACCGACACTCGAAGTGGAGGGGCCGTCGCACCTTTTTCTGGCACCACTGTTTAAACCATTGCACCAGCAGCTCTTTTAATCTCAACTATCTCCTCAAAGACTTCTAACTCAGCTGGAGTCAACTCCTCTTTAAACTTCGTCCTGATAGCGATGATATGGCCGTCGGGAATGTCGGTGTAGAGGATATCATCTTTTTTGACCTGTCTTCCGATAGTGGGCCCACGAATGGAAACCGCCACTTCCATTCCATCAGTTGCTTCATCAATGGTCACTCCCCTGTCCTGAATTTGTAGGATCTGTCCCACACGTTTACCATCGGACCTAATCAGTCCCACTTTCGACTTTAAATGACCATGGACCCTGACTCCCACAACTGCGGGATTATTCTGTCTGAAGATGTACTCTGGAAGAATCTCAAGTTTAGCGGGGCGAATTATTGCACCAAGCGACTCTGCCTTTGCCTGTTCTCGCTTGACAATCAACCATGCATTATACTCGTCATAGAGTCTGTAGATCACCTCATTGAGAAAGATCTCAACACCATACTCTGCCGCAAGCTCTTCTATCTCTGGAGTAACTTTAACATTAAACCCAAGAACCACTGCATTAAGTGGGTCCGAATCTCCCGCAGCTTTTGCCTCCACAATATCCCTCTTCACTATGGGGCCTACATCAGCAACTCTCACGGGGACCTTGCGGTCTCGCAGAAACTGCAAAACAGCCTCAAGAGACCCAAGTGTATCAGTCTTGAGGACAATGCCAGACTTGTCAGTCTGAATCCTAATGGATCCAACCTCGTCCCTGACTATTTTCTTATATTTCTCAATCTCGGATGGATTGATCACAGCATATACTGGAGCTCCTGCAACTGCTCCCTCAAGATCAGGCGCCACTATCTTGACACCTGCTGCAGCATGAACCTCATCAACATGAATGAACTTTTCTCGTGGGTCACGAATCTCATCAAGCTCTTTGGGCTGCAATAATGCACGTATCTTGGTGACCACAACATCATCAAGCCCCCCAACAACAATTGTGTCAGTCTTTTTCAGAATCCCCTCATAGATAATTGTGTCAAGCGTGAGGCCCAGACCCGTTTCTTCCCGAATCTCAAGGACCGCCCCTTTTGCAGGCCCTGAAACCATTCTCAACCGTTCCTTCATGAACTGTTGTGTGAGTCCTGAAAGAACCATTAGCAGCTCTGGAATCCCAGTGCCTGTCTTTGCACTTGTCGGAACAATTGCGACTGTTGTCTTGAAATCAGTAACCCTATCAAAACGTTCTGACTGAAAACCATTTGCTGATAACGCGCCAACCAGCTCATAAAGCCTGCGATCTAATTCTGCTTGTGTTGAGTCACTCTGTGACTTTATGGCCTGCACAAGCCCCATTTCTTCCTTGTCCCTCCATCCCGGAACTTTGTCAAGCTTGTTTGCTGCAACAAGAAATGGTGTTCGTCCAGACTTCAATATTTTAAGACTCTCATAGCTCTGGGTCAAAAAGCCCTCATTGATATCCACAACCAGAATTGCAAAATCTGCAATTGCTCCTCCCCTTCTTCTGAGGTTCAGATATGCCTCGTGTCCAGGTGTGTCAATGAATAACAGTCCCTCTATCGACAAGTCAGTCTTGACGGCCTTGAGCAGGTCACCACAGATTGCTCTTATTGTTTCAGTTGGGAAAAAGGAGGCCCCAATATGCTGTGTTATTCCTGCAGCTTCTCTCTCTTGGACTGCGGTTCCTCTCATTTTATCTAGCAAGGATGTCTTTCCATGATCAATATGTCCTAAAACAGTGACAATTGGTGACCTAAGCTTAGCCTCTTTACTCATTAATGCCATCTCACAAGAAGAGTTATTGGTTGTCCAAAGGAGAATCTTAAGAAATTGTCGCTTTGCTCCTTCATAAGAATCTTATACCTTTTGCAATCGCATGACGGTGATTGATTAACTGGCTTGGTGAAAAAAGTGGAACAATCTTTAGTGATTATCAAACCTGATGGCACTGTGCGAAGGCATGTGAGTGCAATAGTATTAAAGACACTACTGGATCAAGGGCTTCGAGTGAAAGCATTCAAAGAGATGAGTGTGCCCCGTTCCCTTGCTGAGAAGCATTATGCGGTACATAAGGAACGCCCCTTCTTTCAATGGTTAGTGGACTTTCTCACTTCTGCTCCCGTCATAGTGATGATTCTTGAGGGTGAAGATGCCATTGAAAAGATTCGTAATGCTCTAGGGAAGACCTTTGTCCAAGATGCTGATCCCACATCATTGAGGGGAAAATATGGCATATGGAAGGGTGTGAACATAGCACACGCATCTGATGCCCCCGAAACTGCCAAGAATGAGATTGCCCTGTGGACCTCAGAAGGGGGATTGGAGGTGTCAAGTGATGCACAGGCCCTAGCCTCTCAATATATTGAGCATTACATTAAGAGCGATATTGATATGACCATGAAGATCAGAAAGACAGTCGTAGATGCCATTGAGAGCAACAACACATCTGAGGGAACAATAGATATTCTGACAGAACTCCTTGGCAAAGACTCCAATGGGATTAATCAATCTGACATCAGAACTCTGGCAAAAGTAATTCATGATTTTATTCTTGAAGAGATCTCTAATAAAAACAAATAAGGTGGCTTCTATGCCACCTCTATTTTTAGTCTAAAGCCCTAAAAGCCTAAGACCGAATCTTACTATTTTTGGCCTAGCGTTGGGTCTTTCCGCCCTTCTCATATGCCGCTGACCATTTGGTGTCACGAGGCTTCATCCGACGCTTTAGCATTGCGGTCTTGCACTTGTTTGAACAGAACCATAGTACCGAACCGTCCTTAGTCTGCACAAAGGCAGAACCAGTGCCAGGCTCAATAGTCTTTCCGCAGAAGTTGCATTTCTGTGTGCCGACCATTATTACCGCCTCCGCATCTTTCGTGCCTCACGCTCGGTTTCACGTAGTATCAGAATGTCTCCAAGTCTCACTGGGCCCTTGACATTTCGTGTGAGGACACGACCTTTATCACGCCCCTCAAGAATCTTGACTCGAACTTGAGTGATCTCTCCTGTGACTCCAGTGCGGCCCAAGAGCTGAATGACCTCTGCAGGTATTGCAGGAGTCTGTATTCCTTCGTCTTTCTTGCTCATTGAAACCCATCACCTGGAATTTTACTTACGAAGAGCCTCAATCTTCTCAACAATCTCAGTCACAAGATCCTTTGCCTTTCCTTCAACGATTATCGATGCAGCAGCTGTTGGTCTCTCAATACCTACAGCAGCACCCAAGTCCTTTTTGCTGCCTACAAATATGTATGGGGCCTTTCTATCATCACAAAGACCTGGAAGGAACAAGATGATCTCTGGAGGCTCGACATCTTCTGCGATTATAACAAGTCTTGCGATTCCACGCTCGATGCTCTTGGTGGCCTCGTTAATTCCCTTTTTGACACGGCCAGTAGTTCTGGCTATCTCAAGCGCTTCTAGCGCCTTTTTCTGAAGCTCCTCTGGAGCTGACCATTCAATGAACGATGGCTTTGGCATGTTTATTACCTCTGTTCTCACTTCATCGGCATTAATGAAGAATCATCAACCCTGAATTCACAAGGTTCTCTCTGGTTCTCAAAGTATCATCTTTTAAGCCTGTCGAAGTGTAAGCAGTAACATTCTGAAGCTTGCTATAATCAATATCCCAATCCGCTGATAGTCCTAATCAAGTCTGAATCCTGTACATTAAGATAATCAAGCACAGAATATCTATTTCGTCTTCGCATTATCTTGAGTGCATGATGAATGTTATCAATCATGGTTTCCATATTAAGACCTATCATGTCCATTGTGTGTGGTATTGACTTAGCCTTCAGTAGTGCAATTACATCTTCAGCTCTGTATTCACTATATCCTGATTGATGCAGATAATAAACACACAAGGGCGTAGCAAATGCGACTTGGATTCCATGAAGGCTATACTGTTCTCTGTCCATTGCATGAGATATAGCATGTTCAGTTCCTGAACAAGGCCGTGAACTTCCAAAGGCACTCATTGCCTTCCCACTATTAATCTGAGCTCGAATCAGTGTTTCTAGAGAGTCATCTTGTATCACCGAGTTTAATGCATCACTCATAAACTCGAAAATCTCCCTGTCAAATGGCTCATCCTTCTCGTCGTGTCCAAGTTTCCACTCTGCAAGACTGGACATCTTACTAATTATATCTCCTATCCCCGCATGTCTTAGAATTGCCGGCGCCTCTGCAATTATTGATAGGTCTCCCACCACAGCCATGGGGCTTTTACATCTCTCTGAATATCTATATCCATTATGTGTGACTGATGCAACATCACTAGCAATGCCATCATGGGACGCAGCTGTTGGCATTGCTATCCACTCCAGATTATTATCTCTTGCAAGAAGCTTCGCAGTGTCTATGCTTCTTCCGCCACCAAACCCAACTATTATATCTGTATCCTCATTAATGGGTGTTTCTCCAATCACATACTCATCTACCATCACCCAACGGTCTTTAGTTCCCAATAACTCATCTAGTCTGACCCCATACCGCGAGTATACCTGTCGATCACTGACAATTAAGGGGTGAGAATAACTCTCTAGCAGATTTATTACTTGATTTATGACCCCATTGCCGATGATGATTATATGCGGGTCGGCGTCAATCATTGTATGTCTTGATTTGACGATACTCTCTCATTGTTAAGCTCTTCCATCGGGCGCCAAACAACAAAAGCACATCAAAACAAACGTCAGATTATTTAACATGGCCATTGCCTCGAAAGTTCAGATTTGGGAGTGAGTGTTACACTGGAAACACTACAATCTATACATATTTCCAGCATGTTTTCAATTGGAGTCGTTTGAGATGACCCATTACGTCAAGGTTGCCCTCATGGGATCGGGATTTGCAGGAAAGTCCACACTGATCAAGCTTCTTACCGACAAGGTTGAGAAGCTCAAGTGCAACTACACCCCCACAGCTGGCATGGACTGTGGTACAATCACTCTTGACTCAGCAACTAAGATATCTCTTATCGAGATGGGCGGTCAGGCGCACTTCGAGTTCATGTGGCCCGACTTACTCAGGGGGAGTAAAATGGTCGTGGTTGTCACAGAGAGCACCCCCAAGGCCGTCTTGAAGACTCGTCAACTTCTCCATAAATACAAGGACATGCTTCAGGGCGTGCAAATCATTGCCATTGCTAACAAACAGGACCTTCCTGGGGCGATGAAGCCGGAATCGGTCCAAGACCTACTTGGCATTCCAACTTATGGAATGGTAGCAGTAGATCCCAAACAGCGAGTCCATGGATACCGATTGATTGTTGAGGGGCTTCGTGGAATGATTCAGGTCGCTGGCTGAACTCAAAACTAATGGCCACGGCCAATTAGAAGATTACTAAAGTTTACTGTTTAGCAATGCTTTTATACGGACCTCTCTGATTTTTGAATCGCCCAGGACACGGGCGTGTGAGCTGAAAGAAGAAGCATTCAGCGAGTCCGTCCGGGATAGTGTCTTTTGGGTTTCATCAACGCCCTCTTGGTCAGGTGAGAAAATGGAAATAACAGTCCTGTATAGAGATAATGAAACAATTCATTTCCTAGTTGAAGGAATTGACGTGGCATTTGCTAATGCATTACGTCGGACCATGCTCACCAAACTGCCTGCCATGGCAATTGATGAGGTTCTCATAATTGAGAACACAAGCGTGATGTATGATGAGATCTTGGCGCAACGCCTTGGTCTAGTCCCACTTGTCACCGATTTGGAGTCTTATAATCTTCCAGAAGAGTGTGACTGTGAGGGAAAGGGCTGTAGTCTATGTCAATGCACTCTGACCCTTGAAAAAGAGGCTGGCGATGAAGATCTGATCATATATTCGGGTGACTTGTCATCACAGGACCCGAAGGTGGTGCCTGCGACCAACGGTATCCCTCTTGTCAAACTTGCCCCTGGCCAGAGTATAATCCTTGAGGCCTATGCTAAGTTAGGGACAGGACAGGAGAATGCCAAGTTTCAGCCTGTTTCCACTGTGGCTTACAAATATGTTCCAATAGTAACTGTTGACACATCAAAATGCGATGCATGTGGTGCCTGTGTTGATGTGTGCCCCAAGAAAATCTTCCTGTTGGATGATGGCACAATATCCACACAGAACACATTGGACTGTACTCTATGTGATCTATGTGTGAACTCTTGCGAGCCAGGCGCAATAACCATTGACTCGAAAGAGGACACATTTCTCTTTAAGGTCGAGTCGACTGGTGCACTGCCTCCTGAAGTTATTGTGGAAAAGACAGCTGAATTATTGAAAGAAAAGGTGAGACAGGCGCTAGACTTCGCAAGTTCTCTGTGAGGTGTTTAATGATGGTACGATCTGGACCGACTGACCCAAACACTCGCACTTTAATCAATGCGCTTATGAAAACATCGACAAAGCATAATGTGCGGATATGGAAACGCGTGGCTGAGTTGATTTCACGACCCACTCGCAAGCGTCCAGCTGTGAATGTGGGGAAGATTGCAAGACATACTAATGATGGCGACATTGTTGTCGTTCCTGGAAAGATACTGGGGGCCGGCACTATCTCCCACAAAGTCACTGTGGCTGCTCTGAATGCCTCTGCTACAGCAAGGGCCGAAATAGTGGACGCAGGTGGTTCTGTTATCACGATTAACGAGTTACTGGCCAAGGTTCCAAAGGGGAATGGTGTGACTATAATTATCTGAGGTGTTCATAATGAGTGAGGCCGAAATTAAAGTCTATGATGCTGAGAATCTTGTCATTGGAAGGCTTGCTGCTAGAGTCGCAAAAGATGCTCTACTTGGAAACCGGGTAGCCATTGTTAATGTTGAAAAGGCCATAATCACTGGGGATAGAAGAACAGTGATAGAGGCATATAAAGAAAAGTTCAATATCCGGACCTCATATAACCCCCGCAAGGGCCCATTCCATCATCGCAGACCAGACAAGCTCGTGAGAAGAATAATTCGGGGAATGCTACCCTGGCCCAAGCCTCGTGGAAAGCAGGCCCTCAAAAGGGTCCACGTGTATATTGGTATACCTGATCAGTTTACAGAGGTTGAGAAGATAGTTCTTGAAGACTGCAAGTATTCCAGTCTAACTAGGAAATTCATTACTGTTGGGGACCTCAGTCACGAACTTGGTTGGAGAAACCCGGAGGTGCGTTGAGATGCGAGTAGTAGTATCCACAGGCAAGAGAAAGACAAGTCTGGCGAAAGCCACAATCAAGAAAGGAAAGGGACGAATCAGAATCAATGGGCGCCCACTTGAGATAATTCAGCCCGAGGTTGCAAGACTGAGGATTATGGAACCACTGATTCTCATTGGTGAAGACTGGAAACAATATGACATTAAGGTACGGGTCAGGGGTGGAGGCTTTATGAGTCAGGCTGATGCTATTCGCATGGCTATTGCTACTGGCCTGATAAAAATGAGCCAAGACTATGAAGCCAGATCTAAGATGCTCGAGCATGACAGAACTATGCTAGTTGGTGATCCAAGAAGGACCGAACCCAAGAAATTCGGTGGGCCTTCTGCACGGTCAAGATATCAAAAATCATATAGGTGAGGTGGCAGCAGAATTGATAATTCCAGTAAGATGTTTCACATGTGGAAAAGTTGTTGGTGACAAATATGAAAAGTTTCAAGAGGCAATACGACAGGGTGAGGACCCTGCTGCAGTTCTTGACAGATTAGGATTACACAGATACTGTTGTCGGCGAATGCTGCTCTCACACATTGACATTATTGACAGTTTCATGGCATACTCAAAAGTTGAAACCCCGGAGGCAAATCAATGATTAGTGATGGCGAAATCTCAGAGGCGGACCTTCTTGCTCCCATGGACAAGTACCTCGCAGCTGGTTGTCATATTGGAACCCAGGTGAAAACACAAGACATGGAACCTTTCGTCTATCGTCAGAGACCGATTGGGCTCTATGTACTTGATGTGCGAAAGACCGATGAACGAATCAGGGTTGCAGGGAAGTTCATTGCACGATTCGAACCCGAGAAGATTGTGGTTGTATCAGGCCGTGTCTATGGTAAACGCCCTGTAGAATCATTTGCGCACTTTATTGGAGCTAATGCCTTCACTGAGAGGTTTGTACCGGGAACTCTCACCAATCCTAATATCTCCGGTCCAAGATCGTATATTGAACCCGAATTAGTGATTCTGACCGACCCCCGAACTGACTCTCAGGCTCTCTCTGAAGCTGGTAAGATTGGGGTGCCTGTGATTGCACTCTGTGACACAGACAATGTGACCAATGGTGTTGATCTCATCATCCCAACAAATAACAGGGGTCGTAAGGCTCTCGCACTAGTGTATTTTCTACTGGCCCGTCAAGTACTGAGAGAACGCGGTCAGATTGCAATGGATGGCGAGGCTCCATTTACAGAGGCAGACTTTGAGCCCCAGATTCAAAGAATCTAAAATATGTGGGAGGCCTACACCTCCCTCTATTCTTTACTCTATTATCACAACCCCGTTGTCTGCATCTATCTTTATTTTTTGACCCGTCTTTATCTTCTCAATATCAATCTGATCAACTGCAGGTATCTCTGAGATTATGCACCCTACTGCAACAACAGGGTCGGTTGATTTATTCACTATGGCAAGTGGGCCCTTTCCAGCCTTTTTCAGGGCATACAAGACATATGACCCAACAGTTGAGCCTTTTCCCGTGGGGAAGACAAGTATCTTTCCAGAGATGGACCGCCCCTCGAGTTGATGTCCTTTCTCGACAATCTCGCCAGTTTCGGGATCACATCCTCCATAGAAGGAAATATCATCAGTAGTTACAAGTGCCTCACCCTCAACTTTGCCACTGAATATTCTTCGTCCCTTTAATTCAATCATGATGTCGCCTCCCTGATGCATTCCTCAATGGTCCTAATCTTGACTTTGAACTTGTTCTTGCCTCGAGCGTAGAAGCAAGCTTTAGCTGAATCTGTCATAAGTGTCTTGAACTTGCCCTTCAATGGTGCCACAGCACAACAGGCATCACTGACGAGAAATGCCCCTGCAGACTCAATGACATCATAATAGCCCATTTTAATGGCAAGATCTTTTGTTGGCTTTGCAGTAGTTATCCATATGGTCTTGCTCTCTGAAACCTTCTTGTTTCTCAAGAGTTCGGCCACTCGAGCAATCTCTTTGATGCTGGCATGCGGACATCCTATACTGATGAAGTCTATCTCTTCGGTTTCATCATCTAGAGTCTTCCTTGCATTTTCAAGGTCTTCTTGTGTAATCACTTCATTTATCTCTGGCTTGGGGGTTTTATTTGGCGTGATTCCCTCTATATGAAAGAGTGCCACGCCACCGTATGTTGCAATTGATGCACAGAGGGACTTTAGCTCCTCAGTTGAGGCCTTTGGAATACCGGTGATATATGGGATCTTCTTTCCTGTTTTTTCACCAATCACTTCTCCCAAAAGACCAAAGTCATCGGTAGATGACAGGGTCGCTTGGACCTCATAACCGACCTGTGCCACTCGATTTTCCCGAAGATGCATACCATACTCAGCGGTCCTGCCAGTCAGAGCAGCAGCTAAGGCACTTGGTCCACCTTCTCTATTGGTCATCGCACCAATCACTGAATTTGCAAAACAGACTGCTGAGGACTCTGCCCATGCTATATGTTCTCCAAAGTGTGGTAGATTCCCAATAAGGTATGGAGTGCATGTACATGTTGTTATCACTCCCATCTTGGCAAATGCCTCAACAACCCTCTGCTGATTGCGAGCAAATTCTTCATCTATCCCATGTTTTTTCCACTCTTCAAGGTCCATACCTGCTGGGTTGAGTGTCGTGAGAACTCTGGTCTTGCCATCTTCAGCCATCTCTGCTAGATATTCCAACCCTGCCTCACCCAGATTGTGATATGATACCCCCGCAATCTGTACACTTGACACAGGTATCAGTCTTGAGGCACCGTATATCTCTCCCAGAGTGGTTATTATCTCCATGGCTTTTCTTGTGGCCTTGCCATATTCTCCCTCAAGCATGTCTTTTTCTTCTTTAGTCAACTCAAGCCCCATTTTACTCACCTAGATACTTCTTGATGTCAACCTCTGGAAATCGTGCTTTGTCAAAGCTCTTACCCTTGGTCACAAGCGGCTTTGTACAGTCAAATCCACACTTTGTTGTCATTTTTGTCCCAGGTTCGGCACTTGGATCGAGAGAACTTCCTGGCT
The DNA here is from genome assembly GCA_024276825.1 of archaeon. GTDB lineage: Archaea > Asgardarchaeota > Thorarchaeia > Thorarchaeales > Thorarchaeaceae > JAJRWI01. The sequence continues at coordinate 13,881 of JAJRWI010000044.1, forward strand.
CTTTGTCCTTGATCAACAAATCAACATCTGCTTGGAATCGTGTTGCCATTGCCCACTCCCTCTCTTGCTCATCATAGATGTCGACATCATCATCGTATATCCAGATGTGTTTTGCACTCTTGTGTCCCTCAAATGCAGCCTCAATTGCCTTGATTCCCTCATCCTCATGCTTTTTCTTAATCTTGACTGCCACATGCAGCCAGCTGGCTCCTCCTGGAGTGATGTTCACATCTAGGACGTCAATACCCCTGTCTTTAATCTTTTTGAAAATTGTTGGTTCTCGTGGCATGCCCATCAATATCTTGTGCTCAGATCTTCCTGGCAAAAGGCCCTGCCAGATTGCATCACTTCTATGAGTGATCTTCTTGACTTCAAACACTGGTTCCTGACGCACAACATCAACAGTTTCTGTGAGATCAATGAATGGCCCCTCATCTGCCTTCTCCTCAAGTATCACTCTTCCTTCTAACACAAACTCACAATCAGCTGGAATCATCAGGTCTACAGACTTGGCTTTCACCGTCCTGATGCGCTTTAGGGCGTTTGCAATCTCTAACTCGTCAACACCAGTTTCCACACTTGTGGCTGCTGCAATCAAGATCTCTGGAGTGTTCCCGATGCAGAATGCAACATCGACCTCTCCATTTCTCTCAAGAAACTTGTAAAAGTCCCTTCCTTTTACTACCCGGGTCACCATCTTGTCCTTTCCAATTTGCATCGCTCTGTGAAAGTCCAAGTTTTGTCCAAATTCAGGATCTGCTGAAACAACAACCCCTGATGAAATGTATGGACCACCATCAATCTTGTTGTGAATCAAAATTGGAAGGTCATCAAGATTGACATGATTCTCCACAACCTCTTGACAGGGTGCTTTATCAGTCACCTCAGGTGGACTTCTGTTCTCAATTGCAGATGTGAGTGTGGGGATTATCTGTTCAGGAGTAATTCCAAAATAGTCTGCTATCTGCTTCTTGGTACAAAATAGATTTCCTGCAACTCTATACTCACTGTCCATCAACTTCTCAAAGAGTACTGGAGTTGGTTCAAATGTCTTCAAAACTCCTGCAATCTCCAGATTCTTTGAAACACTTTTCTTAATGACCGTGAGTTCACCTCTCTCTCCAAGTTCCTTGATATAACTCTCAAGTATCATTACAACACCTCCTATAGACCAAATGAGGTCTTCCAAACAGCTGCGGCACCACTCTTCTCCAAAGCGTCAGCAATAATATTCATTGTCTTCTCATCAGGGGCCAATGAGATCTGATTACCTCCCCTTCCAGTGCCCGTCATCTTTGCACCAAGTGCACCATTGTCCAGAGCTACTCTCACAAGGTCATCAAGTTCTTTGCAGGACACTGTCAGGCCTTGTAATAACTCATGGTTTCTGTTCATAAGTTGTCCCACTTTGTCCAAATTTAGATCAAGCAAGGCATTACGAGCATTATGTACTAATGTGCTATACTCATTGGCAATCTCTTCAAACCACTGAGGGTCTGTTTCCTTCTTTGCACGAACATCCCCTACGACCTCCGTTGTACTTGCGGTAAGACCAGTTGATGCTATCACAAGATACACTGGTTCACGAAGCTTCAGTCTTTCAAATGTTGGTGGCCCTCCCCGAAGATCTCTCACATACCATACAAGACCGCCAAATGTTGAAGCTGTGTTATCTATTCCTGATGGGGTTCCATGGTATCCCTTTTCACCTTCATAGGCTGCTTGGTTAATCGCATCATCATCAAGTCCAAGATTATACTCTTCATTCAATGCCCGTGCAAGAGCTACGCAGCTGGCGGCACTTGCACCTATCCCAGATGCACAGACAAGGTCTCCACCAAACTCGATATGAATGCCAGATTTTGACAAATCAATACCCAAATGTCTGATCACATTATCAATCGAAACTCTCTGTTCATCCTTCTTCTTCTCCTTGTATCCTGGCATCTCTGGCCTATTATCATCAAGCGTCCAACCCGGCTTATCTGTACGTGTCACATGGGCAATAGTTTCGGAAGCAATGCCTGCAGCTATTGCAGGAAGTCCGTACACTACAAAATGCTCTCCAAAAAGTATCGTCTTTCCTTTTCCAGAACCTGACCCCATAATCTCACTCTCTGGTCTTTGGTCGAATTAGCGAATCACCAATCTCACTTTTGAACTCTTCCTTTAAGCGAGTATCGCACTAGCGGGTTGCGCGTAGATGCGTAGAGGTCAGACAAAAGATATGAGTGTGCAATGAGAACTTTCCGCACAGGGACTAGATGGGTCGGGCCCAACAGTGTCACCGGGATGACGGTGGATAAAATGACCCTGGACGACCAGACGAAATGATCCATTTGTGTTTCGAACATGTATTGAAAATTGTCACTCCCGGTCATCCACAGTCCCAAAAGAACTGAGGGTCGTTATTATGAGTGTAATGAGCCCACTAAAATATTGCGGAATCGATGTCAGCAAGAAGACTCTGGTCTGTGCTGCTATTGGTGAACTTGATGAACACGACAGACAATATCTACCAGGGCAGGCATCCGATCTGGGTCTTGTTGGACACCAATCAAAGAATCATCTAAATGATACTCTATGAAATTGTGGGGGGCCTAAATAGTATCGTGGGAAACAATGGTCTGAAATTTGTCCAATGCCGTTCCTGGAAGGACAGGACTTCAATGTCCAAGACTGTCCAATTTACAATGAACGGTAATGAATGCTATGCCACAATACTCATCTGCAATACAAGTTACTGCTAATCAAAAGGCAATGAGAGTGATATCCTAAGTGAGGCTGCTTGATTTATTCTGCGGGGCTGGAGGCTTCTCATTGGGCTTTAGTGAGTATGTGGATGAATCTCACCTTGCAATTGATATAGATACTTGGCCACTGCAGACCTACAGGTATAACCATCCGAATGTCACAATCATGCAGCATGATATTGCATCTATTCACTCACTGGAGATTGAACACTTGCTGGGTGGCCTACCCGACGTGATAATCGCATCGCCCCCCTGTGAAGAGTTCAGCCGTGCAAACCCCCTGAGTGATCTACCCGCAGCAGAACGAATCTATGGTGAGGGCAGCGCACGCCTTCTTCTGGACACGATACGTCTGATAGGAGACCTTGAGCCCAAGGTCTTTGTCATTGAGAATGTGGCAGCCCTGACTGCATCTGGCGGGCATCAGATAGTGCTCAAAGAGTTTGATCGAGTGGGAATTGACGATATCAAGTTTAACCTAATAAGAGCACACCAACATGGAAACCCATCTCAAAGGCTTCGACTGTTCATCAGTAACATCGAATTCAACCTACCTCGAAACAATGCACCATGTGTGATGGATGCATTAGTAGGGCTCCCCCCTCTGGGGTTCGAAGCCCTTCTTGATTACTATGATCCAGTGCCAAACCATAGTCTGCCCATTCTGAGTGATGACAAGATAAAGAAGATACAAAAGGTGCCATGGGGCAAAGGAATTAAGCATTTCAAGGGCTCAAGAAACAGGACTCTGCCCAACTGGGTCCGATTATATCCTGATAGAGTGTCGACATCAATAATAGGCTCTGGAAGATACATCCACCCTTATGAGGACAGAATTCTCACCGTGAGGGAACACGCACGGCTCATGAGTTATCCCGATGATTATGCATTTATGGGTCCTCTTGAGAGCCAGTATAACCAAGTCGGTGAGAGTGTACCACCACTGATTGCGAGTCTTATTGCTAAGGAGGTTGTTAAACACATTGAGTGAGGAACTTAAAAATATCTACATTGTACTCCATAATGTCCATGCTGTGTCCAAAGTCTTAGAAACCGCACAGGTAGTCTACGGATTCGGCATCCATAATTTCGTGATCTCTAAGGCTGAAGGATCAGCTGCACAGACTGGGGTTCCCGATGCAAATAAGATGGCTTTGAAAATGAAGCGCAATTTTATGGTTCTTTCTGATCTTTCAGACGTGCTTGAAGTGTTAGATGTCGAGCGCCCTTATCTTCTCGTGTCTCCAAAACTCACTAAGAGCCGTATCGACCTTTCTCACTTGGCAGATGTTGCATGGACTGGCAAGCGACTTGTGATTGTAGTGTCTGGGAGTACGAGTTCATTCTCTAGAAAGGAGATGGACTTTGGTGAATGTGTCAGTCTTCCCACTGACTTTGACATAGGTCCTGCAGGCACTGTAGCAATAATTCTGCATGCCATCACTAGTATCAACAAGTCAAAATAATGATGGGACCAATGCTCTTGAACCATGAATCTTTCCCTGAATAAGTGCCTTTATGGCTCTGGCTCTTGATGGCACCAAACTCAATGCAGAAACTCCCATTAACTTGCACAGGGCGGTCATTGTGGATGCGAGTCGATTACAAGTTGGTGATGTATATACATTTTTCTTGCCAAGCCGCCTCTCCAAGTAATCACGAGTTTCATTGATTGCACAATCACCAGCTATTAACACTTTCCCCTCTATCTGTGCTAGTATTCTCTCATCAAATCCCTTCCCCATGAGTATGGAAAAGCCCCCCTTACCATTGTAGTCATAATAGAGAAGCTGGAGCAGCATCAGCACATTGAGCATGCAGCCCTCTGGACAAAGAAGTTCTCTTCCTTGAATTATGTTAACATCATCTGGGTAATTGTTCACTATATTGTAAGAGTACTTTTTGACAAAACGCTCCAGACTCCCTATGACCTCAATCGCCCCCAAATCGCCCACATCATTGACCAATGCAAGATGTTTCACCTCTTCAAGATTATAACCCAGTACTCTTGATCCTACCACATCTACCGCAAGAGTGTCAGTCCCACCTATCAACACATCAAGGCATTCAATTGACTCATTCAAATAGGTCCGTAATGGATAATGCCCATTGAAGACTGCAAAACTGCCATCAATAATTGTGTAATCTGGCTTTATCAGATGATAGATGTCTGCCAGATACTGGTGGAGGTTGTTGTTATGATGAATCCCTCGGTCTTTATGACTGGGGAATGCCATCTGGTTCTTGACGCCAAGAGTGACTGTTGACATCGAGTGAGTCTTAAGCTTTGGGACTGAAACATAGGTGTAGTCATCATTATTGATGAACCTCTCCACTATGGCTCTTGGAAACTCCACCTCACCAAAATGCCGCAGTCTGACTCTCTCAGTTGGCATTTCATCCAGATAAATCGGCTTTGCACCAGTCTTCTTGCAGACCTCATGATAACCTGCAAACTCAAAGACGACTCTTGTCATGTTTCCCTGAGTTGAATTCTCCATCAAAAAGACCTTGGACGCCCCCTCCTCGAAGAAATAATTGATTACCTCTTTCAAAACTTCTGGTGATGTGAATGAATACGGCTTGAAGTCTACTGCATTGGGCTTGAGATATACCTCTCCAGAGCCTTTAATCAACTCGCGCCCTCTACATGTCTGCTCAAAGACTTGACTTACAGCTTTTGACGGATCATCACCCATATCAACAACAGCAACTCTTGTCATTATGGTCATCACTATGCGGTGTCAAACTAAAAAACATTGAGTAATTGGTGGGCCGGCCCCGATTCGAACGGGGGATCCCTTGGTCCCGAACCAAGAATCATAACCAAGCTAGACCACCGACCCATCAATAATGGCACTGAATTAGGCGATAATTTAATCATTTCGTTACAATTAATTCTCATATTTACTCTGAAGATATTTTACAGGCCCTAAGAATATTCCCTCAGTGCTATACACTTTTGATTTATTGATATCAACACAATGATTGCTAAATATTGGCCCAATCAGACTTCCAGCTGGTTTGTTTATTGCAACACCCTGAACAATTGGATTAAAACTTGGGATGTTAAGGAGCACACCCTCTGAATCTTCCTCTATCTCACTGACTCCGAGGTTCCGACGAATGCAGTTCTTGTTCAGTTGTGATTGAATGACCACAGGGACTCTCTCACTCCTTCGTGTGAGCATTGTTTCAGATCTTGGGAGTCTGACTCGTTTGACCCTTTCAATTGCTGGGTGACCATGTCCTGAATAATGATCTTTGCTCTCAACACTTCTACAGATGGCCATGCATGACCATGAATCAGTCCAATTACAGGGTCATGATTAACGACAGTGCCATGCACGTCCGTCACAATCACACCTCTTGGCAATAATGACTCAAGTCCACCATCATGGTTTCCTAGGACAACAGTGACAGATACGAGTTCTAGTAACCCCTCCATAAACTCGGGAACAACCTCCCAATTATATGCCCTGTCCATCTCAATTGTATGTTTGACATCACCAATGATGAACAGGTCTTCCGAATTGTGCTTTTCAATCAACTCACTAATTCGATTAAGCATCGCAAGATGTTGTGAATGAACGCTAACTCCTACCTGTCTGGCAAGAGTTATGTGATACCCCAAATGCAAATCAGAGATGACCAATTTTGTTGTATCCCCATTAATGATGACTACTGCCCGATTATCGAGAATTACTTGGCTCATTTCATCACTCCGATGATATAGAATCCTATAGTCTAGCAATAATAGAAAATGGAGTTATATTTTAAGATGATTATCACTATCAAGTATCGAGCAAGATGCTACTCTCTCTCAAAGAAATAAGAACTCTATCAAAAGAGGTCCTTGAACAAAGCGATATAGAATATTTTCAAGACAAATACGGTAAACGCTTTGTCAGGGCAATGAGGGCTGTTGAAGAGGGAAAGGTCAGAAAATATCATTTCTCCCCGAGCAGAGTCATTCGCTGGACTGTGGTTGGACGTTCAAAGGAATATCTTGTTATTCCCGAGGTGTTTTGTTCCTGCAGGGACTTTTACCAATCTGTCGTTATTCAGAGAAACTCAAAGATGTGCTACCATCTTCTTGCTCAGAAAATAGGAGAGATCAGGGGTCAATTCACGGTGCTCAACATGACTGATGCTGACAGACGAAGGTTATATCATGTCTGGCGTAAGGTGAGCTGATCAGCAATTACCAGTACGAGTCTAATACAATGTGAAAGGTTTAAAACGTGCTTGGGGCTGAGGCACTCAGCTCAAGCAAGACCTCGGAAGGAGCACTATGTATCGGACAAAGTCGATTAGAATTGGTATGCTTGCATTAGCACTCATGCTGATATTGACAACCATCCCCCCAAGCGTCACTGCCCAGACCGATGATTTAGACACAGTTGTGGTTCTGTATGATCAGAGTCACCAACAACAGTTTGATGCTTTTGATGAGCGTGGGTTTAAATTAATGCTTGACAAGGTCAATGCATCAACAAGATATATAGTGCGAGTGAATGAGGACGAACCTCTCAATGATACTATACTAAAAGATGTGGACATTCTCATAATAGCTGACCCTGACAAGGCTGCAGAATTCGAATCTGAAGAGATTGAAGGAATCTCAGAATTTCTTACCAACGGCAGTTCTCTCATGCTACTTGGTGATCCTACCATCTCCCAGAACTCAACCTATTGGGCTGAACAGCCATTTCAAGACTTGGGTGAAAACATTGCTATTAACAAGCTACTGGACTCGCTCAATATAACAGGGGTCCGATTTAGCCTGAATGAAACTCATGACAGAATATGGGCCGATACAATGTTTGACTATGATCACGCATTTAATGAAACAGTACCTTGGTTAATCGAGTTTGACTCCACAACATGGGTTTCAACACATCCAATATTCAAAGACATCAACACATTACTCTCTATGACTGCTACATTAAAACCATTGGATGACCCAACTGTTATAGCACGTGGTTATGACACATCTTTTGCCCAATTCAGACGTGGCCCCTACACTTGGGGAAACATCTCATATCCAAACATGACCTTGGACGACTTCCAAGAAATGCCATACTCATACTCAGCAATCAATGGTACACTCCCGCCATGGATGTCAGCATTTGAGTACGAAAACGCTAGGATAATAATTAGCGGTTCAGCAATAATGTTTACTGGACGAGAACTGGATCTCCCCGAAACCGACTCCCGTTACGAGTCACAATGGTTCTATATGGCTGATAACTCAAGACTGTTCATGAACATGCTCGACTGGTTGTCAGAGGGTTTCACGGACCCACCAAGTGCAATTGTTCCAATGACATTACTCTCAACAACAATTCTGGTTGTTGGTGTTGTCTACTATATATTCAAGAAATTACGACGATGATTAACCAACCAACATCAAATCAAGAGAATAGCAAGTTTCAGCAATACTACTGAATCTTACACTCTATCAATCAAAAATGGGTCTGACAAATCACCACTCAGGCCTTTTCAATCCCCCTGCTTTCAACACATCATTGATTGTCTGCTTTAATTGATCCGTCCCAACCCGTTTCTTGGCACAAGTTGGGACTATGATTGGCTCTTGATGTGATACGGCTTCCAACATCCTCTCACGAAGAAATTGTAATTCATCATCAAGTTGTTTCTTTTTCAGCTTATCAATCTTATTTGCTACAATCACAACTCTCGGTGAAACCTCTGACAGAAAACCATAGAACTCAATATCAATTGGAATCTCTCCCCGGTTGTCCCAACGCTCATACAATATTCTAAATAGTGAAATATCAAGAATCAAGACAGACACGGCTATCTTCGGGCTCCACTCCTCAAGCCTGTGCACTATGGCTGTCTTTGTTTCTTCAATGAACTCCTTGCTCTGACCAGCCATGTGACCAAAACCTGCCATGTCCGCCAACAGATATGCCCCTAGATCAATGAATTGTTCCCGTCTTGTGCTCCCAGGCTTCTTTCCAACCCTAACTCTCTTTCCAGTCAGTGCCCTGATTGTACTACTTTTTCCCACATTGCTCCTACCAACGAAAACAATCAGTTTCTTTGTCCGATCAATTCCAGAATGGTCGCGTTCTTGCATATTCTCTCTCCGCCTTAGCAATCAGCCTTAACAGATCAATCCTGCATAGTCCAGGCCGTAGTATTCGTGATGCTCCCTTTGGACCAATGCCTCTACCTGCCATAACAATCAAGGCTTGTTTGCCATAGTTTGCCACAAGGGTTGCTACTAAGTCTGCATTCTTAAACCTCTTTTCATCCTCCTGAGATAATAGATTTCCTCTTCGAACCATCTGTACAATCTTGAGCAGTCGCGAATCGTTCGGAAAAGTCACTGCAATCCTCTTTGAGCCGCAGAGTGGGCATTTCACATTATGACTTATCGTCTTTAGGGTCCTAATAGAACTCCAATCGCCATCGCCCATGCAAACCAGCTTTATCCTCTTTGAAAGAATTCTTTCCTCAAGTAGTCTAAGAACCTCCTCTTCCTCTGTTATTTCTCCGATGACTTCGAAACGGGTACGTTCCTCTATGACCATCTTTGCAAATGGTGAGGGGGTGTCTGTCTTTACAACCCTGATGTTTATGCATCCATCATGCACTCCCTTGAACACAGAAATTACCCGCTTTTCATCTAGCTTCTCATCAAGGACCTCCCTCATGGTTTCAACGAATACAGGTGTTCCTTCGAACGATTGTATAATGCGCCTGACTGGAATCTCCTTGATCTTTGCATCTCTCTTGATAATCCCCATCCTTCTACCAACATGGATAAATCGCGATGCAAAAGTCTGAGTCCTCTTTACTGCTAGTCTTAGAATTTCAGATATCTGTTCAGTGCTATATTCATTAAAAATATCTACAACATGTTCCGGATTTATCATGTCCTCTCCTATAAACACAATTCTATATGGGTCGCGCTCAAAACCAATATCTTTTCCAACTCGTGTTGTGAGTAATGCTGAGAGTATTATTCCAAAGGTTTCGTTGGCCCTTGTTCCAAATGGTGCATGAAGAACAACTCCTTCTCCAAAGTCCTCAACTATCAATCTCTTTTTTGATGGGAAGCATCCAAGTATACTCTTACAAGAATCCAACGAATCAATGATGAATTCGTAAACATCTTTTGAGATGTGATATCTGGAACTCAGATGAGTGGTGAGTCTGCTTGGATCTTTATCAGAATAGAGGGCCCATAGGTCAGCAACCTCACTTGCAACCTCATAAGGAACTGGTATCATTTCTCCAATCCATCTTGGGGCCTCAGAATCAGAATCACTGGCAGATGCACATATCACCTCCTCATTCTCAATTGAAACCACAAACCATGGTCTACCCCTGATTACAAAAACATCCCCCACATCTAGATTGTCCGCCACATAATCCTCATCGAGTACACCTATTGGGCTTCTAGTAGTGATATCCACCACTTGTATTTGTCGTGTGTCTGGAATTGTTGAGAGGTTCTCATAATAGAACACTCTTGTTCTTCCAGTCATCTTAAATCTAGTTCCCTCCTCTCGGATGAACCCCCTATCAATCATGAATCTAAGAATGTCATTGAACTCCGCTTCACTCAGTTTTGAGTATGGATATGACCTTTTAATAAGATCATGTAAGTCACTATATTCCATTTCACCGATATCTAAAAGCACCCCGCATATCTGATGCATCAGCACATCTCTTGGCCTAAGCGGAATTGACGCTCTCTCAACCTTATTTGATAATGCCCGCCTTATGATAACTACTGACTCGAGAATATCGTCTAAATTATATGTTGTCAGGATTACTCCTCTTGAAGTCTGCCTCACTCCATGTCCTGCCCTCCCCATTCTTTGCAATGCTCTCATAACAACTCTGGGTGAAGAGTATTGAATCACAAAATCAGCGGACCCTATATCAATTCCAAGTTCAAGACTCGAGGTTGCAATGATAGCTCTGGAATGTCCCTCCTTCAATCGCTTCTCAGCAGCCATTCTGCTCTCCTTTGATAATGAGCCATGATGGATGTCAAACTTGAAGGATGGTTTCATAGAACTAATCTTTGACCCCAACACCTCAGCAAATGATCGTGTATTGACAAAGACAATAGTAGTTGTGTATTGCTCTATCAGGCTCATAATACGTCTTAATCTTGCTGTGGAATGCTTTGGATATCTAATTCTCCTTGAAATTCTAATGTCCTCTTCTGAGGGGATTGGGCTTTCGACCCTGACATCTAACCTCCTGCTCTCATATCCTGCCCAGACTATGTTTACTGTCCTGCCAATACCCCCTAAGAAAATCGCAACCTCTTTTGGATTGCCCACAGTTGCTGAGAGTCCAATCCTCTGAATGGGCCTTTCCACCAACTTCTCGAGTCGTTCTAGTCCAAGACTCAACTGTGTGCCTCTCTTGCCATTTGCAAGCTCATGAACCTCATCTACCACTACTGCAAATACTGTTCTTAAATGATATTTGAGCCTCTTTCCAGGCAATATGGCCTGAAGGCTTTCTGGTGTTGTTATCAATATATTGGGCGGTGTTATTGCCTGCTTTCTTCTCAAATATTTAGTAGTGTCTCCGTGTCGCACGTCAATTGTAAGATTCAGATGTTTGCAGAGCTCTTTAATGCGATTGAAAACATCCCTATTCAGGGCTCTTAGGGGTGTGATGTATATTATATAAAACCCAAAGAGGCCACCCTCTCTTCCCTTCATCTTTGATAGACGATATAATAGTGGCAGCAATGCAGCCTCTGTCTTACCACTTCCTGTAGGGGCGAGCAATAACACGTTCTCTCCCCGCAAAACTCTAGGAATGCCTTTTTTTTGAATTTGACTGAACTCAACAATGCCATGCCTTTCTAGGAAACCTCGAACCTCTCCCAGAATGTCTGTTTCACTCATACTGGCCATTTCCTGCGAAGCGACAATATCTCATTAATCAAGATCTGAATATCTGTTCTCAGTGTTATCTCAGCGTCATCCCTTTTCACTTCGAGCCTCTGTAACGCATTATCTATATCACTGCAGCTCGATAACACATCATCTATAATATCCCTGACTTGGCTCAAATTTGTAATATGTGCTGCAATATTCTTAAATGCACTCTGAACTAGACTGACTAGAGCCATCGGGAGATCACTCCCGAGAGTTATTCTTCCTCCTCTTCACCGTAGATCATGTATCCCAGTATTAGTAGGAGTGCAAAAACACCCATTACTGCAAGAATGACAGGTATTAACGATTGCAGGAAATTTGTTTGCATGAGAATCCCGCTCCTCTGGAATCTGACTACTTATAATCATTGCTGAATTAATGACTACTCCTCCTCTGACCTCTCCTTGTAATACTCGTCAATGAAAGTACCATAGACATCTACAGCCTCAGTAAGAGGATTGACCTCATCAATGATCATCTCAAGCCCGCAGGCACCACACTTGACACTCGCAAACTGCTTTTCCTTATACACCTCGATCTTGATTGCAGTGTTCCCACATTCAGGACAATCATACACATCAGGAATTCTCTTCTGCGGTCTTTTCCTGACCTTCTGTCTACGTCGTCTTCCCAAATTGTTCACCTATTCCTATTTCACATATTGTGGACATGGCCCTGAAGAAATAGAGCGGTTTCAACCACTCCTGATTTGATTTAAGCATTATGTTGAGTGAAGATCACTGTCAAATTTTAGTTGAATAGAAGGCTTCATATTATGGTCTGACTGCGACAAGATTGATGACCGAACTGACAAAAAACGCAGAGTGCATTTTGCGTATTCTGGAATCCGCAGACTCTCTAACAACATCGGAAATTCTAGAACGTGCCCGCCTACCCGAGTATGCAGATATCTGTCAGGACTGTGCGGGTGGCGATGCCTTTGTTGTTGCTGCAAACCAACTGGTAGAGGCCGGACTGATTAAGAAGAAGTTTGGTAAGGGCGGATATCGCTGGTCACTATTGAGGGAGTAACCATGGTCGATTGGGCAAAGATACGCGAGGACTTTCCAGTACTGAAGCGAATCATCAATGGTAGACCCTTAGTTTACCTTGATAGCGCATGCATGTCTCTTAAGCCTATTCAAGTATTAGAGGCTATGAATGAGTATTATGAGAAATACCCCGCTTGTGCCGGTCGAAGTATTCACAAACTTGGTGAAGAGGCATCAAACGCGTATTCAGATGCCCGAGGTAAGTTTGCCAGATTTATCAATGCTGCAGAACCTGAAGAATGCATTTGGACTAGGAATGCAACAGAATCGCTCAACATAGTAGCAAATTGCGTGCATCTTGAAAAGGGCGATAAAATAGTGACAACCTCGCTCGAACATCACAGTGGTTCATTGCCATTTGTTGAAAGAGCACGTCGAGATGGACTTGAACTCGTGGTAGTTGAGGCAAAATCTGATGGGACCTTTGACATTGAAGACTGGAAGCAGGCCATTGATAATAAGGTCCGTCTAATATCAGTTGTTCACTCATCCAATGTGACTGGAACCATTGCACCCATGAAGGAGATAGTGGAGATTGCACACGATCGGGGCGCTCTTGTTATGTCAGACGATGCCCAGTATGCCCCACACCACCCACTAGATGTTCAAGCCCTTGATATCGACTTCTCAGCAATCTCAGTTCACAAGATGTGCGGCCCTACTGGTGTCGGTGTCCTCTATGGCAAGCTGGATCTGCTAAAGAGCATGGACATGTTCTTAGTTGGTGGTGATACGGTGAGTGATGTGCGTTATGAAGACCACAAGATCATTCCAGAGTATCTTCCTCCTCCTGAGAAATTCGAGGCAGGGCTTCAAAACTATGCAGGCGCTATCGGTGCTGGTGCAGCTGCTGAATATCTTATGGCCATAGGACTTAAGGAAGTGGAGCGACACGAAAGGTCCCTCCTATCATATGTACTTGATGAATTGAAAGATCTTGGTCATGTACGATTCCTTGGCACTGATGACATCAACATAAAGACTGGTCTTGTGACATTTTCAATTGACACTATAGAATCTGCACATGATATTGCAACCTTCTTGAATGAAGAGTTTAGTGTGATGGTAAGAAGCGGTGCCCACTGCACTCACCCATTCCATTATCAGATGAATATACCCCCATCAAAAGGCACTGCTAGGGCCAGCTTCTATCTATATAATAACAAGGGTGATGCAGATATATTTCTTGAAGGCATTCGGGCCCTGATTGAGGCAAGTTCCTAATTAATCATACTATCAAGCTTCTCTCTTACCCTCTTGCTCTCCTCAACAATATCTGGAAACTCGACATAATTAGCAGTGACCTCAAGCTCATTTCGCAATCGATTTCTGCTTACTCTTCCTCTGATTAATACAAACTTACCAAGAATGCGATCCTGCAGCAACTCGGTGGGACTCATCTCCCCACCCTTACCTCTTTCAATCAACTCACTAGCCTCTCTTGCACTTATCGACATTAATCGTTCAGCTGTATTTCCAAATAGGGTTACCATAATAGTTTCTGAACCATCATCGACTCGAATGGAATATGCGAAACGGTAGTCAGGTTGTTCTACCTCTCCACAGGTTGGGCAGAAATGCTTACCTCTGTCCTCATTGACCTTTTTATTGCACTTTGGGCACGCCAGATAGATTGGCCTAGTTTGAGACATGGTGACAATGATCCCCCTAATCTCTACAGTCTTTCCATCCAGCTCTTCATCTATCTCCTTAATCTCCACTGGTTTTGCAACCATGAATGTTTGTTTAGAGAGGTTTCCAACATCTAATTCCATGAGATTGGAGTCCTGTGGATTTATCTCAATCTCTGCTCTCCTGCCTGCTTGAAGCTCAATACTCCCCTCCCTCTCTTTAGTGTAAGCATGACAAATTCGAATAACATCACCTACCTGCAATTCAGCAACCTTGTCTACTGCCTCATTCCAAAAAGTAACTCGAAGCTCTTGCAAGTCCTCATCTACAACTATAATGTTCTGTACCTTGCCCTCACGTTCATCCTTCTTCCACTCCCTTGCTGGAAACATCCTGACAACTTTCCCTTCAACATCAACGTCTCTCATGTCAGGGGTCAGTTCCTTTATTCGTCTTAGCCCAAGACTCTCACTAAAACCTGCATCAGCACTGATCTCGACTGACTCGAGCTCACCCTCTATCCTCCTCTCTATTACCGCAGAGCGCCCACTATGCACCTCAACAGCTCCATCTCTTGAACTCCGAGTATAGGCGCCACTGATTCTGATTACCTCTCCGACCTGCACATCCCTCATCTGTTCTGCAAAGTCATCCCAAAACACAATGCGAATAGAACCTGTGTCATCTGCCCCTATGACACTAAGGACCTTGCCCTCAGAACCATCACTCTTGCGAATGAACGTGCTTAGATTAAAGACTCGTGTTATCTTTGCCAGTACGGTGACATCATACATCCCCTCAGTCAGATCTTTGATCTTTGTACTTTCAGGCAGTGCGAGTTCAGTATTAAACTCTTCTAACTCATAATCCTCAAGTACTCTAATGGAACCCATACGTCCAATGTTCAATTCAAGAGAGTCACGAAGCCCCTTCTTGACATATCCTCCACGAATCTGAACGACATCTCCTTTGTTTATGTGCCCTTCTGAGATGGCCCTAGTCATATCGTCCCAAAGTACAACACGAATTGTACCTGTACTATCCCCAACCAGCAAGCTGGCCACTCTGCCTTCACTGCCATCCCTTCGTCTAAATGTTCTCATAGTGTCAAGTCGTATGACTCTTGCAATCAATGCCACATTTCGTTTGTCCTCAGTGATATCCTCAACTCTAAATTGCCCTCTTGATGAGTCTTGTAGGAGGTCTACTCCCAGTTCTCTTGCTACTATCATTGCAGCAGCTTCATCATTAATCACATCTGGCCCCAACTCTTCACGCTTTTCTTTAATCATAGTCAGGATGTCTTTTCTATCGTATTGTGGGTGATGCTTCAAAATTCTCTCAATTATTTCTTCAAGCGAATGCATTTGTCACCATTCCTGTCACTAAATTGAGCAGTGTTCTCACATTGATTTCATCATTATCACCTATAAAATTCCCCACTCTAAAGTTCCGAGCTATTTGGGCATTGCTTGGCCTTTCTCTCCATCCAATGAAATCGAAAACCTGTTCTGCCGAAAGACACAATACTCATCATTAACAAGCAAGTCATGTGATAGATTCAGACTTGGAACTCCCCGCTCACAGCAAGAGCTACTCATTATACTTTGAGAAGCTGAGTAAAGAAGTGGAACGCATCTACTCTATTGCAAAGGCTGCACGTCAAAAGGGGTATGATCCCTCTCTTGATGTTGAAATTCCTCCAGCTCATGATGTTGCAGCAAGAGTGGAGGCCACACTTGATGGTCCTATTGGGGTTGCTGCTAGAATCAGAGAGTTACAGAAGGAAAAATCGCGCGAGGCAGTGGCCTTCATTGTGGCTAAAGAAATTGCAATGGGCGAACTTGGTGGGATTAAGGATCGTGAGAAAGCAGCTGACAAGGCGGTTCGCGTTGCATTGTCAATCTTAACTGAGAGCATAACAGCCGCGCCCTTAGAAGGGATTGCTAAGGTCAAGATTAGAGGCTCCGGCTCTGATGAATACCTAGCAATATACTTGGCTGGCCCCATTAGAGCAGCTGGTGGGACTGAAGCCGCCATGACTGTTCTTGTGGCTGATTATGTACGACAAGTGCTGGGCATTCCACCATTTAAGCCAACGGAAGAAGAGGTCGAACGAGCACTAGAAGAGGTGGAGATGTATGCCCGAGCAGTTCACTTGCAGTTTCCTGTTCACCCTGATTTGATTCGCTTTGCTGCATCCCGCTTACCAATAATGCTAACTGGAGAACCAACAGAGGAATATGAGGTGTCTGGAACTAGGGACCTCGACCGCATTGAAACAAACCGTGTTCGTGGCGGTGCAGTACTTGTCCTCACTGAGGGTGTGGTGGGCAGAGCGGCAAAGCTGCTAAGAATAGTTGAATCCCTTGATATACCTGGCTGGGAATGGCTAAAGGATATCAAAGAGAAAAAGCCTGCTGAAAAGTCTAAGAGTACAGACCCAGACACAGCGATTGCCCCTAAACCTGACTATCTTGCTGATGTGATTGGCGGGCGACCAGTGTTCTCTCATCCAATGAGGCCAGGCGGATTCAGGCTGCGATATGGAAGGTCTCGCAACACGGGTCTTGCAGGGGTGGGAGTTCACCCTGCGACAATGTATGTGGTTGAGGAGTTTTTGGCTCCAGGGACCCATATACGCACAGAACGCCCTGGAAAAGGGTCTATAGTGACTCCTGTTGATTCCATTGAAGGGCCAATTGTTTTACTTAAAGATGGGACCGTAAAACAACTGTCCGATCCAGATGAAGCCAAGAGTCTCAGCGACAAGATTGAACGGATTCTATATCTTGGGGATATATTAATTGCTCTTGGCGAGTTTCTTGAGAACAATCATCCTTTGGCTCCTCCTGGCTATTGTGAGGAGTGGTGGTCCCATGATCTGCATGAAATGTGCAACTCATTATCTTTCTCTAATCTCAATCGTGCCCTACAGAACATAAACATCACAAAAGAGGAGATTGACCAATTCATCATGTTTCCACTCACTCACATTCCCACGCCAGAACAAGCAATACTACTTTCCAAAGAAATAGGAGTTCCACTCCATCCTCGATACACATACCGATGGAAGGCGCTTGCGGTTGACGAAGCAAAGTCTCTCCGTGATTGGATGGTCAAAGAGCATAAGATTGAACAGACCTCAACTGGATCACTTATGGTCTTACCACTCGACATACGACAAAAGCATACACTTGAACGACTTGGAGTCCCACACACATTAAATGCTAAAAGAACTCACATCATAATGTCCGATAGTCCACTCACGATACTCGCCCAAATTGGAAAGGGTAAGTCTAGTCATGACCATGATGACTCTCTTGAGTTCATTAATCAAGTATCTGAGATACATATTAAAGACAAACTCGGTCTATCAATTGGTGCTAGGATGGGTCGCCCAGAAAAGGCGGAAGCAAGAAAGATGAAGCCGCCTGTGAATGTACTATTTCCAGTAGGTCGTACAAGGGGAAGCGAACGCCGTATCGAGGCTATTGCAAAGAGTTCACAACAGACAGAAACCCTTGATTCATTTGGTCAGGGTGTTCCCAATACTTCATCATCCGGAACTTCCACTGGTGGAATCTCAGTCGAGATGGTTTCACGATTTTGCGCCAATTGTAATTTGGTAACATTCGAGTCTCGTTGTTCCTCCTGTGGCACTTATACTGAAGTCCAGTACTACTGCTCCCAAGAACGATGTGGTCTTCCTATTGACTCCCGTTCCGGCATGTGTCCCAATAAGCATGATGTTAATCTAATTCGCGCAACAAGAAAATATGAAATTGACATCAATGACTTACTAAACAGGGTGAAGGCCGAGATTGACGAGCCCCAGTCATATAATCTCCGAGGAGTGCTGGGTCTTACAAGTGAGTTGAAGACTCCAGAGTACATTGGAAAGGGTATTCTTCGAGCAAAACATGAAGTGTTCTGCTATCGTGATGGTACTGCACGTTTTGACATTACTGATGCGCCATTAACACACTTTACTCCCAAAGAGGTTGGAGTTGACATTAAGACTCTGCGTGAATTGGGCTATATTGTTGATTACAAAGGGAACCCACTAGTATCAGAAGATCAGATTCTAGAACTGAAGGTCCAAGATATTATTGTGCCTGATACTTGCGCCGACTATCTGATGCGAATTGGCAATTTCGTTGATGATTGCCTAGAGAAAATCTATGGATTTGAACGGTACTATAACTTCAGTACACCAAAAGATGTGGTTGGCCAAGTAGTGATTGGTCTTGCTCCTCACACCTCTGCAGGAATAATTGGCCGCATTGTGGGATTCACCTCTGCAAGCATTTGCTATGCTCATCCCTACTGGCATGCTGCAAAAAGACGAAACTGTGACGGTGATGAGGATGCAGTCATACTCTTAATGGATGCATTATTGAACTTCTCCAAGTCGTATCTGCCAGCTGGTCGTGGTGGCTTTATGGATGCGCCTCTGGTCCTTTCAGTAATTCTGAATCCCTCTGAAGTTGATGATGAGGCACATAATATGGAAGTGTGTGAGAGATATCCTGCTCAATTCTATGAACTTGCTAGTTTGTCTCAGTCCCAGAAATCTGCTGAAGCCCTTGTTGATAATATTCACTCCCGAATTGGTACTGAGGCTCAATATGAGGGGTTCAAATTCACACACAGTACATCATGCATCGATAGTGGCCCTCTCAATACACGATACAAGATTCTAGACAGCATGGCTGAGAAGCTCGAGGCACAGCTCCACCTCGCTTCAATCATTGATGCAGTAGATGCATGTGATGTTGCTGAACGTGTGCTATCCACTCATTTTCTCCGCGACATCCGTGGAAATCTTCGGGCATATTCCACACAGAAGGTCCAGTGCCGAAAATGCCATCGCGTATACAGGCGGCCCCCATTATCAGGCAAATGTATCTGCGGATCCGATTTGGCACTTACGGTACGCCAAAAGAACATCTCCAAGTATTTGTCTGTGGCAGAAAAGCTGATCAGTGACCATGGTCTTGGTCCCTACCTCCAAGAACGTCTAAGGCTCATAAACACTTCTCTTGCCTCATTGTTTCTATCTGAACAGACTTCTATCCTTGACTTTTTTGATAGTGATGAATCTGAATAATGAATATGAATCATTTATTGTTTAGCGCAAGATGTAGGAAACTTCTGTCCTCAATCATACCAATCAGGTTGCCAGAAGCTGAAAGCACTGGTGCCTGATCTATGTCATTCTTCCTGAACACTCTGACGCACTCTGCTATCGATGTGACCTCTGTCACATTGATAATATTCTTCGTCATCACATCCTTAATTGGGACTTGTGGCAATTTCAGAAGCTTCTTTGTTACCACCAAGAAGTCCTTTGAAGTCCATCCCCACTCAACCGAAGTGTCCGTGCCACTATATGTTGCTGAAATATTATCCTCTATTGTTTCCTCTGAGAGTCGAATGTAATCGCTCACTGAAATCATACCTACGACTCCTCCACTCTCATTGACAACCACAAGGGCATTCTTTCCTGCCATCTCCATAATCATGAATGATAGTGGTAATGGGGTTTCAGACCAGACTGCAATAACGCGGGTATCAATGAAATCTTTAATTGTTATTTCTTGATATCTTTCATCATTCTCAAGAGTAGCACCAAGAATGTCCGGTATCGAGAGGAGTCCTACTAATTCATCATTGTCCACAACAGGTAGCCTTCGAAAGTTTTTCTCAATCATTATCTTGGTTGCTGTTTTGATGTCCATTCGAGGCGTAACAGTCACAGGATCTCTTACCATGAGCATTGCAATCTGATTCTCATCAGGTTTTCGGAGTAAGTCAGTTCTAGTGATCATACCTACTAGCCTTTTTGTGCCCCTCTTTACCACAGGGAATCCATTGATCTGCTTTTCTGCCATGATTTGTAGGACATCATCTCGTGTGCCCGGAACTGACACATATACCACTGATTGCTGCATACAGTCTGCTACCTTCATTGTTTCAATACTCCAGTATTGCATAATGTGATGACATTATTGACACTTCTGCTTTAGTATATTTACGCAAAAGTATCAGAACATGAGTAGAAATACTATTGCCCTTTTATGGTTTTCCTCACTCAATCTACCATGGTGTCTTTTTCAACTTGAGTAAATATCCTGCAACATTACTCACCCAATGAATGGCAAGCGTAAACAGAATGAGTACTGCTACATATTGTGGTGCGGGTGTCAACAACGGGGCTAGAAAAATTAGTGCCATGATGATGAATCCTAACCGATCAAGCATGAGTGCTGGAGCCCCTCCCCTCAAGTCTACCCTTCTCTTAAGAAATGATCCCAACAGGTCCCCGATTAATGTTCCAAAGGACAGCAAGAACCCCCCAAGCACAGTAATACCAAGAATTGCATCCATGTCTGGGGTGACTATAACATACTCGGTCATGAACTCTCTAACATAAGGGGCCCCCATATTCAATGCCCAACTAGTCAGTGTTCCCAGAACAACACCCGCGATGAATCCTCGTATTGTCTTATTGTCACCAAACAGACGCTTTCCATCACTCAACACTCTCCCATTATCAATGGGTCTTCCACCTCCAAATATCACAGGCATTGAATTTGCAATCCATGCTGGCAGTCCAAGCCATAATGCCAGTCCAAGTAAAGTAACCTCTTCATACATCATTGCCACATCCATGAATCACTAGT
Organism: archaeon; assembly: GCA_024276825.1. Lineage (GTDB taxonomy): Archaea > Asgardarchaeota > Thorarchaeia > Thorarchaeales > Thorarchaeaceae > JAJRWI01. The sequence goes on from JAJRWI010000044.1 coordinate 34,955, forward strand.
CCCCATCTATGTCAGCATCTGGGGAGATTGAAAAGCCTTTATTTGTAAGATAGAACATCTCATTAACTGGGATTTCTCCTAGTCGTATTCTCTCAATCATCCTCTCACCGCTCTGTCTACCCTTTCTAATTCTTATTACATGATCCGCCCAATAATCAAGTATGTTTCTTGCAACAGGCTCTATCTCTCCATGCTTCTTAAGAGCCCCCCTCACCTGATTGAGAACAAGTACGGCTATGTCCTTTTGCTTGGCTAGCCCTTTCAATATACCAACTTGCATGTTCAATTCTCGATGGGCTGCATAATTTGTCTTTTTACCTTTGAGCACAGTACGATACAGCCTTGTTATTGTATCTATGACTATTAAGCGTGTGTTCTCCCTCACGTAGAGTTCAAGATCATCAATTATCAATCCTTGCTCATTAAAGCTGGTTGGATGAAGAAGCCTGATAATCGGACTAATAGACTCGTACTCTACTCCTGAAATCTGCTCAAGTCGCTCAATTGGGGAGGTGCTTTCTGTATTGATGTATGCAACTCTCATCCCCAATTGCAAGGCAGCAGAAACAAACTGAAGTGCAAAAGTGGTCTTGCCAGAGGCCGCTTCTCCAAAGACATGTGTGATCCCCCCTGTGAAAACACCACCATCCAATATTCTATCTAATTTGGACACTCCTGAGGGAAGAATCAAGTCACTTATCTCCATTCTATTGTCAGAATCAAATAAGTGATAAACATAACTTATGTGGTCTTTATGTCATGACTGTCAGTGATATCGCAATTGTCACCGAGGATCCTAAGATCCTCTATTACACAGTAAGACTGCTGAGAAGACTAAACCTTCAGTTCATAGTTCTCACCCCAAATGAGGCTGATGTCACAATTGCAAAGGTGTTTATTTGCACTGCTGGTGAAGTATCTAAGTTTCATCACATTAGTCATGATAGGTTTGTACTAGTTAGCGACCCTTTGGAGCCAGATGTGACTGCTATTGAACTTGTAATGAAACTTCTTGACCTCCCTGCTCCCTACGAGATTGTTATCGGTGTTGACCCGGGCGTTCGGTTCGGTCTTGTTTTTGTGGCTGATGGGACACGTATCTATGGTGAAACCTGCTCAAGTCCATTCCAAGCTGCGAGATCAACAAAAAGATGGAGTGATTTTGTTCTTGCAAACTTGTCCAAATGTTCACTTATTGTTCGAGTAGGCACAGGTTCGAAACTCTACACAACACTATTTCTAAGGGCACTTCGTAGACTACATGACATCTTTCAGCTTGAACTTGTAGATGAACGCAACACCACTCATCCTGGCCAATCCGACCAATCTTCTGCATATCTTATCGCCTCACGTACTGGCAGATTACCGTCAAAGACAGATTACGAGCTTGATCAAAAGGATGGTTTCATTAAATCACTGATGCATCTTGTTGATGGTCTCACGGAAGGACATGTAAAGCTCTCTCGTGATGATGCGCGGGCAATACTTGATGATAGAACAAATCTGGAGAGATTTCTTGACGAACGCTTTTAATGCTGAACCGAGAAGAATCCCTCAAAGCGATCTCTGACTAGTCCTGGATCATCTGGCACGACCTCAGTGACCTCCCTCAACCACAAGGGCATGAACCTCTGAAGGTACATCGACGCAAATCGCTGATCCAGAAGAATTATTGCCCCCCTGTCCTCAAGTCTTCTCACTGGCCTGCCAGCAGCCTGAACTGCTCGGGTCATTGCAGGCATCACATAGGCATATTCCTGTCCCTTCCCATTAAACCGCTTGTTATAATAATCTATCAATGACTTAGTACTATGAGTTGGTCTTGCATATGGGACTCCCACAACAATCACACTGTTCATTGTACTGCCAGGAAAATCGCCCCCCTCTGAGTTTCGCCCTCCCTGTACTCCAAGCAAGACGGCCCCTTCACCCTCGCCCATTTTCTTGTATTCTTCAATTAACCTGTCATTCTCCGAGGTCTTCATCCCTTGTTTTTCAATGTACAACTTTTTTGCTAGCCGTTCTTCAAGTCCAGCACTCAACAGAGATTTTGCAACTGAATAACTTGCTGCGAATATTCCCGTATTGCCCGGAGTTGTGTGCGCAGCAGCCACACAAATATCGACCATGTGTTTGAAAGTTCTAGATGTTCTATTGTTTAGTGAGGTGTCAAGTCCCTGAATGACAAGGCCCAGCCGATTACTGAGTGCAAATGGACTCTGGAACCGCCTTTTAATGGCTGTGGGTTTAAGGCCTAGCATCTCGGAATATGCATCAATTGGGCTTATTGTACCTGAAACAGCAACTGTGCTATGAACCGAGCGTAGTATCTTGTTAGTGACGTTAGTTGGATCCAATGCAATGATGTCTAACGACAATCTTCCCTTATTCGTCCTACCTGAAGATAGAACAAATGTGTAGTCATTACGGTCAGTAAAGTGTAACCACTTTACCATGAACTCACCAACTCTGTGAATTGCTGATCTGGGAGTCTTTCCTGCTCTTAACAGACTCTTTTGAATGGTCTTCCCTAGCTTCTGCATGTGTGGGATTGGTTGTGCTGCGCACTCAGCCCCGAGCTTTGTTGCAATTGCATTGTAGACCTCTCTTGGGTTGACTGGAATCTCTTCCTCTGACTGTTTTTCGGACAACTCCAGAATATGTCTTGCAAGCCCTTTACAAAACTGTCGTGAAGTGGCATCATTATATGTACTAGCCTCCTTAATTGCTGCTCTGATTGTTCCAATTGTCAGAGAATCACTAGCAGAGTCCAACGCTGTGGCAGGCACATTATGAGCTTCATCTTGAACCACTACTATCTTTGAAAGAGGGACATCTAGCTCAGGAATGAAGGTTTCCAGAATGAAAGGATCAAAGATATAAAGATAGGACAATGCTACCACATCCACAACCTTAGCCAACTGCTTTGCGAGTTCGTATGGGCAGTACCCCCTAATCCTTCCTATTTTCACTATATCCGGCGCAGTCATGACTCTGAAGGGCATATCTTCCAGAAGGTCCTCAGGGTTTCCTGCTATCCTCACATTGTCGTAATAATCACACTTTCCTGAGCTCTTGAGGTGGCTGCATATCTCACTTACAGGAGCAAGACTCCCTGCATTGCTTAACAAGAACTCATTAAGGCACATATGTGCCCTCCCACGAAATGATACTCCAGTCACATCCTGTTTCTCTGATATCTCCAACAATTCCTCTACTACCCTGTCAAGTTGCCTATGAGTTCTCGCACAGTAGAGAATCTTTCCATCATTCTCCTTGATCCATGGAAGCACTCCACACAGGGTCACACAGGTCTTTCCAAAACCATTTGGCGCTTCAATACACACTTCTACACCCTGTCTTGTGCCCTGTTCAATCACACTCATCATTTCATACTGCCCATCTCTACTCTGTGCATATGGGAAGAAATCCTTTGCATTGAATCTGTCGGGCATAAGAACTCCATCTCGATTTCAAGAATAAAACCTTGATAATGCTGTTGTTCTGCTCTAGATTTATTACTATGAACACACTACTGCAACTGGCGAACAGTGTTGGAATTGGATGATATCACTGAATTCGAGTCCGATTTACTCAGCGGACATATCAAGGTCCGAATCATTGACATGGATAATGGTCTGTTAGTCATGATCACTGATTCTGACAAATTCAAACTTGGAGTTACCTCACTAGCGATTCCCTCAAGACCTGGCATGGACACACCAGTTTCCAGTGGAATATTTAGCCCCGGTTCTGATGATACCATGGTCAGAACAATTGCAGAAAGAATCAGTGCATGGACAAAGCGACCCTGTCTACTTGTAGTTCATGCAAAGAGCAAAGACCGAGAGTTCATGGTAGGAATACTCACTCTTCTTAAGAATCAGCTTCTGCAATAAGATACTCAATCAGCTCTTTCACCCATCTTCCTGTTTCATCCAGTGCTTGAACCCTTTTCAGATAATCCTCCCAGCGAATGCCCAATGCTTGTTTCCAGTGTTCAAATGCACTCTTCAGGTTGTCCATTGCCCTACTATGATACTCACAGTATTTTCCTGATTCCACTTTTGGCCTGCCACAGACAGGGCACTCACACACTCCACTCTCCATTGTTTACACCTGACCTTCTTCTCTTCTTATCTAAGACTTTCAGATCTTCGGCTCTTCCAAGACATTTGGTCCAGTTAACACATGTTTCCCATGTCCTTCTGGAAACAATCTTTATCATCTGATGACCACAGAAGGGACACTCCTTTTGAAGGGGCACAATCCTCCCCTTTTGCGGTAAGGGGAATGTCTGATCACACTTCTTGTCCCTGTAATTAGAGCACCCTATGAACCGTTTTCCAGTCTTGGGTGACTGGATTATCATCAGAGTGCCATCCTCACACTTTGGACATGGGCCAATCACCTCCTTCTCTCGCCAGTATCTTCTCAGGCCATTTATCAGTGAAGCTCCTATCATTTCCTCCTTTGACTTGAAATCGTCCAGTATAATTGCAAGATCCCTCCTTGCTTTGGAGAGGACTTCATTACGAGTTCTCACTCCCTTCTGAATAGCCTCCATTTCCAACTCTAAATGTCTTGTCATATCCACGGAGAGCACTTGCGGTGCATACTGTTTCAAGGTTTCATAAACAGCATAACCCAATGTTGAGAGCTCAAAATTATCGCCAATCGTGTATCCCCGCGATTTCAAAGAATCAATTATCGATGACCTAGTGGCTTTGGTTCCTAGGTTCTCACGTTCGAGCTTTTTCAACAGGCTAGAATGATTGTATCGTGCTGGTGGTGATGTGTATTGTTCATCTGCTGAAACATGAATCAGTTGTAATTCAGCATCCTCTGAAATCACAGGAATAATTACTTCTTTGGAATAGGCATAAGGAGAATAGTATTCCATCCACCCTCTCTCAATTATTCGCAAACCCCTAAGGAAGAGACCATGACCACCACACTCCAAATCCACCCTCATGCTGGCTTTTTTGCTAGGCTTACCAAATAGAGCAAAGAATCGCTTTACGATGAGATCGAACAGCTTTCTCTCAGTTTGTGTCAATCTCCTTGTTGGTCGTTCCCCTGTGGGGTGAATTGCGGGGTGGGCCGGGTCATCTCTCTCTCCTTGGACTGGTTTGAGTTCTTCTCTCAGAATCTGTCGTGCAATCCCTTTGTAACTCCTCATGGATGATAGTCCGGTGAGTATTGCCTTGAGATCTATGGTTTTGGGAATCTTCTGACTGTTGGTTCGTGGATATGAAATCAGTGCATCTAAGTATAACTTCTGAGCAATAGCAAGGGTCTTGCTTGGCTTGTATCTAAACAGTCTGTATGCCTCTGTCTGCAACCCGCTAAGATTGAACGGCACAGGCGGGGGTTGAGTGATGATACTCTCTCTCACAGACTTGACGGTTGCATATTTGTCTTGTAAATCGCTGACGATTGAGTCAGCAGTACTCTTGCATATGACTCTCTTCTTCTGATACTCAATCTTGAACTCATGTCCGTCATGACTCCCGATGATGTTTATAATCCAAAAAGGAATGGGGACAAACAGATTAGTGTCAATATTTCTCTCTGCCACAAAGGCGAGACTGGGGCCTTGAACGCGTCCTGTGGACACGATCTTGAACCAGCCAGATACATTTTTGATTGCTAGCGTCAGAGCTCTTGTCAAATTAATCCCATAGAGCCAATCAATCTCATGCCTTACTTGACCTGCCTCAATCATTGGGAAATCAAGAGTTGGTGATACTTTATCAAACGCACTTTCGAGTTCTACCTTCGTAAGTGTGGAAAACAACATCCTCTGGGCTTGATTAGGGTCTGTCTTGCATGCATATTTGAGAGTTAGATATCCAATAAGACTACCCTCTATGTCATAATCTGTTGCAACAACAAACCGATCGATTTCTTTTGAAAGGCGTGAGATGAGCTGAATGATTCTCTTGATGTTTGTTGCCTTCTTGTCCACTTCGTATTTGGGAACCCATTCCATATCCATTTTTGGATAATTCCACCCTTTCTCAGTCTGTTTGAGTTCATAGAGATGTCCTAGAGCGTACACAACGACAAGCGAGTCACCACCTCGGTAACATTCAAAATAGGAGATCTTCTCCTTTTTCGTTTCTTTTGGACTTCCCTGTTCATCCAGCGCCATTGCTATCTTTCTTGCAGCTGTTGGCTTCTCTGAAATGATCATTACTTTAGACAATTTATCTCGCCTCGCCTTGGTACAAATGCTCATACCACGATAGTCTTAAAAGCAGACCGCAAAACACACGACTAGAGGTTTTAGATATGAAACCATGGTGGCCTAATATCATCATTAAACCAAAGGTCAGACTTGCAAGACCCAGATTTAAGTCGCTCTCACGACCTCCAGACTTTATACTGTTTGGCCTCTTAATGATAGCAGTATTCTTCGTACTTGGTGGCAACATATACTCACTAGTAAAGACTCCTCCTGCCATTGCTGGGGGACCAGATGGGTCACCAATCCTGATTGCCCCAGGCATTGATTATCAACTTGGAATGGAGGGCATTGTTGCCTCTGTTGCAATGCTCACTGGCACAATAGGTCTTGGAATCATCTACTACTCATCAAAATATGTGTTTCAGCCGACTTATGCAACTCGTCTGCTTATCCTTGGCATAATAATGAGTGGTGTGGCCTTTCTAATTCTAGGCTACTTCTTTGGAGTCAAGCTGAGGCTATTCCAGTAGCACAATTCACCTAGACTATGAGGGAAACGGGAAGTTTTCCTCGCAGTCTAAGATCACTAATCAGCCTTTTGGCTATCACAAGCTTCTTCCTCTTTCTTTCATTTGCCAAGAAGTCGTCATTATGCTCTGGCTTCGACCAATGTCCCACGATGTTTCCAAAGTCCATTCCAAGCAGAATGACACTTTTAGGATGATAGTGGGATGCAATATAGCACGCCCTGTCACCGTCTGTGAATCCCCCCCAAAGATGCACATTACCAACTGGCTCAACCTGTGTGCTGCCCAAAACGTCACCTAGGTCTGGTACAACCGATTTTATCTTACTGATATTATCGCCATGGGCATGGATTATACCAAGTGCTCCCTCTTCCATCATTTTACGAATATCTTCAATTTTCCCATCAAGGTCTGAAACAATGATATCGCAGATCATATCCCTCTCGATAAATGCGGTGGTTGCACCATCTGCCGCAATGAAGGCTCTCCTCTTATTGATCCCCTCATTTTTAATCCAGTCTAGGCCTTTTCCCAATGATGGACCCGCCCCACAAATGACGATATCTTTCCCCTCTATATTTGACTTTAGTCTGCTCAGTAATACTGCTGTTTCTATATGTTCGATCAACATACTAAGAACTTTAGTGGCTCTTCTGTCCTCAGAAGGATTCAGGTTCAATTCCTGAACAATCTCAAAATATAGCGGTTGCCATTCTTCCCATCTCAATTAGGATCACCATCTCTTCTGAGTGCCTCACCAATCATTGATGCTATCTTTGCCTCTCTTACATCATGTGCTCTGATCATATGTGCCCCATTCACAACAGCTATTGCAGTGGCAGCAATTGTGCCCTCAAGTCTGTCTGCAGGGTCCGGCTGATTCAATAATGATCCGATGAATGCTTTTCGAGACACGCCTATCAAGACTGGTTGTTCAAACATCAAAAACCTCTCAAGATGACTAATGATGGCGAAGTCGACCCCTGGGGGTCTTCCAAAGCCTATCCCTGGATCAACGATTATCTTGTCCCTGTCTATTCCCCCTTCAACTGCTCGTTGTATACCAACACCAATCACTTCTATTGTTTGGCCCATACTCGAGCAGGGTCCTCCACACTCAGCCATTATTATCACTGGGACCCCCCTGTCTGCTACAAGCCTGATCATCCTGTCATCCTTTAGTCCTGATACATCGTTTACAAGTTGTGCCCCCATGTTAAGAGCAATCTCAGCAACAATAGGAGACCTTGTATCTATTGAAACCGGTAGAGTCGTGTTATCACATATAATCTTCATGTATTGTCTGACCCGCTCAATCTCTGTCTTCACCGAAACTGCACGGTCCCCATAATAGTTACTAGGAGCTGTGGATGCAGCACCAACATCAATAATGTCTGCCCCCTCCTTCTCCATCTTCTCTAATATATCTGGAATCACCCACTTGTCATCAGCGACAGAGCCCACATAAAACGACTCGGGTGAGAGATTAATGACTCCCATGATTCGTACTGGGTTATGACCTCCAATTCTTGTGTTACCAATGGTTATGATATGGCTCTTCACCTGCCCTTACCTCGATGTTTGTGGTCAGATAGAAGGAAATAAAATCTTGGTATATTGTCAAAGCCCAGCTCAAAGGTGAATAAAATGACTGACAGCCTCGAACGAACACACCTGTTTGAATGGCACAAGTCCAATGGTGATGTGATACCATTTGCTGGCTGGGAGATGCCAGTAAGATATTCCGATATCAGGACTGAACACATGACAGTACGAGATCATGTGGGAATATTTGATACTACCCACATGAGGCGTTTCTGGATAACAGGTCCTCAATCTCTAGAGTTTCTTCAGTACCTGACAACTAATAACGTGAGAAAACTGAGCGTTAATGGTGGACACTATTCAACCTGTCTAAATGAACATGGCGGGACTCGCGACGATCTCATGTTATATCGTGTTGGTGAGAATGAGTATGTCTGGGTCACAAATGCCAGTAATGGCGAGAAGATCTGGGAACATTTAAACAAGCATGCATCGAAATTTGATGTTCATGTGAATGACCGGTCCAAAGAGGTTGTCATGATTGCAGTTCAAGGACCGAAAGCACTGGCTCTATTGTCAAAGTTGGCTGGTCGTGATGTGAGCGATCTTCCGCGATTCAGCTGTAACAGAATCGACCTTGCAGGTCGTGATTGCTACTTATGTCGAACTGGATATACTGGTGAAGATGGCGGTGAGATTCTCCTACTGGACACTCCATTCACTGACACTGGCAAGAAGAAGGCAATTGCATTCTGGGAAGAGATACTCAAACAAGGCGAAGAGTTCAATGTAACACCCTGTGGTCTTGGAGCACGTGACTCACTTCGTCTTGAGGCTGGTCTTGTTTTATATGGACATGAATTAAATGAAGACACATCACCTATCGAGGCCGGAATACCCTATGCTGTGAAGTTTAAGGTGGATCCCCACTACATTGGCTATGATGTGGTAAGAAGCCACAAGAAGGAGGGCACAATCAGAAAGACACGAATCGGTCTTATCATGATTGATAAAGGTATTCCTAGACAGGGTTATTCAATACTCCTCAAGGGCGAGAATGTCGGCGAAGTGACAAGTGGAGGCATGTCTCCTATACTGCACAATGGCATTGCTCTTGGCTTTGTGAAGCCCAATATAGTTGAGATTGATGATGTGGTAGAGATCGATATTAAGGGCAGAATTCGTAAGGCTCGCGTGTCAAATTGGCCATTCTATGACACCGATAAATATGGTGACAGGAGAGTTGAATAACTCCCAAAGGGATTTATAGGATAATAACTCAGAATCTAGTGCTGGTGGACTCCCATGTCTGAAGGAAAAAACGTTATCGAAGGGCTATATTATAGCAAGGACCACGAGTGGGTCAAGGTTGAATCAGATGATTTGGTAATTATTGGAATCACGGACTTCGCACAACACTCACTCCATGAGATAACCTATGTTGAAGTTTCGGAAGTGGGAACAACACTAAATGCAGGTGACGAATGTGGACTTGTGGAGTCCATGAAGGCCTCATCTGAGATATTCACCCCCCTTTCTGGAGAAGTCATTGAGGTCAACCCTGCTCTAGAACTGTCACCTGAAGTGGTCAACGAGTCACCCTACGATAAGGGCTGGCTGATGAAAATGAAGCCCTCAAATCTGCAAGAAGAGATTGCATCACTCATGGATGCCAAAGCATATAGTGACTACATCGACTCTCTCTAGATAGCAATGATGTAAAGACTCGCTGTACATCATTACAACCAACAGCAACCTTTTTAGCGGAACCAAGATTGACTCGGATGAAATGAGTCAAAAGGAGCCCTACCTATGACCAGAATTGATAGAATAAAAAGATCCACAATCAGGTTCTTAAAACAGGTGTTTCATAAACCAAAGGCAAAGATCTCTAGAGGATCAATCCTGCTGTCAATTGCATTATGCCTCATCTTTTTTGCGGCACTTCTCCTACGAATATACCCCCTAATGGACTCGCAACCACTCGTCAGGGCCTTTGACCCTTGGTTTCAACTGAAGGTGTCGCAATTCATTGCCGAGAATGGTTTTGGAGCATTCTTCAACTGGTATGACACGACAACTTGGGTTCCTTTTGGTAGAGATATCACCAGTACCACTTACATTGGAGTACCTTTTACAACAGCTTTCTTCTACTTCTTACTTAACAACTTGGGAATTCATGTTGATATCCTGACAGTTGCTCTGGTGCTTCCTGCATTCATGGGTGCTCTTACAACATTGATGGCCTTCTTCTTGGGCCGTGAGTTGCACAACAACACTGTGGGCCTCCTGAGTGCAGTCTTTCTGGCTTTTATGCCCGCCTTCATCCAGAGGTCAATTGCAGGGTTTTATGACAATGAGTTCATCGGGGTCTTTGCAATCACCCTCACGATATTCCTATTCACAAGGAGCATAAAGCGCGACTCGACCTTTTCTGCTGTCGCCGCTGGACTCTCTCTTGCATACCTTACGGGATCATGGGGTGCAGCAGATTTTGTGACAGACCTCTTTGCAATGTATGCCTTTTTCATGCTTGTATTTGGTCGCTATAGCAAGAGGCTACTCTCCTCTTACCTTATCACAATCTCTCTTGGCCTCTTTCTGGGAGGCTTGGTTCCACGAAATGGTTTTGACGATCTGACCTCATTCCAACTACTTGTGCCAATTGGTGTGGGCATCCTACTTGCAGGCTTTGAGGTTTGGAACAGACTTGGCGGCTACAGAGAAGCAACTGCCAAGGCACTTACTCCCTATTCACGCCCACTTATGCTGGGGATAATCACACCAATCATTGGGGCCGCTGGCTATTTCATCTATGCTGGTGGGGCAGACCTTGACATCTCCACCGCTAACAGTAATCCCATCCTCAATATAGGTGGAAAGTTCCTCACGGTAATTAACCCATTCTATAGATTGGATCAACGTATTTTTGCATCAGTTGCAGAACACTTGCCGAGCCCCTGGTCAAGTTTCTATAACACTCTTCTCATCCTGATATTCTTCTTCCCACTAGGAATGTATTTTCTGTTCAAACGTGGTCGGGATGAGGACTGGCTGATCCTCCTCTATGGAGTCACTGCTGTCTATTTCACAGGCAGCATGATTCGTCTGAGTCTTATCCTTGCACCTGCTGTTGCAGTACTCTCTGCAATGGCTGTTAATGGAATGCTCATGCCATTTGCCAAAGTGGCAACTCAAAAGTCTGTGTTTGAACGACGAAGATTTAGACTGAGTTCGTCACTCACATCAGAACACACGATCATTGCTTTCGGGTTTGTCGGACTGCTCTTGTCTGTTAATCTATTGCTTGGCGTTTCATACACAACCGTGCAGATAGGCAATCCCGAATTTGCTAGGGCAAACCTCTCAGATCAAACGCAATGGACAGATTGGCAGACTGCAATGACTTACATGAGGAATGTCTTACCAGACGATGCAATCATTGCTAGCTGGTGGGACTATGGCTATTGGATAAATAGTGCTGCTGGAAAGAAGACGATAGTTGATAATGCAACATTCAATAGCACGCAAATAGCATTAATGGGCTATGCACTGATGTCGACATCGTTGACAGAATCTCTGAAGACATTCAAAAGATGGAACGCCACGCATGTGCTTGTCTTTTGGGGCCATAAGGTGAATCAAATCGGTGGCGATGAAGGAAAGTGGCCATGGATGGTCAGAATTGCTGAGGACAAGCTTGGAAGTAATGTCATTGATGATAAGACCTACCTTGGTGATGATCCTTCAACTCCCGATGTTGAAGAAACCGAGTACACACTTGATCCATTCTTCCAGTCCACACTCTACAAACTCCTGCTCTATGGAGAACCACATGATCAGAATGAGGCTGAAGAGATGCAACTGTCTCAGAACCGCATCTATTGGGACACTTATCAGACTGGATACATGTCTGGCGATCCTCGTTGGACTCAGAACATCCCTTCAGACCTTCATGGTGCATTTGATCTATCATTCATCAGCTACTCATTCGGCTTTGTGAAGATTTATGAGATTGACTACACTATGTACTATCAATATCTGAACCAGACTCGTGCTGACTGGGCCCTCGAGAAGGACATTGGTCTAGCCGACATCTCCTTGGATGGTAGTCTATCTAATGCCGAACGAAACTTTCCAAGCTACAATGTGGTCTTTGGTGGTGGTTATGAGGCAACCGTGTATTCTCAGGCCAATTCAACCCACCTATATCTGGGTGTTGACATGGCCAACTACTCGGTGAATGATGACGCCTTTGGAATTCAGATATCTCCCCTTGACTCACCATTAGACTCCGACATACGTGTTGTGAATTATGATGGTCATGATGCCTTTGATGGACACATTGACTTCAATGGCAATTGGAAGGAGGACTCGACTGGCACAAACTCCACCGAGTTTGCTAAGGGCGACGGCGTAATCGAGTTCATCATTCCATTGAATTCTCATGACCCACAGGACCTCACCATGAAACCCGGAATGAATTATCAGATTCGATTCATGTGGTGGGACAATGTCAATAAAGGCGAACCGACCTTTGCAGCTGATTGGGTCGAATTCTGGGTCCCGATAGACCTGTATTAGAAACAACAACTCTGCTCAGCTGGCACTAACTACAGCAGTGCTGCTGAGCGAACTTTTCTCTTTGCTCTCCTTCTATACTCGCCATACTTGTCTGCTGGAGAGTACTTTGGGGGTTTTGGGTCTTTAACAGCCTCTCCGCATTTCGGGCAGCGTGCATCATCAAGAGTATAATTATTACAATGCACGCACTTGTACATACGAGTCATTATGATCACTACTTGCGATTGAAACTGAACGTGCCATTTGCACCCTCAACAATCTTAGAAATGGCTGATGTCATCTTTGATAGTACCTCTTCTGCCTCTTTATAGTCTGGGCTGACAATCCTCAATTTGTATCTGGGTGAACCAAGTGTGTAAATCTCCACAGTTGATCCCTTAAACTTGGAGCCCACTTCCAGTCCTTTAAGGAGTGCCTTTTTGATTACCTCCACACCTTCGGGTCCGGGCACTTGTATAGACATCTCACCATCTATCTCGACGGAAGGTATCTCTATTCTGGCCTTTGCGAGTTCCGCAATCTGCTTCTTCAATGTCTTGTCTGCTTCAATCTCCTCAAAGGCCTTTTCACCAATCTCTGCAGCCTTCTCCAGCCCACGATAGATCTCTCCATAATAGTCCTCTATTGGCCAACCTATTCGCTCATAAATCTCCTCAATCGTCATCCCATTCTCTTTAGCCACCAGCTCTAGCAACTTCTCGGCCTTCTGTGCCCTCTTCCACTCATTGTTCTTGGCTCGCTTTGCCTCTGATGACACCCTTCTCAACGAGCAGTCGATGTGGTGTCTCGGAATGTCTACATTCAGGACCTTCACAACTACTCTCTGTTTCTCGTGGATATGATTCCTGATGTTCCTGACCCACGTGCTGCTTATTTCAGACACATGAATGAACCCCTCCTTATCACCATACTCGGGCAGTATCACATATGCACCATAGTTGGTGACTTTCGTTGCTACAGCTATCACATATTCATCAGGTTGGGGCCATTCTGCACGCTTCAGGACCATCCTAGATCATCTCCTTTCCTCTCACTCGTGCAGTCTATGTGAGAATCTCGACTTCTCTCGCTATGGGTTCAAGTTTCACTCTTCCACCTACTGGCTTTGCAAGCACTTTACCACATTTCAGACACTTGACCTCCGTCGTGGCATGCCCAAAAATGACCTGCTCGTTCTCACACTCTAGACACTTCACTCTTATGAATCGTGACTTTGGCTGCTGCACTATCTCTTTCCTAGCCAATCTTATCACCGCTGAAATCATTATCGCCACTGCCTCTCTGGCAGAGAAAAGGACTCCTATGGGTCTTATTATCGTCGTGTTTGTGTCATATTATAACTCTATCGACACGTATAATAAAAAACAACTCTTCCGAAGATCAGAGGTACAGAATTCTCTAGTACAATTTACTTCTGTATTTCTACTTTCTTAACCCTCATTCCTTTCGACTGAATGATATAGCCACAGTCTTTGCATTTGAACTTCAACACGGTCTTCTTGGTGGTCTTGGCAAACCTCTTCTGGATTGGCTTTGGAAATGATCCATACCCCTTGGTCTTACGTGTCATCCTCCGTTTACCCTCTGCCATGGATCTGTCCTTACCCTTTTTGTATATTGATACAGTGTGCTCTGTATATGCCCTGCATCGTGGACAGTACCTGTTTATTGTTCCTCTCATCTTCATTCTTTTCGACCACCAACTTGTGCCGCTTTCCTCTCTGTTCCATTTATAATTCTTGAGGATTGACGGTCCTATATTAGCCCTAATTGCCTCGATATATGCGCCGCCACTACTGCCACTATCAGTATGGCCGCTATAATCATCACTAGCGTGGGCCCAACCTTGATGCCAGGCGTCTCATCCTCGAAGAAGCGTATGAGGCCAGCTCCACCTGAGGGCATTGGTCCTTCACCCTTCTTCTTTCTGCGCTTTTTAGCAGTCTTTGGCATAGGGAGTTCACCAGAGGTGAAGTTGAGGTGATGGCTTTTAATCCTTTTGACAGGTCAAATAAAGAAGTCGCAAGATTCAGAAGGATACATGTAGTCACTAATTGGAAGCGCGAGGTCATGAGAAGTAAGGCAGAATCTAGGCTGAGTGGGCTGGCAGTGATAATGTTAGTGAGCACCATGCTTATCACACAATGGGCCATTGGTAGTGGTGTGCCACCAGGCTTTTTGAAACCACCGCGAATCGCAGTGTTTCGTGGTGATACTGACTATGCATTATTATTGTCCTGGGACGATGGAATCAACGATGAGGTCCTGGCATATATCGAGGAGGAGTTTGGGGCGCATCACACCTCCTTTGTTGTGACCTCACAGATTGATGAAAGGCAGTTATGGGGCCTGGACCTCCTCTTCCGAGGACATGATATTCAGTCGCACTCGCATAAGCATATCTATCACGCTTTGCTTAACAGGAGCTATTGTGAGTGGCTATACTTGAGGAGTGTTGAGAAGATCAGGTCCAAGTTTGGCTACGACGCAATTCTAATGGCCTATCCATATGGGTCTTATGGCTACACTTCCTCGCGAGTGGCGATGGAATACTTTAATGTCGCACGTGGAGTGAATCCGGAGAAGCCGCAGATGCTGGGCACATGGCCGATTCCCGCTGATGAAGTGAGAGGTTGCAAGCAGTCCTTTCCTCTTGTCAGCGGCCTATCCGGGAACACCACAGAATGGCTCCAGTCATCATTCACGAGTATGACTAAGTTGGGAGTGTATCGGGCGTTCAAGTGCTATGGTCATGCAGCGTTGTTCAATGGCAGTGAAATTAGGAGGTTTAGTGAGGTCTTGGCAGAAATTGCTGGACGCGGCGATACATGGATTACAAGTTGGGGGGAGGCGGTGGCATATAGCATAGAGCGGGAGCGGACACAAATTGAACACTATTCACTTGGCATCAGCCGACTGACCTTCATACTGGTTGCGGACTTCAACATCACGCGATTTTCAGTCCCATTGACATTTGTTGTGGAGGTGCCACTTGGCTGGACTACTCCCACAGTGCTCGACGAAGGGAGAATACTATCAAGCCAACTGAAGAGCAGTCCTGACGGTCGAAGATATGTGGTCTTTGATACACTGCCGCAGAATCAGCAAATTGTGATTACGGCCAATGTTTTGATGGACACAGCCCCACCTGAAGTGTCCAATCTGCGCATGATGTTGAGTGATGAGGGAGTCTGTTTCATGCTTGACATAACCGATATGAGTGGAGTGGTGACTGATGTCAACATAACGATTACAACAGAACTAACCGTTTACTCTTTCAAGAACGTGCAGAATCCCGTCTTCTGGAACAATGCCACCTACGGCTGTGTGGTGTTCGGTCTTAAAACTGGAAGTTGCATCATGGAGGTTTCTGCAGTCGATAGTTCTGGGAACTCCATGAACTTGGTCTATGAGATATTAATTCATCCCCAATGATTAAGGTTCATCAGTGCACTCACAAGGGCTTTTTCCACATCTAGAGCAGACATAATTGTACTTGTTAAGTAATGCCTGTGCAAGATCGATGTTGAGAAGGTTGGCAATGGAAATTACCCATGCAAAGAGGTCTCCGAGCTCCCTCTCAACATCTTCTTGCGATCTATTCTGCATGATGGCATCGCTGAGTTCTGCAAGTTCCTGAAATGTCCTCAACAGGGTGCGACCTACTCCGCGTTCCTTGTCGCGCTCGTAGTAAATCCTATGAATCATCTCTTGTGCTTCTCGGATATCCATTTTCATCCCTGCTGAGTGTTATTCATGATTTATAGGAATCTCAGGTGCTTGTAGGCTGGAGTCTTAGTATCAAAGGCAAACTGTACTTTCTGATACTCCTTTCTAAACTCTGCAACGTCTTCGGCCACCTTCACGACACTCTCACCTTTCATGACGACTCTATGCATGAACTCTGCAATCGCATCCATCTCTGGCTCCCTCATCCCAAGTCGAGTCATTTCACTGGTACCAAGTCTAATGCCACCGGGAGTCTTATAATCACGTCCCATCTTTTTATCCCATGGAAGCAGATTTCTATTGATGATGATATTGGCTCTCTCAAGTTGTTCTTCCACAATACGACCGTTCTTCATCGGAGTTTCTGAGATGTCCACAAGAACAACATGCGACTCTGTAAAGCCCTTGTGTTCGGCAATCACCTTCCAACCGCGATCATAGAGGGCCTGAGCGAGTGCTTTGGCATTTTTGATGATTTGTTCTGAGTAATCCTTTCCAAATTCCATCATCTCCGCAAGGACCACAGCAAGACCTGCAACATTATGCAAGTGATGATTACTCATCATACCGGGAAATGCAGCCCGCTTCACTGCCTCTGAAAGTTCCTCCCTTGCAAGGACAATACCGTGTTGTGGACCTGGCATAGTCTTATGAGTGGAGGCAGTCATGATGTCTGCTCCCTCCCTAAGTGGGTCTTGAAATCTACCTGCGGCGATAAGTCCCGAAACATGTGCTGAATCATATCCAATGCGCATTCCATACTCATCTGCGATATCCCTGAACTCTTTCACAGGATGCGGGAACGGGAATACACTGCCACCAAATAGCAGGAGCTTTATCTCTTGCCCCCCTTCTTGCAGTTTTCTTATCTCTTTGATACTAGCATCTACATCGATATTGAATTCCTTCTCGTCAAAGACCCAATTGCGCACCTTGTGCCCCCTGACTGCACCTGCGGTTCCACCAAGATTTCTTCGTGCATGAGAAATATGACCACCATGAGCAATTGATAATGCCATCATCCTATCGCCAGGGGCCATTGTTGCAGTGTACATCATCAGGTTGGCAACAACTCCCGAAACTGGCCTTACATCTGCGAACTCGGCGTTATAGAGCTTCTTAGCAAGGTCAATACAAATCAGTTCTACTTCATCGATATACTTGCACCCGGCATATACTCTCTCACCAGGCCAGCCCTCTGCATAGCGGTCTCTGAAATCACATACTATTGCTGATCTCACCGCGGGTGAAGAAATGTTCTCGGATGCAATGAGATTAATCGTCTTACTCATCCAATTATCGTGCTTTTCAATAAGATCAAATACTGTGTCATACAACTTCTTGTGTTCACTCAAATGATGACCTCCCAAGCCATGAGGATGTGTGCGCTGAGGTCCAACTTCGTTATATCACTTGCGACAGGGCTGCAATCAGTCTGAATGTGGTTTAATACACTAACAGAAGAAGATGGCGGGCCAGGTGGGACTCGAATTCGTGTTGTGTTTCGTAGTGAAACCCAATCCCACGACCAACAAGTCTCTCCAATCCCAGCAAAATACTGGAGATTTAAGAGCCTGTCGCTATACCGACTTAGCCACTGGCCCACGATTCAATGTCTTTTCAGATTGAGTTTATAGATGTTGCGATACTGCATCCACCTCTTACCACCAAGAATAAGATTAGGAGGCTATTTATGGTGCGATGATATATATCTCTAGACCATTGGAAGCAGTATAAGAGGTGTTCTGATGCTGAAGATGATTAGCAATAACAAGTTCTTTGTAGTCGCACTCGTTGCGACTATAGTCACTGCTGGAATGTCATTTGGAAACCTTCCCACGCCTTCCCCTCCTCAAGGCGTTCAGGTGATTAATGGAGTCACTTTCAACTTTTCTGATTACCCGTTTGTCCCTCATGAGTCATTGGCCCTGTTTAACTATCTGGACACGATAGTCAGTAGCAAATATCAAGGGTATGGCGAATGGGAGGGGTGGTATGCAGAGAACTATCATGGCCTTCATCATTATGTGCTGGCCTTCATGGACTATACTGTCAGTGCGATGTTTGAAGCTACTTCTGGATATCGTACTGATTACTATCGTGAGTTTGCATATGATCTGATAAAACGAATGAACACTACGGAGGAGGAATGGGGTGAAAACAGCATCGAATACAAGGAGTGGACACATCCCGAGTATAACTATGTTGATTACTATTATCCAAACAATGCATCCGATCCCAATGCAGTATACGTTGGGGGCTGGCGCGGTCCCGCAAATATCATGTGGACCGGACATTATGCCTTGATGCAGGCATTATATGAGAGAAACTTCAACACAGGTGAGTTTATTGATGAACTGAGCTGGTTTATCAAGGACTGGAACCTCTCACTGTTGACGGATCGCCATGGCAATTCAAAGGAGGGTGGATTATGGGGTGTTGGACTGATTCCATGTGAACCATACATTGTCTTTGTTCAATGCAATTCAATCCCCATACTGACAACTGCCCTCTATGACAATATGATGGGTACAAACTATATGCCCATGTGGGACTATGGACTGAACTTCATAAATACAGTCATGCAAGATCAATATGGTCTCTTTATGGATGGCTATTATGTGGATCGACCAACTTCAATCTACTATAACACTGAACGCCTGCCTGATACAATCCCTGGTCCTGCACAATCACTGTATGCCAAAGATGGCAGGTGTAAAGTGTCATCTTACTGCAATGGTTGGGCTCTAGCCTTTCTTGAATACATTCAAGAGAACGAAACTATACATGATTACCCAATTTTCTTGCAACATTTCAAGAAAGACATATCTCCCGACATGGCATATATCATTGACACTTACAATAATCCAACTGGATTCGGGACATTTGATATACTTGGCACACTATTCACAATGCATCTTGCTAATCAGCGGGGCGATTATGCATTAAGAAACCGTCTTGTTAATTTTCTCTATAGCTCCTATAATAAAATCTGGTCATCTGATGGGCGTAGAATGTATTATGACACGCTCTCCATCGAACCATTCATGCAACCAGTTCTTGCATTTGGCCACATATGGGCCACAAACCCCGTTACTATAAAAGACCTCGGTGATGCACGTCCAGCCGAATTCTGGAATTATCCATATATCAGCTCAGCTGATGATGATAATATTTGGGTCTATCAGGCCCAGTGGGATCCCAACAAGTCTGCATTCATTCTGAATATCCGCGTAGACCGGACTGCCACATTGACATTCAGCAATTTTGACGCAACTCCAACTGCATATTTTGGAGGAACGGTCCTCACTCAATTGACTCAGGCTGCTGATGGATATACTCTGACACTAAGCCCGGGTCAGTATAACCTTGTGATAATGTGAGGTGGCAAAAATGACCGAAGAAACAACGAAGTCAGAAGCGAGCGCTGAGAAAATGACTGTGCTTGAGCGTTGTAGAATGAATGACAGATCCGCATTAATGAAAACAATGCT
Source organism: archaeon (assembly GCA_024276825.1). Classification (GTDB taxonomy): domain Archaea; phylum Asgardarchaeota; class Thorarchaeia; order Thorarchaeales; family Thorarchaeaceae; genus JAJRWI01. The sequence goes on from JAJRWI010000044.1 coordinate 55,027, forward strand.
CTATGCATTAGTAGGCGCAGCTCTATACACCATTCTACAAATGATCCCTCACCCGTTCATTGTTTTGGGTCTGCTAAAATTCGGCCTACTTCCCTCATTAACAATAATTGCACTTGTTGGTGCAATAAGGGGGCCCACAGCAGGCTTTCTGACTGGCTATCTAGGCGAGGTGACATATGGTCTGCTAATTCATAATACCATAGTGACAATGACTCTTGATGCTGCAGCATTTGGAGTTATTGGTCTGATAGTGGGATTGGCATCATATGACCTCAAGAATGGCAGGTCTTTGGTGAAGTTGTCAATACTGTCAGTCACAGGTCTGATATTTTCGACTCTGCTGATAGTAGTGATTGCAATGAAGGTCGAGGTATACGGAACATTAGCAATTCTCGGCTTTGAGATGTTGCCTCTCTTGACCCTCGGGATTCCAACACTCATGTTCTTGACACCTGTTCTCGCAAGAATCTGGGCCAAAATCGCCATTAGTTTGTCCCCAGCTGGTGAAAAAGCCCATTGAGAATTGAGAGAGTTATTCTCTCACTTCTCTTATTCTTTACACCTGACACAGATACCATGCACACCAAAACTACAATGAACGATCCATCCTGCAAAGTGGGACTTTTTCTTTTTCCCACTATATTTATAGGAGAGGACATACTATCCCTTGTTCACTTTGATTTTTATCAAGGAGGTTCAAGACTCATGTTTAATCCGTTAGGTCCTAGCCTTGAATTGGTCTGGGATTTTATTGCCATGATAATATCATTCGTGCTCGTGTTGCTTCTGGTGCAAATAAACGCGGCAATTGAGAAGAGTGGGAAGCTTTCAACAATAGTGACTAGAAAAGTCATTCATACATTTGCAGCTCCTGTGTGGATGGTTTCATGGCTGTTGTTCTCAGGTGGCCTGTTCAGCAGATGGTTGGCCATGATAGTACCCTTACTCTTTGTCCTGCAATTCCTTGCCATAGGAACAGGAAGAGTGGAGAATGAAGACTTTGTGAGATCAATGTCCCGCAGTGGCGATCCAAAAGAATTACTTGGTGGCACACTTTACTATGCAACTATCATGGTGATTTTTGGCATCCTGTGGTTCTATGTGCCCCCTGGTGGCAATGTTGCACAAGCATCACCAATTGCGATTATTGCATTGGCATGCCTTGCAGGCGGTGATGGACTGGCCGACGTGATAGGCAGAAAATATGGTGGTGAGAGAAAATTTGGCATTGGTGGTTCTGAAAAGACAATTGCAGGGGCATTTGGAATGTTCATTGGAAGTCTTCTCTTTAGCATTGTCTTGCTATTAATATTCTCCCTTGTAGTTTCGTCATTTGTAGTGGCTGATATCTTCGTACCTCTTCTAATTATCAGTATTGTCGTCACAATCGTCGAATTTCTAACACCCAAAGGCTATGATAACATCAGTATTCCAATTGCAGCGGTCATTACAATGATCCTCCTGCCCTACATCATTCCTACCTGGGCATTCCCCTTACTTACACTCTAGATTAAATATGCAATTATAGATGGTGGCGGTCTCATGAAGAACGAGCTCACAATAATCAAGCTTGGGGGTTCGCTGCTAACAGACAAGTCCCACCCTTACTCGGTTCATAGTAACATACTGGAAACGGTTTCTCACGAAATCAGAGATTGCATGGACAAAGGGCTGATACAATCGCTAATTATTGTTCATGGTGTTGGCTCTTATGGCCATCCACCAGTGCTAGAACACAAGCTTCACAAGGGCTTCATGGGACCCCATCAGCTTTTGCCCCTCTCAAAGACTCAAGCAATAGTCGCTGAATTCAGGGCAATAATTGTCAGAGCATTACAGGATGCAGGTATACCTGTCTGTCTGATGTATCCTTCATCTATGATGGTTCAAGAAAGGATGAGGCTCACACGCTATTTTCTTGAACCACTAGAGGGATTCCTATCATTAGGAATGGTGCCCCTGCTTGGTGGTGATATTCTGATAGATCCTGCTATGGGCTGGAGTGTCGGAAGTGGTGACCAGATTGCAGTGGTATTGGCCAAGGAACTTGGTGCAAGGCATCTATATTTTGCCTCTGATATTGATGGTGTTTTTACTGCAGATCCAAAGCAGAACCCTGATGCAGAGCTCATTGACACAATTAATTTGAACAAGGCTGAAGAAATTTTGGAAAGATTGAGAACATCCAGCGGTGCTGATGCAAGTGGAGCAATGCATGGGAAGATAAATGCAATCCTGAGCCTGAAAGATGATATTCAAAATGGTCTTGATGTAGCAATTCTATCAATGATGACTTCTGGCAGGCTTACTGCCCTTCTGGAAGGCGGTGATACAAGAGCCACCTGTTTCTCGGTTGTTTGAAATCTTTTTTATTATGTAATATCAAAGGACGAGCTTGACTCTAGAGAGGTCCTGACATGAGCGAAGTCGAAACAAGGATGCCCCATAATATAATGAGAGACCGTGACGTTTTTGAAACACTCAATAATCATCTCTATGTGACCCATGGCTTCATACAACCCCGGGACAAAATAATATGCTACCTCAAATATATACCCGATATGAATGGCAAGTGGATCTCCCCCCATGGACGCTATAGGAGAGTATTCTCAGGGGGTCCCGAATCGGTAATCTCTGCCATGAAGATTTCACATCAATCCTATTTTCAATATGATAAACATCTTGGGGTTGAAATTTTGAAGGTCCCAGTCGATGACGTCCTGCGGTACTATCGCCCTGAGGACCGGATGAACGACATAATCAAGCACGGACCAAATGATGCTTTGGAAGAACGGGCCAAGACGATTGCAGAGATGCTCCATGACACTCTAAAAATACCCTTTGATAGGATAGGAGTGGCTGGAAGTATCTCATGGCATGGACATAATCCCTCTTTCTCGGATGTGAATATGAATGTGTATGGACAAGATGCCATTAACAAACTGCTGAATGGCAGAGATATGATTGTTGAAACATATCCAAGCGTTCGATATCGAACCATCAAGGAATGGGCCGATGGGAGCATTGTTCGTCTGTGTATGCGAATTACTCACATCACCAAAGAGGACATGATCCCATTGTTTAAGAGACGTCGCGAAATATGCCTAAATGACATCTATACTGGAATCATGCCAGTCCTCCTACCCAACGAGGCTCCAATAAAGCATGGTCATGAATCATATCACGCCATTAACGATGTTCCTCTCAAGGCTGAGCTCGAGATTTTAGACACTCAGTTTGGATCATTGACCCCCGCCATATATCAGACAATCTCTCAACCCCTTGATATTATTGATGGGGACCGAATCACCAGACTGATGATCTATGATGGTGCCTTCAAAGACCTTCTCCTGCCTGGTGATACTGTAGAGGTGAATGGAACAATTCAAAGAGTGATCACAAAAGACTCAAGTGAGCTTTATCAGATTATGATAGGAACAATGAGGGGTGTGGGCAGGGAGTTTCTCAGGCTTGTTGACCAATCATCAGGCTAAGGAATGTGATAGAATGAGAGTTAAAAGGCTCTGTGTCAGAGTGCCCAAACATCTTGGCGAGCATACAAGACAGAAGCTCTTGGAACACGGCGCATTAGATATTAAATGCAGAATACTTGAAGTAAATGGGCATCTTATGATACCAACCAGACCTGAAATCAAGAAGTCCGTGGTTGCAAAGATATTTAGCGATACACCCTGTGAGATATGCCCTCATGAGTTTGATATGTTGTCCTCGGGTCCAAGGAGCCTTGAAGAAGCTCTTGCTGGAGTGTTGAGCCATAAAGAATTGAGTCTTTTGCCGCGTGCTTATGACCTCATTGGTGATATTGCGGTTCTTGAGATTCCCCCTGAATTGGAACAATACTCATCACAAATTGGCTATGCCTTCCTATCCATACATAAGAATTTCAAAACTGTCCTTGCAAAAGAGGGGGCAATCTCAGGACTTACCCGAACTCGAAAATATCGCCTGTTGGCGGGTGAGAACAAAACAAGGACGGTGCATACAGAGTATGGCGTTAAAATTGCAGTAGATCTTGCAGTGGCATATTTCAGTCCAAGATTATTGGAGGAACACCATCGAGTGGCAAGTCTTGCGTCAGATGGCGAACGCGTCTTTGATATGTTTACTGGGGTTGGACCATTTGCCCTTCATATTACAAAGCATCATGCTTCAGATGTGGTTGCTGTTGATATTAATGGGGCAGCAATCATTCTACTCATGGATAGCATTGACATGAATCAACTCACTGGCAGGGTCTTCCCAGTCATCAGCGATGCCAGGGATTATGCATATGCTTGCACCGTTGATTTTCATAGGATCATAATGAATCATCCATCTGGGTCTGAGGCTTTTGTAGATGCCGCATGTAGAGTAATAGCCCCTGGTGGAGTCATTCACTTTTACTCATTCATTGCTGGAAATAATCCAGAAGCGCAGATGGAGAAAAAGATCACTAGACTGGTTACTGCTGCAGGTCGTAAGGTGTCAGACATTCCAACAATCAGAAAGGTCCGCGATAGTGCTCCTTATGAGTTCCAGATGGTCGCAGATGTAGTCATTGATTGATGAATACAATCTCGCACTCAATAATCACCTTGGGGTCCTTGATGGTTGCAATGAACTCTCGATTAAGGTCTGCAGCTGCCTTGTCCGCTCTTACCATCAATGTCCTACTACACTCAAAAGAACTCTTACGTGCTACCATACTATTCTTGTCAGAGTAATCTAGACCTGAACTCCCTCTTCCCACTATCTCCTCAGTAATACCCCCTGCGCTCAATCTTAGAATTATCAGTGTACTTGACTGTCTTGCCAGTAGCTTGATGACATCATCCAACTCAGCAAGGTTTGTACTCGAACGAACCCCCACAATACAGTTCCCTCGTTTTGTGAGATGAACTTCATTTGTTATCTCCAATGTTGTTCGATGGGTTGCAATAATATTCTCGTGGCCATGGGCTCTAAACTGCACTCGGTGCATGATTGTCAGCTCTTACTAATCTATTTATCATACAATACACAATTATAGTCGATAATTATGCTGGATAAAGACCTTACTCGTGATAAGGAACGACTAATTAAACGTCTGAAAAACATTGGTTATCTGACCAGCAAGTCAGTAGAAGATGCCCTAAGAAGAGTGCCCAGAGAGGACTTTCTTCCTGACTATCTGAGAAAAGATGCGTATCGCGATACGCCCCTCCCTATTGGTCATGGGCAGACAATCTCTGCCCCTCACATGTGTGTGATTATGTGTGAGGGTCTCCAATTAGAGAAAGGGATGCGCGTTCTTGAAGTGGGTGCTGGATCAGGATACCATGCAGCCCTTTGTGCTGAGCTGGTCTATACTCCTCATGACCCGCAAGCAGGTCATGTATACACCATAGAGATTGTTACGGAACTAATAGATTTCGCCCGTCGAAACCTTGAGAGAGCTGGCTATTCAGACAGGGTTACACTTATCCATGGAGATGGGGGCAAAGGCTTACCCGAGTATGCCCCATTTGATCGCATTCTTGTTGCAGCTGCAGCACCCAAGATACCTCCCCCATTAATTGAACAACTTGCCAATGATGGAATCATGCTGATCCCTGTGGGATCACACGGGTTCTATCAAGAGCTCATGATGGTCATTAAGGACTCGGAAGGTCAGACAACATACAAACGATGGGGGGGTGTGGCATTTGTACCATTGACTGGTGAATATGGCCATTAGTCTGCCCGATGAAGAGGTATGATTGTCAAGGTGACTGAACTGCCATCCTCCAGATTCAACTCCTCTCTGAGGTTTATGGGTGCGATTATCTCAATCACATTCTCACTATGATGAGTGCGCTGAGCAATTACCACTGCTCCATCGATAGACCCATTGATTTTCACCCGATAGCAAATCACATCACCGAAGGTCCTGTCTTCCTGAGTGAATCCCTTTACTATTAATGGGGGTCCCCTACGCATTCTGTTAAGAGCTATCCGTGACCCCTCATTCTGTACAAGGATATTCAGAGTACCTGGATATGGTCTGAACCCCAAGGCTTTCTCAAAGTGTTCTGAATAGACCTCCACATAATATGCTCCCTCACCAAGCCCCCCCATGACTCTACCTCTAATATCGAATTCATCCTCATATTGAGTGAATGCTGTTTCAAGCCCTTTTAGAACATCATCCAATACTTTTACTCCCTTTTTGGTGATCTTGACCAGCATCCCATTAGATGAATGAGTTCTCTCAACATATTCTTGGTTCACGCAAGTCATTATTCTGCGTGAAGCGGTCTGTTGACTGATATTCAGCAACTTGCCAAGGTCACTTGTAGTAATTATTATCCTTCTATGAATTGCCCCCTGTTGTGCCAAGGCATAAAGAGTGAACCAGATGTCAGGCTCAGTCATAAGGCTCATTCATCTCTCTCCTTAAGGTCAAGCTTTCTCTCAAACTCCTGTACTCTCTCAATAAGCCTCTCTTGTCGAATGGCACTTGTGACATCGCCCCTAGTCCTCTCAACAATTCCTCTACCAACATCACATTTTCGTCGCAAGTCAGGAATGAGTGCATTCGGATAGTCAAACGATACAAGCTCATCAAGAATGTCTTCCATGAACATCAGTAGTTTCTTAGCCCTCTTCATATCATTCTCTCGTAGGGCCTCTAATGTTGCTCTTCTCAGCTCTCCAATCACATCAGCAAGCCCTGTCAAATACGGTCGTGATGGTATATCAAACCTGTCTGATGCTGAAACCTCTCCATCTCTCAGTATTGTCAACAGATTGACAGCTTCAGTCAACTCTTGATATGCCACATCAAGAATCTTTGACTTTGACATAAAGGGACTCTCTTCCAATCTACTATCAATCTGATTGATAATATCATAGGCCGCATTGATATTGTTCTCTGATTTCTCGTACTCCCCTCTATGAGCCTGCTTTATTGCCTCACTGCATAGTCTGACAGCATCCCTTGCTGCTGGAAGGACCTCCTCTCGAATTGCATCATCATGATCTATCTCTTCTCTTACTCTATTCAGAATATCACTCAGTTTCAATCCTGATCCCTCTCAATTCAATCTCTTCACATGTTTCATCTTTGAAAGTAGCACTACTCTGCTCTCTACTTGCTCATCAACTAGATAATACCCTGTTAATGATGATATTTTCTCCGAAAATGCACGAATCTCAGAATGAGATGGTGCATTCTCAGGACACATTCTACCCCTAGATGACCCTAGATACATGTATCCTTTCACCTCTATGAAGTCAGGCTCTCCCTTAAGAATTAACTTCGAATATGACCTTGGGTAATGCATGTTCCTCTTTGCTACCATTGTCAGTCTGTTCACTGTGCGAGTGGACATCGATTCTAACAACTCTTGAGTCCGATTTAATCTATCCCATGCATCAGGATGAACAGGATGACAGAGTTTCTTTAGAGTCTTTTCATCTGGAGCAGCAAGAGTCACATACAATTGCGTGGGTAAGGTCAAATCTGACAGCACCGTAGGCTGAAGACCATTTGTGACAAGAAATGAGGTCATACCGCGACCATGAACCTCTTCAATCAGATCGCTTAGAAATGGATACAAGGTCGGTTCACCTGCCAGAGATATTGCAACATGCTTTGGTTTTCGTGCCTCAAGGTATTTTTTCTTAGAAACATTAGCCCCAGCTTCTGGATTATATCCTCCCAGTGATCTAATATTTGCCATTAGTGTTGCATCAAGCAGGTCCTTGGCAGGCTCAACACCATCTTGAATCACACTCAGTTGATCCCAGTAAACTCCAACATCTACAGGGGTCACTCTCCAACAGAAATCACAGCTCTGACTGCATTTGTCCACCACAGGCGTCATCTGGACACACCTATGGGACTCGATGCCATAGAACCGTTGCTTATAGCAGTGATCACCAGTCAAAAGACTTCTTCTCTGCCATTGACATGCTTTGAACGCCCCTCTTATCCCTAGGATATGATACCCCTGACTATCAAGGCGTTCTCTGAGTTTTTCTGGCATATTATCTGTCAAGGTGGTATCAATCTGATTGTCATAATTTAACTTTTCAAGATTATCAAATGTCATTTTTCTGTGCCAATTCATCTGCAAGTATTTCTTGCTGCGCCCATGAGCCTGTTAGCACCCCTTTCCTTGACAATTCTCCTAGATGTTTCCTACTCTCTTCATCAAGTCTTCCTGGCGGCATATTCTCAAAGGCACTACCGGGTAATGGCATAAACACATGACCATGAACCTTTGCTCCCATGTCTACAAGCTCATAACACAAGTCAATACTTGCCCTCAAATCGTCCTCTCTCTCTCCAGGTAAGCCGAAGATAATATCCACATGTGGAATGAATCCACACTCTAATGCCACCTGAACTCCATTGATTCCTTCAGCTACAGTATGATGTCTGTTTGATATTTCAAGGACTTTATCACTTCCTGACTGGACCCCTATCTGAATGGTCTTATTTGCCACATATTGGCGAAGAATCTCAAGAGCTTTCTTACTAACAAACTCTGGACGCACCTCAGATGGAAATGCTCCAAAGTATACCTCTTCAAGACCATTTATTCCTGATACTCCTCTGACCAGCCGCTCAAGCTTGTCTAACTCTACTGATCTCCCGTGGCCACCATAACACAAGGCATTGGGCGATAAGAACCATGTACGCCTGAATCCTCTCTCTCTGACGGCTCTATCAACCCAATACAACACATTCTCTATGCTCCTATGACGTACTCTGCCTCCTGTGAGATAAGGTGTACAACAGAACTTGCAGGAGAAGGGACACCCTCTTGTCACCTCAATGGGCCCCACAACATTCATCTCGATTGCAAAGGGCGGATAATTGTCCAGTTTTATCTGTGAGAGGTCTTTTGGTCTTGGATAATTCTCTCTGATATTTGAAACAACACCCTCAATGCCTGCTGGGTCATCACGAGTCACCAACCGATGAACAAGATCTGGAAATGTCCGTTCTCCCTCGCCAATGATTACATAATCAAAACCCCAGTTAAGGAGGTCTCTGGGCCTAGCACTCGCATGGGGTCCTCCTCCAACTAATATGAGTTGCTTCCCATATTCTTGCCTAAGAACCGATACTTCATGCTGTACACGATGAGTCTGGGTACTCATGACAGAATATGCTACAATACAGACTCCATGCCGAATGCTGTTTGATATGACATCTTGATAATCATTGATAGGGGCTTTCACATCAAGATTCGTCAATCTCTCATCAATCTCAATAGCGCCAAGTAAAGCGGCAACGCTATAACGTGATGATGAGTGGGCTCTGAAGACGAGAGTGTTTTTTGTCAATAATCGCACGCACTGATTATTTGACTTCTCTCTCTGTCACCCCGTCTTTAGTGACAGTCATGACACGAATGGAACCACCCGACTGGATATCTCTTGCAATGCTGGCTCTCACATCACTGATTGCAATCTCCTCTGCCTCCTTGACTGTCAAGTCGGGTCTGTACTTGTTCTCAAGAACTCCATAAGCCGTTCTGGTTCCTGATCCAGCAGCTGTGAACTCATCAGGGATCAGGGATCCTCCCATATCTAGGGTATATAAAGCTGGTCCGTCCTCATCCACTCCAACAATGACTGTTTGCACGTAGAGTGGCATAAGTCTTCTAGAATAAAGCGTGTTTGCAACAATTTTTGAGAGCGCTTTGACACTAATTCTTCTCTTCTCATTCAACTCGTAGAGCTTTATCTGTGCCCTTAATCTGTTGACGAGCATCTGATAATCCGAAGTTAGCCCCGCAGAGGCAAGTACGATTGAATCGGTAAGCTTGAATGCCTTAATCCCCTTTTCAGACAGTATCATTGTGCCCCAACTGATTAACGAGTCTGTGGCAACAACAACACCATCTATACATTTTATTGCAACAACTGTGGCTCCTGTAGGTAATGACATAATCAGCCTCTCCGGGTTTTTATCCCTGTCACTCATCTCATTATACTTTTTAAAACGTTTTGAACTGAACGCATTTTACGAAAATCAACAGGCTGCAAATTTATCCTGTTTGCTAGCCTTTTTCAAGCTATTAATTAAACCAAAACTACAAGATAACACCATTGATTAGAGAGTGACAACATTGCGCAGGCTCAATCCATTTAGAAACATTCCGACCATACTGAGAGCTGAGGAGATTATCGAGTTCGCGCATAACAGGTCCGTTCGTGTTAGCATGAAGAGTTCACTCCGCTTATCAAAGATTGAACGCACCAGAATCCGTGAGATCACTCGCCTTCAGGAATTCACCAAGAATGTCAAGCTCAAACTAAAGGCAATAGTAGACGATTTTCCCTCTCTTGACAGAATACATCCATTCTATCTCGAACTGGCTGAGATTTTAATTGGAGTTGACAGACTGAAGCAGGCTCTTGGCGCTGTACATAATTGTATTCCCCTGATTGATGACATCACAAACAGGCATCTTGAGGCCATGCGCCTGGCTGATGACTTTCGTCAGATAAAGCGAAGCAGAAGCGCTGCTAAAGGTCGCATCGCATCAATTTTGAGGGCGACAAGTGATAATATTGACTTCATAATTGAGGCAAAGACCAAGCTTGGCAGGCTGCCAGGAGTTATACCGAATTCTCCCACGATTGTCTGTGCGGGTTTTCCAAATGTCGGAAAATCCACACTTGTGCGTGCGGTTTCAACAGCCGAACCCGAGATAGCCTACTATCCGTTCACAACACGACAAGTCATTGTTGGTCATTTGACAGTTGGGAACCAGATGGTCCAGATTGTCGACACTCCCGGAATCCTAGATAGGCCTATGTCCAAGCGAAATGAGATTGAGCGATCTGCCATCGCGGCCCTCAAGTATTTGGCTAATGTTATAATATTCATAATAGACCCATCAGAGGCCTGCGGCTGGACTCTTGAAGAGCAGATAAACCTCTACAAGGAAGTTAGGCGAATGTTTGTGCTGAATCCCCTTCTTGTTGTCTTCAACAAGGTTGACATTACTCCCAAAGATCATATGGAAGCAGCCAGATCCAGAATTCCAGATGCATTTGAGATTGTGGCGATTGATGGGCAAGGCGTAGATGAGTTGCTGCGGCGGGCAGTGGATGAAGTGGATTTGGAGCCAATTGAGGAGAGCATTGAAGAATACAAAGCTGGACTATCACAGCGAAAAGTCCAATCCCCTGACGACTAGTTCGCCATGGGATCCTTCCTTTCCTATCAATGATATGTCTGCTCCAAGTATTTTTTCAGTCACCCATATGTTTGTTTCAAGATGTGATGAAACTCTGGAAATACCTACGCGACTATCTCCAGCAGCCAGTGCAAGATAGGGGACAAGCATGTCTCCTGTGTGAGTGTCTACTGCCTTTCCTGCTGCCAACTCATCCAACAATCTCTTGGCAGCCTCAATGCCAACATCCTCAGCTCTCTTTCCTCTCTCACCAAGAGCATCTGACCCGACGATGGAACCAGTATTAGACTTGGCCCATAATACTATCCCACTGCCAGGCCCAAGATGCAAGTCCTCATCTCTAGAATAACTCTCCACAGCAATATCTATTCTTGAAGTGATGTTGCCAAGAGTGTTTCTTGCAGCCTTGGCCTGCCTCTCTGCCACATGACTTGGCAATCTTACACAATGTGAAATTCCCCTAATCCCTGCGATACCACCAAATTCTATCATCTCCATGGGACTAAGCTCTTTTGTGGGATTGATGCTACAACTGACAATTCCTCCCCCTCTTGGGTAATGGCCCCGTTTCTTTTGGATAATCTGCAACTTGGGGCCCATCTTGCCTATAATGGGGGCAAACACGTTTTGCATATAATCGATTGGCGGACTCCATGCCACATCAGTACCTCCTCTCAGCTCCAGCTCAATTGGCTCTGATGAGAGCACAGCTGCGGGAATGACCGCTTGTAGAACAAGTGCAATTGATCCTGCGGTGCCAACATCATATTTGTAGGTGCCCCCTCGCAGCTCAGTGGGACGAAATGTTAGCTCAGTACTCCCAACACTCAGACCATCAACATCAGCATGTACGATTTTTCCCACTAGTTCTATCCCTGCAATGTGTTGTTTCCTTAAACCTGGTTTGGGTCTACCTGCCCTGATGTTGACTATGCGAATTGGTTTCAGTGTCACTGCTGAAAGGGCAATAGAGGTCCTCAGAATCTGGCCTCCTCCCTCTCCATATGATCCATCAATCTCTATCATCGTTTAATCACTCGCCACTGCACCGAAGTTTGCTGTTGTATTCGGGCCTTGATAGAGTTGCTTGGTCAACGCTTATTTAGATTATTAACCGTGAAATTAATGAGAAAAATGCGGTCTGTCTTTATTGGTCGATTTCAGCCAATACACAAGGGACACATGTCCACAATCAAACAAATTATTGATACTAGTGAGGACCTCATCATTGCCATAGGCAGCGCTCAGCATTCACACACACCTGATAATCCGTTTTCTGGAGGTGAACGTGTCTTTCTCATCAAGCAAGCACTCATTGATGAAGGGCTGCCGCTTGAACGTATTGATATTGTACCAGTGCCTGACATTAACATCCATCCTCTGTGGGTGGCTCATCTGAGGTCTCTAGTTCCCCCCTTTGAGAAGGCCTACTCCCATAATCCTCTTGTCAGACAACTAATGCAAGATGCTGGAGTGATAGTCGGTGAAACCTCTCTCCTTGAGCGCGAGTCCTATAGTGGTCATCACATCAGGAAACTCATTCGAAATGATGACCCTGCTTGGGAGTCATTGGTTCCCCCCAACATTGTGAAACTGATCAAGGAGATGCGGCTGGATGAGAGAATCCGTGCTGTGGGCAATGTCAGGATTAAAAGATGACACTCATTAAGGCAGGGTTTAAATATAGTCACAGTTGACAGATTATCGGTGAACGCAATGCTAGGTGAGAACGTTCCGAATCCTTAATGAATTGCTACTTTTCTGTCCTAGCCAGTACTATATTCAATTATGCAATCACAGTGAGATGATAGTATGAGCAGGGAAGACAAGTCGACAGGACAGGTCATATTCAATATAAGTAAGGAAAAGAATTTTCCTGAGTGGTATAGTGAAATCTGCAAGGTGGCAGAACTTGCCGATATAAGATACGGTGTCAAGGGCTTCACTCCATTCTTACCTTGGAGTGTCATGAGCATGGAGATCATGTATGACATTCTTGAAGAGGTTCTTCAGAGGAAGGGTCATCTGCCCATGCTATTTCCCACTGTGATACCAGAGAGCAATCTCAAAAAAGAGGCAGATCATGTTGAGGGCTTCACTCCCCAAGTGTTCTGGATTGAATATATTGGTGAGGGTGAAAAGCTGGAGGAGCGACTGGCACTACGCCCCACAAGTGAAACTGCAATATATCCCATGTATTCGTTGTGGGTGAGAAGCTGGCGAGACCTCCCACTAAAGAGATATCAACGATGCTCCGTGTTTCGATCTGAGGTGAAGAGCACCCGCCCCTTCCTAAGGGGTCGTGAGTTCCTCTGGATTGAGAGTCATAATGTGTTCAAGACGCATGAAGAAGCAATAGCTCAGGTCATGGAAGATTTGGAAACCACAAAAGAGGTCATTACTGATAACTATGGGATTCCTGTGATGGTCTTCAAGAGGACACAATGGGACAAATTCCCTGGCGGTGTGAACACCTATGCTGCAGACACACTTATGCCCGATGGTAAAGTCATTCAGCTTCCATCAACTCATGATCTGGGCGACAACTTTGCAAGAGCCTTCAATATAATGTATCTCAATGAGAACAACGAAACTGTGTATGCCTATCAGACATGCTATGGTCCTGCAATCTCCAGAATCTATGGAGCACTGATATCAGTCCATGGTGATGATAAGGGTCTCAGACTACCATACAAGATAGCGCCCTATCAAGTTGTCATTATTCCAATATTCAAGGGCAAAACCGCCGAGCAGGTCTTGGAATATTGTAAGGCAATCCACGACAAGCTGACAAAGGCTGGAATCCGTGTCCACCTAGACGACTCCGATGCGACCCCTGGCTGGAAGTTTAATTACTGGGAGATGAAGGGTGTTCCCATTCGTGTTGAGGCTGGCCCTCGTGACATCAAAAAGAATCAGGCAGTACTGTTCCGTAGGGACACCATGGAACGCGAAACTGTTCAAATTGACAAGCTGAAATCACGGATCACAAAACTCGGGAAGGAGATCGATGCAAACCTTCGATCAATGGCCGAGGCCAAGTTTGAGGGACTAATTGTGGATGCAGACTCTCTCTCAGCAATCGATGATGCACTCGATAATGGTCGAATTGCAAGGGTGTCCTTTTGTACTACTGAAATGGAAGGCCTTGAGTGTGCCGAAGTGATTAAGGACAAGACTGGTGGCGAGATTCGCGGAACTCGAATCGATGTTGAAGAGAAGGCAGAAGGCGTATGCGTGGCCTGTGGAAAGCCTGCAAAAGAAGTGGTCTATATTGCAAGGTCATATTAAGAATTTGGCAATGTAAGGGGAGATTAAAGACACTCCTTGCATTTTCACATAATATATCAATGACAAGTGACTTCTTCAGTCGGGATGCGTCTTGAAGGTCTTGATTCCATACAATGCCAACTGGGTCAGACTTGTCCGTGAGGGCCTTGAGGACTCCGTTGAGGTTGTTCAATCAGATAGGGCTCTTGAGTCTATGTTAAAGATCGGTGGCGATGCTGAGATAATAGTGTCTGGAAGAGTCACTGGTGACTTCATTCATGCAGCACACAGACTCAGAATGATTCAGGCATTCGGTGCTGGCGTGGACAAGATTGATCTGGAAGCGGTCGCTGAACGTGGCGGTGTATTAGTATGCAACTCCCACACTAATGCTGCCGAGGTCGCTGAATATGCCATTGGATTGCTTCTGGCTGCTGCAAAGAATATTGTTCTGTCAGATCGAACTATGCGCAACTCCGACTGGACTCATCGCTGGGGAGGTCCAATTCCTAACATTGAACTCAGAGGGAAAAAATGTCTTCTTCTTGGTCTTGGAAACATCGGACTTGAGATAGCCAAGAGACTCCAGGGATTTGATGTTGAGATCAATGCTATCACAAGGTCTGGAACGACCAAGTACAAAGGCATTGTGGAGAATGTATCATCCTATCACACAATGAACCCTCTGATAGAGTCCGCAGACTTTATCATTCTCGCTCTGCCGTTGACTCATGAAACAAAGGGCCTAGTAAATGATGATTTTCTCTCACATATGAAGTCCACCTCAATCATAGTCAATGTGTCAAGGGGGGCCATAATAAATGAGGGTGCATTGTATCGTGCGCTCAAGAACTATCAGATTGGCGGGGCGGCGATTGATGTCTGGTGGGACTATCCCTCAAGAAATGAGCAGACTCATACTCCTCCATCTAGAAGGTTTCCGTTTCATGAGCTGGACAATATAATAGTCACACCACATAGAGCTGCCTACTCTAAAACCACTCTATTCGAACAGGTGAACTTCGTGATTGAAAACATCAAACGGTTTGTCAGAGGCGAGGTTCCCCACAACATTGTGGATTTGAGTAGGGGATATTAAATGACACTCACATGATTGCCTTGTGAAAAAGAATGAACATTATTTTATCACTCAATACTGATGAGAGTCAAGCCTTTAAAGGTGATATTAATCACACAATCAACTGATAATGGACGGTATGAATGGTGAGTCTTGAAGGTCTCTCAGATATTCCTGGGGTGGGTGAAAAGGTCAAGAAGGCACTGATCGATCATTTTGGTAACGAGGCTGTTGCTCTCAAGGTGATTCAAGACTCGCGTGTTGATCTGGTCGCCTCAGTTCCAGGCATTGGCACCAGACAGGCCGTCAACATAATCAAAGCTGCATTCGAAATTCAGTTTGGCGCCAGTGCAAACATGGTATTACGTAGCCCTGATGTGCGCAAGATATTCGAATCCATTCTCAATATAGTGAGGGGGTATGCAAACACATCTTATGCAAAGGACAAACTCCTTCTCTATTTTCCGCTACCACCCTCCAAACTCAACATAATTAACGAACGGCAACAATACTTTGCTGATGCAATGGACTTGGCCAAAAAACTGAGCCCCGATCAGAAAAGGGAGTTGACCCAGCTCCTCTCACAGGTGCGAGGGTTATACCGTCGTGTGAAACCCAAGCGTATCAGGGGCCGTGTTGTCCTCACCAATGATGAGAAGACCTTTGACAGACTGATCAACGAGGGTGTTGAAAAATGGTGCCCTGTCTATGCTCTCTCTGAGGGCGAGAATGTTGTGGACTACGCCAAGGGATACGACCTTGTTTTATTCATATCTCCTCTGGGTGTGTTCGATGAGTCGATAGACCTGCTGGACAATGTAGAGATACTTGGGAAAGACTGGTCAATTGGTGATGTCTTGCCCGAGATGACTGTCAGCTTCTACTCACGAAACTATAGAGTCATCGATGCAGCATGCAAACTAGGCGAACATTTCAGCACACTCCCAATGAACACATCAGTTGAAAAATTCTTGAGTGGTATAGATATTGACAGTCTGACTCGAGTTGGTGAGATACTGAAAAAAATCAATGAAGAGGGGGACATTACTACGGGGATTGACCCCGACCTTGATCGTTATCGTGCTGCAATCAAAGCATTTCCCACAGCTATTGCTGAAGTGGAAGCGTGGCTTAATGAAGAGATTAAAAGCAGAATAGTGAAAAGCGAGGTCAAGCTAGGGGGCCAGCAGATAATATCAATTCTTCAATCTGCCGATATCGACGGTCCTGATCCTAGCGCTATGAGAAACATGCTTCCTGCAGAGATTGTAGAAACATTCACTGAAACTATCCAAGAGGCTGAGGACAAGCTGGTGCAGATGTTGGACCTGACCACTCGTGAGGCTGACTGGGTGGTTGGAGTCATCAGTGAGGAGATTGCTCTCCCTGTCAGGCTTGTCAATGAACGTGTTAATGATCTGGAAGACACTCTGACGAGAATCTACTCCGAAAAGCAGTTTGGAATGATCAAGAAGATGGCCAGTGAGCTCGAGTCACTAAAGCGGCCTGTGATGGATGCTGTCCAAGTTCTTCTTGAGTTTGATCTCTTTCTTGCCGTAGGGCTCTTTGCTGTTGATTATGACCTTCATACCCCAGACATCTCCATGGAATATTCTGGTGTGGGCATTCGCAAGGCACGCAATCTCTTTCTTGTAGAGAGCATGCTAAAGGGCAGTCATGGTGAGGTTCAGCCAATCGACTATGCCATTGGTAAAACCCCATTCAGACCCGAGGGGACCAATGGTGAGAATGTGGCAATTCTGTCAGGGGCAAACAGTGGTGGTAAGACCACGACAATCCAAACACTGTCACAGATTGTGACAATGGCTCAGACAGGACTTCCAGTTCCCGCAGAAGTGGCACATCTGCCCGTCTTTGAGGAGATATATTTCTTCTATAAGAGTCGAGGAATGGTCAATGCGGGGGCATTTGAAGCAACTCTTAAACAGTTTGCTGATATTGTGGTTTCGGAGAAGTCAAAGCTCGCCCTATTCGATGAGGTCGAGGCCATTACCGAACCTGGCAGTGCAGCCAATGTTATTGCGGGTCTGATTGAGATACTACAGGGTGACCCCCGTTCAATGACAGTAATCTGCAGTCATCTGGCCAAGGAGATCAAGGAAGTCTGCAGTGTTCCGATCCGTATTGATGGTATTGAGGCACGTGGTCTGGACTCTAATTTGGAACTCATCGTTGATAGGACTCCCCGCTTTGGCTATCTTGCAAGGAGCACCCCCGAATTGATTGTGGAGAGGCTTACAAAACTAGCAAAGGGCAAAAAGAAGGCAGTATATGAAAAAATACTAGAGAACCTGATGCGTGATAGAACGCAATAGAATGGAGGCATCAGCCATGAGGCGCATTCTTGTTCTTGGTGATGCACACATTCCAACCCGACGAGATGCTATTCCTGATGAGTTCTATAAGCACATAGAATCAACCGATTACGATATTGCATTTATCACAGGCGACCTAGTCAGAATGTCGGCTTTCAAGGAAGCCATACCTGAGCTCCCCACTTCTTATTATGTCAGGGGTAACATGGACTTTCACACAGAACACCCCTTCCACCATGAGATTCGTGTCGAGCAGTTCAGCTTTCTTTTGCTTCATGGCACACAGCTTCGACCAAGGGGTAATATAGAACAGCTGTGGGAGATACTTCAAGAAGTGAATCTGGATGTGGCAGTCCATGGTCATACCCATAGAGCTGACATCCAATTATATAGGGACCGTCTCTTTCTCAATCCCGGAACAATATCTGGTGCTACGGGTGGCTGGCCTGGTCGCGATGATGCCAGTTTTATCGAGATTGAGGTAGACAATTTTACAATGAGAGTGACGCTGTTCATGACTGACTGGTCTGTAATCAAACAATCAGAGATGAGATTTCAAAAGCAAGATGGCCACATTATTCAGATCAGGTGATTAATCATCGTCCCATGGACTAGCAGAAAGCAGACGAATATAAAGCCTCTTGATAACATTAGTCCCCTCCTGTATTGCTGCATTCACGACATCTTCAACATCCTCTCTATTCATCTTTTTCCTAACGAGTCGCTCAATTTCAAACTCAGGATCATTGTCCCTTGTGAACTTAACACTCCGAAAATACTCTGCCAATACTGCCTTTACAACAGCCTTAGATACAATGTCCCTCGAAATATTGTTAATCATGTCAATAGCACTCTCTCTCAACCGCTTTGATAACATGTACTGAACAGACTCTGCAACTCTTCTGTTGCTGCCACTTGCAACTCCAATATTGATAGTGAGCATCCGAATTCTGTCAAATATCACTCCAATTTTAGTTCCCATGAACGGTTTTGCTCTCATTGATGCCCTCCAGTCATCATAAGCACTGTTTATCCTATCAAGGGTGTCCTCAACTCCACTTAGCCTTATCACATCTTCTCTGGGCAATAATGGAAACCATACTCTCATAGCGCTACTACCATCATTATGATTGAAGGGCATGTTTTTTGCCCTAATCAATAATAGTTTTGAATATTTCTAATTGCACCATAATTAAAAGGCAGGCTGAGTGGATTCCCTCAAAAACATAGATACCGTATGGCCCAAAACAAGTAATGGCGCCGCCGGCAGGGATTTCGTCCCCAATAGGAATCATGAGGGGTCTCGAACCTGCGACCAACAACTGTCTGGCTCTGAACCACCTGTTCAAGAGATAACAGGCTGTCGCTCTACCTACTGAGCCACGGCGGCACTGTTAATTCATTGTTCCCATTGGAATGCAATATTAAGATTGCGTTTAGTACTGGCAAGCATTATCCCCCAAATATGAATGAGAACACATTGTCCAATGTCATCATCAGCAAAAAACCAATGATCAGTCCCCAAGTGGCAAGCCGTGCATTCCCTCCCGAATGACTCTCTGGAACCATCTCGTCCCCCACTACAAATATCATTGCACCCGCAGCAAAAGCCAGAGCATAGGGTAGCATGGTGGCAGCAAAGGTCACCACTGAAACTCCTAGAAGCCCACCAATGGGTTCAACAAGACCAGTGAAGAGTGCTAGCAATGATGCTCTTTTCCTTGAATATCCCTCTCGAACAAGTGGGGCTGCAACAGCAAGCCCCTCTGGGATATTCTGAAGACCAATTGCCACAGCAACAGAAACTCCAGTTTTTATGCTGAGCCCACCAAATGCAACACCCACTGCGAGTCCCTCTGGAAAATTATGGATTGTTATTGCAAGTACAAGCAACCAAACTCTTGCCAATCTTGAGGATGGGCCCTCAACGCCCTTCTCGAAATGTGCATGAGGGATGTATTTGTCAGCCAAATGAACGAAGAGTCCACCAAGAACAAAGCCTAGACCGACCACAGTTATGACTTCTGACCACTCGTCTATCATCTCGAATGATGGGACAAGAAGACTGAATGCGGATGCTGCAAGCATAACACCTGCAGCAACGCCAAGCATGGCATCTAGAGTCCTCCTACTAAATGATCCACCAAGGAGAACTGGAATTGCTCCAATCCCAGTTGCTACACCTGCCAATAGACTCGCAGTCAATCCGAGAAAAATATGGTCAGAAACAATCTGTTGCATATATTGCACCTTATTCAACAATAATGTTCACAGTATTTTATGTTTGCCAAAATTCTAATGAGTGGGCCCGAGGGGACTTGAACCCCTGACCGACAGGTTATGAGCCTGCTGCTCTACCAAGCTGAGCTACGGGCCCAGGAATATTCTATTCTGATACCTCATCGTTATTATGATTGATATTAAGGTTGCGAAATTACGATGAATGATTTCTCATGGGCATAGCAATCTCTTCATTATGATGGGATCACCCATGCATTGCACATTTCGGGTTCAGCTGATTTTTCCGACCTTAAAAGTAAGAGGGCAAACTAGAGAAAAAGCAAGGTGTGCAGTTATGATTCTCTTCTTCACATCAGACCATTGTGCATGGTGTCCTGCGCTTAAGCAGATGCTGCACGAAGAGTTAGATTCCATGGGATGCACAGTTTCCATTCATGAGATTAACATTGAATCATACCCTCACATTGCTGAGATCTTTGGGATTCTAATTATACCCACCCTAGTCCACAATGATGCCATACTCTCGGGAATCCCATCAATAACAGATCTCCGCGCCTTTCTATTTCACTCCATCACTACTGATTCATTAACTGATGATGACGACCTCATGTCATTCTTGCATGTGTCAAGAAAGAATGATGATATTACAGTGCCCTCTCGTGAAGAGATGCTACAGAAATTATCGGAGATTGAAGAACTGGTACTCGATATTGATGGTATAGAAAAAGAATCGGAATCTGATATCAAACTGGAAGAAACAACACGCCCCTCGCAGGTTCAATAAGGTGCGACTACGTAATGTTAATAACTATTTCAAGTTGATTCAAGCCAAGTTGCCCCGGTAGTGTAGACCGGTCCAGCATCTGGGGCTTTCGATCCCATGACCCGGGTTCAAATCCCGGCCGGGGCACCACTCCCTTTTAACTCATCAACTCAATCAATCTCAACTCGCATACTCAGGTCTGCTGAGTCATAAGAGTGTGTCAGTGCACCAGAAGAGATTACATCCACACCACTCTTGGCATATTCTCCAATGTTCTGCTCGTCAATACCTCCTGAGGTTTCCAAGATGACCCTTTCACGAAGCCCCTTCTCAAGCAATACTCTGTTTACTTCAGCCACTTGCTGTGCACTCATATTATCAAGTAGAATAATGTCGGCACCTGCTTCTATTGCGTCAATTGTTTCCTCCAGACATCTGGTTTCACATGACACCTTCTTTGAGAAAGATATCCTACTCTTGGCAACTCTCACTGCCTCTCCTGCAGATCCAATTACCGCAATATGATTGTTCTTTATCAACACCATATCATCCAGTGCATATCTATGCGTATCTGCTCCTCCTATACTCACAGCCCGTTTCTCAAAATATCTAAATCCGGGAGTTGTCTTTCTGGTGGCTGCTACCCTGACGTCAGGGTTCTCCCTCTTGACAGCCTGAACCATATGAAATGCCTTTGTTGCAATTCCGCTCATTCTCTGAATTATGTTAAGGCATACTCTTTCTATTTGTAGCAATGTCTTTGCAGAGCCCGACAATCTAATGATATCATCACCATGTTTCACCCATTCTCCATCCTCAACAATGGCCTCATACTCAAGACCCATCATCTCTGCTAATGCTGCAATCTCTGGAATTCCTGCAATGATAGTTTCTGATTTTGCATAGATGGTCCCTGTGCCCCTCGCATCACTTGGGATTAACGCATCTGTTGTGAGGTCTCCTGATCTTATGTCCTCATCAAGAAATAGTCTGAGTTTCTGAATTATCTCGGGCGGTAGTCCTCTCATCTCGCTCAACACCTTGCATGCACGGGATTCCTGACGATTCTACCCTTTGGTTCAACTTCGCCAAATATCTCAGCCTGAAATGCCCAGAATTCGGTTTCCAAGTCACGCCACGCATCTTTATGCAGCCATGCCTTAGTACATGTGTGTTCAAGAAACTCTTTGACATCCCACCCCCACTCTACAGGAACCTGAGGTAACAACAGTCCCCTCATCCTGCCCCGAATGGCAATCAACCCATCTCTACCTATCTTGACCAAGGATAGAAGGTCATCAGGGTTGTCATATTCCAATTTCTTGGGTGGGGTCAATACGCTGAGTTCAACCAGAATGGAGTCAAGATCATCCAGATGTACAGGACTGAACCGAGGGTCATTGACTGCGGAGTCTATTGCCGAGTCAATAGTGGCTTCAACTAAGGGCTGTGATGGATATGGCCTTCCGATACACCCTCTCAACTCAACTCTCCCACTTCTAATGCTGTTCAAGGTCACAAAGACTCCTGACTCCTTTTGAAGCTTTTCTGGCGTGTCTGCTGGGGGTGCTAATCTCGACCTAGTTTGCAGGTATGTTTCGATGGTCTTTCTTGCAAGTCTGACTAAGAACACCCCTTCATCATCCGTGTATTGATTTACCACGTCAATCATCCCTGTTGTCTCATTATCCTGATTCGGTTATGTCTTTCGTAACGGGACTCTTCCCACAATTCCTCTGCCAACTAGAAACCTTCCTTCATCAAACACAATCTTCCCTCCCACAATTGTGGTCCTGATCTTTGCCACAACCCTACGTCCTTCGAAAGGAGTGATCTTTGCCTTTGAATAAAACTTGGATCCCCGAATTATATTCTCCTCCCGACTAACAACAATAATGTCTGCATCATACCCTTTTGCTAGGACTCCCTTTGTTCTGAGTCCAAATATGGTTGCAGGACCAGAGCAGCATGCCCTCAAGAATTCCACCCATGAAACTCTCCCCTGAAAGACCTCTGTGAGCATTATGGGAACTGTAGTTTCAAGTCCAGGTATGCCAGAAGCAGCATCTAGAAACGATTGATTTTTCTCATCAGATGTATGAGGGGCATGATCCGATACAACAATATCAATCGTACATCGCTTTAGTGCATCCATTAGTATTCTACAATCATACGAAGATCTCAATGGCGGCAAGACCTTTGGTACACCATTCTCAACTGAAAATGAGTTGCGAGTGAGAAACAGGTGATGTGGACACACCTCCCCTGTTAGACTCTCCTCTGCTCTATGCTCCTCAATCATTTTTGCAGTTGCCGCACAGCTCACATGACAGATGTGTAATCTGCCTCCAATTTCATTCTGTGCAAATATGAACTGTTCAAGGGCCCTGACTTCACTTACACACCCATGAATTGAAAAGAACTCTTCGATTGACTCTGGCTTAATTGTGCTGTCTGAGATGTCTGGATGAACCAATAGGGGAATCTCATGCTTTTTAGCAGTCTTCAGACACTCCCTTATTCTAACCCCATTATAATGAACTCCCTCAGACAGTGGAGCATGGGGATACACCTTGATTCCAAGAACATTCTGAATAATCCCGCTTGTGATATCTGCAGTGTCTTTTGGAATTCCAGTGAAGAATCCCACATTAACAAACCTGTTGGCTTGAGCTCTTTCAATCTTCCACTCCAGTGTTGCTTTATCAAGCACAGGAGGGTCTGTGTTTGGCATATCAATGACAGTCGTCACACCTCCCGCTGCAGCAGCCATGGTCCCTGATGCATAGTCTTCTTTCTCCGACTGATTCAGATCCCTAAGATGTACATGAGCATCAATCATGCCCGGTAATATGTATGACTGGCTACAATCAAGTACCTTTCTAGCATCAGGTTCCAAACCTGTTTCATAGATACCCTCAATCAATCCAGTGTTTATTGCAACAGATCGAGGCACAATCTTACCCTGAGTGTAAACCAGACCATTCCTTAGTAGAAGGTCTACGGGCATATTTTTCACCAGTCTTGAGGGTCACAATCCATGACCTACTATTCCGCTGGTATCTTAAATTTATTAGCAGCGAACCTTGTGTAGTCAGTTGCACTGATTATGCCTTTCAGCTTGTTTCCCTCCCCAACAACTGGCAACGTGTTCAGGAATGCATCAAGCATAATTTCAGCGGCCTTTGATATAGGTGTGTCTGGATTGACTAGGGGTGGCTCTCTTACCATTGCATCAACAACTCTAATCTGTCTGACCTGATTTGCTCTATGCTTATCAGGTACTTCAACACTAAACCTTGCCATTGCCTCAGCCACTGTCTTCTCAGTCAATAGGCCAAGAACTCGTCCGCCATCGGTAACAGGCAGTCCAGAAAATCCCTTTGTGAGCATCTCCATTCTGGCCTTGATCAATCGCTCAACTGGGTTGACAACTAGCAGATTCTCAGTTGTCATAAGGGCTTCAACTTTAACGTTCTCGAACTTTTTAGCCAACTCAACAATCTGGATTTTGGATATGACTCCCACAAGGTTATCATCATCGTCTAACACGGGACAACCACTCATACCTCTATCAATCATGAGCTGGGCAACATCAGTGACCTCATCATCAGGCTTTACTGTAATCACTGTATCGGTCATTGCACTGGAGACGTGTAGTCTTCCAATTGACACAGCCACAACCTTACTCACTCCCAGCCTGTCTGCAATATCTGCATAGGTCAGGATTCCCTTCAGCTCTTTGCCCTCCGTCACAATCAGACGATCGACCTTCTTCTTACTCAACAGATCAAGAGCATAAGACAGTCTTTGATCTTTGTCTATTGTGACAGGTTCAACCATTATAGCACTAACTTTCAATTCATACGCCTCCAGTAAATTTCTCTATTACTATAATGCAATCATTTGCATTTATTATTCACGGCATATATCACACAAATATCTACCGTCAACGAGTCTCAAATCAGTGGAATACTCGCCACAGCTGTCACAGATACCTCCCATCTCGAGTTCCTCCTCCTCCAAGTCCTTATGTTCTGTGGTGGCTTGGCTCTCCTTCATTCTTAGAGACTCGACAAGAATATCAATCAACTCGGGCGACCATCGTAGAATGTCCCTTGATGTAATGATTCCTGCCAATGAGTGATTCTTCAGTACAACAAGTCTACGAATCCCTCCCTTTGCCATTACTCGCATTGCATCGGTGAGTGGCAAATCAGGAGTGACATGGATTATGGGTGAACTCATTATCTGTCGGGCTTTGATGCCCTTGGGGTCTATTTCTTCGGCAGTTACTCTTCTGACTATATCAGACTCGGTTATTATCCCAATAGGCTTGTCAGTGTCAGTCACTATTATAGAGCCAATGTCCATTTGTTTCATTAATTTCGCCACTTCTAGCACGCTTGCATCTGGTGGCATTGTGACCACATTGACTGCCATGATGTCCTTTACAAACATTGAATGTGATGGATTAGACATTGGATGACCCCTGTTCAGGTTAATCTATTATGTCCGCTCACGGTTCATCTTTGTTATTAAATGTGTTGTGTGGTGTATTTTACTTTACTGAAGTTTACTATTCCATCAATTTGAAACAATTTTACAACCACCAGTTGGCAAGACCCTCATGAAATCGTCTTGAGGGATTGATGCAAGATGATGTTGAAGGTCTTCGGGTAATGCCTGTTTAAGGTGCAATATCAGCTCTCTCACAAATTGCCCCTTCTTGACTTCACCTGGCTCAACGAGCACATAATACTGCGATAGCACCCCAATGGCTGAAGGTGGTCCAGAAACTGGAACCGCTTCATCCCCCTCAATCATCAGTCCAACTGCAAGCTCGACTGGAACTTTTTTGATGTAGTTCTTCGACCCATAGATCATGACTGCTCCAGATGGTAAATACTCTCCCGATGGCGGTGTAAAGCTCACTTGTTCTGGGTTCACCCAGTATGCATCCCCATTTGAGAGTCCGTCCTGCCACGCACGTGAAAATGTCACCGCGAATTGAGCTGCTTCAAATAATGTCTGTTCACCTGGTGGTTCATTGGGGACCTTGATTATCACATATGGCGCCCCGTGGAGTGAGGCATGTAAGAACACATCATTAGGTTCTAGGTGTTTCTTTGCCAATAACTCATTGGTCTTTGCATCTCTTCCTCCAAGAACAAGGAACCCCTCCGATGATATGAACCATCTGAACTTTTCATACCATCTCTTTTTCCTTATACGGACAGCACGCCTCTCTTGTATTGCTTCGATGGCAACTGATTCCAGCTTCTCCAACTTCTCCTTGGTTTTCTCTATCTGTTTCTGTGCCCCCATCATTTTGGAACGGGCCCGTTTTGCCTCTTGATACGCACGGGAGGCGTTAACCTGAGCACTAAGTCTAATGTCTAGGACAACATCAACATCATCGAGTCTTATCACAATCTGGCCTTGGGATGGCATAATTCTCTCAATCAATAATGCTGTCTTGTTGCCCTTCTCTTTGCCCTCTTTGATTTTCTTGAGAATGTCCGACCACGATAGCCCATTTGTTCGAGCCTGACGTATAGTGTCAAGTACATCTTGAACCACCTGAAAGTGCATGTATATGAGTTCACCTGCCCTCTGTAGGCGTTCTGCCTTCTCGCCGAGTCTGACTATACTCTCTTGTTGTTTATCTACTATTCGCTGGAGCCTTTCTCGTTCTCTGCTAACAGCATCTTGACGACTCGACACTTCCTTCTCGGCTTCGGTGACCCCAAAGAACTCATCAATTGCATTACTAAAGGTCTGAAACTCTCTAATCTGCAAGTCTGAATACATCACAAATGGAAATGGCAAGAATGCAATTGGACCGGGTTCCTCCTCTTCGGTATCTTCAAAGACCAAGTTGGGTCTATTTGTTCCTTGGTTCACCTTTTCAATGAATTGTTCAAGGCCCATAGTAAGATCTTTCAGTTCATTCTCGGTCAGCTCATTGGCCTTGTTAGTATTGGGAATACCCGCAAGTGCACAGATCTCTTGGCAGCTCAATGCATCCAAATTCAGATTACTTGCCAATGTTCGAACTATATTGGCCTTTGACTCCATTATAATATTCTTTAGCTGTTCTTTACTCAAGCTGAAGACATCAACACCTCTCTGTGGGGGAAAGATATACTGTGAGCGTGGAATGACATCACGGTCTCTCATTCTCTTGTATTGCATTGCAATGAAAATTTTGTCTTCCGGATCAAGCAGTAATAGGTTTCCATTACCAAATAGCTCTACTACCAATTTATACTGGCTGTCTTCCTCACCAATCTCTATTATGATGATCCTGTCTAGGTCATGCTGCCGAATAGCAACAACTCTCTTGTCCCTGAGATATTTCCTTAATGCCATGCAGAACTTCGGGGGGACTTTTGGCGATGATCTTCTGAACTCTGTGAGATGAACTCGTACGCCTGGCTGTAATAGCAGTTGAAAGGTACCGCTTGCTGGCTTATACAGCTTCAGGACAAATATGTCACCATACTGGTATATGTTCTTGATATATGATCCATCTGCAGCTGATTTTATCTCGGGCAAAATCAATCTGATGTCTATGTTGCTCATTGTGTTCTTCATACTAATATAACAAACTGACCGACTATTTTATAACATAGTCGATTTACGATGCTAATACAGGTGGAAGAATAATGAGTATCTTCAAGCCCCTATTTAGAAGATGGGATGATAATCCAACTGATCAAAATTACTACGTAAAGATATTCTTCGCAATTATATCAGCAATCATCTGCGGTCTGTTAGGACCAGTATTCGCTGGCCTGAGGGGCATCATGTTTGGACTTCTAATGTATGTTGTTTCACTCTTTGTGATTGTCTACGACCTTGGCATTGATCCAGAGCAGATTGGTGGCCGCATGAAACTAGTCACTAACTCCCTTCCATCTTATCTGTTATTATGGGTCTTGCTCTGGACAGTCCTATATGCGTTCACATTGCCACCCGAAGTCATTGCAAGTTTGTTCCAATGATTGAAAATGCCAGTCCAAAGAGTTGGATGGCCATATAGACACACAGCAGGACTGGTATCAATGCAATTGTTTTGTCCTGTTTCTGATTGCCTGCTCTATGCCTACTTACCATGGCCCCTCCCAGCAATGTCAGTAGTATCTCGAACCCACTGACTATTATGCCCTCCAATAACTGGTTGCCCAGTGAAAACAGTTCAAATCCGGGGCTAGTAATGGATATCATGATGAATGCCTTATAATCTGCACCTCCGATCGCTCCTATTCTGAAAAGAACCAGGGACACACCCATCATAAAAACAAGAGAAACAATATGCAGTTCGATGTTCACCATTATATGCCCAGTAATTGATGCAACCAAAAACCCAATTATCAGGCCTGCCAATGTGAGTCGATTTGGTACTCTCCTTGTCTTTATATCATATACTGAGTATAATGCAAGTAGAGTCAGCACAGTGACTATTGAAACCAATGATGCAACAAGCATCTCCATGACCTGCTCACACTCTACTGATTAGTTGATTGCATTGTATATTAACCTGCCATACATCAATTGATTCACAGCTCTCATAGCAATATAGATTAGGCACCTGATGTCGAAATTCCCATGAAGGAGAGTGCATTTCGCGCTCTTAAAGGTAAATCATTATGAGGCTGAGGCCCATGAAGGATCCCTATCAAGTAATGCATGATACAACCGTGCGACTACTGAGAATGGCAGCAACGGTTCTTCCAAAGGATGTGGAGGAGGCACTCCGTGCTGCCCATGAACGTGAAACCGATGCAACCGCAAAGACGCAATTTGCAGCGATTCTCAAGAACATCGAGATTGCCAAGACTGGAGTTCCAATGTGCCAAGACACAGGAATCATGATATTTTATCTGAAGGTTGGCGACAAGTTCCCATATATCAGCAAGATAAAGAAGGCGCTAACTGAGGCCACTCGCACAGCGACTAGAGAAACCCCATTGCGGCCCAATGCTGTCAACCCAATAGTTGGTGGAAACTCTGGTGATAACACTGGCAGGAAGATCCCCTGGTTCAATTGGGAGGTTGTTGAGGGCGATTCCCTTGAGATCACTGCCTTTCCAAAGGGTGGCGGTAGCGAGAATGTGAGTATTGTTGGAATGTTAAAGCCCGGTGTGGGTCTTGCTGGAGTCAAGAAACTTGTGGTTGACAATGCAATGAGCTACATGGGAAAGGCATGTGCTCCTAATATCATTGGTGTCGGCATTGGTGGTGGTGCTGACATAGCAATCAAGATTGCAAAACAGCAACTCATGAGACCTCTGAATGACAAGCATCCAGAGCCTGAAGTTGCAAAGATTGAAGAGGAGATCACAGAAGCCATAAATGCCACGGGCATTGGTCCAATGGGACTTGGCGGAAAGACGACTGTGTTGGCTGTGAAGGTTGATTATGCCATGCGGCACCCTGCAAGTCTACCTGTGGGCGTTGCTGTACAATGCTGGGCTGCAAGACGGAGTACTGCTATGATATCAAAGGACCTTGAGGTCGAATATCTTACACATCCATTGGAGGGAAAATAATTGGCGGAATATCATCTTACAACCCCAATCAGTGAAGAGGATGCCCGCAGACTGAAAGTGGGCGACATTGTTTACGTGACTGGCAAACATGTCTATACTGCCCGTGATGAGGCTCATCATAGATTGCTGGAGATGTTCGAGCGCGGCGAAAAGCCACCAGTTGATCTCGAGGGCAGCGTTGTATATCATGTTGGCCCTGTGGCATGGCAGAAGAACGGGAAATGGCAGATAGTATCAGCGGGTCCCACGACAAGCATTCGGATGGAGCTATTTGAGGATGAATTTCTAAGAAAGTACAAGGCACGCATAATCATCGGTAAGGGCGGAATGGGCAAGAAGACACTGGAAGCATTGAAAGAAGTTGGTGCAATTTATTGCAGCTTCACAGGCGGTTGCGGAGCACTTGCTGCAAGAGGTCTTAAAGAGGTCAGAGCACTGTACTTTGAAGATCTCGGGATGCCCGAAGCCCTTTGGGTGATCACAGCAGAAGAGTTCGGTCCTCTACTAGTCACTATGGACAGCCATGGAAACAGTCTTCATGATGAGATGGACCGTCTAGTGGCTGAGAAAAAGTCGGAGGTCTATGCTAAGATTGGCATCACTGATTATTGAAGCTTGGCAATCCCTTGTCAATGGCTTAACCCGACAGTCGCTAGGCTGTCGGACGCCCTCTTTTTATCCACCTAGACTATGCAATATGGGGATGGACAATCCATACACATACATCAACAGTAGGACGATGAATGTGAGGATGATTATGACATCTCCTTTCTCCATTTTCAAGACCCCTTAATCTCAAATTGAATCTCTCCATTTTTGTATTAATTTGTTAGTTGGACATACTAGATACCAACAATTTTTGGCGCCAAATGGAATCATCCTATACGGTAAGTATAATATGTTGTAAAGGGCCGACGAAACCCGTGAAAACACCTCACTATGGAGGATTATAATTGACTCAACCTCCTCGATATAGGACAATAACTTGTGATGTGCTCGTGATTGGTGCAGGCGGTGCTGGTTGTCGTGCTGCAATCGAGGCTGCTAAGCACAATCTCGATGTAATACTTCTCAGCAAGGAGCTTGTGGGCAAGGCCCATACAGCAATGGCTGAAGGGGGCTATAATGTATCTCTCGGGAATGTGGATCCAAATGACAATGTTGAAACCCACTTCAAGGACACGATTGTTGGGGGAAACTATCTAAACAATCAGAAACTTGCGGAGATTCTTGTTGAAAATGCTGCTGAACGGATCTACGACCTTGAAGAGATGGGTGCAGTCTTTGATAGGACCCCCGAAGGCAAGATTGCTCAGAGAACTTTTGGCAAGCAGAGCTGGAGGCGAACAGCCTATGCCTCTGACAGAACTGGGTCAGAGATAATGGTCACCCTGGTCGAAGCAATCCGCAAGACCTCGGTACGAGTCTTTGATGAGATGTTTGCAACAAAGATCCTCATTCATGATGGTAGAATTGCTGGTGTGACGGCAATTGATCTGAAATACGGTGATTATCTGATATTTCGGGCCAAGGCAGTAGTGATGGCCACTGGTGGTGCAGGTAGAATATTCACAGTCACCAGCAATGCCCAACTCGATGTTGGCGATGGTTATGCCATGGCCTACGAGGCCGGTTGTGAACTTATTGACATGGAGATGGTCCAGTTTCACCCAACTGGAATGGTCCGACCAGAGTCTGCCCGTGGTAGACTGGTCACAGAGGCTGTGCGTGGTGAAGGTGGCATTCTCTTGAACAACAAGGGCGAGCGCTTCATGCACCGTTATTATCCAGAGGTGATGGAGCTCGCGGGTCGTGACCAAGTAGCAAGATCAATCATGACTGAAGTGCTTGAAGGTAGAGGTTCTCCTAATGGTGGTGTATATCTCAGCATTGCTCATCTCCCACGGTCAATAATCGAGTTTCGATTAGAGAGCATGATTGAGCAGTTTGAAGATGCTGGTGTTGACATTCGAGAAGAACCAATGGAGGTTTCGCCAACAGCCCATCACTTTATGGGTGGCATTAAGATTGACACAGAAGCCGCCGCAACGATTCCTGGTCTGTTTGCTGCTGGTGAATGTACTGGTGGAGTACATGGCGGCAACCGTCTTGGTGGGAATGCTCTTGCTGACACCCAGGTCTTTGGTGCTCTTGCTGGTGAGAGTGCCGCTAAGTTTGCCAAATCTCATGACCTGGCTGGCCTTCCACGCGAGGATGCAATCAATGAGTTTCAACGTCTTGAGGCCATGCTTGAACGTGAGGAGGGAATCTCACCCGCTGATGCCCGAAAGGAACTCACCGACTTGATGTGGAGCAAGGTTCAGATCTTCAGAAAGGAGGAAGACCTTCAATATGCTGTGAATGAGCTAAGGCGGATTGAGCGCGAGGTTGTGCCTCGTATCAAAGTAGATGTACGCGATAAGCGTTTCAATCCAGGATGGCATCAGGCCATCGAGTTTGGTCATATGGTGATCACGGCCCGAATGGTTGCTGAGGCAGCGCTGATGCGTAAGGGCAGTCGAGGAGCACATTATCGTGTTGATGGTGATCCCAATGACCTTGGCTATTATAACATCGTCATAAAAAAGGGCAAAGATGGCGAGATGGAACTCAGGAAACAAGACCTCGTCATTACCAAGATAGTCCCACCAGGAATGGAGGCGAAATGAATGACCAAGACAGTAAAGGCCATTGTGCAGAGATATAATCCTGACAAGGATGATGCCCCGTACTTTCAAGAGTTTAATGTTGATTATGAACCGGGAATGACAGTGCTTGACGCTTTACTGTTCATTCAAGACCGATTTGATTCAAGTCTTGCTTTTAGATGGGAATGCAGAGGTGGACAGTGTGGATCCTGTGCAGTCAAGGTGAATGGAACAGCCAGGATTGCCTGTCGTACAAAAGTGGACCCCGATCATCCTCTGCGGCTTGAACCCATGGAAAAAATGCCAATAATCAAGGATCTTGTTGTTGACATGGCACAGACAGAACACCGTATCAGACGTATTCGACCCTATGTGGCACGTGATAAGCCTGCCCCTAGACCCGAGATAATTCATGCTGAGGAGATTGAAACCCTTAGAGAGATTCGAAAGTGTATCGAGTGTGGTGCTTGTCTTAGCAATTGTCCAGTTGTTCATGAAACATGGGACTATGCTGGACCAATGATAATCAGGCAACTCGCAAGACTTGAACTTGATCCTCGTGATGTTGAGGATCGTGTTGCGATGGCACTTAACGAGGCAGTGTATAGTTGCACAACCTGCAAGATGTGTGAAGACATCTGCCCCAAGAATATACCCATTCCAGGTCTCGCTGTTGAGCTTTTGAGAGCCAAAGCTGTCGAGGCTGGCTATCAGCTTCGAGAAGGCCAACAGGTCTTTCTGGACTCGATAAACAAGACTGGACGGTCTGTACCTGAAAAGAGCACACCTCTCCTCAAAGAGATTGAGACCGAAGAGTTTCTCGTTGAGAACCCACGTGGTCGAGTGGCATTCTTCACAGGCTGTCTCATTGACTACAGAATGCAGAATACTGGCAAGGCTCTCATTGAAGTTCTTAATAGAAATCATATCGATGTGATAGTTCCCAAGGGACAGTGGTGCTGTGCAAGCCCCGCGTTTAGGACTGGCGATATGCATACTGCAACTGCTGCAGCAGAACGTGTGACCGAGATCTTTGAGCATGCCATGGAGAAATGGGATCTTGACACAGTTGTTGTTGCATGTGCAGGATGCGGCAAGACTCTCAGAGAGGATCATCGCCCACTGATTGAGAAGAAACATGGAGAGCCGCCCAAGTTTAAGGTGTACGACCTTGCTGAATACTTGTTGGACATTGTAGGCAAGGAGAACATAGTTCCGCCCAAGGGTGAGATAAAGATGAAAATCACCTACCACGAACCCTGCCATCTCGGCCGTGGTCAGGGTGTAGTTGATCAGCCCATTGAGCTTCTGAAGATGATTCCTGGCGTTGAGTATATTGACGATCCGTACAAGAATCGCTGTTGTGGTGCAGGTGGCGGTGTCCGAGCTGGACTGCGCGATCTCTCAATGAAGATTGCCAAGACCAAGAAGGAATACATCGAGGCCACTGGGGCTGACATGGTCACCACTGAGTGTCCATTCTGCACAATTCAGATCAGGGATATCCTCAAGGGTACTGCCATTGAGACCCGCTACATTCCTGATCTCTTGGCGGAGTCATACAGAAAAGGCGACAAGAACTAATCAACCGAGAGGGAAACTCCCTCTCACTATTTTCTTCTATCTTATAAACAAATCATCAATCTGAGATTAATTATGACTTGGTGATGTTATCTCTGATCATTCGATGAACCTGCAGAGTAGCAAGTTCCCGTGAAATTAGGCCCCTATCAGCTAAGGACCAGACAGCCTGTGTGAATATCATGATGTGATCCATTCTTGGATGCCCGTATAATGATGCTAGAGCATACTGGGCCACACGAATCATGGGCCAGTCATTATCACCTATGCTTGAAATCATGTTCTCAAAGGGGGCTGATTTGAAGTCAGTAATTGCAGACCAGAAATCATCGATATCTTCTGAAACCCACTTTCTCACATACTTGGAATGTATCAGTTTTATTCTAGCTGGTTGGCTTATCCAGTCAACGCCTGATCTATTCTTTCTCACACTCTTCCAGTCTTCGCTGGTTGAGTTCAGGTCGCCAATATTCTCCCTCAACTTGGCGAACAACCAGTCCACTGTGTTCTCATCAATGAACCCCTGTTCAGCTGCTTCTACTATCCTATGTGCGAAGATGGCATTGTGTCCAATCTGCCCATAGTTGACCACTGCAGCTTGAATGACGCCCTTGTATCTCGTCATATCTGTTGGATTAGCAAGCTGACTGACTTGGTCATCAACGCTGAGCCCCTTCGGTCGTCTTGAGGGGACCTTTCTCACAAGATATTCCAATAGGTGCCATAGGACTGCCTCCTGCGGTCTTGTGAACTTGGACTCTGGGAGTTCCATCAGTAAAGAACATGGGAGTATGAACGCATGACCATATTTGTCAGGTTTCTCAGCTGCAAGACTTGCTGTGACCCTGATGAATCTCACAGGATTCTCCTTCTCGGTCAGTTTGAGAGCTGATGCGAGGGCGCCCATCATTCTCCCCTCGCGGATGTAGTGGATATATCTGTTCAGTGCATTGTCAAGCGAGTCCTGATGATGTTCAGTGCCATATCTAGGTCCCTTTGCTGGTGCCCAGTGGTCCACCTCTGACAAATAATACACAAGACGTTCCATCAATGCCATCTGGAAGTTCTCTCGGGTCGCATCCTGAATATTAATGACCGTTCTGTCTGGCTGTTCACTAAGGATATTCAGGTTAGGGCC
>JAJRWI010000045.1 GCA_024276825.1 archaeon
AGATCGTGCAAGCGGTCAAACAAATAAATACGGCCTTCATTCAAACCCACTTCTTTCCAGACAAATGCTGCGGAGGATGTTAACAATTATTAACAGGACCAGAAGAAGGAACCAGGAAGAAGATATCACGTGTTATCAGATGAACAAGGATCTTCATGGGATAAGCAGGATGAACATAAAGAATGAGAAAGGATTCTTTCCAATAAGCAAATTCTTCAAGAGATCAAATTCAACTATGAAGAAGAGTATGCACTCCGCTCGCTATCTTTTCTGTCGTTTTACCTTTTACAGTCCCAGATACTTGGAAAAATGGAACACTATACGCTGGAAGGAATTAGAAAACTCAATAGACCCAAATCTTCTGTTGATACCGATAGAGCTAGGCTTAGATGGCTTAAGAGAGGGAAGAAAGAAAGTAACGAAGATATCTTTCTCCCTTTCAGGATTCCCCCATTGGCTCAGATCCAGGAAATCTTTTTGGTTTTTGTGGGGACTCACCACAGGCCATGATTCCTCAATGAACACACTACACACTATCGCAGGTGAGTTAACGAAAGCTTTAAAGCCTCTAGAAAGAGTAAGACTCCCAAATGAAATCATGGGATGTAAATATGCCACCATTCGTCTCTTCAGTATCATTTGCGACTCGCAAGTAGCAACAAGAATAGCAGGAGGACTTGGTCCAACGAATGAACGACCTTGCTGGAGATGTTTTGTTCGAAAGAATGATTGTTGGATGGGAAGCAAGTGTTGCGACGATTTCTCTGGGCTTGGGACCAGGGAAGAGTCTCGCATAGAGCTTTTAAAATTCATCATCGACTCTGACGGAGCTGAGAGAAGAAATTTAGAGAAGAAATTTGGATGTAGAGGTAATGTCCCAAGATTTCCCATATTTGACTCAATGCACATAGCAGTACAGCCTTGCTTACTACATGTTGAGGATCTAAACAATATTGGTAATCAGATAAAACACTTCGTAGCTTCTCTCAGAGAGCGAGAGATCGCACTTCTTGATACTATTTTGATCAGGATTCACAAGCAAATAGCACAGAAGCGTCATTCAAGGCTACCTAGTTTGAAGTCGATGGCTTCGTTCAGAGGTATTGACTACAGGTATCTTCTTCAGCTTCTGCCACTTGCTCTCGTGTCAATGTCAACAAAAATTGAAGTTAAAAGGAACCAAGGCCTGTATGCTCCTGTTCTTCACTAAGTGAAACCACTGACCCCCTCTTCTTCACTAGTTCGCTGGGTGAGATGACTGAGCTGTTCATTTTGCATGCTGGCTATGTATCCTACATGTATATGAAAGGACTTACCGATTTCCAGATAAACCACGCCCAACAAATCCTACTGAGGCATAATGAATTGCAGCACAAACTTATTAGAAAGCACACTGAAGATGGGGATTGTTTCATATCTACGCTCCAGCAACATTTGCCATATGAATTGCTTTCGAATATTCCAAGATGTGGAGTGCCACTCATCAATTCGAGTCAAGCAAACGAATCGCACCATAGCTATCTGAAGGATTTGATGAGAAAGAGCTTCAGAGGCCATTCTCTAAGTATCATGCACACAAGTATTCTGATGAGAGCATCTTTAATCAACGCCTTGACACTTCTGAAATCCGACGTGGGGTTAGCTGAAGCAAACGCAGAGCCTGTAGTGGAAGGTAATGATGTTTGTGCGATGAGCAGTGATTCAAGCGGAATTTGGTTCTGTCGAATTACAAAGATTATAGATGAAGAAAGATTTAGATTGCGTTGGTCCGAGATAAGTAGTCTACCTAAGCATCTTGAAGGAATTAGAGCTTATAAGGAATACTTGAGGATATTTACCCTGAGTGTGCACGAAGAACCTATTCCTCATTCAACTAGGACAATTGTTTCGAGGGTTCATCTGATTCCACTTCACATTTTGATGGAAACCCCGAAGAGATCGCTTCACATTCTTAACACAGCCAACTTCGACCTCCCTCCCGATATCATGCAGTTTTCCTCACTAACAATTCCTTTCACAATTTAGATGTCCTTCAATCTGATGAGAACCTTATCAAATAGGCAAGGAAGCCCTGAGACATCTCAAAGCAGCACTTCTTCTTCAATTCTAACAACACGGGAGGAATTAAAGGAAATTCTTACACAATGCTTAGTGGAAATCAACGGAACAGGCGACCAAGTGGTGAACGTGGAATTAGATGAGCCCGAAGTTGCAACTTCATGTCCATTATACTTTCTGGTTTGCTCCTATCGGCTTTTCAACCATTACAAGTTCATCCTCAATGAGAGCGTGAGGGAAACATTGGAATATGAGGAAATTCCGCAGCTAACAAGGGAGGAGAGGAAACAAATCAAGAATCGCATCGTGGAGACGGTTCTTGAGAAGTGTTTAGCGGAAGAAAGAAAATCGAACTTTGAGATCGACCGGGAGAAGTGGCACAAGATCAAGAAGGTCGTAAAGGAGGATGTGGGGGTAAAATTAACTAACTACTATTATAATAGGAAGAGGAAAAGACCTCTTCCTTCTGAATAAACACCTGTTTTCTTTCTTTTTGTTTTACGTTCACTTTCAACTATTTTACGTTCGCTTTCAACTATTTTACGTTGAAAAGCGACCATCTGAAAACAGTCGTAAACGACGTTCCATGGTGTAGTGGTTTTTCGATTCGGATATCTATAGATTATTTTACACTCGGGCGTTCTATAGAGGTCATGTTGATGATGTACGCATCGTAATAGCAGTA
>JAJRWI010000046.1 GCA_024276825.1 archaeon
AATGCAACAGGAACTTACGCTGGTAATGTACATCTTACACTCGAAGTATTGACTGCTGGCGAAACCCTTCAGCAGAGTGACATGCTGATCACTGAGATTGATTATGTCAATAATCCAGGCGAGTACCAGATTACATTCAATACATCGCTTTTGAGTGGACTGGTGAGTGTGGATATAAGAATATGGATCAACTGGACTGCTGGAGCTTTGCCATATTATGAGAATCAGACAATATTGATCACTGTTTCAACAATATACCGCCAGACCATTGTTGACTGGACCCCTCTACCAATAACACCCTATGATGAGCTTGTGAACCTCAGTCTTACATTTGTTGATGTCATATCTGGGAAAACAATTCTCAATTCAGTTCATCTGAGCATATCAGTTGAAGAGGCAATACCATACACTATTTATTACGAGGGCAACTCCACAGGGATATTCAAGATTGAAATCGACACTTCCTCATGGTCCCCTGGCGATCAGACATTTCATATCAATGTCATATGGAACGGTGCGCCATTTTATCAAAACAAGACCTTGGTGGCCATCCCAATCACTGTCCGAAGCCGATTTACAGAGCTAACACATGGATCATATGGACAAATTCAATATGGGAACAATCTCACACTTAGTTTCACTTACACAGACCTTGATGACTTTTCAAGTGCCGGGATGAATGGTGGAACGCTCACATTAAATGCATCACTTGCAGGATATTATGAAGTAATTGATAATGGTGATGGAACATATACATTAGAACTGCGAACTGATGCATTTTCATCTATTGGCACATTTGCAGTAAATGTTTCAATAGTTTATGGCGGTACCAGATATTGCGATGATGCGACAGATCTATTCTATCTCACTATAGTTCAAAGAAGGACTCAGCTAACTAGCGATGTGCCCGAACTTGCTCCATATCTTAGTCAAGCTAACATCACTGTCAATTATATCGATGATAATGATAGTTCGGGAATTACCGGTGCTTCGATATTTGCTACTTGTCCCAATTCTGCAGAGCAATTACAATTAGGAGTCAACTACTGGATTGATGAACTTGGCAATGGCTTATACCGTATCAGAATCTCTACAATTGCTCTGGGGACTTTTGGATCCTACACTATAACAATTGTTGCAAACAAAACAGGTGCACCATACTATCTTGAAAGGACCCGTAATGTGGATATTGAGGTGTCAAGACGACCTGCAACCTTGACAGTTTCTAAATCGCCACTAAACACTCCATTCCTGAATAATCTCACCTTTGAGATCACACTTACTGATGCACTAGATAGTTCACCCATATCTGTCACAAAGAGCGTACTGATACTATCACATGGCGCTGGTGATCTTATAGCTGACAACCAATACTCACTGACCGGAGCAAATGGTGTTTATACAATCAGCATTAACTCCACCATTATTACATCGGTTCTAGTTAATTCACATCCAATATCAATCAAATTTCACTGGGGTGATGTTGAACCCTATTATGCCAATACTACTGCCTCTACCGAGGTGTCAATAACAGCCCGCTTTACCTCAGTTTCAGTCATTTCAACTCCACCTGCTTACTATTACTTTAATCTCACTGCAACTTTGGAATACACTGACTATCTTACTGGTATTCCAATTGTAGGAGCACTTGTATCGCTCTCTTGTGAGAATGACAGTGCATTCCAGAGCTGGATTTATGACAATGGCGATGGCACATATGACATCGTTGTAAACACAACAACATTGCCCTCCCTGGGAAGATTTGTCTTTACTGCCAACTTTTCAAGGATTGGTAGCCCGTACTATGCCGAGGTTTACAATGTAATCTTTACGGTCAATGTAAATCCAGTTTCGACCTCGCTGAATTTTGTGATTGCTGAGGGAGTTACCTATTACCTTGGCGATATTATCCATGCGAACATAACCTTCACCAGCATTATTGGTGGCACTGGCATTGAAAATGCTGTGATTGCTACAAACTGGGGTGAGCTATATGGAACCACATACAACATATCCGAAGTTGGCAATGGCATCTACAAACTGGATATTGATACAACTGGACTAAATGCAGATCTCTACACTTTCTCAGTAAACGCAACAAAATACCTTCACGTGAATAAGACTGTTCTGGCAGATATTGTTCTTGCAGCAATTCCTGTCGAGATTCAACTCATAATGACTCCTACTGACCCGGTTTGGGGCGATATTCTTACTTTTGATGCAAACATTACTGATGCCCGAACCGGAGATCCAATCCTCAATGGCGATGTTAACATAACTATCGAGTCCAATGTATATGGCATGACTCATATTGGGGGCGGCATCTATCGTGCAACAATCAACTCAAAAGACTTCATTTCAGGAGAACACACTGTAACTGTGAGTTTTGTGTTGATTAATCATGAAACTCGTGATAAAGACTTCCAGATTCGGGTCAACAAGATTCAATCGCAAGTTTCAGTAACCATTAATCCAACCTCTGTGGTAAATGGTGAATCAGTCGCTCTATCAATTGACTATACTATTCTCTCAAACGGAACTCCAATAAAAGATGGTATAGTCACATATAGCTGGGTTGGAGGTTCTGGACAGATTAACTGGAGCGAATCAGATGGCAAGTATACGGGCAGTATTACCGTATCAGGTGTCCTTGTAGGAATTCATCAGCTTTTGATACAAGCTTCATCTGATAATTTCAAGACAACTTCACAAATTGTTACAATTGAAGTCATTGAAGCTTCCACGGCCATGACTGCTCTTGACTCTATTACAATCATCAATGTTATTTCAGGCGATACTTTCAACATCACCATTTATCTGAATAACACCGATTTGAATCAGCCAGTTCCCAATGCTGACGTGACTTGGACTATGAATGATATAGTTGGAAACATGACTGAGACCAGTCCTGGCTATTATTCAGTTGTAATATCCACTGAGAACTTGGAGATTAGAAACCACATCCTAACAGTCACAAGTTCAGCAAATGGATATACTCCTTCATCACTACAATTTACAATTGAGATTGAAAAAATCCCGACCACTGTCATAATACTGGGTGATGCCCTCGTTTCAGCTTATTATGGTCAAAACGCGACATTCAGAGTTAGATATTTCGACACTCATAATAATCAAGGTATTGAGAATGCTTCGGCATCATTCTCAATTGAGGATTATTTCGGAGTTCTTGTGGATGAAGGCGGAGGAAACTATTCAATTGTGATAAACACGACTATTGTTTCACCGGGTGCAATCTCACACAATATCATGATCACCTTCCAAAAAGAGCGTTATGTCTATGGATTCAATGTGCTTAAACTCAGAGTCTTGCCTATTCCCACCGAAGTCCAAGGAATCAAAGAGACAGATGTTCCAATCCTTGACGACTACTCGCAATTGTTTAGTTTTTATGACTCACTTCATAGCAAATACATAGCCGATGCTAATGCCACTGCAATTTGGGAGTTTGGAACGCACCAGCTAACATCTCTCGGTAATGGGTCTTACTCCTTTGGTCCCAATGAGACTGGGCTTGACACACTTCCTCTTGGAACTTATCGCATAAGAATTTCAATTACAAAGGAAAATTATGATCGTTCAGAGCTTGAGTTCTATCTGACTATACGCCAGATACATACTGAGATTAGATACATTCAACCGCCTGAACCAATATATGTGGGCGAAGTGTTCTATGTCTGGGTTACATACTGGGACTTGGATCATAATATAGGAATCCCTGGTGCCTTTAACACGACTTCTGATGCAAGGCTGGAACACTCACGTGAAGACGAGATTGATTTCAACAACGGGACCTATTTGTTCGCATTCATTCCTCTAGATGTAATGCGATATGAGATAAGAATTACCCTCAACAAAGCACCAAACTATAGTAATGCTTCAGTTGTCGTTGTTGTCTATACAGAATTCACCCCTGAACAGTTAGCAATGTTTCAATCATTTGAAATTGGTGGCATTGCACTAATCGCACTGGCAATCCTAGGAACCGCCTATGTCCGAGTCTGGAAGGTTCCAAAGACTGTTAGGATAATCAACGGACTACTCAAGAAGATTGAGAAAGGGAAAACACCTCGCCCTGTGGGAACCCCCGACAGAAGGGAAACCCTATTGATGATGATGAACGAGGAACTACTGCCCTTGAACATTATCAAGACTATTGATGATGTCGCAATTTCAACAATCGATGTTAGTGCTCTGGATACTGAAGAATTGTTGAAGGAGCTTGCTGAGGTTGTTGGGCTCACGGAAGCTGATGTTGACATTCTTAGACGCGATCTTGATCAAATGAGACCAAGTGAACGTGCAGGTTTCATAAAAGAAGTAATTAAGCAAGAACGCGCTCGTCGTGCCAAAGAGCTAGCAAAAGCGAAAGAGGAAGCTGAGGAGATGCCTCCGGAACTCGAAGAAAAGCTGACAGAAGAGGAACTGGAGGACCTACGTGAGAAGCTGAAGAAACTGCGCATGTCCGAGTCTGAGATTGATACTATCGTTGAGCAAGCCAGAAATCTGTCTAAGGCAGATATCAAAGCATTGCTTGATCAACTAGGAGGGACTGAAGAATGAAGAGATTGAGAAAGACAATTCCTCTGGCATTCCTTGCGTTTGTGTTAGTAATCCAACTGTTAATGTCTTCAATGGCGTTTCCTGGAATGGTGCCTTCCAGTCCCTCAAAGAATTCAGAATCTTCAAATGAGTTGCGATATTATGAGGATGATGACGGTACCAGAATACCACTTGGTCCTGGCGAAGAGATACACAAGTTTGTGATCTCCACTCAAGGGACGACTGAATGGTCTGGCACTTCTGATTATCTTCCAGCGGCCGAATATGGAAACAGGTCTGATCTCTTTACAAGCCAAAACATGTACTATTATAGCGATGGCACAATCATCAATAAATCAGTAGCAATTCCCACTGGTGCAGACTGGGAAGCATACTACGTTGACGCTGAAATCTCTGATTTGACTGAAAACCGGACTTGGATGACAAATCCTGATTTTACTAACAATGCCAATGGCTGGACTCTCGGTAGTGTTGGAAACAATAGTGGGTATAGCAATACATTTGCTGAATGGCTACAAAACACTACTGCCCCTGATTATAGCTGTCTTCACTTTGAGATTAGGTCATCTAGCACTAGTGCGCCCTACTTCTATGATGATGGCGATGCGAGTTATGCATTGCAAACAGTCACAGTTCCCCGCGGAGATGTTGTTTGGGCTGGCTTAAGGCTCGACTATTGGGCAGATACAACAGATGACACCCACTATGGAATGACGGGATCATTCATGATATATGCCAATATAGAAGGAACCCGTGTATGGAATATGGTGTTTGGCGATATCGGTGCTGAAGAAACATGGTTTGACTCTGGATTAATGACCATCCAAGACTCAATCTTTAATCTGCCTACTGATCAGAGTGTTTCACTTGAAGTGGGTTTGTTAAGCACTGCGACTGTTGGCTATGACCCTGAGATCGGTCCCCATGCGAGAGTGGACAATATAGTTCTTTATTTGAAGACCAGAGCCACTCCATCCAGTGTTAATCTGCAGATGAATGGGCTTGATGTCACCGATGGTACAGGATATGGCACTGGAACTATCAATGAAACCCCATCGACCCCCTGGTCAGTCAACCCAGTCCTCCTCAACTTCACATGGGCCCCAACCCCAGCGACTCCTGATCCCAATAAAGACATAACCATAGAATTAGATGTTTCAACCAACATTTTTGCAAGACGAACCACTGCTCAAACAGTATATGAAATATCTCCTGCCTCATATGGTGAACGGTTTACGATTCAAAATGGAACTTTAGCAAACTATTCAACTTACTTCTATGCTAACATTCCTGATGGCTATCCTAACCGGTACTTCTTCAATCTCACATTGCCGGCAACACGTGACGTGTTCTTTGTGGCGAAACCGCTTGCGCCCTCCACAAATCTCACATCTGGCTGGACTGGCGGTGATATTGGTAATGGCTACCTGAATGTTTCTGCATATGACGTTGCTACCGAAGCAGGAAGATACGGATATTGGAGAATTCAAAGTCAATCTGCAAATATGATCACTGACATCCTGATGTTAGACCCGGCAACATCAACGTGGAAGCGTTTTGTGGATATAAGGGCAGGCAATAGTACAAAGATCTCAGTCTATGTGGGTGCCGCTTACGCAAACTCAATTGTCAATGTCACCATCTATGACCCCTCTGGTGCTGCATGGGATTCTGTGAGTGCCACAGTCAATTCAACTGGTTATGCTACTACAGGTTCATTCAA
Source organism: archaeon (assembly GCA_024276825.1). Lineage (GTDB taxonomy): Archaea > Asgardarchaeota > Thorarchaeia > Thorarchaeales > Thorarchaeaceae > JAJRWI01. The sequence goes on from JAJRWI010000046.1 coordinate 6,305, forward strand.
TTTCGCTGGACTGAATGCGTCCGCTGGATCATGGATGATAGAGGCAGTCACAAATGACAGGGGAACAACTGGTATATGGCGAAACACTGGATTCTTCAAGAGGGCCTTCACAGTGACTCATGTTTCGGACATCACAATTGATTATCCAAATGATGCTGTTGGCACTTGGATGACAAATGTGACATATGGCGATTTACTCCTCGTGGTTATCAACGCCACAGATTTGGACAGTTCGATAATGGTGCCTGGCGGAGCTCTTGAATATACTTGGGCTCTTGGATCAAGCACTTTTGATGACAGTGGAAATGGCCAATACACCAAGGTCTTTGACACTGGCAATTTACCTGGCAAGGGTCAATATGTAATGAGCCTAAACTGGTATCATCCTAACTTTGATAATTCAACAGCACAATTGGTGATAAATGTAAATTATGCCACAGAACTAACATCGCCTGATTACCCTGGAATTCAAGGGCCCGTCGGCGCAAGTCAGTCATTCTTGGTCAATTTCACCAATGTTAATGGCACTGGAATACTGAATGCACTTGTAATCTGCAATTGGTCTCAGTCATACACTGTTATGGAACAGGGTGGCGGTATTTACAGGATCGACCTTAATACCACTGGAATGGTAATTAGCGAATATCCTGTCCAGATCACTGCATCTGCGCCATTTGTTGAAACCAATACAATGCTGATGTATGTAGAAATACGCGAGATATACAACACAGTATCATATTCTGCCAATCAATTATCAATCCCTGTTGGTGAAGCAGCATCATTTACAATCACTTGGACTGATAGCGATACTGGAAACCCAATAACTGGTGGCGCATCCTATATCACCTGCAATTGGACCTCTTTCCATTCTTTCGGAGAACAAAATTACACAATTTCAGAAATTGCTCCTGGCGAATACAACGTCACCATTTACACTCAGTCTGATGACCCATTAACCGCTCCAAATGAATATTACACAGTTCAATTCAATGTATCACGGAAGAACTATCAAAATCATACATTCTATATTGACATTCAGATTCGGAGTCATAATACGCTATTCATTCTTGATGAACCCGTAGAACAGACCCTGTATGGAGATCCAATTGTTGTACTTGTTTATTATGAAGACACAGACTTGTCCGAGGGAATTGGAAACAGCACAGGATTTGTAAGTATAACAGTAACTAGTCCTGGTGTTCCATCATTAAGCTATTCAACCTCGGTGTCGAGTTTTGGCACGGGACACTATAACATTACAATTCCAAGTGGACAATGGGGAAGTATTGGATGGAAGAATCTTACCATATTCATAGAATGGACTGGATCTGTCAATAAATATTATAGCAAGACCATTAATACTTCAGTCAGGGTTCTGGGCACAGAAACAGACCTGTTCCTTGAACTAGCTCCTACGGCTACTATATATCTTAATGATTTCACTTTCTCTGTGGTCTATTATGATAGCATCAATGCGACAAGAATATCAAACTCGTCATTTAATGTATTCTATACGATAACGCCTCTCTCGGCAGGTCATCCAGTAACACAGTCTGACTTTGTCATGATTGAATCAATCTCAAATCCTGGTACCTATGAGTTTAGTCTGAATTCATCAAAGTTTGGTGCAATAGGCTCATTTCAGTTTGAGATTGCCTTCATGTGGAGTGCTGGAGTCCAGCCATTTTATGAGAATCAGACAATGACTATCACTCTCGTAGTGCTTGAGAGACCCACATATATCGATTATTCACCTGTGCAAGCAACACCCTATGGTGAGATTGCGGAGTTCATGTTCAGCTATATCGATTCTCTCACCACATCCATTATAGCAAACTCAACGCAGCTCAGTATTGGTATTAATGAGGACGGAATCATTTATACAATACTCTATAATGCCTCAACAAAAGCATTCACGCTGCTCATCAATACAAGCTCACTTGGTGGCATTGGTACATTCACGCTGCATTTGAATGTGACTTGGATTGGAGAACCATTCTATTCCGCTGTTTCAAGTCAGTCCTTTAATGTAAAAGTCACCTTAAGATCAACCCAGTTATCTCACAAATCCTTTGCATCACCCCAGTGGGGAAACAATGTGACCATTGAGTTTGTTTATACTGATTTGGTATCGGGGTCTACAATTGGCATGACTGGAACTCTCACTCTGGATGCTTTCTTGTCAGGATGGTATACGGTCACCTATCTGGGTGATGGTAACTATCTTGTTGAGATCGACACTCATGGCTTTGCCTCAGATGGCCAGTACTCGCTAAACGCGACGATTGTATACACCGGTTCCAATTATGCTGCAGATGCTACAAATCTGTTTGACATAATTGTTCAGAAGCGAAGCACACAGTTTGGATATGACACTCCTGATACTACACCATTTGCTGAAAATGTCACTTTCATAGTAAATTATGTCGATGACACAACAGGACAAGGCATTGAAGGAGCATCTATTACAGTTTCATGCTCAACATCAAATGAAGCATTAATCCTCAATGTTAATTATTGGTTTACAGACCTTGCATCGGGGCAATATGAGATCAAGGTGAATAGCACTGCACTTGGCACAGTGAACCTGTTTGTCCTCAATGTGACCGCTAGTAAGTCAGGTGCCCCCTACTATCAGCCTGCATCGATATATGTGAGTGCAAGAGTGTCCCAGCGGACTACTCAGATTCTAATAACGCAGACACCTGGCGATGTTCCATTCTTGGAGAATGTCACTTTCAAGTTCAAATTTGAAGACTATCTCACAGGGTCATTGATTCCAATTAACAAGAGCCACATCACTTTGACTCATGGTAATGGTATGGACATTATTACATCACAAAACTATGCATTATACAATTATGGCACTTATTATGAGATTAGTTTCTCATCAACAATTATCAACCCGCTAGCACTAGAAGTGGGTCATGAGATTCAAATCCTCATCAATAAGAGCTTGGGTGTGCCGTTCTATGCGCCTCGAAATAGTTCAACCAGTGTGACAACAGTCGAACGTCCAACTCAGATCCTCTTTCCATCTATTGACCCAACTCCGTTTGGCGACAATATAACAATCAACCTCGAGTACATCGATTATCTCACCAGTGCAGGAGTTGATGGTGCTACTCTGACCGTTGAGATTGCAAATTCAACCTCTCCAACCTATTATGTCTTCGACCTCTCTAATGGCGAATATCAAGTTTTGATACCTAGCCAACAGTTCAGCGGCACAGGCGTTATTCTGCTAAATATAACATTATCAAGAACAGGTGCACCATTTTATTCAACACGACAGACAACAGATGTTCCTGCGACAATCCGTGAGATTCAGACCTCTCTTCTCTCAGAGGCCCCTGCAGCTGGAACAGTACCGGTTGGAGACCCTCTCACTGTAAATCTGACTCTCACTGACTTTGATCACTCACTACCAATTGAGGGGGCCATTGTGACAACAAATTGGTTTGAATTATACGGCACAAACATCGAAGTTCAAGAACTCAATGGAGGTCAATATCAACTCATAATCAATACTACTGGATTAATAGCTCAGAGTTATGAATTCAGCATTCAGGCCTCGAAAGTGAATTACCAAACATCTAACATATCGATCACAATTCAACCAGGCTCTCCAACTGTTGAGATTGTCCTTGAAAAAACGACATACTATGCAGATTGGGGTCAGATATTGACCATTCGCTTTGCAGTTCAAGAGTCTCTTAAGAACACAACTCTGGCTGGAATGAACGCAACCTTGTTGTGGAACGGGACACTATATTCCTTCACTGATAACGGTGATGGCACATACATGTTAGATTTGGACACATCCGATATGGATGTAGGCACATTCGAGCCTCAGATTACCGTTTCTCGTGAACTATATCAGACGAGATACAAATCATTCATTCTTATCGTTTCAAAGAGCTCAGCACAAATAGTTCCCGAATCTACACAGTATAATGTCGTACTTGAAACATCACTCACTTTTACTGTCTATTTGAATGACACAGCAAGAAACCTTCCAGTTCTTGATGCAACAGTGAGTTTTGAATGGAATAACACTCCATATTCAATGACAAACAATGGAACTCCCGGATTCTATACAGGGCTCATAGATGTTTCAGGCTTTGCAATAGGGGACTATCCTATTGAAATTAATGCATTCGCAACTAATTTTCAGCTTTTCAAGATTACCATAGATCTTAGAGTTGTACCAATACCATCATCTCTTGGGGGAGAGCAGCTGCCTAATCAGCTCACGGCCTACTTTGGTGACATTCTAAACATGACCATTGTTTACAATGATACATATTATGGTGGTCTGATCTCTGGAGCTAACATCACATATACAATCGGAAATCTAACTGGTGTATTTGATGAAATAAGCAATGGCACTTACAATGCAATCATAGACACAAGTCCTCTCGTCACTGGTACCTACTATTTAAGGCTGACTGCGTCACGAGCCAATTATTCCACAGTTCATAAGAATGTGCTCTTGAATTTACTCCCAATACCTACTGATGTGGATGTGCTCGGAATTCCAACGCTCGAAGGATATCCCGAGCAAAATGTAAGTGTAATTGTTCAATATGTAAATACTCGAAACAACAATACAATCGCTGGAGCGGCTGTAACTGTATCATGGGAGGGTGGTACTGGATACGTTGAGGATCTCGGTGACGGTAGATACAATATCACAATTAATCTTGGAAACCAATTGCCTCGATTATACGATGTAAAGATTCAGCTCTACAAATCTAACTACCTGCTGGGATCCGAGCAAGTTCAGGTAATTATCAAAAGAACGCCAGCATCCATAACTGGTCCTTCATCAGCCTCCGTGCCAATCAATGACACTGCCACATTTGTTTTTACAGTATACAATGATCTGAATGGCGAGATAATTCATGACATTAACGGTCTTGTATACTGGGACCTTGGGCCTGAACCATTAACCCCACTCGAAAATGGAAGCTATTCATTCACAATACCAGATGATCTCCCAATTAATACATATGACATTGAGGTAGCATTTACCACATCTATGTATCAAATATCATCCTTCACTATGAATCTTGAGATAAGAGACATTCACACTTCTCTCTTATATGAGAATAACACCATTGTCACTACACCGGGAAGCACAATCGAGGTTCGCATAACCTACTATGATATTGATCATAGTCTTGGAATTAGTGGGGCCGTTGTAAATGTGCAGTATAGCTCAGAGAATCTGACCTACTTTGCTGACTTGACCACAGAAGAAAATGGCACCTACCGATTCGTTTTCCAGATTCATGCAGTTAGAACATTCTCACTGACAATCTCATTTGCCAAGGAACATTACCAGACTCAGATAGTTGTCCTCCACATCTACTCTGACATTTCTGCTGAACAGGTGCTTGCTCAACAATCAATGATGTGGGGCGGTATCGCACTGTTTGCAATTGCGGCCCTAATAGCAGCTTATGTCAGATACTTCAGTGTGCCTAAGCTTATCAGGGCAATGAATGCGTTAATTGCAGCCCTTCGCAAGGGCAAAGTGCCCAGACCATATCCCGCCAAGAGCCGAGCACAATTACTGCAAGAGATCACTAATAAGGAACTCGAGCCGATTGGCATTGTCAAGACATTGGATGAAATCACTGGCGAAACAGTAGAGGCAATTGTTCCAGAAGTCAATCAACTCTTGGATCGCCTTGCTGAGATTACTGGTCTTGGTCCTGAAGAGATTGATGCATTTCGGGCAGACTTAGCAAGAATGAAGCCAAGCGAGCGACCTGGCTTCTTGATGGAAGTGATTGCTCAAGAGGAAGCACGCAGGGCCGAAGCACTAGCAGAAGGCGAGCCTCAAGAACCCATACGTGAAACTCTCGGAGAACGACCAGATGAACTTGAGGAGCTGAGACTACGTCTTGAGAAGAAGGGTCTTGGCGAAGATGAGATTGAAATAATTCTGGAACAGGCTCAGAACCTCTCAAAAGCTGACCTTGAGGCTCTTCTTTCAAGTCTTGGAATTGACATAGACTAGAATAAACGGATGGCTAAAATGCCATCCATCATTTATTTTTCAAAAGTGCGTTCAACCTCTTCAAGGATGTCCGGATGGTTCTCAAAATAAGTCCTTGCTGGTTCAAGTAATTCAATTAAGGTTTGAGCGACTGCATTTTTTACATCCATAGGATGTATGTCTTTTGACGAATATGCCCTTTCAAAATCATCAATATTATCAAACTCAACATCACCGCCAAATTTCTCCTTTCGATGTATCAAGAGTTTTCCCATCCTTGGAAAAATGATATATCTCACAGTTGAGGTGATAGGATTTTGGTCAAGCACGCCTGCGGGACAATATGCCTTATTGATTGTGCTCTTGATCTGCTCAGGCGAGTCTGTGACACGAATATGAGAGGTGGGGTCGCTGGCGGACATCTTCGCTCCGCCACCTCTCAATGAAGGAAGTAAGGGCATGAAGATGTATGTTCCCTTTCTGTAATTAACAAATTCAAGGAGTTCTCTACCTAGCATGTAGATATTCCTCTGATCGATTCCCCCAACAGTTATATCAGCACTAAGGTATTTCACATCCAAGATCTGCAATAGCGGGTAGAGCAGCTCTGAGACCTTAGCATCGCCCTTCATTCTGACGACTTCGCTGGCTGCTCTCTTTGCTCGATTTGTCGTCACCCTTGCAGCTATCCTATACAAGTCCTCAACATAGTCGCGTCTGTGTTGATACTCTGAGCCTCTTACAAATCTTAATTGCTTGGCGGCCTTTCCAAGAATGCCTTTAATACATTGCTTGTAATATTCAGAGCGAAGATCCATCAGTTCAAATGATGTCTTCATGTCATCCAGATGAGCATGATAATCTGCAAGAAGAATTGTGCCAGTCCCACCAATCCCAGCAAGTTGAACCATCTTGTTCAAGGGAATTAGATATGCAAAATGAAATGGACCTGTTGGAGCTGTGCCATAATAGAAGTTGAACTTGGGCTTCTTCTGCAAGATCTCCCGCACTTCATTTTCAGTCACAATCTCTTCTGCATTGCTTATCGCCTTCTCAAACCCTGATGGGTTTTACTCGTTTATTCCACTCATGAATACCTCACAACCTGCATTTTCATCTGGATGATGCTTTAGTCTGTAAGCTGATTGTTTTAAGCTTGATGGACAATTAACCTCTTTTTGATGCGCGGCGCAAGACAATTCCCAAGGCGGCAAATCCAACAATCACACTAAACCACAGTGTGACGACTCTGATGATGATTGTTGCGGCGCCTGCAACTCCACTTGTTAGACCCATCAATAACTGCATTAGTGCGACAGCGCTTACCTCATAACCCACGAGTCCTCCGGGAAGAAAGGACAGAGCACCAACAGCAGAAGCAGTGGCATGTATGAAGGTGGCCTGAAGTAGCAGGACCAATGACGAGTAAGTAAGTGAGGGTAGTCCTGCTCCAGTCAAAATGCTCAGCAATAACCACAGTTCCATACATTCCATGAACCACCCAGGAACGCTGACCAAGGTGCTTAGGGCCATGGGCTTCGGAGAGAGTGTGCTGGTCATGGTTTCCTCAATAAGATTTGAGCTCTCCTTGAAACGTTTTAGAGGACCAAAGCTTGTCATCTTTGAAAGAACCTTCTGGTAAAATGCGCTATGTCCCAAAATTAGCGCTCCCACAAGAGCCACGACGCCAACCAGTGCTACAAGGTATAATTGGTCTGTGGCCGCGAATCCAATCATAAAGCCGAACATTGCAAGAATGACCATTGCGAGAAGATCAGTCACTCTCTCAGAAACCACCACAGGAACAGTCTTTGCCAATGGTGCGTTATTAATGTCATTAATGAACACCCCTTTGATACCTTCCCCAATCTTGCCAGGAGTCGCTGTGAGAGTAAACCCTGCGAGGAATATGGAGAAACTGTCAGAATGGTTCAGATTTATGCCAATCCTTCTAAGATAATACTGCCACTTGACGTATCTGATGATATAGTTGAGGAATGAGAGACCCATCATTGCAGGGAGTACCCACCATGGCAATAGGGAGATTGCGGCAGAAATGGAGTCTATCTGGCTATAGAGGATTATTGCCAGATATACAAGAACTCCAAGAATTACAAAGATTGCAACTTTCTTAATACTAATGAATGACCCGACAGTTTCCTTGTCCTCACTTTTTCCAAGCGTCATATGCAATCCTCCGTACTCTCATCCACAGCATTGTTGGAATGTGCCAGATAAACATCGAACTGTGCCCTGTAATCTGCGTCTGGCCCCTCCTAAGTCGCGAGTAAATGTCCTCTGCTGTGTCTATGTCTTGAAGCCATGTCCTCGCATTTCCAACCTCAAAATATGTGTGCCCATCAGAACCTGCAGTCATTGGTTTGTTCAGTCTTTTCGCCAGCTTCTGGGCACGTTTGTTGAAGAGGTCTATAATGCACCTTGAATTGATACCTTCAATCAGATCAACATGTTTTGATATAATTTCATCAGGAAGCCCTTTTCTGATTGCTGTATACTTCCTAGTTGGGTCTCTGGGGTGAGGTAAGATTACCAATCCACCTTGAGCGTGGATGTCCTCCGCAATCTCTTCAAATGTTCGGTTCTTTATCACTTCATTGATGAATATACCAATGACCTCACCATAGTCTGTGGACTTGAACTCACAGGCAGGAAGTATGAATCTTTCATCCTTCTCAATGACATGACGCAAGGCAGGGTACCAGTGTTCAGTTAGTGCAATCCCGCGAAGTCCTTTTTTTCTCATCGTCTTGAAGAGTGTTCTAGGTGAATTGAGACCATCCTTTGAGTAAATCGTGTGCACATGTAAGTCAAAGGATGACATTCGCGAACTCATCAAATCATCTCATCATGGCGGTATTATGGGTGGGAATAATATGGGAAACAGGCCAAGGAAGAAGTTGTAGACCTCGGAATAGAAGAACAGGGTGAGTAATAGGGTTATGCCAAACAGAATGGCACCTATGATTATTCCCTTATCTTTCAGGGCCAAGTGCGGTTTCCTCCCGACAGGACTTCCTGAAAACACAAGGTAGACATATCGAAGCACAATACCTGCAACTATGGGTACCGTCATCATTACTGGCTGAGTTAACAAGGTGTCACGATAGTTCTCATAACAATAAAGAGCATAGAACATCACAACCCATGTGGCTGAAATGCTGATCCCATGATCCAACATCTCTTTGTTATATTGCTTAAACACTGGCTTGTGCAATGCCGCCTCATTGCCAAGTAGCTGCAGTTCATTCTTTCTCTTTCCAAAGCCAAGCACAAGGGCAACAAAGAATACCCCAATTACAAGCCATGATGTGAAAGGCACCCCTATGAGAAATGTTCCTGAGATTGCTCTTATAACAAAGCCAACTGCAATCACACAGACATCAATTATCGCATAATTACGTAGACCCCAGTTGTATAGCTGACTGTTAATTATGTAGAATATCACCATTAACAAGAATGCTGTATTCTGTAGGTATGCAACAGTAAGACCACCTATCAACAATATCGCTGCCAGCAAACGTGCATTTCTTCTTGTTGCTCTTCCAGAGGGGAGGGGTCTTTCTTTCTTCTCGGGATGAGCAGCATCTTTTTCTTCATCCGCAATGTCGTTGAAGATGTATCCCGCGCTCGAAACGGCGCAAAGAATCGCAAAGCCGAGGGTCAGTACTGGCAAGCTTGATAGTACAAAGTTCAACCAGACCTCGAAATTATCGAGTTTTCCAAAGACCACAGGGATATAGATTAGCACATTTTTGTACCATTGATGTGGTCTCATTAATCTAATGTAGTCCTTTACTGCCATTTTTGTCACCAGTCATTCAGAATATGACTTCCATAGCTTGCCCCATTCTGTTTCTTCAAGGAACCACCTGACCCACTTCTTGCCAAACAGTGGAAGCCATATGCCATCATGATATAGTCCGGAAAGTTGCGTGGGTAACCACATGAGTGGTGACCTAAAAATCAATGTTTCCATCCCCGGGAACCGTAGAAATCCCCTGTTCCATTGAATCACTGGACTCTGACCAGGTCGCATTTTGAAGTTTGGCAAGTCCTTCCATGACTCGAAATCGCCGACTAACTCAATCTGCTCGGGGTCTGCTGTACCCAGACCGAGTTGGTGTGCGATCTGTATCTTTCTCACTGCTTTCAGGTCAAGACCCATAATTCTCGATTGAACCGTGTCTGCGGCTACCATGTCATCGGTGGCTATCAGTATGTTTCCAATCTTAGGAATCATCGTACGAGGTCCATTACCATCGCCCATCACTGTTCCATCAGTGAGCACAAATTCGGAATGTGAGATTGTCTTCTGTAATAAAAGTAGGTCAACGAGAACCTCATGTATCTTGAGATGAGCAAGGTGCCGCTTCTTGGTCAAATATAATCCAAATGAGTCCTTCAGAGCCCCAGTCATCCATGTATGTCCATGTGTTTTAATTGTGGGCAAATGGATTATGTTTGTTCCGAATATCTCTTTGGGAGCAATTATCTCACCAAAGATCTTCTTAAGAACTAGGGTTTCTCGAGGAAGCTCCACATCCACATAAGTTGCTTTGATAAGAGGTAGGAAATTAATCCTGTGCTTCTTCATTACAGGATACCAATTGTTTCCCTTGACTCCTGCATAGATGTTGGTGACCACTGTTTCATTTTCGACTGCAGTTATTGTCTTTGGGTCAAACCCATCAGATATCATCTTGCGAAGGAGTCCATCAAGGATATAGGGGTTTGTGGAACATGCTGGATAAAATTTTGACCATGATAGGTTTAGTTTGATTGTAGTCGTCACATCCTTTGAAACATGCTTGTCATATTCTGCAAGGTCCATCACTCTGGCAATGTCTTCAAAAATGGTCTTGGGTGTGGTCCTGACAACAGCTACCTTTTGCATTAACTGCTCATCTCTCTTCTGTGATGCTTGTTTTGGCAACATTGCACCTTATGAAGATAATGCAATGTCAAGATTTGTTCCAGCTAAATCTCAACTGCGTGAACTGTAAGATCTGAGTCAATTCTCGCAATCATGGGTGTTATTCGTCCGCCATAGGATGTGCTGAAAATACTGATAAGACGACCATCAAAGAATGTACGTATTCCCTCTGGAAATGCCTCATGAGCGCGAATGAATAGCCGCAGGTTAAGATTCCCCATGAATTTCTGAAACGCTACAAGTCCAAAAAAGCGCGCAATAGCCCCTCTGATACTGAATGTGAACTCGAAGTTCATCTCCTTGGGATCGTTCCATACCAATTGTGACAGTCTATCATCTGGGAAGTTAACATCAAATCGGTTAATACTGCTCAAATCATTCAGCGAATACACATCCTCAGGAACTCCTCCATGGCAAGCAAAGATACCACTTCTGCTTAGGGCAGCAATTGGAATGACCTTGAAGAAATCAAGGAACTCTAGATATAGCTCCTCCGAATAATTCTGCTTCACCTCACTATGAAAGCCATAGCGACCGCTGACCTCTTGGGACTCGTGATTTCCTCTAAGTAAAGTCACACGTTCGGGAATCTGCAACTTGAGTGCGACCAAATGCAGCAATGTGTCAACTTGTGCGGGACCTCTGTCTACATAGTCTCCCAAGAAGACTGCGTGATAATCAGAATGCATTATTTTGTTGGCAATCTTCCTTGCACATTTAAGATCGCCATGCAGGCCTCCGATATAGAAAAGTTTCGCCTTTGGTGTGGTAATGACATTCGGGAGCATTCTTAGCTGGTCTTTTGCTTCACCTAGAATCTGAACAATCTCTTCATGATTCAACTTGGTCTTTCCATTGAGAATGTTATTAGCAATTTTCATCACTATTCCCATCCTAGGACTTTGAAGATATAGTCAACTGCCTCTTTTGGAGTGGTCGCTGAATAGACAACATCCTCTCTTCTTGAATCAATCCTTGTCCCTGCCAACCGTTGAGCCCATCCGCCCGTTGTTGGGATTGCGACAATTGGCTTGTCCGAAAACCATGCAATTGCCATCTCGCTCAATGTTCCAGCTGAACCATCAATTGCAACAACCGCATCGCCAGTTTTAGCCACTAGGAAATTTCTGGCAAACCCAAGTCCTGTTGGTATCACAATGTCGACATAGGGATTTGCAGTCGGCTTGTCGTCTTGCGGTATTATCCCAACTGTAAGGCCACCTGCAGTCTTAGCTCCCTTACATGCGGCTTCCATAATTCCTCCTACACCCCCACAGACTAATACTATTCTCCTCTTCCCTATCTCAGAGCCCAATTCTTCAGCCACTATTAGAGTGTCATCATCGGGTTGAGAGCCGCCTATTACAGAAATGGTTCTCATGTGCAAGTCTATTCACCACTTTCTTTTCCGTGAGTGGTGTACTTTTCGAATATCCTTTTCAATATGCTGAATACGGTGTATGAAAGCCTTCCACTGATCAGTCTGCGCCGCGCCTCATCAATAAGTGATGGCTTGATTGGTGACTTGCTTTTTGATAATCTAGTAAGAATCTCATAAAGCTCCTCATCGATGCCAGTTGCGTCAAAACGAGCATTACTACATTTGTTGCTCATTATCAATTGATTAATTACATGTTTTGGCAGATCAAGGCTTTTTAGTGCATAGGCCTTTGCAATAACGAGTAATGCGGCGGCACTTACATCTTCATTACACCAACCATCATCAACCCGCATGATGCAGACATTCTTGAGCTTTTTGCAGTCAAGTAAGCAGACCTCACAGACAATTGGCCTGATAGCAACTTCACCACTTGGAATGTGAATCGATACTTCCCCATAGATTGTCTGAATGATCATGTCATCATTGATGACTTTGATGTTCATCTTCTTTGCAAAGTCCTTAATGAATTGAATCTCCTTCTTGTTTATCGCTGGAGTGCCAGTTTGCATCGGGGGATAATATTCCTCGCATTGATCGGCAGAGAGTGACACTAGGAATACTTCACCCTTCTCCTTTCTATTGGTGTCATACTCTGCAAAGACCCTTGGATATATTCGAAAGATGGCTTCAACACTGTCAACCACTTTGGCCTCAAGTTCCTGCTGAAATACTTCTGACAATTCATTTGTTGCATCTTCTGCATCTTTGATGTCACCAACAACTACAATCATCTTACTGACATTGTCCTTGATGGCACAGCTGTCTATTAGCTCTCTAATTCTTTTTACTTCATCAGGTCGCACAACTATAATGACGCTGGTGTGTCCCCGTGCAAAGGACGCAGCAAGTCCAGGATACATCATTGGATATGGAATTGTCCATAATTGCAATGTAACAATGACATTATTGAATTCATATCTGACAATCCCAAAAACCAACCCGGTAACATAGAACATGCTCGGAAAACCAATACCGCTTCTTGTTCGTCTGAGAAATCCGGCGAGCAGGGCCCTGTCTGAACCGAGCACAATGACTTTTCTCACTACTTTGGCCTGGTTTTCCTGAGTTGACACAATTTACTTATGGCAACTCTGGTTTAGATTTTATCGGTTATGCATATAATTCGGTAAATGGTGATTTCATGGTAAAAATACACAAGGCTTCAGAAGTTGAATCAATGGGCCGCGCAGGGTATGATGTCAAATATGTGGCCCATCTCACCTTTAAGGATGCTTTAGATAATGGGATGTTCATCTATGTTAAGATTCCTGCAGGCATGAAGACTCGCCCCCATAGGCATAATATTTTGGAGGAAGTATTCATTGCCATAGATTCTCTAACAATTGGCGTGAATGATATTCCCTACAGTCTTGAAGAGGGTGATGTTGTGCTTGTAGAACCTGGAGAATCGCACTGGTTCAGGTCACCAGAAGATCGAAGTGCACGTATGATAGCCATCAAACTACCAAATATTGAAGATGACAAGGAAGAGACATCATAAATTATCAGTAATAATCAGAATCGTCATCCTCATCGTAGAAGATGTCTGGCGGCGAATCAATTGGACTGTGAATATGTGAGGTTACGAGTGCCCTTGAAAAAACCTCCTCGAGTTCCCTCCACTCCTCATGACGCCTTCTTCTACCAATGATTCCTGCTATTGTAATAATCGAAAACACAAATAATCCCGCAAGATACAACTCCATTCGGCTATCAAAAACTCCTGATGAGATGGCTACAACTAAGGTGGCAATTCCGCTGATGATTAATGGGTTGAAAGCACAGTCGCAAGTGATGTTTAATTCTGCAGGTCCAATTCTATAATCTTCTGGTTCAGAGCCTGGTGCTCGATTGAGCAAATAATTGAAGATGGCACCAATTACAGTGCCGCCTATCAATATTGCCAGATGGATAATGTTCATGTGTTTTACCTTCCAAATTATTACTCGACATTTACTTCAGGTGCTGCGACTTTGTGGCAACTAAAGCCATACTCACCTTCATAGGAAATCTCTGCACCCTTGCTGGGTTCAACAATCAACACAACAGCATACTCTCGTATTACATCCGCTGATGTCTTAAGGAGAGTGAATTCGCCATTGGTGATTGCTATCTTATGGCCTGTTTTGAGACTTCCAAACTCGGGGTGTCTAGTGATATCAATACCTATACGCACTTGAAGTTTCTCATTCCATACAATTAGAATCTTTTTGGACTCGATTGTCTCAATAATTAGAACATCCATCCAGCCAAGTAGCTCCTCGGGCAGTTCTGCAACATCAAGAGCCTTGTCCGTTGGCATGTCCTTGATGGTCGGTATTCTGCCCTGTATCTCATGAAGGATTGGAGTTATCCGATTGGTATTCCACCCCTTCTTGACAAAGCTCTTCAATGCATGTTCAGCAAGTTTCTCTAACCGATCCCTCAATTTACCATGCGATGCAGAATACACCTTATAGAGCATTATGAATGATGCCAGTGTTCCCTCTTCTTTTCCATAAGCAACTCCAATTTTGTATCCAGTCATTGCTAAAAGCCATGCGGTATTGATCTCGTTGAACAGTAACTTGTACTTTGCAATGTCAATCAACATTGAGATAGTAACATCTGGATATTGTAGCTTGGTCTTGGTCAAAGAAAAGCCTCCAAGGAACTTTCTCAAGACTTGCATTGTCACATACAGTCCCTCAGAAGTCTGCTTCATATGCTTGAGATCTGCACGTTCTAGCATACCATCGTAGAGCGAGTATGTATAATCTATCTCCTCATAGTCCTCTTTGACTATGGCCAGAACAAACCTCACAAAGAACACTGAGGCTTTCAACTCGTCATTCTCAACCTCTGTGAACATCAGGAGTCTGAATGCCTCTTCGCTCACACTAAGCGCATTTTCGATTCCTTCTTTTGTACCACGATAGAGATGACACAACATCTCAAGATAGTACAGGAACAGTGTCAAATCGCTTGCGTGTTTCACCAGCTTTCCATGAGTCTCACTGTCTTCGGTCAAAGTTGAGATCACAAGTAATCTCTCGATCTCGTTCTGAACTGCTTGAATCTCTGCTGCTAGAGCATCATATTTACCAACCTGAAAGTCTTCAAGCATTGTTGGCAGGCCCGCTTTGATGTCTTCCAAGAAGTCCAGAACAAAAAGTGGTTGTCCCTTGGAGAGCTTCTTATCAACTTCTGCAGGCTTCTTGACCGCGCGTAACACACGCATTGCATGTTCTTCAATAATCCTGATTCGTGTTACGGGATCATACGCTTCTCTTCGTGAAATGCTGTATCTTACCTCTTCAGCATAGATTCTCTCGCGAATCTTTGTCAGCTTCTTCTTTAGATCATTGTCATCAATTGACTCGATCAATTCAAGGACAAAAGCTGACCCCACAACTCCATCTGCATTAATCTGCAGGTCTTGGATGATATTCAGCAATTTGAGGTCACTAGTCACAATCTTCGCTCTTTTTGCTCTCATGGCGGCAAGAACTAATGACATGTCATTGAGCTGTGGTAGCGAACTCTCAGGTCTCTTAAGGCTCTCCATGAATGCCTTGATCTCTTTTTGCAATGTTTCATCAATTGAAATGATATTCTCGACCTCTCTTCGCAGGTACCAACGCAACTCGTGAAAGACCTGTCTAGTGATCCATAACTCAACACCTATCTTGTCTGCTGCTTGCTTTATCAGGTAAACATCTGCGGGGCGGTCTGAAAATCCGCTTATCCAGAAGTTTGCATCAAGGTATACTCTCATTCAATTAACACTCCATCTTTTAATCTCTCTTTTATCTGACAGGTCTTGTACAACTTCCATGACTCCGAATGAAACCTCTCTTACTGGATTTCTATTTCCCAGAGTCCAATTGCTTTTTAGTTGTTATTGTTGAAAAAAGGTTGCGGTATATCAATTAGCGCATATGTCCAAGAAACTCTGCTATTGGGCCATTCATGAAGTAATTAAAATTTAATAGAATCCCGGTGAAATGAGCCATCCAGATTGCTGCAATCATCTTTCTGTATGCGCTCTTGTCTTCATTTCGATCTAGTAAAAGCATGGGAATGATGAACCATGAATAATACCAAATGAGCACCCATGAGAATACTATGAGTGTTAGAGGAAGGGCGAAGATCAAAATGGTTCGCCAATCAGAAGTCCTCAACCTTCTTGTTGGCACTTCAACAAATCCCACCCTTTTGGTTTCAAATATCATAAGTGCCAGTGCGATAACCAATATGCTTGGGGCGATGATAGCTAGAGGATTTGTGAACACTAGGCCAAGATAGAATGGATTGGTTATTAGCGTCGAATATGAAGCGCTATTTGAAAGATGAGCGATTAGGCTTCCATACATTATCTGCGATGCAAACAAGGGAATCACAAACAAGAGATTGACTACTAGAAATGCTATCGAGGAGATTGGATCAGCGGCAAGAAGAATTGGAAACACCATTGCAGGATACAACTTAGTCTGAGTGGCAATGGCTAGAAATGAGTTCGCCAGAATTCTTCTATCTTGCCTCCAGAAAATAATTGCAATGAGCCAAAACATGTCTGTCAACGGCTCGGTCTTTGCAAAGCCCACCGAGAAAATGACCTCAAAGGCATAGAATACTGCAAAGAACTGTCTGAACCATTTCTTGTTCCAGTCTTTTCTACCAATATATAAGAAAAGAATTAGGTTAATGTGAGCAAACAAGACAAGCAGCCAATTTACAAGCCAATGGGGCCCAAACATTCCTGGCTCGATTAGTGCAACAAACGCATAGAACAATAGAGTAATGACAGGATATTCGTAGGTCACATTTACAATGCCAGTCAAAAGGTGGTCAGCTGGTACTCCGTAAGTTTCATTCAGATATGTGTCATTGATATTGTAAACATTCAGCCCCTCACTCCAAAACAACTCGCCAAAAACCATATTCCTATTTCTGTCTCTTTGCAAGATGATCGCATCTGCAACAGGCACCATGACCATGCACACAATTATCGAGATAATCAGATATTTTCGAAATCGTCTTGCAACTTGAAACAAGCTCAATGTTTCCGACATATTGCATTTCTCGATTCGTTTCTTGTAAAATTTCCACTACGTTATGCTTAAAACATAGTCGGATTTTGACGAACTACTAGGGAGTGCTTGATTACTGATGCCTAAACGCCTCTCAATAAAAGATATCCTTGATATTCAATCTGTTGCCATTATTGGAGTATCTGCTAAGATGGGCTATTATTGGGCTCATTCAATGCTCCAATGGGATCATAACCTTAGGGTCTGGTTGGTTTCTCTCAATGGCGGAGAGGTCTTGGGGCACAAGATACTAACCAGTATTGATGAGATTCCCGAAAAGATCGATTATACAATAGTGGCTGTGCCCTACAAGGCAGTTCCCTCAGTCCTACGAGAATGTGCAGCCAAGGGTGTCAAAGGGGCAACCGTGTTCACCAGTGGTTTTTCCGAACTCGGGACCGACGAGGGTAGAAAGAGAGAGAAAGAGCTCTGCGAGTTAATCAAATCGCTGGGAATTCGTGTGTTCGGACCAAACTGCATGGGGCTCATGTATCCCAAACTTGGATTTGCTTTCATGCCTACTGTCAAGCGCCTTGCTGGTAATGTGGGCTTCTTATCTCAGTCAGGAGGCGTTGCTATAACAACCTATACCGCGGGAGTTGAATCCGGTGTTGGCTTCAGTAAGGTGTTCTCTTTTGGAAATGCTGTGGATATATCACCCCACGAATTAATTCAGTTCTTTGAGGATGATAGTGAGACCAAAGTCATTGGCATATATATTGAGGGGACCAAGCAGGGCAAGGAACTCCTTCAATCTCTAAAGACTTTGGCTCAGAAAAAGCCTGTTGTTGCAATTAAGGGGGGACGATCCCAAGAGGGCTCAAGGGCGGTTTCTTCACATACAGGAGCACTCGCAGGTTCTAATGCAATCTGGGATGCAATGTTTAAGCAGGCCAATGTCCCAACTGTTGATACATTAGAAGACCTGATTTCAACACTCAGCATATTCTCAAAAAGCCCAGTACCAAAGTCTCGCAATGTTGGCATTATTGCTATCAGCGGCGGTACTAGCGTGGTTTACACTGACTTCTGCTCTGAGGCTGGATTGAATATTCCAAGGTCTTCGCAGGAGACTGTTGACAAACTTCGCTCCATAATGTTAAGCGTGGGCAATGCTGTGGGAAATCCAATAGACCTTGCCGCCGACTATTATCAAGATCAGATAATGTCAGAAGTAATTAGGATAGTTGGAAAGGACCCCAATTTCGACTCTATCATTCTCCAAGCTGATGTTCATAACATCCACCAAGTTGCTGTGATAATGGAAGCAGTGGATGAAGTAGACTATCTCTGGGGAGTAATGGCCAAAGCAGGTCGTGAGATTGTTGAGAGCATGGGAAAACCCGTCCTTGTCACCATTCCTGAGGTTGCCTACCCTGAGGCTAGAATGCGAGCATGGGGTAAATTCGTAAATGAGGGTCTTCCTGTATTTAGAAACATTCGCGAAACTGTTGAAGCATTGGTCAAGGTCTGTGAATACTACGAGTGCAAATCAGAACGCCAACGGTCCAAATAGATTGCGACAAAGGCGGAATGGTTCTTTTAATAAGTGAAAGCCATGGGTTGCGCGCAGATGCGTAGAGGTTAGACAGAGTTGGACATCAATCAAAGGATCATCTAAATGATGCTCTATGAAATTGTGGGGGGCTTAAATAGTATCATGGGAAACAATGATCTGTAATTTGTCCAGTGCCGTTCCTGAAAGGACAGGACTCTAATGTCCAAGACTGTCCAATTTACAATGAACGGTTTGCTATAACCTTCTGACTGAATAAACCCCTCTATCAAACCTATAATCAGATTATTGATTGAGCAACTGAATTCACCAGGTCAACTCGATCTGTCTGGCCAAGGCTCTTGAATCCCTCAGCTCTTGCAACTGGACTAGCATTGTTAATTATCATCCTTAGAATGAATAGGAGATGTTGTTTACTTATTGGCCTGTTTTGCGTGAAGTCCTTAACCTCATCGTGTTTCTTAACCGTTTCAAATGCAAGAAACATCTTTCGATTTTCAAAAAATGTAGTAACTGTTCTAATGCCATTAATCCCTGTGAATAGCCAGAATTGTTGATTCCATAGAAACTCAAAGCCAATGGATGTTAGCCATAGAGGTCTTAAATCAAAGCAATCTCCATAGTCATATATTCTAACATCACGAATCTCCTCAATCCGCCGCTTCTCGAGTATCTGCCTAAGCTCTGCCTCTTTGGGGTCTGTAACATCAAATAGAGGGGGCTTAAAAAATAATGTAGAACCGCCTAGCTCGATCTGGTTCTTGCATTCGACAAGGAGTGCCTTTCTCAATTCTTTATGGCCCTTTTTCCAGTTCCAATCATCTTTGAACATGTCATTCATGCTGCCATCGTACCCCGCAAAAATCGCAAGTCTGAATCTCCTGAACAGCTCTTGATATTCCTTCGGACGCACTGATGGAGGTGTTAGCATCATTATTGATTCAAATGCACCCCAAATCTTGCTCCAACCATAATGATCAACAAGAACAGGAATGCTCAACTCCCAATATGCAATTATGTCCCTATCCCATTCCTCGTAATCAGTATGGCTCAGAATTCCAAGTAAGTGGTCTCTAGCATGCTCAAACCCCTTCTGTTGAATTGTTTGGATGAGTGAATCTTGAAGCAGTCCATATCTACGTGAAGGTGACTTTAGAAACTCTGTCAATGCCCCCGGCACTTTTCTTATGAATTCTGGAGGGTCTGATAGTATGATCCGAGCACCAATTGGATTCTTTTCGCGTTTGGTGATGTCAACGGATCGCAGCATCTTGCAAAAGTACAATGGTGAGAGGTCGACATTGAATAGACTGGAATCTGGCTTATGCCCAGCTTCAATCAGCTTATCGATCATGTCGATTCCAAGTTGAGCTAGACGTGCACAAAATGCCAGAGGATAAAGATCAAGACTTTGGATATGATTGCCGTTGATGCTCAGCCTTAAGAGATTTATACAATGACTTAGGGGATACAAGTCCACTTCCTTTAGTTCGTTTGATGAGATCACAAGATGCTGAAGCTCTTTTAGCGCACCCAATGGCATGAGGTCTATCTCAGTCAACGAGTTATTGCTGAGACCAATTAGTTCCAGCCCCTTGCATCGCTTTAATGGCTTGAGGTCAACAGTGATTAATCGATTATTCGAAATATCCAGAATTTTCAAACTAGTACAAGATGTCAGAGGTTGGAGATCAATCTGAGCAAGCCTATTACCATCGAGTCTGAGTTCAAGCAATTGGTACATGTCCCTTAGAGCTTCAAGATTAATCTCAGAGAGCTTGTTTCTGCTTAGAATAAGTCGTCTCATCAAGCGGCATGATTCAAGCGGCTGCAAATTCACTTGGCTCATCTGATTTCCTGATAGGTCAAGCTTCTCCAGTCTTGAGCACTTTCGTAGAGGTATTAGTGATACTCGATTGATATGATTGTCAGACAGATCTAGGAACTCTAGACTTTCAATCTCTCCAAGAGGAGCAAGATTGATGCGGTTAATAGCATTTCCCGACAAATTGATCTTTTGCAGTATTTTGTGCCCTTTAAGGGGGGACAGATCAATTGCCTTCAGATTGTTTCGTGGTAGTGAAATCTCAACAAGTCCCCTTATGTCTTGAGCAGGCGCTAAATCAAGCCTTGCTAGGCTACAATCACTAATGCTTAGAACTCGCAGGCATTGCAATTGTTTCAGGGGACTGAGGTCAATGGTTTCGGTATCGACGCCAGAAATACTCAGTTGTTCAAGGAGCGGACATTCGGCTAATGCATCTAGATTGATATCGAATATTTGCTCAGCCTTGATCACAAGTTCCTTCAGCTTGGGAAAATCCTTGATTGTAGAAAGATCAATCTCTGTCACTCTATCATCATTAATGACAATCTTCTCAGAATCGATTGGAAAGTCAATGGGCTTGCTTTCGCCCATTATCTTGACAAAGATTGATTGCTTCTCCATGTGAAAAGACCTCACTCATCAGTAATCTTTGAAACTGATTAGCTCCTATTGATTTTATCGAGTGGGTCTCTAATGCATCAGAGATCAGACAAGACCGACTCTCTCATTGAATGCAGTGATGAGCTTGTCAATTTCAGGTGTCATCTGTTGAATTGAACCCCAGTAGTTGTCATGATCATACCATTGCCTGTTCAACTCATCAAGGTCGAACATCTGTTGCTCAATCCATGTGAAATACTTCAGGTGATGAATCCTCTTTCTCTCGTAATAATCCAGTTCAATCATTGCATCGGTCTTTTGTCCCAGCAGATTTCTATGGTAGTCTCGAACTGCATTCTCGCATGTGTACTCACCATACTGGGCGGTTGCTTCTCTGAGTCTAGATTGGTACATGTCCATAGAGTCTGTGAATACTGTGATCACTATGTCATTTCTAGTGAGCTCGTAATATTTGGCAAACTTGATGGCCATAAGCACATTTGCAATGCTTGATATGCCTAGGATATCAAGACTATTGACCAGCTCCTCAGGTGCACCCACATCGTTGATTAGATACTTTCTTCCAGCAGGTTCGTTGAAGAGTCTGATCAGATTCATTGGGTCGTTGTCATCAATTGCTATTATCATGTCCGTATTCTTTACATTATGGATCCATGGCACATGTTTGTCACCTATGCCCTCAATTCTATGAGCCCCATAGCCATTGAGCCAGAGTGTAGGACATTGAACAGCCTCCCCAGCTGCGATCTTTGAAGTTGGATATTGCTGCTTTAGAAAGTCGCCACATGCGATGGTTCCTGCTGAACCTGTTGTGAGCACAACACCACGATACTTTCCTCCACCAATCTCTTTGTCTATGACCTCTTTCATTGCATTGCCCGTTACATCGTAATGAAACAAATAGTTTCCAAATTCAGAAAATTGATTGAATATGAAGATATCATCGCCTCTTGTTCTCTTTAACTCCCAGCATTTGTCATAAATCTCCTTCACATTGCTCTCACTGCCCGGAGTCTTAATGATCTCTCCTGCGACCTTTGACAGCCAATCAAAACGTTCCTGCGACATTTCCTCAGGGAGAATAGCAATGGACTCGCAAGCGAGCAATGTGGCATCATACGCCCCACCTCTGCAATAGTTCCCTGTGCTTGGCCAAACTGCCTTGTGTTTTGTGGGATCAAACTGCCCGGTTACCAAGGGCGGGACCAGACACCCAAAAGTTGCACCCACTTTGTGTGCTCCTGTAGGAAACCATTTCCCAACGAGAGCGATAATCCTTGCCTCAACGCCAGTGAGTTCGGGTGGCAACTCCACGTAGTTAGCAATATCACGGAAAAGACCCCCCTTTTCAATGGGTTCGTTCTTCCAAGTTATCCTAAAGAGGTTCCGGGGTACTATGTCCCAGAGCCCAATGTCCTTCAGCTCATTCTTTATCTTTTGTGGGACTTTCGAGGGGTTCTTCATCTGTTCAAATGTGGGAATGATGATGTTTCTCTCTCGACATCTCTTTACTGTACGTTCAAGCTGGTCCTCATGAATTGTAAGATCTATCATTTCTATCACTCTTCTCAGATAATTCCATTTTAGAAGCGTTAGGTGACGACAGCCATTTCAAGAAAACTTTTCCGATGTCCCAATGAATTAGTATTTTAGTAAATTCGCCTGCTATCAGGTTGAAAAAACAGCAGTTATTGAATTCATGATTCTAAAAAAGTTGAATGCCATCTTAATACAATTGGGAGGCTAATTAATGAATAATAATGAACACAAGAAAAAGCTAGTATATCGATTCGGTGCAGGCTTTGCTGATGGCACGGGCGATATGAAGAATGAGCTTGGAGGCAAGGGTGCATCTTTAGCATCTGCGACTCTGCTCGGACTTCCTGTTCCTCCAGGCTTCACCATTACAACCGGTGTATGTACTATCTATATGGAAACAGGCAAGCTTATTGATGAGGTCAAAGAACAGGTTAAGGAAGCACTCGAATGGGTTGAGGAGATAATGGGGGCAAAATTTGGTGATCCTGAGAATCCTCTCCTTGTTTCTGCAAGATCTGGTGCAAGACAAAGTATGCCGGGGATGATGGAAACCGTTCTTAATGTGGGCCTGACAACCAAGACCATTCCTGGTCTAATTAAACAGACCCAGAATGAACGTTTCGTTTATGACTCTTATCGAAGACTTATCATGATGTATAGCGATGTAGTTCTTGAAAAGGCCGAAGGAATTGAACCCGAGGAAGGCGAACTAGGAATTCGCGGTCGTTTGGACCAGATAATGTCTACAATGAAGCGCGAGCGCGGATACACTTCTGATACGCAATTGACTGTTGATGATCTTAAAGAATTATGCGACCTCTTCAAGGTTGAAGTAAAGCGGACTCTTGATGTTGATTTTCCTGACGATCCCTGGGATCAGCTCTGGGGTGCCATAGGAGCAGTATTCAAAAGCTGGACTGGATCACGTGCTGTAGCTTATCGCAGGATTGAAGGAATTCCAGACTCGTGGGGAACCGCCTGTACTGTTCAAGCAATGGTCTTTGGAAATATGGGCGAAAAGTCTGCAACTGGTGTGGCATTCAGTAGGCACCCGGCAACTGGTGCAAATGAGTTCTATGGCGAAGTCCTGTTCAATGCTCAGGGTGAGGATGTAGTTGCTGGAATACGAACTCCAAATCCCATGAATGAAGAGAGCAAGAATGAGCAGAACAAACATTTGCCCACTCTTGAAGAAAAGATGCCAGAGATATACAAACAGCTCTGCGAGATCCGAAAGACCCTAGAAGAATACAGCAAGGACATGGTTGATATCGAATTCACAATCCAAGAAGGCTCACTATACCTTGTTCAACATCGAGTGGGCAAGAGAACCGCAACTGCGGCACTAAACATTGCCTTGGACTTTCTGGAGGAAGGGCTCATAAATGAGGAAACCGCAGTTCTTCGAGTTAACCCAGAACAATTGGGCCAACTGCTCTTCCCAATTCTAGACCCTAAGGAGGAAGCAAAGCATAAACCCATTGCCAAAGGCTTGCCCGCTGGACCTGGTGGGGCTTCTGGTCAGATTGTGTTTACCCCCGAGGCAGCTGTTGAGTGGCATAAGAAGGGCAAGAAGGTAATTCTTGTAAGAGAAGAGACCAGTCCTGAGGATATTGAAGGTATGCGTGCAGCTAATGCTATCTTAACTGGTAGAGGTGGAATGACCAGCCATGCTGCACTTGTCGCCAGAGGGTGGGGCAAGTGCTGTATCGTTGGTGCTGCGGGCATTGAAATTGACATTATTGGCAAATGCATGAAAGTGAAGATGGATGGCAAAGAGAAGGTCTTTAATGAGGGCGATGTGCTGACCCTAAATGGCACTAAGGGTCTCGTCTATGAAGGCGAGCTTCCAATGATGGATGCTACTAAGAATCCTCGACTCATTAAGTTCATGGAGCTTGTTGATAAGTATCGTAGACTTGGAATACGTGCCAACGCTGACACTCCTGAAGATGCCCGTCAAGCACTCGAATTTGGTGCAGAAGGAATTGGTCTTTTCAGAACTGAACATATGTTCTACGGTGCTGGGTCTGATGAACCGCTGTTCTTGCTAAGAAAGATGATTCTCAGCACAACTCGAAAAGAGAGGATTCAAGCGCTTAAAGAACTCGAACCCTATGTCAAGAACGATATCAAAGCAACTCTCGAGGTCATGGACGGTCGTCCAGTGACTATCAGACTCCTTGATCCTCCACTACACGAGTTTGTACCTCAGAGTAGGATTGGTCAGGAACGTCTTGCACATGCTTTGAACATTGACATTGAAGAGGTTAAGAAGCGTGGAGAGATCCTTCACGAGAACAACCCAATGATGGGCCATCGTGGTGTAAGGTTAGGGCTTACTTATCCCGAGATCTATGAGATGCAGGTCCGTGCAATCCTTCATGCTGCTGCCGACTTGATTTCAAATGGCAAGGAAGTGCATCTTGAGATTATGATTCCAGTTGTCAGCGGTTCGGCAGAGATTAATGCCATGAAACTCATTGTGGATAATGTGTATGAGGATGTTCGTGAGGAAGTAGGATTTGACATCCCATTCTTGTACGGCACCATGATTGAGATTCCACGAGCGTGCATGCGAGCTGGCGATATTGCAAAGGTTGCTGAGTTCTTCTCATTTGGAACCAACGATCTCTCACAGATGGGCTTTGGATTCAGTAGGGATGACATTGACTCTTTCCTCCCATACTACTTAGATCATCATCTCTTGCGAAACGATCCTTTTCAGAGCATCGATAAGAGGGGAATTGGTCAGCTCATGGAGATTGCAATCGAACGAGGCAAAGACACTCGTAGAGACCTCAAACTGGGTGTTTGCGGTGAACATGGCGGCGATGCAAGGTCAGTGGAGTTCTTCCACAAGATTGGTCTTGACTATGTTTCATGTTCACCATTCCGTCTGCCCATTGCAAGACTGGCAGCAGCTCATGCTGCAATCAAAGAGAAACGTGGAGAGCTTGACTGAATCAACTCTCTATTCTCTTTTTTTTTTAACTGAAGGAAAGGGAGTAATGGGCTGTGCTCCTTCAGATTTGAAGAGATAGAGAGGATGTTTTGAGTTCTTGCTTTTCAATCACAGCCCATGAATTAATTCAACATGATATTAATAATATCAAAAGAATATCATTCTACTTTTTGAACACCATCTAATATGTTTATTCTACTTCTTGAACAAGATTTCACTCCAGATTGATTATTTCTTCCAGTAATTGGATAAATTGCCCCATAAAATTGCTTTTGGCCAAGATTTTTATTCAATACAAAAAGGCCAAATGCAGAGAACTGGGACAACTCTCAGCATTAAGATCTCAAATGATCGAGGGAGTATTACAAATGACAAAGAGAATTCTAGTGACTGGCTCATATGGACAGATAGGTACTGAACTGGTTGGCGAACTCAGAAAACGCTATGGCGGTGAGAATGTCATAGCAACAGGTAGGAAGAAGCCTCCTGAGATATTAACAAGAGATGGGCCATACTACCGGTTGGACATACTTGATGAGAACCAACTTCATACAATGTTGGTTGATTATGATATTGATATCATCATTCACAATGCATCGGTTCTGTCTGCTGTAGGAGAGAAGAATCCACAGCTGGCCTATAGGACCAATGTTCAAGGGACATACAATGTCATGGAGGCTGTTCGTATCCTCGGACTTGAGCAGGCATTGGTTCCATCATCAATTGCAGCTTTTGGACCAAGCACACCCCGCGACAACACTCCAAATGATGTCATCATGAGACCTACAAGCATGTACGGCGTGACTAAAGTGTTTGTAGAGCTCTTCGGCGAGTACTATAATCTGCGATATGGTGTCAACTTCAGATCATTGCGATATCCTGGAGTGATCAGTTCCGAAGCATTGCCTGGCGGCGGGACAACAGACTATGCTGTTGAGATATTCTATGAGGCATTAAAGAACAAAAAGTACACATGCTTCCTTGGACCTGACACTAGGCTTCCAATGATGTATATGCCTGATTGCATCAAGTCTACCATCGACCTTATGGAGGCTGATGACTCAAGACTCAAACACAGGACCTTCAATGTCACCGCATTCAGTTTCACTCCTGCTGAACTTGCTGAGGAGATAAAGAAGCATATTCCTGAGTTTGAGATAGCCTACGAACCTGACTTTAGGCAGAAGATTGCCGAGTCTTGGCCAATGTCTATTGATGACAGTGTGGCTCGTGAGGAATGGGACTGGAAACCTGACTATGATCTTGCTGGCATGGTCAAAGACATGCTCGAGAAATTATCAAAGAGACTTGGCATTGTGTACTAGATCATCAAGATAGTGTGTGCTTGTTGGGCACACACCTCTCATTCTATTCTCTTGAATATTGCAATATTTCAATTGTTCTTGATAGCCCTCTTCTTACTGATTATTGGATACACGATAAGTATTATTCCAATCATCAATGAGATAGAGAGTCCGACTAGAAGGAGGTTTCTCGCATCGATTTCAAATGGCTCTTTGCCAAGAAGAGAGAGATCCATAATTACAATGACCCCATCAGTGTCATAGTCGCCATCCGCCTTGAAGCACTGAAATCCATTTTTTGTTGCAATATCAATCGAATTTGTGGTTCCAGCAAGGATAATGCGGTTCTTGGAGTCAATCACTAATCTTGGAGTTGATTCAGCATCATTGCCACCAAAGTAGGTTCCAAACACTCTATCAAAGGTATCATTAAGTATCATTACATAGATGTCGATTCCCCCCATCTGATTTTGCAGAGGATTCATGACATACAAGTCTGAATCTGTCCATGTAGCAACGATAAGATTTCCATTTACGTCAGTTGCAATGTCAGTTGTAATTATGCTCTTGTCAGTCATTATTGTCTTATTTTGAATAATCCTCCCCGAGTATGGGTCCAATTTAATGATGAGACTATTATATCTCACCATTTCAGACATGAATGAAAAAGAGAGCTCTTGAATAACAACTGCTGCCAAGATTCCATCATCCCCGAGTCTGATGCACTCACCAAACTCGTTGCCCTCGTCATCAATTATTATTGATTGGACTATGTTGCCTTCTTTGTTTAAAATTACAACAAATGAGCCATTTTGCTGAATTGGTGGATTATTAAACATTGTACTTTTGTTGGTTAAAGTTCCGATTATCATAACATTTCCTAGATTGTCCACTTCAAGGCAGTCACCACTTAATGATGGATACTCAAGACCATCCGATCCCAAAAACATACTAAAGGTGATATTTCTACAATCTGCAGTTAGTCTTGCAAGAAATACATCCATTTCTGCATTGAAAGAATTGATTGGACTGAATACCATTGGGAAATCTGGCGAGTTGGTCCACCCCGTGATAATTATTTCATCCTGCCAGAGTTCAATGCCAGTGATCATGTCATTATTATATCCCCCAATATATGTTGAATAGAGAAGTTCTCCTGTTGAACTGAATCTACTAACGAAGCCATCCCATGTCCATCCACTTCTAAATTTCTGGCTTGCATCTGAAGTAGTTGGGAAATTGACTGATATTGTGGCACCTACAACAATTATGTCGCCATTGCTAGTTATAGTAAGATCATGAGGCTCATCATCATATTTTCCGCCGAATACTATAAAGAAGACTAGTTCTCCATATTGCGTGATCTTTGCGAGAAAGCAATCGGTATATGTGAATCTCCCTAGTGAAGTTCTGACATCACCTATCTGTTTGACTTTGTCCTTGAAGAATGGAAAGTTATAGGATTCAGTTGTTCCAATGATGTAGATGCTGTCATCTGGTCCAGTCTTTACTTTAATTATCGTGTCGTTCTCATTCCCCCCAATATAGGACAGGAATATCACAGTCTGATTGTCTGCTATGGAATCAGTCACATTCGGAGAAGTCTCATTGGAACCCAACATGCTGGCATAAACTTGACTTGGAATAAATGTAGGCGTCAATAATGCAATTAGCACGACAATTGATGTCCAAAATGGCCGTTTTATCACAGGTTTCTCAACTCCTCCGTCATGTCTGTTAAACTAGCCAATCTGGCCGGGTAAAGACAGGCGATGAACATCAGGCTCCACTCAGCAATTGACAACAAGGCCATGGCCACAGGATCTACACTCACAACACCAGGAACAACAAGTGCAATAGGAAGCATTGCAAAAAAGATCACACTCATCACATAGCCAAACAAGAATCCAAGGACTGTTGAGAGAATAATTATTGCTCCAATCTGTCCAGAGAACTCTCCAAAGACAAGTGATGAAACCTGCTTTTGAGATGCTCCCACTGCTCTGAGAATTGCATACTCTGGCCTACGCTCTTTTACTGCGGCTCCAAAAAAGAGCACGATGGCTGAAATCATCATCACGCCACACATCGATATTCCTATGAGAATGAAGCCTCTCATTCCATTGATGAACATCAATGAGGACGCAATCTCTTCTGGATAGTATTCCACATAAGGCGTTCCAGCTTCTACATTATACCTGTCCTCCAAGGCACGACAAAAGTAATCTATGGAGCTATCAACCCGTGCCTTAGCAAAGAAATACCTTGCGTAATCCATATTGCAGAGTTCTCTCAGATAATCACGGTTTACTAGAGCAAAGCCCCCTGGTCTGACCTGATGTCCAAGTTGGATAGATACAGATCTATCCCCTGGCTGAATGTGCGTGGCTCCAAGTCCTGGAGCGCTATCAACGAACCCCAAAATTGTGAATGTTGCAAATACATTATAGTCTCCACTGCTCACATAAAACGAGATTGGATCACCGGTGCTCTTATTGAACAAGCTTTGCAAATATGTGGAGAGTATGATCCCATCATCTTTTGTGTTTAGCAGTGATATTGTGTTTCGAACCTCACTGGCGTCTTCACCCAGAGGATCGAAATTGCCAATTCTGAGGAACTCGGTAGGTTTCACTCCTTCCAAGTTAAACACATAATTCGATATCCAACTCCTTACCTCAATCACTGATGTTGCCTCAATGACATTCGCATATTCTTCAAGTTCAATGGTAAATGCAAAAGTGAGTTGATTCTGAGGTGCTTCTATTCTTATGTCAGCACCATATGAATAGGCAATCTCATTTCTTATCGTGCTCTCTAAACTTGAATTCTCAATCATTAACATCGTAGTCGTGGTCAGAGTCAATGCGAGAATAATCAATAATGGAATGAACTTGCCATGCCTACGCTTTAGGCTTTGAATAATATAGAGGATTTTCTCTCCAAGTATTGATGTTGCTGCCTTTGCCAGCTTTGAGAGAATGAACTGCATTAGTCTGGAGCCAACATATGCAATGGCGAATAGTAATAGTGCAATTGAAAGGACTGTCAATGTTGCTAATGAACCTACTGGAGGGATGAGGTCTGGCAAATACAGTAATGCTAGTACTAGTAAAAAGAAACTGACAATGTATCTATTGACTGCAAACTCCTGAACAGCCTCTATCTCTGAACGAGTATGTGGTTGTCCTATCTCAAATATACCTACGCTGGCATTAACGTGAACCATATACAATCCCGGCAGAAACATGATAATAGTGGCCCCAATAACTAGGGCAAACAGAGGGAATTGAAAGTTCTCCATATATCGGAAAAATATTTGAAAGTCCACAATTATGAATGGATCAGAGGCTCCCATGAATGGCACAACAATATAGACTGTTGCCAGTCCCGCAATGAAGCCGATGCACGACAACAAGACCGCCTCCCAAATAGCTGATGACAATATCTGATTAAATGATGCGCCTTTTGAACGAAGAATAGCTATTTCTCGTGCTTTCTCTTGAATTGAGGTCCGTGAACTGAAGACTGTAAGGAATAGGCTCATGAGGATGATTGGAGTTGCAAGCAGAGTGAATGACTGGCTCTGCGTAATTGAAGTTAGAAACTCACTGTGCTCTTCTAAGGTTATGGACTTCCTGATATGAATATCTGGATTACTCTCAGCAACTCTGTTTATTGTCTGTTCGAGCCCATCACTAAGGTCGTCTATCCCCCAATCGAGGATTGACCGGATAGAAACTTGTGCTAGGGCTACAGGATTGAATATTGTGTTAATCTTCATCCTGTTTATTGTGTCCTCACTCAATTCGTCCTCAAGAATAATGACCGAGTCTGAGAGACCCAACACCGGCTCATGCATATCCAGCCATGGTGGAGCCCATGGGTCGGAACGCATTATTGATGGAAATGCATCTGCTAGAGATGTGGATAGTGATTTTGGCTCATAGATTCCGGCGACCTTTAGCATATTTGTATTTTCAATTCTGCACTCTTCTGGGAAAAATATTGGGTTATCGCCATATTTCCATACAACTGGCTCAATCACATCAAAACTTAGCAGGTCGCCTGGTTGAAGGTTGTAATTATAGAGTTCAGCTATATTCTCTGCAAAACCCTTACTGATTAACACCTCGCCAAGTTCTATTGTGTCGTTGCCCTCCCAATCGAATGCACTGCGAATTCTGCTCAACTTCAAATTGTCCATTGGAATTATTCGCGTGTCTTGAACACCATATGCTGGCATGACTGTATTAGACCCATAGTAGTACCACTCGGGAATCGTCAGATTATTCAGACCAGACACAATTGCCGCAGTGGACACATAATAATCAACGACTTCAATCAGCGGGTCAGCCATTGCAGTTTCAACTGCCTTCTGAAGGCTCTCGATCTCAACACCCGAATGCCCTTCAGGGAACATGGTAAATTGATACGGGTCCTCTTTTAAGATGTCCTCCATGGCAACATACTCAGTGGTAGAACTCCAGCAGAAAATGGCTGTGGGCAAGGCCATTGCAATTGAGAGTAACAGGGCGATACCAAGACTTCTTGCCTTATTGTTTCGAATGCTAACTATAGCATAAATAAATGACCAAGAGCGACTACCTTTATGGGACCGCTTCTCCCTCGCAGACACGTCTTGCTCACATCTCTTTAATATTACTAAGTGTAGGACTTTCTAAATCTTTTAAGATGAAAGGTCAGCGCAGAATTCACATCGCTTTAATTGCAAGTCTTAGGATGAAACATGAATAAATGGTGAAGTCAATAGCTAGCTGTAGTGTTTAAAGTTAATGTAAATCGTATTCAAGTCAATCAGAAGAACCATTATACTTATGACTGGTTTCATGCCATCCAGAATCGGTAGACATTCAATGGCTGAGAGACCCCGATACTTTATCCTTTTGATCCTGACTATATTCATTGCCTCATCTATTTACATATCCTGGGCCACAGACCGCGCTCAGGGCCGCGCCTACTATGAATCCTTAAAGATATCTATTGATGGTCCAATTCCGTATTCAACTACTGAGGTTTCCTTTGATGTCTACCAGCCTCGGCCATCAGGCTTCTTTGCTCCTTATCCAATCGTATTGACCATCCATGGGATTGGCGGCTCCAAAGAGATGATGTATGCATTTAATGTCGAACTTGCCCGCAGAAATTTCACTGTAGTTTCAGTTGATCTGCCTGGACATGGAGATACTAGAGAACCCTTTAATCCATTTGATTTCGCCAGAATGGCAGAGGTCTGCTATTCTGTTCTTAATTATGTCTGGGATACATTTCCTAACATCGACAACTCAACCTATGGCGTTGTGGCTCACTCATTAGGTGTTGGTGTGGCCTTTGCAATGGCTGATATGGAAATTGCACCAAGTACGATTATTGCAGTGGGTTCTGATGGTGACCTTGGTTTTGAAGAACCAAGTCCTCCTCGATGCAATCTATTGTTTGCAATTGGTTCAAACGATGAGCTTGTTTCAAATGATGATGCATTAAATGCATTGAGGATGGTATCAAAGAATTCCAGTGCGCAGCCCTTTGTGACCTATGGTTCATTTTATTTTAGAAATGCTACTCGTCTTGTTTTTGGTGATAGCGAACACATACTTGAACTGATTGATCCTATCATAGTGAGCGAATCTGTCAGATGGATGATTTTGGCCTTACAAGGTGATTTTTATTTGAACAGGACTGCTCCTGTTAATGATCTGATTTATAATGCCAAGACCTATGGCACTGTTGTTGGTTCAACTGCTCTCATTCTCTCACTGTTTCCATTAGCACTAATAGTCAATTCACTGCTTAATAGATTCATGAAATTACCAAAGAATGCATTTGATATTCGGGTCTCATTCAAGCATGCATTTATCTTTAGTACTGTGCTTGGGATTATTACATCAATACTCCTAGCTATCACCCCAGTCTTATATGTAAGCTCAATATTGACACACACAACAAACCTTCTTAGTCTTGGGACTGGCTTTCTTATTTTCTCAATTCTGATATCAATAGTTGCCCTTCTATTATATAGATTCATTTTTGGAGAGCAAGCTTTTATGAAACAACTTGAATCATTAGGAATCAATCACAAATTTCAGTATGATCATGCCATGATCGCTCTACGTGGACTTGTCCTGACTCTTGCCTGCCTAGTCTGGATGTTTGGCTTGGTCTTCTTTGCATCAACCGTTAGCGGATACGAATTTCAAATCATCTACATGTTATTTAATGTCCTTTCAAGTGAACGATTAGTGTTGGCCATTTTCATTGCGATCTCTCTGATACCATTTACGTTATTTGATATGGCCTTAATGCGAGGTCTATTAGCAAGAGCCAAGAAAGACTATGGCAAGTGGTTCAATACCAAAAGATCAATAATAATGCTGGCTGCGAAGCTAACAGGATATAGCATAACAATAATTCCAATAGTTATTGGTCTGGCTGTTTCAGGAGCACTGGTTGGTCCCTCGGTCCTTACAGGCCTTTTCTATCTGCTCTTCTTGGGTCTCACCGTATTGACCACCACAATAACCATTTGGAGTGAACATATCAAGTCAGACCCTTGGTTCCCAGTGTTCTTCAATGCAATGATGTACGCATGGGTCTTTGCAACAATATTCCCAATGGTCTAAAATCATCAATACTCGATGTCAATTATGTCGTGCTCTTCAGCATAATCATGTGCTTCTTTTATGGAATTAAAACACTTTATAACCTCGTAAGTAAAGAATTGCTGGTCCTCCCGATCCAGCTCTATTACAGGTCTGGGCTCATCACTGGCCTCTCTGTAAATTCTTATGAGACAGATTTTTTTCTTTACCTGCTCATCCTTGCATCTACCACAGTTTTTCTCTAAATAGATGCAATTCTTTGTTTCTATAACACGAATTATTTCTTCGTATTCAGTGGAGGACATGGGTATAACTAAAACAATCCATAAAATGAGTCTTTTGTGTCTATTCTCTAGCATTTGAAAGACTGAGTTTGTTTGTTAGATGCGATTCTGAACAGCTCAATCACTAATCCTCGAATACTGCGAACTCAAATCCATTTCTTTTGAAAAGACCCTGAAGGGTTTCAAGAGCAGATGCATCTGGCACCTCAAGAATGAGTTTGAGTTCTGTTTTATTCGGTGGGATATCAGGATCACTTCTGTCTTGTTCAATGTTTATGACACTCACCCTTGACTCTGCAATCAACTCGATTACTCTTGTTAGGGTTCCAACACGATCAAGGATAACGCCTTTCATTCTCACAGAACGCCCAAGACGGAAGAGTTCTTTTTCAACTACTCTTGCCATGAAGCTCATATCGATGTTTCCGCCTGAAAGAACTGCTACTGCTTTCTTGCCATTCACATCAATTTTTTTGTATTGATATGCAGCTAGACCAACACAACCTGCTGGTTCAACTACAATTTTCGCGCGCTCGAGAAGGAGAAATAGAGTCCTTGTGACTTCGAGTTCTTTAACTGTAGTCACACCTGAAAAGAGATCTTTTGCAATCTTGAAGGTGAGGTCTCCAACTCTTTTCACTGCAATGCCATCACACACCGTGTCAAGATTTGTAACACCTACCAGTTTTCCTGCCTTCAGAGATGAATACATCGAAGCGGCACTCTCGGCTTCCACACCATATATCTGAATATCTGGATTCATCGATTTTAGCGCAATAGCAATACCTGCAGAGAGACCTCCCCCACCAACCGGAATTGATACTACCTCAACATCAGGAAGGCTCTCGTAGATCTCAAGCCCTATTGTTCCCTGTCCCGCAATCACATTCTCATTATTGAATGGATGTAGAAAAGTTGCACCTGTTTCATCTGCTAGTTCCTTTGCCTTAGCAAGAGCCTCATCAAACACCGTGCCATGAAGCACCACGTTTGCCCCATATCCCCTTGTGGCATGAATCTTTGCTATTGGTGAGAATACCGGCATGACAATAGTAGAGGGAATACCAAGCCTTGTTGCTGCATATGCGACCCCCTGAGCATGATTACCTGCTGAGGCTGCGATGACTCCTGCCTTCTTCTCATCGTCACTCAATTGCGACATTGCATAAGCCGCACCTCGGACCTTGAATGATCCTGTCTTTTGCAAGTTTTCCAGCTTGAGGTATATAGTACCGCCGGTCATTTTGCTGAATGTTGATGACTGATCCAAGCGAGTGATGTGAATTATGTCACTTAATACCTCTCGGGCATCTTGTATCTTTTCAAAAATGCGTTCATACTTTTTCATTGGAGTCGCCGTGCCCTCATCATGTACATAGTCATTGATTAATCCTTCTAGGGCCTTATGAAGGGACCTGCGTTTCAGTGCCAATTGTCATTAATAGACATGCTGCTTGATGTCTAGACCTTTGCTTCTGAGAGCATTAATGAACGGATCGGGAGGGATTGAACGCTCGGGAGGCAATACCCCCTGTTCGGTTATTGTTCCATCTGCCATCATAATGGCCGCTGTTGTGGCCGAGAACGATGTGGTCCTCATCATTGACGTGAGACCGCTTTCCTCATCAAAATAGTCTATCAACTCATAGACCACTGTTCTGGACTCGGTGCCTTTCCAGCCCTCAATTGTGACCCTGACAACAGTGACATCCTTTCCAGTTGGTGGTAAGTTCTTCTCAAGTAGTTTCTCTAGAACCTTCCGCGGTGCAATCCTTACACCATTGAAGTCCTGCTCTTCGCTGTCCATGAAACCAAGCTTCATTAACGTCCACATCTTGTGTCCATGTCCCGGATATCGAAGTGTCTTGTAGTCCAAGTTGTTAACAATTCCCTGATAGGTCAATGGCAGAGTGGATGTTCCACCACTAGTATTGAATGCTTCAAGCACGCCGAGTGGTTCGGGAAACTCTAACTGTTCAAAGCCTACAAGGGGGTCTTCAAAATCAATCTTCCCGTTTCGTAGGACCATACATGGCTCAACATACTCATTGATTAGACCTTCTACTGAAAAAATCAGGGCGTAGTTCAATGGTGGCCTTGGTTCTTGCTGTAGACCGCCTACTCTAATCATCACGTTTTCTGTCTTGGTGAGATAGTCAACTCCCGCTCTGACCAGCACGCTAACCATTCCAGGTGCAAGGCCACAATCGGGTATTATTGTAATTCCTGCATCCTTGGCCTGTTCATGCATTTCAAGTTGTTTCTCTACAATCTTGAAGTTTCCTCCCAAATCGCACATGTGTGTGCTAGTCTGAATAGCGACCTGTGTGTGCAAAACATTGACCTTGTAACTTACAGCACTAATGACAACATCAACCTCGTTAAATGCATCCACAAGTTGTTGCTTATCGCTGGCATCAACTCTTCTTGCAACGACTTTATTTCCCATCTTGCTTGCTAGTTCCTTTGCACGCCCCTCATCTATGTCAGCAGCAATGACCTGTTCTACAGAATCGTGCCTTACAAGATCATAAACTGCCCCTTGTCCCATTAGCCCTGAACCCAAAACGAGAACTTTCACAGCACATTCCTCTATTGCAATACTATCGAATTGGCATGTAAAAAATAGTTCTATTTTCTGTGGAGTCTTATTTCATCATTATGTTTACCGCTTAGCTTTTTTTCTTCAGGATAACTAAATGCTCCGTCTTGATTCTACTGTCCTTTTCGCCCGACG
Source organism: archaeon (assembly GCA_024276825.1). Classification (GTDB taxonomy): domain Archaea; phylum Asgardarchaeota; class Thorarchaeia; order Thorarchaeales; family Thorarchaeaceae; genus JAJRWI01. The sequence goes on from JAJRWI010000046.1 coordinate 43,196, forward strand.
CGGGATTGACTTCTGCCTTAAACATTACCCTAGAAACTATCGTATCAACTAAGGTGACCTCATGCATCCATCCATGTTCATTAAGATGCTCGATTATTATGTCATCAATAGGAATTGATGTTGTTCTAATCTTCGCAGGACCAACAAAAATGCACATTCGATTAGTAATCTTCTCCCCCAACGAAGTGAATGAGCCCAACATTGCGTGGAAGTATCTGTCATAAAGGACCTTGAGTTTCTCATTAGATATCAAATCTCTGAACTTATTATATCTCTCAGAATTGATCTCTATCTCCTTCACATCTCTATAGGGTATCTCTTTTCTACTTAGTTCCTTGATATATTTCTCATCATGGCCCAACCAAAATAGTTCTAACTTTGATGATCTGATATACTCCTGCGCCTGCAAATATGGTGGTGACGTGATCAAAATATCTGCTGAATAATCCAGTTGTGTTTCAATAATGTCAATTCCTGACTTAATAGTATAATCTACATCAATCGGTGAAAGACCCTGGTACTCCTGCATTCTTCTTAATAGTTTTAGAATTTCTTTCTTTAGCATCTTGTAAAATATCTTGGACCAATCCTTCTCCAACAGTTTCGAGATTTTTTTCTTTGAGAATTTCGACTTGTACAGCTTGTGGACCTTCTCATCACCATATGAGAAATACTTGGTCACTTTAATCAATGGCAATAGAAGGACCCTCTTCATCTCTCTTGGCAAAGCATGGGCAAATCCCCATGATTTTGAAAGTAGTGGAATAAACTCGTCTGGAAACCAATAATGCAGGTTTGACCATTTTGGAAGGAACTCGTCATTTGACTGTGCAATCTCTCTCATTAATTGATCGATATTCAACTTGTAAGGCTTGGAGACTGCAGTATCATGAATGATATCAATTATTGGGTTCAGGTCCCAGAGTTCATAGTCCAATCCATATATACGTGAAACAAGACCTGTAGTGCCATAGCCAGCAAATGGGTCGAATATTCGCATGCCTGGCTCAGCATACTTCTTTAATGCATATGCCACAACTTGTGGAATGAACTTAGCAGGATACTTGTATATTGAGAAAGTTCCATATGTTGTTGATGGCAGTTCAGGAATTGTATCTCTAAATACTATTGGCACCTTTGTGCATGACCCCTCTTGGTCTGTCAACGGAATGGGCTGAAACTTCTCTCTCATCTCATCATTTGTGGAGCATTCTCCCAAATAAATGCACCATACTCATTGATGGCACTATACTTCGCGTGAGAATATAGCCTGCTTGGTGATCATTTTGGGCAACATGAGTTGCTGCTTAGGAGCGAATGATGTCTTGGAAGCAATTTCTTCTGCAACATCATCAATCTTCATCTCTACTTGATCACCCTCAGCACGACGCCTTACTGAAACCTTCCCGCTCTTTTTCTCCCTTTCACCAATAACACAGATGTATGGGATCCAGAGCTTCTCAGCAGAGCGTATCTTTTTGCCTACTGTCAAAGACCTGTCGTCAATCTCATAGCGAATGCCATACTTGTCAAGTTCTTTTCCAAGCTCAACACAGTAGTCTATGAGCGAGTCATCAACTGGAACGAGTCTCAATTGAACGGGAGTCATCCAGAGTGGTAGGGTTGGCTTCTTGCCCCTTTTCATATCCTTGTGGGCCTGCTCCAGAACACCATAGAGTATCCTCTCAATTGATCCTGATGGTGAAGTGTGTAGAATAAGTGGATAGTGTTCCTTCCCATCCTCTCCAATATATGTGATGTTAAACCTCTGACTGTTCTCTACATCGATCTGGCAGGTGCCCAAGCATGCTGCCTTCTTCTGAGCATCTACAACATTCCACTCACCCTTAAACAAGAAGTACGCATATCTCTCATCGAAGACCTCAATCATCACCGGCTTTCCTACTCTGGCAACAACAGCATTGATGAAATCGCGGTGTTCTTCAAAGAATGACCTTAAGATTCTGAAAGAGACCTCATATTGAATCTCTAACTCTGCATGGAGTTTCATAATGAATTCAAGCTGTTTGAGTATGGACTGCTTGGCCATCTCGACATCTGCAACTATCTCGTGAATGTCAGGCATTGTGAATGCTCTGGGTCTTCGCATTCCTGCCAGCTCGCCACTCTGTTCTCGTCTAAATGATGGTGCAATCTCGAATATCTTTAGGGGTAGTTGGCGGTATGAAACCTGTGCCTGTGATATCATTAGAAACTGGCCGAAGCAGGCTGAGAACCTTGCAAAATAGTCGCGGTCTCCCGATCTGACAACATACTGTCTTGAAGGGAATCGCTGAAGGTATGACTTTAACGAAGGATGTTGATAGTCATAGATCAATGGTGTCTGAACTATATGCGCCCCATATTCCAACATCTCTTTGATTACTCTCTCCTCAACAGCACGTTTCAGGGTCAGTCCTCTTGGGGGCCATCTGAAGTTTCCGGCATCGGAGCCCGGTTCGTAATCGACCAATTCAAGCTGTTTCATGTATTCAATGTGCACAGGTGGCTCGCTTGCTGTACGGTCCTTAGCGGTCTCGTACTTCACATACAAACGCAATTCCTCGAAACCTGTGAAGTCAAACTTCTCTACGGGAGTGACACTCCCATCAGGTTCCATAATGTAAAACTTTGAATGGGCCTCTTCTTCCGCTTTTATCGCAGTCAGGTCCTCTCCCTCTGTCACTTCCTCTTCAGTGATCTCTGTAGTTTCCACATCGAGTACCTTTGATCTCTCTGCCAATGGATGCCCTTTACAATGAATACTGAATGCCTTATACCAACCGAAGGGAACTCTTACAACGTTGTATCCCTGTTCTTCCAGTATCTTGGCTACACTCTTTAGCATCTTGAGAGCCACAGAGGGCTTTGCAGGAGCTTCAGTGAGATGTACCCATGGATAGACTACAATGTTCTTCTCCTTCACATCTTCTGCTGCTGATGCTATCATCTGGGCTGTGAGTGAGGACGCCTTTGTTATGTTCTTTTCATCTGAACTCTCAGCTGCAATGAAGTTGACCAGACACGAATCATCGGTAGAATAGGTCTTTGATTCAACCTTTTCTGCACTCTTTATTGCCTTTCTTTTCAGCTCGTATCCAAAACCGTCCGAGTGTATTTGAAGCATCCTCATCTTCTTTACCTCCTGGATTCTCTCTTTGATTGCTCAATTAAGCTTGACGACATAGCCTGTTTTATTACTAAAATGCTTTGTCTTGAATTATCTACTAATGCTATTGACTTGTAACAATTTCAGTTATATCTTCGATAACGGACAGCCTGGTTGATCCCTTCCCCATAATATAGAAAGAAGATTACTCCAAAAATAATGCTAATCGCAGCACCAATATTCATCCAGTTTTTGAACTCGTCCCACAGAATCTGATCCTCATTTCTTCCATCCTTCCAAATTTGAATTAGATCCACCTTCATAGGACGTTGAACTTCAACTGGGTTGTCCTCAAAATCACGAAATGATGCACTTAGGTGAATTGTATAGTTACCATATTCAAGATTCCATGAATATGCATCCCAGCTTTGAAAGTTGTTCTCAGGAGTGGGAAGAATAATTAATGTCTGTGTATCAATAACCGATCCATTTTGATGTATTATTTGGACTGTACAATAGCACACAACACCATTTGGCACCTCATATGATGCTTCAACTCTAAGTGTGGGGCGATAATACTGGGACTCGATGATCGAGAAATTCACATTCATTGGCTCGTAGAAATTGATCACACTGACATTCTCTCCAGGATCAATGGGTCCGTGCATTGCAGGAGGTCTTACAAAGAACAGTAGAAATGCAAGAACAAGACACGCTGTCAATATAGAATAACGCCTTACTATCTTGATGTCATAATTGTCTTTTGCATTCTTCTTGTTCCTATATACTAGAACAAACGAGATGACAGTTCCAGCAATTGCGATGATCATGGATGTTGCTATTGCTTCAATTGCTTCCCCTGTTGAAGTTGTGTAAATGAGAGGATCGAGCCCCCTATAGTATTCCCATCCATCATAGAGACCATCAAAATCAGTATCTGGATTGTTTGGATCCGTCCCAATCTGACCTTCAAGTGAATCTGGCAAAGAGTCATTGTCGCTATCCGAACTCTGCCTAGGATCGATGCCAATGATTGGGTGTACCGCGTGTGCTAAACAGTTAGCTTGTAACAGTAGATACGATATCAGAAATAGAATGAGGAATTTACTAGTCAAGTTATTATTCGTTTTCATTCTCCCTAAACGCCTTGAATGCTTTATCTCCTGTTTCTATATGATTAAGGTACTCTAATAAACCTAATGAGTTCTAAGATTTTTGCACACTCAATTTATTCAATATTCTAAATATTCCTTAAATTCAATAATACTGAATAAATATGCTAATGCCGTTTGAAAAGAAAATGCTGTTTTCCAAAAATAAATAGCTGAAAATTCCTAATATGTCCTATTATCAAGGTGCGTTTCCTATGATCATTGACACAGTTATGACTTGGCTGAATATAATGAAAGTTGAATACGAACTGGATTTTGATAACAACATGTTTTGAACTGAGTGGGTATTGGATGACTACAAGTTTGAGGTCTTATTGATCTATACTGCTGATGGCTTGATAAAGATCAGAGCTTTACTATTGAAATCTGATGATATCCCTCCATTGATTAGAGGGGCATTATATGTTGAGCTATTAAAAGAGAACTCACGTCATGATGAAGTGGTCTACTCAATGGATGACTTTGAGAACATATATGCGAAAAACGATGTTCCTGAATATGCGAATCTCGAAACATTTCTCACTGAATTTAAAGCTGTAGTATATGCTGTGAAATACTTCAATAACAACATTGCACCAATATTTGGACTGAGAAATGCAATGCAGATTAATATAGCTCAGTAGATACTAGCATGCATCATCATTAATGATTGATCTAGTGGCATGAAATTGCAGCATTTTACAGTTTTAGCTAGAACTTACTTTGAGCGGAACTGTTATCTTTTTGACGGGCATTCCTCACTTGATGGTTATTGAAAAGAAATATTCTGCATGTGCACTCAATTGCCC
>JAJRWI010000047.1 GCA_024276825.1 archaeon
ACCATTGCCGCTATTAATGGTTATGCCATTGGTTTCGGAGCAATGATTGCAGTGGCTTGTGACTTTAGATTCTTTGCAGAAGATGCAATTTTCAAGCTTCCGGAGATCGATATAGATATTTTCCCTGGAGCCGGAGCTGCCTCGAACCTGATTCATCTTGTGGGTCCTTCAAGAACAAAGGATATACTCATGACAGCTCGCGTGGTTGGTGCACATGAGGCACTTAGAATAGGTCTTGCAGATAGAATCTACAAGAAAGAAGAACTCATGGAAAAAACTATAGAGTTTGTAAAAGTGCTTGAAAGCAAGAATCGCAAGATATTAGCTCAAGTCAAGACTATGGTTGATGCAATGACCGATCTTGATATTGAAGCTGCTGCTGATATTGAGTCCATGTATACTGACGAATGGCTTAGGGAGTTTAAAGAAAAGAAAGACATGTAAGAAGATGTTGGTTGCGCGTAGATGCGTAGAGGTTGGACAATCTTGGACACCAATCAATAGAACATCTAAGAGATATATTGTGAAATTATAAGGGGGATGAATAGTCTCATCAGAAACAACAGTCTGAAACTTGCCCATTGCCATTCGTGGGCGGACAAGACCATTATGTCGAACTTTGTCCAACTCACAATGAACGGTGAATCATTGGATTATCCCAAATTCGAAATTAATATGCTGAACCTGCAAAGACAATCTTGACTTCATGTAATTGGAATAGGATTGGGGAGAGGAGATTCGCTCCCATGACAATCGCAAAGAATGTATCTATTATTGACAGATTGAGAACAATCACTACAACAGATATGATGGCCAATATGTTCAAGATAATTGCAGTAGTGATAGCACCCTGATGCTTCTTAAATAATCGGTAGGTTACCAAAAACTGAAGAAATCCGATTGGCAAGAGTCCAAGCACTCCAATTAGTAAGATCGGATTTGCGATTGTGAGTCCAAAAGACACAAGAGCTATTACTGTAAAAAGTATTATGGATCCATAGATCAGTAAGATAAATCCAGAAAGTGATTGAACAGATAGGGCCATCATGCATAGGCATGATAGATCCATCAATGAAACAGACTCGTCCATATACTCATAATATGGCTCGCTATACGGAGGGCCCTTATATTCTGGTTGTTCTTCTTCAAATGCCATTCAAGTTCATCCCCACTAAGAATCAGATGTGTTTGAACCAAATCCTTCAATAATCAGAAGGTCAGTACAATCCATCCAACTCTAAGTCTTGTAATTCATAATGCTGTTATTAATTTTTTTAAAAAAGTGATGAAGCAGTTAATATCAACCACCTAAAGAGAAGACTGCCTATTTAATCTGTCCAATTGGCCAGATATAATGCATAGGCAATAGCTATTAATGCTAGAAGATTAATAAGCATAGCCAACTTGATAGCTCATGGGATTATAGATATGACTCTTAAAAAGATCCATTGACATCAACAAGATCCATGAGTTATTAGGTCCCTATGAATGTTTCAATTTACTTTTATCAAGCCGAAGCAGTTCAAGTGAATATGAGGACCATGATTCTTTGGCCTTGCTAATTTATTCATATTAATTTCAAATCGGTTTAATTATTCCTAATCCCTTATATAGAAATCAGGACCGTTCTTGAAACCCTATTCAAAGGTGATAAAGATGACAAAGACCGCAGTTGTTGCGATTGGCGGTAACAGCCTAATAAAAGACAAGGAACATAGGACCATTCCCGATCAGTATGCTGCCGCTGCTGAGACCTGTAAGCACATTGCTGACATGATTGAACAGGGATGGAATGTTGTCATAACCTCGGGCAATGGTCCTCAGGTCGGATTCATTCTTAGACGGTCCGAGCTCGCTGCACATGAACTTCATGAGGTACCACTTGACTATTGCGGCGCCGACACTCAGGGTGCTATTGGATACATGATTCAACGGGCCCTCTATAATGAGTTCAACAAGAGAAAGATAGAGAAGCATGTGGCCAGCGTAGTGACTCAGGTCCTTGTGGATAAGAATGACCCTGCTTTCGAGAACCCAGCAAAACCTGTGGGCTCTTTCATGGACGAGGCCACTGCAAAAAGGCGTGCTGAAAAGGAGGGCTGGATAATCAGAGAAGATGCAGGCCGAGGCTGGCGTAGAGTAGTGCCATCGCCTATTCCCAAGAGAATCATTGAACTTCCAGCAATCAGGGCACTCATACAACATGACATTGTTGTTTATGCAGTTGGGGGTGGAGGCATTCCAGTTATCGCGGACAGCGAGGGAAATCTTGAGGGAGTCGCTGCAGTCATAGATAAGGACAGGGCGTCTGCTCTTCTAGCCGACAGCCTAAATGCAGATTTATTGTTGATATCAACCGCTGTGGAGCAGGCTTATCTTAATTATGGCACAGAGAATCAAAAGCCTATTCGCAAGATGACTCATATCGATGCATTGAATTACATGAAGGAGGGGCATTTTGCTCCAGGAAGCATGCTGCCCAAAATTGAGTCGTGTGTTAATTTTATTCGATGGGGAAGAAAGAAAGGTGCAAGTAATCAAAGGTTTGCAATCATCACAAACCCTCCGAACATCACCAGAGCACTTAATGGCGAAATTGGGACCATGATTGTTGAAGGGTTTCCGATTCCACCACCGCCACCATAGGAAAGAATGAATAGGCGAATGTCACTAGCATATGGTGAGGATTCAAAATGACCAAGAAAATTGTATCAACTGAGAACGCTCCAAAGGCCATTGGACCCTATTCACAGGCAGTAATGGCTAATGGCTTTGTTTTTTGTTCAGGTCAGATTCCAATTGACCCAATCTCGGGAGAACTTGTCACAGGCTCCATCACCGAGCAGACACGACAGGTCCTCTCAAATCTAGCTGCAGTCCTAGAAGCTGCAAGATCTTCAATGGATCGTGTTATTAAAGTCACAGTTTTTCTGAAAGACATGAACGACTTCAAAGAGATGAATGAGGAATACTCAAAATGGTTCATTGAAAATCCTCCTGCAAGAGCTGCTGTTGAAGTAGCAAGATTGCCAAAAGATGTTGGGATTGAGATTGAGGCAATCGCCCTGGGATAATACTATTTCGCCCACATAAGGCAGGGAGTGATTTCATTGAACTATCGAGTTGCATCCTTGGGCTATATACTCACCATATTCTGCTCCCTGCTTGTGGGAGCTGCTGTATTGATACAGTATTATCTTGGCGCATCATTCTTTATTGAGCCTCTTGTGATTATTGCTCTTATTGTCCTAACTCTTACCACTGCTGGAAATAGAATACTCCAGAATGAAGTCTATGTGCTGGTTTCGGGGGCTATTACTGGTGCATTGGGAGTTTTAATCATGGCTTGGACTTTTGTGGGGAGTGCTCTAGCATTTGCTGGCCTGATCACATTCATTGGTGCTATGATGGAATGGGGAATTCCAGAAACACCATTGAAATTTGATCCACGGGTCAAATGGACCTTCGTTGAGAAAGAAGGAGACCAATGGTTTGGAAGAGTTCAAGCCATGACCACTTATAAGAAACTGCGAGTTCTCTTCATAATTCTCTGGGATGTGGGAATTGACCTCCCTGCACAAGCATTTAAGGAGAGCCTTGAGAACCTCAAACAAGAGAAACAGTCAGATGGCAACATCTCTGAAATTGATTTCTGGGGACATGCTGCAAAAATGGCGGCAGGAACCTCGAAGGAGGGATGGCATCTACGACAGTATCTTGTTTCATGTGATATTAAGAATTTTAGCCTGTTCATTATGGTGACTGGTGAGCCAACCACTGAAAAATACATCAATGATCTTGTCAGGCTTGTCAGATGTCATTAGAATGGTCAGAGCTGGCAGCTTGCTATCATATTAGCAAAACGCTTTATTGCAATATAGCACTATTGCGAATTTTCAATAGTATTCTTCTCGATATTCGACTAATGGGATCAAGTTGCTCAGGATATTGGCCAATGTCATTATTGTACATTCTACTGTTTCTACACATTAGTTCAGTAATCATTCATCGGGATGATCGAATAGTTTGTAATATGGCACTACAATTGCAGGCAGACATGCAAGTAGAACCACTAACCAGTCCAAGGGATGAATCGGCACTGTACTGAAGGCAATGTTCAATGGGGTGTAAATTGTTGCCAAAGTCAATACGAATGAGAAGATGACAGCGATCATCAGATAGGTGCTCTTAGTAATGTCGCTTCTCCATATTGGCCGATGCTCACTTCTACAACTGAATACGAATAACAGTTCAAATAGGATAAGTCCTGCAAAAGCCAAGGTACGTGCATAGATGAGATTATTATTCCATGGTGCACTATGCCAGTCAACAGCAGGTCCTGTAATACCAGGGACGAAACCGCCCATGACATAGAGACCCCATAAGAATAAGACTGCAGCACTCAAGAATGCAAAGAATCCGCCTATGATTATCATTTCAAACATGCCGTGGTCAAGCATTCGTTCACCGGGCTTTCGGCCGCGCCGTTCCATGAGACCTTTTTCAGGAGGATCAACACCCAAAGCCAGTGCCGGGAAACCATCAGTGACTAGGTTGAGCCAGAGTATCTGCACGGGTATCAGTGGTATTGGTAGTCCAATCATGACAAGGACAAAGACAAGGAGCACCTCACCAGCATTTGCTGAGAGAAGGTATCTTACAAACTTCCTGATGTTTGCAAAAATCTCACGGCCGACTTCTACAGCTGTAACGATTGTTGCGAAGTTGTCATCAGCAAGAATCATATCGGAGGCTTCCTTGGTCACATCGGCTCCACGAATACCCATTGCAATGCCCACATCGGCAGCCTTGACTGCAGGGGCATCGTTTACTCCATCTCCAGTCATAGCAACAATATGGCCGTGATCTTTGAGAGCTTTTACAATCTTGAGTTTATGTTCAGGTGCAACTCTTGCGAAGACATCCACTTCATCTACTGCATGAAAGAGCTCCTCATCACTCATTGTTTCAAGTCTAGCACCAGTAATCACAAGTGGATCTCCTGAAATAAGCCCCACATCATCTGCAATTGTTCGAGCAGTGAGTTCATGGTCACCAGTGATCATTATTGGCCTAATTCCTGCCCTGCGTGCCTTTTCAATAGCATCCCTCACTTCGGGTCTTGGAGGGTCTATCATGCCAGCGAGTCCCAGGAAAACAAGATCATG
>JAJRWI010000048.1 GCA_024276825.1 archaeon
GAAATGATAAAACCGACCGTTATCTCATAAGCATATAGGAGACCATGAATGAGATCAGTCAACACATCAGAAGATCAAATCATTGTATTGGACGATTTCAACACATCATCAACTCATTTTAATGCATCTCTTATTGCTCTAAGTTCAATCATTCTAATCTCCTCATTTTTTGTCCTCGTTGACCATGTTTCTCCTATTCTCGCAAGACTTGTTCTTCTTTTCTTATCTCAGATCATCTTGGGAATTCTACTCATACGCCTATTCTATTACCTTGGGCGAAAGGCCCGCTTGAGTATAACCCTGATTGATCCCTCATCAATAAACCATGGATGGAAAAGATCTATCGAGAAGATGAATTCTGCCGAGATGTCGCACGTGTTTGAAAGAATGCAAATCTCTGCTTCAGTGCCAAAATCACGGATGGATGACCTCACCGATCTGTCACTCTTCATTGTAATTGTCTGGTCTGTGATATCAACTGCATTTATCTATCCAGATATGCACACCCCATTACTCTATTTCATTGGCGGTTCTGTCCTACTTGTTGCGTGTGTTCTTTCTTATCTGAATGGGTATGGGTCCTTTGTGGTCATTGATTTCAATGAAGAACTGAGCAAGTTGGAGTACTATGTTGTATCAAGAGTGTCTGCAGTTGAACGAATTGCCAAGGTCAACTCTTACATCATTTGGTTGGAGAAGAATGGACATAGAATCCTCTATGACATTATGGTGGATATTGATGTTGGCCCTCCCTTCAAACTGAGTTACCACTGTGGAATTTCCTCTTCAGATAATGAACGCATACAGCTTGAAAATCTGGCCACTCAAACCCCTGCTCCAGACCAAGTTTCGAGAATCTGTTCCAAATTCCTAAATATACAACCCAATTGGGATGTACATGTTGAAGACAGAGGCAACGGTTTTAACATCATTTTTTATAATAAGACTCATCCTGTCAAATACAAATCTGGGTCAACTCCAATATCGAATGCAATAATATCAAATGATGCTGTTCAACGATTCTCGAAGGGATTAATCGAACTGATAAACTGTTGCGTTTCATGGCAAAGTGATAGCTAGTATTAATGACATTCTTAAGGGTCTAATAATAATCAAAATATGGGAATTCTGTAAATAGTTAAAACAACATTCCTACACCGAATGAGAGTGATGATATTGAAGGCCAGACTCAAAATTGATCGCCATTGGCTCGATAAAGAACGGATGAGTATGGCCAAATTGATGCAAGACTACAAGGAATGGGAACTCACTACCCTAAAGAAGGCAAAAGAAGCAAAAGATATGGAGAGTCTTCGTAAACTGTTCTACGAACTTGGCGATCGATGGGAATGGGACCAGGCAACTGGTGCATGGCTATCCAAGAGTGAACCCCTCGATACAATATGTCTAGTGCTTCGAATGCCTGGCCTTGATATTGGAAAAGAACGTTATGTGATCTATGCTATCATGGCTTACAGTAAAGGGGTCACTGCTACATTCGACCATTTGGGTGACAAGGAACGCGTGATTTTAGAACGTGATGTTGAAACAGGCAAATTCATTGCTTGGTCAACCACAGGACATGGAATGGTCGAATTAAAACCGCTGAAGCTTTATGACTTCAAGTCCATTGAGGAAATCATAAAGAAATGCTTCTTGATAGCACAACCCGGAGATCATGCATTAAGAATTGAAGTCCCTCCAGGATTTCGCGGATCTGACGATTTTCATGAAACCCTTTGGACGATAGTCAATGGCTTGAAGGAATTTGAAGTCAAGAAAGTTGATGTTCTTAATGCTCCGGATGTTGAGAGTAGGTTGGACTTCCAGTTCTATCGATATGCTAACGCTGTAATCAGTCTTGAGAGGAAATGGAGGCAACTCAGTGGCACGCTCACTGCAAAGGCCAGAGAGATAGTCCTTGATAAAATCCCGCAGGATATAGAGAAAATCAACAAGCAGACCTTAAGACGAATTGAAGGGCTTCTTCACATACTCTGGTTTTGGCCGCCATTCCATCAACAAGACATTGTCAGGATGGTTTACAAGGAACTCTCAGAACTACCAAATCCAACTTCGGTCCAAAAGGAGCTCATTCCCTATCTCGGAGAATTGCTTTACAGTTTGAACAATATTATTGAGAAAGCCCAATATATCAAATGGCGCAGCGTAATGGACAAGAAACGTTTCAGTTCATCTGATATCTTCGAAGGTCTTGAATTGGATGATGTCGCCAAGGCTGCTTTTGCTGTTGCTCTTGATGATATGCTCCGTGAACATACTCTTGCTTACATTGGATATCCCGAACGGGCAACATGGAAGAACAAGATATTCCGCACAGTCTTTGGGCTTCTTGTCCTTCCTGTACGTCTGGCCTATAGCTTCATGATCAGTCTTAGGTCATTTCTGTTGAAACTTCAAGGGCTTCGGAATGTGCCCACTGAAGCACAGAATGAAACTGACAATTGAGGGATTTATTATTCAAGATTCATATCACGATGGATTGAACTGGCAAGTATCCTTGCAACCCTGACGGGCTCTGGAACTTTGCCCTCAAGAGTAAAATGACTCACAAGAGATCTGGCCTCTTCCATTGACAGGCCATGATAATTGATGAACACCTCATGTCCGTTTTCAAGTCTGACCCGCTCTCTTTGTCCAGCTCGTTCTGATATCTCAAGTCTTACTTGCCAGTCATCTGGAAAGTACTCTTTCAAATACTTTTCAATTCCCTCAGATGGGTTGTAAGTCACGCAGACAATGGGAGTCTTGGTTTTCTCAAATAATCTGGTGATATCAATCACATTAAACCACGAAATGATGCAACCTCCGAGCAACCAGGCCCGAATGTCATCGCGTTGAATTCGCTTGAACATTATCAACATCTCTTCGGTGGCATCCAGGCCACCAACCGTGGGTTGACAAATCCCAAACCCGTCAATGATGAAATCGCCTCTCATGACAACTCCAACGGCCACACTCTTCCTATCCTCCCTATCAAAGCTCTCAGACACTCCAAGAACCCTGACTCCTTTTTTCCAAACAGCTTTTTTCTTTGGAGATGGAATTCTTGCCATTTGAAATACTGATTTCATCTTTGCAGTCACCAATTCGCATAATTCACAACTAGAATTTATGACTCCTACTTTAAAAATACGGACAACACATATTCTCTGTTCAAATGAGTTTGTTTCCGGGCCATAAGTTTATGAAAGATCTGGCCGCTATTGGTCTAATTATTCCAAGCCATTCTCCTGACCTAAATTGAACCGCTAGAATACAAATGTGCCCATAAACATCTCAAATTGCAGTTTATCATTAATATTTGCATCTTTAATAATTGGCACGTGTGCTAATTAATTTTATAAATGCGCATATCACTTCAAAAGCATAGATTAAATGACACGCCGTAGGAAGCATGTATTATGTTCGACCCTGGGTCTGCAGAAAAGCAGAATGAGCTCAGATCTATAATAGAAGAGGCCACCTCCATCACAGCAGGGATTCGTGCCTGGATGTTACTGTCAAAAGAGGGTCTTCCAATCTCATCAGCCGTCCCATCTGGTCTGGAAGAAGCAGAGATGGCAGCTATGGCTGCTGCTATTTTGAATGTAGCGGACCTGGCCGCGGAACGAATGGACCAAGGTCTCCTTGAGGAGATTCTAATGACGAATGAGAATGGATACATGTTGATTCGAAGTGTTGGCGAAAAGGCAATCCTTGTGTTTGCGGCTGCTAAAAATGTCAAGACTGGAATGCTGGTCTATTCGGCAAAAGACGCGTCTGAAAAAATAAACAAACTATTCTAGTACAGGCCAACTAACCAATATATGATCTGCAAGGCAAATTTCCTGTTATCTGTTGAATGATACTTATTATTCAAGGCCCAATTGTCTATGAAGAAATTGCTGCCTGAAACGATTAGCCGTGATCCATTATTACTTTCCAGACCCACTATGACTGTCTTGTTCACCACTCGGACTTTGCCATCATCATCTCTTACATTCATTTGAGTCCATGCAATCTCATAGGTGTTCCCAGAGTAGTTCAACGAGCACCCAACAAAATCGAATGATTCTACACCTTGAGTCACCTTGTGCTCGGCAAGTCCTGTGACCTCAACAGTTGAGATAATACCGCCTACGGATATCAAGGTCGTGGGAATCATGTCATAATTAAACGAAGCATTAAACAATTGAAGAAGGTCATTTGCAGCATCGATATTAATACTATAGTTTGCCAGACCCACAATGAAGAGACTTCCACCTGCATTCCAGTACTTCTCATAAGCAGCAAGTTCTTCAGAAGAGTAATTGATAGATCCCACAATCTGACTTGAAGAACCATCGCTTTCAAATATCCATGCGCATGGATCAAGCACAATCACTACATCGTACTCTTGAAGTCGCTGAAATGTTATCTCTGATGGACTTTTCAGTTCTTCTACAGCAATCCCCTTCTCACAGAATAGACTATAATATGAGCGAAACTGCCCATACATAGAATCAATCCACCAGTTTGTATGGCTCACATCAAATGCGACCTTTGCAAATGGCAAGTGTGCTGTGAAAGACAACTTCACATGAATTAACATGTAATCCTCTGCATCAAATGAGATTAAGGCTTGAACATCCTCCTCCTGATCTGCGATCACTTTGATGTTCACAACAAATTCATGCACTTGGATTACCAATATCTGTGTGGGCCCCTTGACCCAAGGGCTACCCGAGCCAGAATAGAAAATGCTGAAAGTGACATTGTCACTTGATATTGCAGTGAGTTTCAATTTCATTGTCGTGTTGACAAACCAACGTTCAAAATCATATGGGCCAATATCGTTTGTGACCCATGCAACTAGTGGTAGGCTATCTCTCTTTGGGGCATCTTCTAAATATCTAAGAGCAGACTCAACATCAATAAGTCCACTTCCAACCTCCCATGGCTCAGAAGACAGCTTTTGAGCCGAGGCCATAAGAACAGCCTTAATCATTCCTGGAGTCCATCGCCATCCATTCTGTATGCACGATGATATGAGTTGAGCCGCTCCTGCAGTGATGCGAGGTGCAGCAAAGCTTGTACCATAGACAGCTTTCCCACCATCTATCATGTATGATCCAAGGGCTGAGATGTCCGGCTTTATTCCTCGTCCGATAATTGGTCCACGCCCTGAGAATCCGTATGGCCTCCCAATCTCATCAACGCCCGCAACTGCAATGACTTCAGGATAGACTGCAGGAGTTTCAATGGAACTTCCACTCACTCCCTCCTGACCGTTATTTCCCGCTGCCGCAACTATCGTAACACCCTGATAGAATGCCCATTGTATTACTTCTTTCAATGGGTCATTCTCAGATGGGCTTCCTCCAAGACTTAAGTTGATGATGTCACAGTCCTGCCTGACCGCCCATTGAATTGCTGCAATAATCGCGCTTTGAGTCGCAATGTTATCAGATGATACAACCTTGGCATTGAGTATTCCTACAAAGGGGGCCTTCTTAATGATAATTGATGCTACATAGGAACCATGTGGCGAACCATTGGGATTGCTGTCTTCTGTACTGTTGTCATCAGTACTATATCCATAAGACTGATTAACAAAGCTTTGAGCCCCAATTATCTTTATTTCATTGCCATTGTTGATTGAAATACCTGAATCGATCACTGCAACCTTTACTATTGTATCTTTGATAACATGGTTTCTTGGTGCAATGACAACAACAACTGATAATGTGAGAAGGATTAAAGTGATTATTAGGAGTGCTGTGCCTCTTTTGGGAGTGGGTGCACCCTCGATCTCGCTCATTTTTCTTCTCACCTGGTTGATTTTCTACAATGAAAGATGAAAATAAAGCCTTGGTAATCAAGCAAAGACAATCAACAGTAATCTTATTACGAAATTGCAGAAACTCTGAATAGAGGTCAGATTAATGGTCATGGAAGACCCTCATACAACTGAGATGGCTGATTACTATGGAATAGATATTTTTCAACCTGGGACTGATTACGAGGAAGTCATTAATGCGAATGTGGTCTCTCAGGCCGCGATTTACACATTAGTGGGCTATCTAATCATGTTCTTTGCCCTTGTCATTATCACAATTCCATTATTCGCTTCCGGTCTAATACGAATTGTCCCAATTGGTCCATTCACTTATACAATTGAATATGCACCTTGGGTCTTCTTGACAATAACTGCAATATCTGAATCCATGCTTGCACTTGCTCCTATCATATATATCAAACGCAGGGGTCTATCATTTCAAGCTATTGGCCTTAAGAAGAGAATCAACTTTTCAAAGGAAACAGTTTTCGGGCTCGCCTTTGGCATACCTATGACTGTTCTTAATTTCTGCCTTGTATGGCTGATTACTCAAGTCACAGGTCCTCTCGAAGGGATTGACCCCTTCTCAACATCGAACATGTATGAGATGATTGCTTGGGTAATTGTGATGTTCACGATTGTCGCACTATCTGAGGAACTTCTATTCAGAGGCTTCTTACAAAGGCGACTGGACGACTATTTGAAGCAAAAGACCAAGCATAACTTTCTTGCTGCTCTTTTGATCACGAGTTTTGTATTCTCTATTCTGCATTTGGATATGATTGGCTTTGCCACGAGATTCATCTTAGGGATGATTCTTGGCTGGATGGCTAAAAGAAATAATTACTCTATTGTATCGCCAACAGTTGCTCATGGGCTTAACAACTCGTTAGCTGTTATTCTATCATTTCTCGGGTACTGAAAAAAAATAGATCAGGGAGATGCACTCTCCCTGCATCAGCTCTCCTACTCAGACTCATATTTGAAGGCCAATCTTATGTTGGCTCGAAAAGCAACAATCTTGTTGTCAACAACCTTTGCAGTGAAGTGATCGACATCAATACCAACTATTCCACGAATTGTCTTTGATGCGACAGCAAGGGCGTTCTTTGTTGCTTCTTCCCAGCTGTTGGGAGATTCTCCGATTAGCTCGATTACCTTTACAACACTCATTTCTCATCTCTCCATCTGGAGTGTTCTATAATACCTGCCATTGCTTATGAATACTGCTACGCTCACGCCAGCACTCTTCTCTTGGCGAAAACCAGCCATGCAAGCAGTATCATCGCAATTGAAAAGACGACCAATCGGTATATTTCACTGGTAAAGCTCAAGACTGGAATTCCCTTGAATGCCACGTCAAAGATCATTACTCTTCCCAGATTCAGGGGCCAATACTCATCGATTATTCCGACATCCATGAAGCCAGTCCCTACAATGAATGATGAGAATAGCAGAAATAGAAATGACTGGTTTGCCTGAAGTCTTGTCTTGCATAGTGTAGAAATAAACACACCGAGTGCCGAGCCCGTGATTGACATGAATACTAGAATGAAGTTTATTGACAGATACCACTCAATAAACGAGCTCTGGGTTGGTCTTATTCCAAACAGTCCCATCCAGAGTGCCATCATAAATTGTGCTTGCAATACGCCAACAAGGAAATAGCCGATAGTCTTTGCTAGAATTGCCTCCATCTTTGTAGCTGGGGTTAATAGCATTCTGCTTAACGGTACATCACCAACTATCGCTTGAGCCGCTGTGGCGGCGACTCCAATGAAGACTGCAAACACCAGCAAAAAAACGCCGAAGGTGGCAGCAGTGTATTCTCCAGTGGGCTCAAACTCTCGGATCTCAAGCAGCTCTATCTCGCCCTTTGACCAGCCATGATCATATCTAAAATCTGCAACAACATTACTAAATGCACTGAAGATTGTGGCCTGTTTCTGAAAATTTGTAGAACTGATATGAATGTCAATGATTGCAGGAATATCATTTGTGATATTCCCTTCAAATCCATACGGTATTATCGCATAAGCATCAATAATGTTCTTATATAATGCATCAAGAGCCTCATGCTCATTCTCATAGACCGTCACAATAAAATCCGGACTGTTCCGTAGATACCATGTGAAATTCACACTAAGGTCTTGCTCGGGAAACGTGTCCGTGGGGTCCTGATCAACAACTCCAAGATAAATGGCCTCTGAACTCTTTGGTCCCTCACCCATTCTTGCACCTGCAGTCCCTTGTTGAATTGCAACCCACATTGTACCCATAATCATTGCAGGAAGCATGAAGATTAGAAGAAGTGCGTATTTGTCATTCATAATAAGTCGAAGCTCTTTCAGCAACATGGAATAGATTCGCCAGGCCTTGGTGTTCTTCTTTCCTGTTGCTGACAACTTGCCTCACCATTTTCATATATGCGGTCGCTATCGTTCCTTTGGCTGTTCATTTACATTCTTGTTGCCTTTTATGCATTTTCAGCCTGCCTGCATCCCCCAGTAATCCCAAAACATCAGCACACATTAGTAGATACAATATCATGGGTCCTTCTGAGCCCCAGTCATTAGATATCGCTTTCACTTGCTGCTTTGAAACCCTTTGGCCCTGATTGAAAAGATTTCCCAATACATTCCTGATACCAAGGTCTCCATAAGGGAACTCCGTGAAGATGCCAAGGCCCGAGATCATCAATGCTTGAACTGTCCACTCTCCTATTCCATGGATCCGCTGAAGTGTTGCATGAATCTCATCCACATCTAGTTCTCTTAGATCTTCCAGATTGAACTCCCCTTTGACTATCATCTTGGTCACACCTAAGATATAGGGCACTTTAAAACCCAACCCAAGGTCTCGTAATTCTCTCTCACCCCTCATTACAATATCCTCTGGCTCTGGAAACTGAAACAATCGATATCCTTCTAATTGCATATGTAGGTCATAATCAATGATTAATCTCTTTGTGATTACATTTGCAGCACGATATGAAATCTGCTGTTGGATAATTGCTTTTACTAGGGCCTCGTAGACAGTATCAGTCAGGTATGGTCTGATTCCCACAACTCTCTGATAGTATCTTGAAAGGGCCCAATCATTCTTGATCCTTCGAAACACAGCTGCAAGATCCAACTTCAAACTCAGAATCTGAAGTATCTTGGCACGAACTTCATTTCGCGAAACTGACTCATTATGCCATGATATTCTTAGTGGTTTACCTGACCCCTTTTGTTCTATAAGAATAGGAACCTTGACTGTGCCATCAATTGTAAACAACCTCCCAAATCCATTGGTCCACGTGATTTCAGGCACTGGTTGGACATCAGGATATATCCATGCATGAATCGAATCCAAGAGTGAATAGTACTTAGGAACACTGAGACTGGTTTCCAAGGATGGCACTGACCCCGTAAGGATGCTTTATGTGTCTACAACAATTCTTCCCGGTGTGAAGTTTGCATTTGGGCCTACCGTTGTTGTTCTCATGGGATTGCCAATTAGCACCCACTCCAGCATTGTGAGGGCTTCATATGTATCAACCACACTCTTCTCCCCAGTTCTGACCATCTCAATCTCTCTTATCACTTTCCTATCTAGACGCGCCCAGAGCTCCTTTTCCACATTTATCTTAACCTGACCTATGAAGTCATAAGAGTCCAAAAAATCTAGGAACCCAAACTTCCAGCCATCTGCATAGCAGCAGTCTCTCCAATCATCATAGGGCTTGCTGTTGTTTATTGTGTCCAATGTGGAGCCAATATAACAGACGCCTTGTTGCAGAAATGCCTGAATCAATGGTCCATCACGAGCTGTGCTGCACGCCTCTGCAAAGACAACAGGGTATCCCTCGAACCTTATCTCTTGCGCCTGTTCATATGAAAGGATTACAGAATTATGTGAAGCCCATCTCTCAGGGGAGCCATGAATTCTTCGTGTGAAAACCCCATCTGAGAATTGAAGAATGAACTCGCTTACTTCCATTAGACGTTTGTCTGAGTTGGTGTACTTTTTCAATACTTCAACATCAAAGCCAAGCTGTGCTAGACTATCAATATGTCTTGTAGACCTGCCTGGCTGAGAGTCAAATACAATGGCAATATTACTGTCTATAATCGGGGGGTCCATATGAAATAGAACTACATCTGGCGTGCCATAAACACGTCCAACAGGAGTGTCCGGAATATCATCATTGTTTGCATCCTGAATGAAAAAGTCGGTCCATGCATAATCATCTTTATGCCCAAAAGGCGTACCAGGTAATTGTTTCTGATCACCAATTAACAATATGGAATCGTGTTGGTTCTCATCATAATGTTTCAATAGTGTCTTTTTTGTAAATACGCTTGATCTCCGATTTTCAATAACAAAATCACAATCTAACTCTTTAGCTCTTTTCTCGTAGATGGCAGCATCGTTCTTTGGAACTTTGCCGCAAATAATCAACAATCTTCTTAGTACATCTCTTGGAAGCCTACTAAGACCAAAAGATAGCTCCTTGTCAGTTCTCCTGCGAGCCTTTGTAATCTTCTTTCTGATTACATTGACGGACCCCTTTCTCTTTCTTAACACATTCATGTTTCTACCTATCTATCTCGCATTAATTAATATGACTCTCATTCTAGGCGCTGCTTCAAGTTCGCTTATGAGAGTATTTTCTTGATAGTGCTTGCAATCTGCTCGACTTGCTCCTCAGTCACGAATGGATGCACAGGGATGTCAAAATGAACATCACCCACTTCCTCTGAATTCGGAAGGCTGAGTTTCGAATAGTCCGGGTATTTTACGAACTTTGCCCATCGCCACTGCTCGATGTTTATGTAGGTGTCCTGCTTATGACAAGGTAATGCATAGACAGACCGAGATCCAATATTGTTCTCTCTGAGTTTCTGTACCATTTCATCTCTTGTGACTCTCTTTGAATAGATCCGTGGTGCGTAGATATGATATGACGATTCGCCGCCAACCTCCATTATTTGGGGCCGTAGCTCCTCAACATCACTCAATAACTCGTTGTAGAGCCTAGCATTGCGTTGCCTTATCTCAACCGCCTTTGGTAGCCTCTTTAACTGGACTCTTCCTAGAGCCGAAACCACATCTAGCATTCTGTAATTGTAGCCAATTCTGAAGTGACTGTATCCCCCTTTCTTGCCGCGACCATGATTTTTTATCATCAGGGCCTTCTCATAAATCTCCTCATCATTTGTTGTTATCATCCCCCCCTCGCCAGTCATCATGTTCTTTGTGGCATAGAATGAGAATGCTGCCACATGACCGATTGAGCCGATCATTTTTCCCTCAAACTTTGCACCATGGGCTTGGCACGCATCTTCAATGACCTGCAGATTGTGCTTCTCGGCAATCTCCATAATATGCTTCATATCACAAGGAGAACCGAAAATGTGAACTGGCATTATCGCTCTGGTCTTCTTGGTTATAGCTTTCTCTATTAGTTCGGGATCAATATTGTAAGTCTCCTTCTTTATATCAACAAAGACGGGGATTGCACCAATCATGGCAATTGTGTTGGCTGATGCAATGAATGTAAAGGGTGATGTGATAACTTCATCACCAGGTTGAATATCCATGGCCTCTAGCGCAGTACTTAGCGCTGTTGTGCCATTAGTGGTCACGGTGGCATATTTTGTGCCAACATACTCAGAAAACTCTCTCTCAAACTCGCGGGCCACCTTGCCCTCTGCGAGCATCCCTGATTGAAGCACTTTCCGAACTGCCTGTTGTTCTTCTTCATCCAGATATGGTCTTGCTACGGGTATCATTGGTCATTCACCAAATTGATCAGCATCACGAGGACTCTGTTCCTGGTCAGACATATCCTCTCTTTTCATCCTCTGTCTATTTCGGCCTTCAAAAAAACCTACCCCTCCGATACTTACAACCATTATCATGAGTGTTATCAGCATATAGAAGAGGTCCGACAGCATGAATACTATTGCCAGTCCAATACCGCTTGCCAGTCCTGTTATGGCCCGAATCCGTACTGTTGTCTTTCGTGGTGTCACTCTCTGAGTGACCCAATCAATTATTGTTGCGAAACCCAGTGGCAGTGCTACGAGAAACCATAGCCATGAGGGTTGAAATAGTCTGAATGGAGTGATTGAGTCAAGGAGGAGGAAAATGGGAATACTGAGAATCAGACCGCCATATATCCCTGAGCATCTTGCACAGAAATACAATGAGTGGCCTTTGATTGTTATTCTAAGACAGTGTCCATATTGACTCGGTGGATGATGAGACAATAGCAAGTTGATGCTCTCCACAACGCTCTTCTTTCTGCCCCATTCTTCGGGCGATAACTGAAGTTCATCAGATATGTCATTGCTGACCAATGGAATCACTACTGTCTACTCTGTTGAGAAACTTATCATTGTTGTCCTATTGGAATTTTCGTTT
Organism: archaeon; assembly: GCA_024276825.1. Taxonomy (GTDB): domain Archaea; phylum Asgardarchaeota; class Thorarchaeia; order Thorarchaeales; family Thorarchaeaceae; genus JAJRWI01. The sequence continues at coordinate 12,236 of JAJRWI010000048.1, forward strand.
ATTCATAAACTTAATACAAATCAGTTTCATAACAAATAATGAGGGTGCAATGAGATTACGATTAATACTCACAATTACAATTCTGCTGTGTTCAATCGCGTCATCATTTCCTAATCATTCTCAGCCAGTTGATCCAATTGAAATCATAGACGCTTCCGCAGTTGACTCTCCGCCCATCATGATTACCAGTGATGCTGACCTTCTAATTTTTCCGGGGAATGGCACTTATGACAATCCCTACCGGATTGAGGGCTATTCAATCTCTGATTCTGGTTCTTTACCTTGCATTTCCATTAGCAATACAACACTCTGGGTATTAATTCAGAATTGCACACTGACCAATAGCACATCTGCGGCGATTGATTTGAAATCGCTGGCGAATGTAATAGTCCGAAATGTGTCATGCCAAAATACAGTCAATGGAATACGGCTCAATAATGTTGTTAATGTGAGTGTAGAGAGTAGCACCTTCAAGAACTGTGATTTGGGAGTTAGTATTATCAACAGTGATAACTGTCAGATTTTGAATAACACTGTGCTTCAAGGCAGTACAGGAGTTCACCTGTCAGGAACTAGTGAGATTCGCGTGAGTCATAATCTCATTCAAGATATGGTAAGTCAGGGAATCTATATAGATAACAACCTAAATCTGATTGACAATAACACGCTGGTTAACAATACAGTGGGCATTGAGTTCAAGAATGGGAACTCCAACATGATCTATCAAAATGAGTTATTCAACTGCTCATATGGTGTCTTCTCTATTGATTCGATGTATTGCGATATTTCGAATAACACATTTATGGACATCAAATATGGTGTGTATCTATATCAAGGCAATGCTGGATACTCAATCTCATGGAACGCATTCTACCCGAGTGGTGAACTCACAGTCTTTGACGACATGCCAGAGAATCACTTCTTTTACAACTTTTACTGGGACTATGATGGCAGTGATCATGACAATGATGGCATTGGCGATACACCATATGCAATAGCTGGTTCTGGTAATAATCAGGATGTGTCACCTTTAATGAATCCTCCCGGTTCAGTAGTAAACGATACAAAGCCCCCCAATGTATACTGGGATCAGCCTTTCGAGAAACTCGAATATGGGGAGGAAATGCTCGTTAATCCAACCATTATTGATGTGAATGGTGTCAAATCAGCAGTTCTGTCGTTCAACAATGGTGCTGACCAGTGGTTCAATATTTCCATGACTAGCAAGGGCATTAAATGGCAGGCAACTATCCCTGCATATTCATCTGATGTAGTTATTGTATACAGAATATACTCTTGTGATGGGAAGGATAATTGGGGTGTTGCTGGGGACTGGAGCTACTCTGTTGCTCGTGATGCATACTCACCACAAGTAATCGACAGTGTGTTCCTAGGTGAAGCGTTTGCGACCGTTATGTCGTCATCAGAAATCTTTGAATCGCATACTTTCAAGGCTGATGTAATTGATGAGTCTGAAATCGCATATGTTGTTGTTTATTATCAATTCAAGGAATACTTGACCACATTCGATAATGGCACTGTTGAATTGAGTTACGATATTATTTCCAGCACATGGACAGTGACCATCAACTTTCCTCATGCTGTTGATAGATATACTGCAATATTTCAATATGAAGCGGCTGATGTCTATGGCAATATTGGTTCTTCTCCTCCATATGAACTGACATTTATTGCCAGTTCTCAGACATTGACCAGGCCCCATTCCTCTCCAGCTTACGGATTCACCCTTGTTTCATTGGGTATTACCGCAGCAGTAATTGTTGTCATATTGATAATGGAATTTAGGGGGAGGACCCGTTCACCTTAAACACTATTTCAACTCCCCAATGATCTGACGCATTCACTAATCCTTATTACTCGGTTATGGTCCATCAAAACAATCATAATCTAGTAATGCAAAACTGGAGCGACCTAATATGACTGATGAATTCCTAGAACTGATTAGAGAACGCATCGCTGTGGGCCTTGCAAGAGAAGAAACAAAGAAAGCAATTGAAGGCTGGAACAGAACAGCGCTGCTTGTATTGAAAGATGGAAGGGAATATCATTTCATTGTAAAAGATGGAAATATAATGGTTGAACCTGGTTCGGTTGAAAATCCTGACATGAAGATTATCAGTGATGAAGACACAATCCGCAAGCTCTTTATGGAGGAGATGCGGGCTGAAGTCGCTCTATTAAAACGCAAACTGAAGATCAAGGGTTCAACTTCTGATCTGATGAGGATAAGAAAAATATTCTGATTTATCTTGGAGTGGCCGCGATGGACCCTCAAGCATTAGATCAACTCCGAGAAATTGTTGGCGATGAGTACATCTCTACGAGAAAAGATGTGCTTTTATCATATTCCTCTTCTGCATCTACAGGCTACGACTCTCAGATGCCCGCTGCTGTGGTGCGCCCTGCTTCAACTCAAGAAGTGTCTGAAATTGTAAAAGTCGCAAACAAGTTCAAGATCCCTGTAATCCCTCGTAGTGGTGGCTCCAGTCTTCAAGGCGAAGTCATTCCCTCACCTGAAAGTTTAGTTATTGACCTTTTAAGGCTGGAAGAGATCAAGTTATACAAGGACCTTCGCTCAGTGACTGTTGGAGCTGGAGTCACTTTTGGTGCACTTGATAAATTCCTCAAGGTCCACGATCTTTGGGTTCCAGTATCTCCTGAATCCGCTCTAGTCTGTACAGTCGCAGGTAATGTTGCAGTCAATGGGGCTGGACCTGGTTCAAGCCGATATGGTTGCGTTGGCGAACTTGTTCTGGGACTAGAAGTTGTATTGCCTGACGGTCGTGTGATAAATACTGGGTCAGAGGCTAATCCACATGCACCGGGCCCATTTCTCAGATATGCTTTTGGTCCAGACCTGACAGGTCTATTCATTGGTTCACTTGGATCGCTCGGCATTATTACTAAGGTTTCGATAAAGACATTCAGACGCATGCATCACTTCTATTATGACACCTATGGGTTCCCTGATATGCCATCAGTTGAGCGGTTTCTGATCGAGCTTAAGCAGAACGAGGTTCATCCTCTATTTGCTTCAATCTATGAGGGGAGGATACTCCAGTTCTTTATGGACATGCTTGGCGAGGAATATGGAATTCCAAAACATCAATGGCCTCCCCTAACAGTTTCAATGACTCTTGGCAGAATGCGAGATGACCTCTTGCAGAGTGATATTAGGATGGTTAAGAAAATATGCGAAGAGATTGATGGTCATGTCATTGGCATCTCCGAGTTACCAAGGGGTGAATGGGAGGACAGAATGAGGGTCTTCGTGCGGTCATCATATGTGCATGGCTGGCACTGGAGAATATTATATCATCATCAGACACCTGCAAATTGGCACAAGTCTGTTGACGCAATCTGGGAGATCATGGACAAGCATGGACTACTTGGACATACTGCAGGGTTCCTGTCTGGTCATTCATCTTACAACTTCTATCCACATCTCTACTTCTTTCCTGATGATCCCGAAGAGGAGCAGAAAGTCCGTGCTGCTCACAAGGAATTATCACGGCTTTTATTGAAGAGTGGTGCTGTGCCCTTTAAGTTATCACAATACTGGACTGATGGACTGGCAGAGATGAAACCATATCTGGAATTAATTCGTATAATCAAGGATCGTCTGGACCCGAACGGAATAATGCACCCAGAGGTGTTGCCAATCCCGGAGGAATAGACATGGATGCATCAATAATAAAGCAGATTGAAGATATCGTTGGTCCCGAGTATGTTTCAACCAGAGAAGATGTATTGCTGACTTATTCATCCTCTGCGTCAATGATTTGCGATACTGCGAAACCTGATGTTGTTGTCAGGCCCAGAACAGCTGAAGAAGTTTCCAAGCTTCTAAAGCTCGCTAACAAGTACAGGATTCCTGTGACAACACGTTCAGGGGGTTCAAGTCTTCAGGAAGAGGTGATCCCTCACTCTGGTGGCATGATCATTGAGATGATGAGGTTCACTGACATCAAGTTGTTCGAAGACCTTCGGTCTGTGAAAGTTGGCGCCGGAATAACCTTTGGGCAATTGGACAAATTTCTGCTTGAGCATGACCTATGGCTCCCTATGTGCCCCGAGTCTGCGTTGGTTGCTACAGTAGTAGGTAATGTAGCAGTGAATGGTGCAGGTCCGGGCTCGAGTGTGTATGGTTCAATTGCTGAATTGGTGCTTGGCATGGAGGTCGTGCTGCCAAATGGTGAGATCATCCAGACTGGCTCCGAGGCCAATCCTCATGCTCCAGGTCCATTTCTCAGGTATGCCTTTGGTCCAGACCTAACTGGTCTGTTCATCGGATCACTCGGAGCCTTTGGTGTAATCACAAGTGTTTCGATGAAGACTTTCAAACGAATGAAGCATTTCCATCATGAAACCTATGGCTTCCATTCAATAGATGCCGCTGAGCGCTTTCTGCTTGAGATTCAAGAGCATGAGATACACACCGTCTTCGCTTCTCTTTATGAAGATCGTGTGCTTGATTTATTCATGTCCATGTTAGGCGATGAATATGGAATACCCGAGTATGAATGGCCATTGAGGACAGTGTCCATGACCATCGGACGACTGAGGGAAGATGAACTGAATAGCGATATTGAGATGGCCAAGAAGATCTGCGAGGATCTGGGTGGCTATGTGATTGGCATTACTGAGCTCCCAAAAGGCGAATGGGAACTCAAGATGTGGACATTTGTCAGAGCATGTTATGTGCATGGCTGGCACTGGCGGACACTATACCATCATCAACCACCATCTGGAAATCGCAAGTCCGTCGAAAAGATCTGGGAAGTCATGGATGAGTATGGCTTTCTTGGACACACAGCAGGGTTTCTGTCGGGCCATGCTTCCATGAACATGTATCCCCACCTCTATGCTGATCCAGAGGACCCCGAAGAGCAGCAGAAGATACGGGACGGTCATCAGGATTTGGCCCGCCGATTGTTTAAGACAGGAGCAGTGCCCTTCAAACTTGCGCCCTATTGGAAAGACATCCTTCAGGAGATTCCTGACTACATGGACCTATTGAGAATGATCAAAGAAGTTCTTGACCCCAATGGGATAATGAATCCCGGCGTTTTAGGAGGAATCTAATAATGCCAACTATCGATATGGAGGAACTAATCGAGGAACTAATGCAATGCAGAAGATGCGGCATTTGCAGAAATGCTGTATATGACGACATGGGCTTTGATGGTGTGTGCCCCATCTGGCGAAACTCCACTGGCTTTGAACCTGACTTCATGCGTGGAAAAATCATCATTGCTCTCGCTCTACTCAGCGGCGAACTAGAAAAGACTGCTGAGAATGTCAAGGCCCTCTTTCAATGCACTTTGTGTGGAAACTGCACTGAGATATGTGCAGCATCATTTGATCCCAAAGAGGCTATGGAAACAGTTCGCTATGTTCTCAATGATGCTCCAAACCCCGTGCGTGATACGCTCGCTAAGAGGGTCATTGATACTAACACTCCATATGAAGAGGGTCAAGAAATCAAGCAGAACTGGCTGAATGAGCTTGACTTTGAGGTTCCAAACCAAAGTGATGTAGTATATTTCGTGGGATGTACTGCCGCAACAAAACTCCATCAGATCCCTATTGCCACTGCTAAGATACTTCAAGCTGCAAATGTTGAGTTTGCGGTCATGGAGAATGAGCCCTGTTGTGGCTCGGTCCTGCTTAGAACAGGAAGGGCGGATGAGGCAGAGGAGAATGCACTAACTGTCGCTGAGAGCATCAAGTCCACAGGCGCAAAGAGAGTAGTCGTATCTTGTGCTGGATGCCTTAAGACCCTTAGAAAGGACTATGCTGAAAAGTTTGGAATTGAGATGCCTGAGATAGTCCATATTGTTGAATTCGCACAGAAACTAATTGAATCGGGAGATCTGAATCTCAAGCCTCTTGAAAATTCAACTAAAGTCACATATCATGATCCCTGTCATATGGGTCGCGAATTGAATGTCTATGATGCCCCGCGTTCTATACTTGAGAGTATTCCCAATCTCGAGCTCGTGGAGATGCACCCAAACAGAGCACAGGCATTGTGCTGTGGGGCAGGAGGCGGTCTAAGATCATATGATTCAGAACTCGCGAAGAAAATCGCTGCAGAACGTGTTCGTCATGCAGAAACGCTGGATGTTTCGGCACTTACATCCGCATGTCCGTTCTGCGAGCTCAATTTTGTATCAGGCAGCAAAAAAGAGGAGAGTGAGATAGAGGTTCTTGACATAGTCGAACTATTATCAAGGTGCCTCTGACTCAGCTCAATATCTTCTTGACCGATCTCGTCGATCGTTTCTTCCGTATCTTCCCCTTCTATCAGAAGAGAATCGCCTTGGCCTTCTGTACTCGTGATACTCATCCGACATGTTGTTTTCCATGTTGACCTCTTCTATCGGAGTTTCTGAACCCGAAACTTCGCCATAGCGTCCAATATTCAGTCGTAAATAGCCCTTAAACAGCGTTGTATATCCATTCTTCAGGACATAGGTTTGGCCAACCTGCATCTCATCAATTGATTGGTCCCAAAGAGGCATTACAACCACGCCCGTGGAATCGCCAACGACTGCATCTGCAATCCGATGCTCCTCACCATCTGCCCGAGACTTCACATCACGTGGCTCTCCAATTTCCACTAGTTTGAAGGTTACGGTGAGATTCTTCATTCTTGGCCTAAGTTGCTCCACAGTAGCTTCAATCGGTTCTGTAGATGGATAACTCATTTTGCTCACTTCGATAGCTACAAGCTCTCAAAAGGAGATTATCATCATCGGTCTGCCCATTTGTTGAGTGACTGGTGAAGAAATGATCTTCTTCTTGAGCTTGCATATTTCATTATGTATAGTAACTATAAAACCATAACTAATACAATAACATGAAAAATTAGGTGGATGCAGAGGGGAATAAAAACTTGCCCTATGGGCTTCGAGGTTCCACCCTCAATTTTGATGAACATGAGTGGTGCTCCAATCCGCTTGCAACCATGGTCTCTCTCTGAACCGCTATGGTGAGAGCGAAATTTCCCTGCAGACGGATATTTCACACCATGGCACAAAGGACACGCGGAATCCCGGACTTTTGGACTGCGTAAGGAGCCTTATTACCACCTCTGCATCCGACTATTATATGACCTGAACCAACATAAACTTTCCTTATTTTCCCAACTATTCTACAGGTATAGAATAGTATATAAAGCCTGATGAGCAGATGGTCTTGATACCAATTGGGGTGATCCTGTGGAAAAGATCAGAGTTGCGCTCTTTGGCGTTGGAAACTGTGCAAGTGCACTGGTCCAGGGCATAGAGCATTATCGAGATGCACAAGCCAGTAAAGAGATCATCGGACTGAGCCATCCTGATTTTGCTGGCTACCATGTCAGTGATATTGAGTTTGTCGCAGCCTTTGATGTGACCACAAGCAAGGTTGGGCTGGACCTCTCAGAAGCCATTTTTGCAGAACCCAATAATGTTATGCGTTTTGCAAAGGTCCCCACACTCAATGTGAAAGTGCTTAAAGCCCCCATACTTGATGGTGTTGATGACAATCTGCGAGCATTAGTTTCAATATCTGAAGATAAGGAAGTTGATGTTACCAGAGCCCTAAAAGACTCGGGAGCAGAGATTGGAGTCTGTTTGATTCCGGGCTCATCTCAAAAGGCCACCGAATTCTTTGCAAATGCTTGTCTAGAAGCTGGCGTGTCCTTCATCAACGGAACTCCTATCACAATCGCTTCGGACCCAGAATGGCAGAAGAAGTTTGAAGAACGAAGCCTTGTGCTCGTCGGCGATGACATTCAGGACCAATTGGGCTCAACAGTTCTTCATCGAAGTATTCTGCAATTGCTTGTGGCACGCGGCGTGAAAGTCGATAAGAGCTATCAACTCGATGTCGGCGGCGGTGCTGAGTCACTTGATTCACATTATAGAGGTAGGATGAGAAAGCGTGGTGTAAAGACTTCTGCTATCAGTCAGGATCTTCCATATGAAGCACCCCTCGTTGCAGGATCCTCTGACTATGTTCCATTCTTGGACAATGGGCGTGAGTCTTTCTTCTATATTCATGGTCGACAGTTTGGCGGTGCTCCAGTGACCATTGATATTCGAATGGAAGTGACTGATGGTCCAAATGCAGGACCGATTCTCATGGATGCCATAAGGGGCACAAAACTTGCAATTAAGAGGGGAATAATTGGTGCCCTTGAGTCAATCTCAGCATATGGCTTCAAGAAGCCTCCTGTTCCCACAACAATGTATCGTGCTGAGAGAATGGTAGAAGAGTTCTTGCTTAACAAGAGGGAACGTTAGTCTTCTACATGTAAGTCTTCACGTAATTATTGAGGAGCTCCTTGAGCTTCTCAAGCTCATTTAATATCAGAAACTCCACTTCTTCAGCGGTTTCATGAAGGGTTTCACTGAAGTTCTTCACGCTCTCAAAGCTCTGCATTAACTCTTCACGTTTTGCTTTTGTGGTCGCCTTGGGATCATAGACAACAATCAGGTTCTGAGGCTCAAAATTAATCACAATGCTCCTGTCTAGATACATTACTTTCTTGCATTTGGGACACTGAACCCGATTAGCCTTGCCTGACTTAAGGTTCTTGATTAACTCGCGGTCCTCGGACAGATCAACATGATCAATAATTTCAGCTTCATAGACATGCTTGCACTTTTCACAATGCACTTCTACTGTACTTGTCCCTGGCAGATCAATCACCTTTATTGTTTCAACCGATTGTTATTCTCACTTAAGATTTGCTCATGAGTCAAGTTCCATGGTCATTCAGCCTGATCGTCTTCATCAGTGGGGGGCTCCTTGACCTGACCGTTATCTGATGAGACCGACTCTTCAAGAATTTCCTGAAGTAGATCTGACTCCTTTCCTTCTGTCTTGCGTTTGAACAAAATCCCAGTAATCAAGGCAGTCAATGCAACAGATAATAGGACAATAGGTGCAGACTCAAACTGCAAAGCAGCAGCATGGCCAATCAAGGCACCTGCCAGCGTGACAATCACTTTGCCGATAAAATAACTCCCAATGAACTTTGGTACATTATACTTCGTCAGCCCGATATAGACTATTAATGGATCATCAGGCACAGGACTTGCGGCAGCAACGAATAGTGCTATTGCGCCCCATTTGTCAACTCGCCTTTTCTCCTTGTCAAGTGCTGCTATCCGCTCCTCAGACAATACTATCCTAGAGGCACGAATAGCATAGTAATGGATCCCTTTAGCTAAGGTTGCTGAAACTGCTACTATTATTCCTATGATTATAGGGTTAAGAAAAGGCAAGGCTAATGCAGCAACTCCTGCAAGAACCATATTGCTGGGACTAAGGAATGGTATCATGTTGATTATGAAACACGCAATAAATACGCCAAGATACCCTTCCTGAATCAATGCTATTACTATATCGAATATACTCTGCAATGGTTCCTTGCTCTCCCATGAATAATGAACGGAATCTATCGCATAATTCTATTTCTGGACATTCTCAGCCAGAACCTGTTTAATCCCTTCAAGGCTCCTTAATGAATTCACAAGCTCATCCAATTCGACTGTCAATTGTCCAGGATTGAAGTAGCACTCATAATAGCATCGTGTGCCCCTGAGGCAGACTCCCGTTGCAAACAAGAGGTCCACAAGTCCACACTCTTTGAAGACTCTTGACAGGTTTGACAAGAAATCATTAGTCAACTTGGCAATTTCGATACTGAGATATACTATATCATCATCGCTGACGGGGAATATCTTGACCTGTCGGTCTTTATACACCAATACCATTAATCCAAGATCACTTCCAAGGCCCTCTTTGAATGCCCTTGGAAATGTTACTTTCTCAGACTCATCAAAAACAAGGACTCGTCCCATTGTGGCACCTTCATAACTACCCTCATCATCGGTCATTTTAATTGCATCTCCAAATGCTGTGGACTAACGGGATACATCATTCATCTATCAGATATAAATAAACCTACTTCGTTATTAATCATACAGACGAGGGAATTACTTGAACAGAAGGAACCTTGTCATCTGGTCTCTATACGACTTTGCCACTACGCCAGTAGCTTTTGCAATAAATGCGATGTATTTGCCTTTAATGATAATCTCTGCTGGTGGGAATTATGAGGTTGTTGGTCTTCTGCCGCTGATAACTGGTATTGTGGCGACCTTCTGGAACCCATTTGTTGGACAGATTATTGACTCATCAACGGATAGATCAAGAACACGCCATTTAGTAATAATTCTATCAGTCGTGCTGGCCACTGTTTCTATTGTCGGAATGGTCATGCTTCCCCTACTGAATGCGCTTGTTCTATTATTTGGCACAATGTCTATTGGTGTTCAGACAGGATGGACTGCGGTGAACTCTTATTTGGCGAGCGAAACAAGAAAAACCCGACTTGGCTCAGCCTCTGGCTTTGGGACTCTAATGGGATATCTGGGGGGAGGAATAGGTGCTGGACTTGCTGTGGTAATTGAGTATATGTTTGGGATGAATTATTCTCTACTATTCATTGCCTGCTTTCTGCTTACCTTCGGAATTGCCCCTGGCATCCTGCTTGAAGAGTCCAGTGAAACGATGGGAAGCGGCAAATCAATCGCTGACGGCCTTTCAGACTCTCTTGATGTTATACGCAGGAGTAGGTCTCTAAAGGCCTGTCTAATTGCATCAATTCTATGGACTGATGCACTATCAACCATTATGACATTTGCCTCCCTTATTGCCATTGATGTTCTAAATGTGCCTGAATCAAATGCATCACTATTTCTTGCAATGGCACTCCCTGCGGCAATCCTTGGTGGCTTTGTTCAGGGCAAGGCTGGAGACTGCTTTGGTCTAGTAAATGTTATGATCTTCAATCTTGTGTTTTGGTCTGCAGGCTATTTGCTCATCATGCTTTACGGTGCTTTCATCCCAATTGTGGTCATCTCAACCGTAGCAGGCTTTGCTTTAGGTGGCTCAATCACTCTAACACGAGCAATATACGCCAAGATTCTTCCTCGCGGCTTTGAAGGGCGCTTGTTTGGCATTGCAGCCATGTTCTTCTTCTTTGGCGGTGCTATTGGCCCTTTTCTCACAGGTCTTGTGGCAGTCCTGCCATATATGACGCTCAGAACAGCTCTTATTGTGCCCTTTCTCTTTACAATAGCATCAGTCCCCTTTCTAATACTTGTTGATGAAAATAGTGTTGCTTTTGAATATGTGACCAAACATAATCATGTGCTTTAGATGACTGCCAAATCGTTCCGTCCTGAAAAGTTTCGCTATATCAGTGATTTAAGAATTCAATATTATTGCGAGTATCGCTTGTTGTTGAAACTTAAACTTGGATCACAGCCTTCTGAATTGAGTAGAATGGGAACTCAACTACACAATCAAATCATAGATGATGGCTTGGAACAAAAGACAGTCAATTGGACTTTTAGAATAATTCTATTCCTTGCTGTTCTGGTCTTAACATTTCTCTTAATTCTGTGGTGATACAAATGAACTACTCTGAATTGGCAATGATAGCCCTGCTTTTTACAATGGTATTTGCTTTGCCATACCTACTATGGCTTAGGCAAACTACTAATTCAAAGCAACTTTTCATAACATCTAAAGTTGCAAATATTTCTTTATATAAATTTTTGAATCTTCTTCCATCAAAAAGAGAACTCGGTACTCGCCATAGGTTCTACGAGCAATCAGTACGATCACTGGAGCACAAGCTAGTGGGCCGTTTTGACTCTGCAGTCTTTCATTGGAGTGCAAATGGCCCCGTTCTTGACATGATAATTGAATATAAATTTCCAGTGAGATTCATCCCACAAAAGGCCTATAGCCATGACATGTTTCAGACAGGGCTTTATGCTCTTGCTCTTGCAGACTTGGGTGTGATCACAAATAACACTCGACTTGTTGTGCTTTATTGTCTTCAGGGAGTGGCAAGAAAATGTCTGAAATCTAGAAGGCATGGATGCAGCCTATGCGGCAGGGGAAGGATCTTTGTGAACTCCTTCAAACGGGTCAAAATCATTAAAGCATTGGAACGCCTTGATCAGGTCTGGTCTGAACTCAGAAGCCCCAAAGCGGGACCATCCAAGAGCAGGTGCATTGCATGCCCATATAGTCGTGGAAATGGATGCAAGTATTCTGCAGTGTGATTGCAACCATAAGAGTCATTTTCATCTTTGCCTCCAATATGCCCATGAAAGAACTGAACGAGTTCTACGAGATTGTCCTACAATCCAAGTCAGCCTTAAAAGAGATCTACTATTCATTCTCGTCAGAACAAAAAAAAGGGATAGTCAAACCGCTAGTCGCATTGACAATCAAGATTCAGCAAAGCGTTGAAGACCTTGTGCGTGCATTCAACAAGTCTTCGAAGGCTCGTGCAGTTCTCAAAGACAAGGTCGTTTCAATCTCACTCAAGAAATGGTCGGGCGGTATTCCTTCTCGGGTGAAAAATATCATCAAGCACAAGAAGATGAGTCCAACTCAATTGAGTCAATTTGCTGACAGTCTAATGAAGTATCTTGATGAAATTCATTACACGCTGCAAAAATGGAATAATGACATCAGGGGCTTGGAGGATATTCCGAAACCTCCTAGAAACTAGACTACCAGCGGAGTCTTGCAGCAACCCCACCAAATGACTTGAGTTGAGCACCGGATTCCGTGTGTGTTGAGAATACCATCAAGTTCGCATTTGTTGCCATTGTGAGATCGATAAACTCTTCGAGAAGATCGTGTTTGTCCTCAATAATCATAAGGGTTTCCACACGACCCTGTTGAAGGGCCTTACGAACCTCTTTCTCACCATAAGCGACTATCGAGCTGCCCTTCATCAGCTCTTCCATGAACTTGTCCCAAGCCTGTCTTTCGGCATAGATCTCGGTTTCCTTGAGTACTCGAGATGCTTCTTTCATTGCTTGATAAAGGCCAGTTTCATCAACCACACTGACCGGAATGATTGTTTCTGCGACCTTCTCACGAATTCTGTAATCAAGACCACTCTTCTCCAAGAACTCCTGTGCCCTGATGGTGTTTCCGCCAAGAACAATGGCATCCACCTGATCAAGCTTGTCAAGTAGCAACTCTTCAAGAACTCTCGCTGCATGCTTGAAGAACTCTTGCATCTTTTCCTCCCTAATCCTTAGATAACGCTTAGCACTCTGTCCGCCTGCTCTTGTCTTTCCAATGATATAGAAGTCCTCGTTTTTCACCAGTTCAATATGCTTGCCCTTCAGATAGCCAATTGTGAGTTTCCCTCCCTCGATGAGTACAATTACAACTAGGCTCTTTGGTTGGGTCATACTCTCCAATTCATCAAGCACGAACTCCCGCCCACATACATAGATAAATTGAGATATTGGAGCGGGGGGAACAATCATCTCTCTGATCTCCTTATTTGTACCCCCTTCCTCAAGAATTCCGAAGAAGAATACAATGCCGGTCTCAGGGATTTCGTTCATCTTTGTTAATTCACTGAGAATGGCAGTGAGGTTATCCTGCACGTTCTTCCTGTTGGCCTTGCTTTTAATGTTATCAGCACCCGAGAGTTCAGTCCTGACAAAACCGATTACGTCAGTGAGACTCTTTGATGGAGGAACATATAATGTAGTGAATGAACTATGCCTGCCTTTGTAGGCCTTCAATTCCTTTATCTTTCGCTTTAATGCTTGTCTTGCTGCTTCCAGTTCGTCCACCACCAGTAATCACAGGAGGTCATCAAGAAGAAGACGTGATGTCCGATTTCTATTCCTCCGCCCAAATAAAACTATTTTAACATTGTGTAGTGTAGATGAATCAAGGCATATTGATAAGCAACATATGAATCATTGTTTCAGTGAATTACTCCCTTACCAATATTGGAGCAATCATCTAGGTTTTATTGTCCTCAAGGCATTGATTAGATATGAAAAGTCTTACAAAATATCTAACATTTAATGTTCCTGCACGAATGGACTTTGTTCATATCACTCCACAGGTACGGAAGGCGGTTGAAGAAAGCGGTGTTCGTGAAGGCCTGTGTCTAGTGAATGCAATGCATATAACAGCGAGCGTATTCATTAACGACAATGAAAGCGGACTTCACAATGACTACAAGCGATGGCTTGAGGAACTCGCTCCCCATGAACCGATCAGTCGCTATGACCACAATCGCACAGGTGAGGACAATGGCGATGCCCACTTGAAGCGTCAAATCATGGGACGTGAGGTCATTGTGGCGATAACCAATGGCAGACTCGATTTAGGTCCTTGGGAGGCTATCTTCTATGCCGAGTTCGACGGACGCAGACCAAAGCGTGTGTTGATCAAGATTATTGGTGAGTGATAGCCTACCCTTGCTAATCTGGTTCATTATTGATACTATTTTCTCCATCTACTCCAATATCCTCGCTAATGTCCTTCTCAATAACATCATGTTTGTGCTGGCAATTCCTTCACTTATCTTGGCTAGAAAGTATTTCACTCACAACTGAGAGCTCAAATAATAATGAAAAAACGATAGCCTCTAATTCATTTGGTTTGAAGACCTAAGCGTATGTTACAAACATCCATATTTTAGATTATAATCAAACTGCGAATGAGTGGAGAAAAATCGTCAATGCACTTTTTCCCAATAGCCCCCGAAATCTCAAAACTATAGCTCCCCTCCAACTTGGCGATTTGCTCCGCTCATTTATCATAACAATAAAAAAGTCCTGGGCACTTGGCCCAGGAAATAGTATTCTTAGAAGTCTTTCACATGGAGTTTGAAGTAGCCCTTGTCATGTTGACAGGCAGGACACTTTGCAGGTGGTTCTTCTCCAATGTGGATATAACCGCAATTCTGACAGACCCATGCGACCTTCTCTTCACGTTTGAACAATCTACCGCTCTCAACGAGTTCAACCAATGAAGTAAATCTCTCATGATGCCATTCTTCTGATCTCATCACCATTCGCCATGTATGAGCGACTGAAGTAAATCCTTCTTCTTCAGCAATTTTTGCAAATTCTGGATAAAGTTCAGTGAATTCATGTTTCTCTCCAGCAGCAGCAGACCTGAGGTTTTCAAGAGTTGTTCCTAGAGCGTTGGCAGGATATGCTGCGGTAATCTCCAATTCGGGAGCTGCATTTCCTTCCTTAAGATGTTTGAAGAACCTCTCAGCATGCTCTTTCTCATGCCCTGCGGTTTCTTCAAATACCCTTGAAATTTGCACATATCCTTCTTTCTTAGCAATGCTGGCATAGAAGGTGTATCTATTCCTTGCTTGTGATTCGCCTGCGAAAGATGCAAGTAGATTCTTCTCAGTGCGTGTACCTTTCAGTTCCATTTCCTCTCACCTTTTCTTACTTGTCCCTTAATTGCAATTATTTCTTGCTTTTATCGTTGTCTATCGCAATAGATCATGGATTCTCTTGGCAAGTCCATCAATTTCTGACTCCTCGGCAGCGGTCTCACGGCCATGAACTCTGATGACCGGCTCTATAATCTCATATTTGCTGTCTTCAAGGATTTTCCTAACTTTCTTGACTCCTCCACCCGCCCAACCATATGTTCCAAAGAGTGCTATGGGTCTTTTTGGAAATCGCTTGCCTACAATCTCATTAATGAATGTCCAGACTTTCGGGAATGGGTATGCATCATAAGTTGGCGTGCCAATTACTAATACTCCCGCTCTAACCGTGTGTGTGATAACATTACTGAGTTCGGCATATGAAAGATTGAATGACATCACATCGAGACCTAAATCTAATAGTTTCTTTTTGATCTTCATGGCAACCCTCTGTGTAAAACCATACATGCTGCCATAGAGGATCACCACCCTCTTCTCTAGCTCAGGATTGGACCAATCATCATATTTCTGAACAATCCACATTGGGTCCTTTCGATAGATTGGACCATGGCTGGGGGCGATAATCTTGATTCCGATTCCTAGGTCTTTGACCTTTGCAATTCCCCGCTGCACAAACTTAAGATAGCTTGTGATTATTGTAGACACGTATCTTTTACTCTCTCTCTCAACTCTGTCCAAATCAATCTCATCGTCGAAAACATTTCCGTTTAATGCTCCATATGCACCAAATGCATCACATGAGAACAGAATCTCATCCTCAACAAGATATGTCATCATGGTTTCAGGCCAATGGAGAAATGGTGCATGTACAAACTTGAGGGTCTTACTTCCCAATGAGATCTCCTCAAGATCCTCCACAAGTTTTTCCTTGAGTGGCACATCATAGAATGACTTCTGCATTGCAGCGGCCTTCTTGGTATAAATTAATGTGGCATTCTTTGCTATCTCTGCCACTAGTGGAAGAGCGCTTGTGTGGTCTGGCTCCATGTGATTAAGAATGATGTAATCGATCTTTTCAGGTTCAATGATATCTCTTATATTTTCCAGAAGTTCATCTGTCCAAGGTTCTTTCACAGTTTCAATTAATGCTACTTTGTCATCAACTATCAGATACGCATTGTACGAAACGCCAAATGGGATCTCCCACAGGTTCTCGAACAGTTGTGTGTGATTATCATCAACTCCAACATAATATACTCCTTTCGCAATCTCTCTGTACATTTTTATCATTCCCACTTCTTTTTCAAATTAGAGTCAATATCTACAATTTGGTCTGGCACTTAACTATTGATAACGGTTTCCTTGTTGGCTAACTACTCCGAAACGAAAATACAGAGTATACTTTACAAGGATAGCTATGAAGAAGGGAAGTTGCAAATTAGGTCTTATTCGCCTTCAATAGCTTTTCCTGCGATGATCTCGTCGATGAACTCAACTATTGACCTTCCTAGCAAACCTCCCATTCCAGCCAGTAATCCTCCGATTATACAACTGATTGCTATGAGTACACCACCCATGTTATTCAGTCCAAGTAGTCCAACAAAAAAATTGGCAATCTCAAGGGCATGACCCACAGATATCAGGTAAGCAAAGATTATGAGCCACGATAAAGTTATGCCCACAAATCCGACTGCAAATGCTGTACGATGTCTGCGAACCAGAAGAGCTCCAATTATGCCCACTATTATCATCATTGGCCAACCCGCCAGAAATTGAAGGGCAATGCCGATTATTATTACAATCATTAATGAGATGGCTTGGTTCTGTTGCTTTATGGAGTCATCAATCTTTCTCATTTCTCACCCTCCTGGAATGAATAGAATGGTTCTCTCAATCATGGTTGAATCTATGTCTGCCGCAATAAATTGGGTGTATGTTGCATAGAAATACATCAAATGATAGTTATACTGTTGGCTGTCCTCATCAAAGTCATACCAAAGGTTAAACAGGTCATCCCAATGAGGGCTGAACATGTTTCCGCTCTGCCCGCCAGGATATACACCGTACGATTGGCGTATGTTGCTAAGGTCTGCGACCATTCTCCACGAAGGTCCATGGCCGACAACCCAGCCACCTGCATTATTCAGAGTGTTCTGTCCTCTATGTGGGCCACCACCAATGTATGTCAGTCCTGCAATGTGTCGTATCAGAATGATATGATGGTCTCCATATCTCCAGTCTGAAACCTCACTTCCAAACCTCGGGTCAGAAGTGATATCATCGAATGCTCGGTATATAGCTCTAACCAGAATGGCATTACGGTCTTCTGTCTGAGGTGTGGTATGGTCATCCAGATAGTACTTGTCATTTGTCTTCAGAATCCGTTCCAGAACTGGCATCCTAGATAATGGCAGAGTAGAGCTGATAGTCCGCAATTCATCAAAGACCTCATACTGAATCGCATTCTTCAAGAACAGCCAGAATGTCGGCGCTGAAGAGTTGATATCCATCACATAATCCCACTCGCTCATCATGCTCATTATAGCATCGATGGTTGAGTTCGTTTCATCGCTGCTATTCCATGCATCTATCACGAAAGGCAGGATCTCTTGAGCTCTCACTTCCAATGAGTCTGCCTGAAATCGCTTCATGTCATCAACAGTGACCTCATTATCCACACTCAACAAATGATTGATCCTTCTCCCTCGGTAGCAGTCCGCAAAGGGCCCGAGTATTGGAAAGCCATAATTTGCGGGGTCTATTGATCTCTGGTTGGCAGATTGTAGATATCCCTGAGATGGATTGATTGATCTGGGATTGTATGCGAATGGGATATTACTCACCATGCCAATATTATCTGACGTGGCAACAACTGGTAATTCGCCTGTATAGCCTGCGCGTATTGGTAGCCTTCCTGCCACTGTGATTGCAATGTTGCCTTGATCATCTGCATAGATGATGTTCTGAGCTGGAGAGTCCCACCAATAAAGTGCATCATGATATTGCTTGAGATTAGTCGCCTGATTGAGCTTGGTGAGTCCCAGAATTTGTGTGGTCACTCCACCTCCCGTCCAGTTCATAGCAAGGTTTGGATAGAGTTCCTCATCCAGCCCTGCGTATGGGATAATTGAATCAATGAGCGGACCATGAACTGAGGCCTTGACCTGAAATGGAATATCTACTCCCTCTTTTGTGTGAATAGTTTCATTCATAGTCTGAAATTCTCGATATTCGCCATTGTACATATACTCGTCGGGATTACTAGGATTGAGTTGCTCAACAAAAATGTCAAGAACATCAGCACCCACATTTGTGAAGCCCCACGCTATGTGATCGTTATGTCCAAGAACGATTCCTGGCAGGCCTGGAAACGTCACTCCCATTACATTCAACTCGCCCGGTACAACAATGTGGGCTTCATACCAGAGGGAAGGTGCCTGAAGCACTAAATGCGGGTCGTTTGCCAGAATTGGCATGCCCGTACTTGTCCTTGAGCCATGAACCACCCAGTTATTGCTTCCAATCTGGTCCATAATTCCAAATGGCGAGATTACATCATTAATCGTCTTCATTAGGGCATTCAACTTTTTCTTTGGAATCTGGGCCTCCTCTGCATATTCAGAGCCAAATGTGATTGGTACCGGAGATGCAGGCTTACCACCTGGTGCATTTGGATACTCTACAATACTAAGATTATACTGTTCAGGGATGATAGGCACGACATATGGGAGCTCATCGGGAAACATGTCATTGTAAAGTGTGTCATTATTGATTGTCTGCTTAAGCCAGAGCCTTTGAAAGTCAAACATAGAACCGGATAGTGACCATGACATCATACTGGTCCAAAGAAACACATCATATCGAGTCCAAGGCTCGGGAGTTATTCCTAGAATTTTGAATTCAATGGGAGTGGTGGCACTGGTCATTGAGTTGATAAATGCATTGACTCCCTCAACCTCCGCGTCTATCAATTCCAATGCATATGCAACGTCGGGGTTGGAATCCGCATTTTCAATAAACCACTCCATACTTTTCAGAGCAGCACGATTCAATCCTATGGTCCTGTAATACTTGTCAGATGAGTTGGCGTAGCCTCCGACTATTTCACTGATTCGCCCGCCTGCGAGATGATTCTGTAATACCATCTGAAACAGTCGCTCCTTGGCATGAAGGTACCCCAACGCCATGAAAGCGTCCTTTGAAGACTCCGCATAGATATGTGGAATTCCCCATTGATCAACTGCTACTTCAACCCTTGCATCCAACCCTGTCAAGTAGATAGTCTGTTCCTTTGGGTCATTAACCCCCAGTCCGACATCAAAGATTCCGCCGCTGGGCGCGATAATTCCGAGTCCTCCAGTCAGAGGACCAATTGGCATTGTAAGAATGATTATCATGACAACTGGACCTACTAATGATAGCACAAGATTGAGGACCTTTCTTCTCATCAATATCACCAACCTAGAAACTATATACAGTATGCAGAACCTGAACTTATTTGTTCCGAATCAAAGAATCTGCATTTTCAACATGCAATATTATCTCTATCATGAAGTAATAAGGCGTCTGACCAATATTCTGAACTGAGGTTTACTGTTTTCAAATAGATCCATTCATCTTGAACGCCAAAAAATAGCGAGTGCAATTGTGATTAATGCACCCCCAACACTAATTGCAATTTTGAACTGCATTGTATCTTACCTGTTTGGCATGTCATAACCATACTGGATTGTATTATTGCTGCGTTCAGCAATGTTCTCAAAGGTTGCCTTTGCAGATGGTGATGAATAATCATAGGCTGAAACATCAATGCCTCGGTACATCAGCATATAGTGAAGATGTGCATAGTTCTCGCTGTACATCAAAGTCCCTATTTCATCGCCAACTTCGACCACTTCACCACTATTGATCAGAATTGCATCCGATTGAGGGTTATTACTTGTATCATCAGTAAAGCCGGGCTCGAAGACAAGTTTCACAGACCAGACCCTGTCTATAACAATTAGAACTGAGAAAAGCGTGTTTCCTGCATAAGGATTAATGGTTTCGCTGACCTCAGATACCCGTCCTGCACATGGCGAAACAACGCCAACACACTCTGAAATGACCAAGTCTATCCCATTATGAAATACTCCTGGCTCTCCCCAGTCTGGTGTGTGGTATGCTTAGAGTCCTTCAATAGAATCTGGATTAGTGATGGGAAACTCTAACTCCGGACATGGCGTTTCGGACATGAGTGCAAAGCCTATGCTGACTGCCCCTAGAATCAGAAATACTATCGATAGGATGAGTGTCTTTTTCATACTTATTACTACTTTCAGCGCACTTGATAACAGTTTTCCCCGCTATTAACCAAGAATGAAGAAATCTGCGGATTATATGCTCGTTAGCAATCTTTTTCTTTGAACCGATTCTTTGATTTGCGGTCGTGATAATATGGTTAAGACTGACGGATTTAGAGGACGAGATTACATAACTCTTCTAGAATACACCAAAGAAGAGATTGAGACCCTGATTGATGTTGCTCTAGATCTGAAGAGGAAGTTCGCTGTTTGGGAGCCCCATAAACTCCTCGATGCAAAGACTCTCTTCATGATCTTCTACAATCAATCATTGAGAACACGAAACTCGTTTGAAGCTGGAATGACGCAGCTTGGCGGCCATGCTCACTTCCTCGACCCTTCCAAGATCTATGCCCCCGCCCTTGAAGGCGATGAGGTGGCATACTCCACAGAAAGGGTTTCTGATGTGGCACGAGTGCTGTCCCGTATGGGGCATGGCATCGCAATCAGATGTTATGGTGACCCGGTCGGCTGGCAGTATGGAAGGGCCAACGAGATCATTCGGAACTTCGCACATTGGGCTGACATCCCTATTATCAACATGGAGGATGACAAGTATCACCCTTGCCAGGCACTCGCTGACATCATGACAATCAAGGAGAAGTTTGGCACATTCAAAGGTATCAAATTTGTTATGAGCTGGGCATATTCACCATCTGTACACAAGCCTCTGGCCGTTCCTCAGAGTGCTATAATAGCAGCCACAAAAATGGGTATGGAAACTGTGCTTGCACATCCCAAAGGCATGGAACTCGATGATGAGGTCATCAAGCAATGTAAGATCTTTGCCGAAGAGAATGAATCAAGCTTTGATATTGTCTATGACATGGAAGAGGCTTTTGAGGGCGCCCATGTTGTATATCCAAAAGCTTGGACCTGTAAGGAGTTCATTCCTCCCTTCAATAATAAACCTGAACTTGACAAGGCCCAAGAAGTGTTTGACAAAAACAAGCACTGGATATGTGATGACGAGAAGATGAAGATCGCAGGACCCAAGGCATTATATATGCACTGCTTACCCTGTGACCGCGGATATGAGGTGACGAATTCAGTCATTGATGGTCCGCAGTCAATTGTTTGGGATCAGGCTGAGAACCGTTTGCACGGGCAGAAGGCTGTTATGGCACTCACAATGCGATAAGTGAAGAGGGTTCTCTTCGGACCCTCCCTCCCCTCCTTTTTCCTTATGGCATTGCACCACTCAGTAGGAAGTGATCAATTAAGAATCCCATGACGAATGAGATCAATGCTACTCCAAGGCTTATTGCCGCCATCTCGCCGAACCTTGATTTGAAACTCAAGTCTTTTGCGACTGAGATGTAGTAATTAAAAATGGCGATGATTATCACTGAGACTGTCAATGTTATTAGTAGACTCATGATAGGTTCGCCAAATGCGAAATATGGAGTGATCAGAAGGAACACCGTGATCAGATAGGTTGTGCCAGTATACAATGCTGATTTTCTTGCATCTGTGTCACCCTTAGACTTGCTTGAAAGATATTCGGATGCCCCCATTGACATAGCGGCTGATATTCCTGTGATGAGTCCCGTGAGCGCTATTAGAACCGCGTTCTGTAAGGCAAAAGTGAATCCTGCAAGGGCTCCTGTGAGTTCAACAAGAGCATCATTGAGTCCCAGAACAATTGATCCAACATACTTCAACCTCTCCTCATTTATCATCTCAATGAGATACTTCTCATGTTCCTCCTCCTCTTTCATCAGTGTATCAATCTCTTCTAACTTCACATCGAGTTCAGAATACACCAACTGCGCATCTCTCTCCCCTCTCTCTAGAAGCTTAATGCCAAACGTGAGACCGAATACTCTGATTATGAGCAGGAAGAAATAGTACTGCAGACGTGAAAAACCCACATCTTGCTGTGTATACTTTTTTAGAGTCTCATAATGTTGCATCTCCATCTCTGCAATGCTCTTCAACACTTCTTGGTTATGCGGATCATTAGTCTTCTCTGCAACCTTTGAGTATATTCGATATGCGGTTATCTCATCCCTCTGAGCCAGAATCAGCTCCTTCATAATTCTTCTGTCTAACATAGGGACTCACTTTGAGTACATTGTCTTTCATCAATTAATAATGTGAGTAATGCTATTAAGGCAATTTTCATAGGTGTATATGTGATAAATAAATGGCATATGACGATTCGCTGGAACTCATGGTAAAGTACCTGCTGAACATGCAGTTCTACTGCGAAAATGCTGATTATCTCTACAGTCGTGATACCAACACCAAAATCCCCATACCCGGAATAAGTACGATCATGCAACGTTTTGCTGATGATATTCTAGAGCATTTGCACCTAATTGTAAAGCAGCAATATCATGATTTTCTTGTTGAGGTGGCCAAGAAACTACCAATCCCGGTTGAAAAGATCGAAAGGCAATTTTGGGACAATATTCATGAACTGGACCTTTCTGAGTTGACAGATCTGCTCGCTGTGAATTTCCTTGTTGGTCCCACCCGCGAAACTCTGCAAAAGAGGATGTTTGACGAATTGATAGGCGACCTGAAAAGAAAAGCTATAGGAATTATTGGTACTCCCAATGCCGAACAAATCGTTCAAGAAAGGCTTGAAGCGTTGTATGCGCAGACCGATTCGGTTGTATCTATGCTGTACAACCTTGTGCTTCTTGAGTTTCTCGCTAACAAATATGGCACCAAATCTGTGATTGAACATGTGACTGAACTAGTAGACAAATATTCTAGCAGGATTGTACAAAAACTTACTGAAAAATAGGCATATAGTTATGCAATAAAACGCTGTTTCATTTAGTTGATATTCTTCTGGTTGCAAATAATTGATCGTTTGAACTATAACTGAAATTCACTATTTCAAAAGCCAGAAAAAAAACAAAAAATTATATAGCATTCTCAAGAAATTCCAATTGCCGTTATGGCAAGATTGGAGGAAATATAATGAGAAATGAGGTTATTAGGGTTCTTGCAACAGCATCAATTGTTGCTCTAGTTACAATGACAATGTTTTCTTTAATTACCCCTACAACTAATGCATATTTCGTCGAAGATAACTACTGTCATATTGATGCTGATGCTTTATGGAATCAATGGGGACTACCAGTTTTTGTCTCATATGTGAGTTCAAACAACCCAGGACCCGTTTATACCAACGGTGAATGGATTATTCACTCTAAAATCACTATGAGCTCTTCTACTGGCGCAATAACTAGCGTGTCCATTGAAGCGTATGCCTATAATTGGTACTCTCCCACTTCAGTTTCAATAACATATCAACGCATTGATGCATATCATCGACATGCAAAGGTTGACCTTGTATACAAGAGGGCTCATTGGGTTGGATTCTGGCAGATTGGATATGATTACTACCACCTTTATGTTGACATTGATTATGTTGCAGAGCCCTACGGGTACGCTGTTGGGGTCAGCTATACCATGACAACAGCAGTTGTCTGGGGTCTCTTCTAGAATTCCATGGATGCTATTGCATACAACGACAATTGGACACGTTTGAAGACTGTGTCTAGCCGATGACGAGGCTCTTTTGAGCCTCTTTTTTTTTCTCTCTCTCTCATAAATCACTAAGAGATGAAAGGCCTTTTGATCCACAAAACAATTCAGGTTAGTGGTGAGCCACTATACTTCATGAATTTCTGGCAAAACAAGATATCATGTGCTAATATCGCAACTAATCGAATATATTTGATATAATCAACTATCTATTATTCCACTCGAAATCTAGTATGTCAGTAAATTGAAATGTCGATTAGTTGTTCGCAATACTAAGAATCTCACTAAGCCCCCCTATTAACACGTCAAATTTTGTTATTAGCTTTGAAATAGTTATGTTTTACTAACCATAATGAAAATGCGACCAATTAGATTATTGAGCTGATAATAATTATCGAGCTCACTTCTATAGTCGCGATTGCTGGAAACACCCAGAACTCAGAACTCATAATTCTTTTCCTTGAAAGAGCATCTGTCAGAATGAAAGTGACCTTATAGAACCCCTTTGATTTTGGTAAGAATGAATAGCTGAATCGATAATAACTGCTATTCATAACTGATTGGACTACAGTATTCCCCGATTCAATATCATAGACAATGATCTCGCATTGAACTGAATTGAATGCAATCACTGTGAAATTCACATATGTGTTCTCATCAAATGAGTCGATTATGAAATCATAAACGACTGGTCCTTGTGGAATAATTGAATTGACCAAATTCTGCAAGAATTGATTATTATCCGCATTTTCTTGGATTGACCTATAAAGCACAAGGTCATCAATAATCGAGTATGATGATAAAGCTATTACAGTGCCGTTCCCAACTCTGCTTTTGGCAATAATTGCATGCTCATTATCTTGTTCGTTCAAAACAATAGCCTTAGCACTTGTACTATTTTCATCAACATGAATAGTTGTTCCCCATGCTACATACAAATTTGAAACATTTGTTGTTAATTCATCCTCAATAATGGAATCATTATAATCTTCTCCATACAATAATCCATGTTGAGAAT
Source organism: archaeon (assembly GCA_024276825.1). Lineage (GTDB taxonomy): Archaea > Asgardarchaeota > Thorarchaeia > Thorarchaeales > Thorarchaeaceae > JAJRWI01. The sequence continues at coordinate 37,386 of JAJRWI010000048.1, forward strand.
CTATCCCCTCCCCTATTCCATAATAGTTGAAATGTAGCCCAAATGGATTGAGTATTCTATTGCAATCATAAAGATTGAAGTCCGCTTTGTTGCTGGTTGTATTGAAATAGCCTCCAGCCACAATCAATGTGCCCCCTCTTTCCGCAAATCTCTGTATTGCTGATATATCGGAATCAGAATGATTTTCGACTTGTGATGATATAATCAAAACATCCAATGTTTCCATATAATCTGAATCTAATTGAAACAGGTCCTCTGTAAAAACATCATACTGTTCAAGTCTTCTCATCAATGTTGTAAAGTATTGACTTTTAGTTTGATCAATACCACTTGATCTATCAAGTGCTGCCCTGCCGCCAAAACTAACTAAATTAATATCAACTGGAATCTCTCTTTTATCAGGTGGTAGTCCCTCAAGAGTTATCACCCCAGCAATGTGTTGCTCAACATTGGATTCTAATCCACCAAACCTGAATGAAACTGTAAAGTTGGAGTATCCCTTTTTAACGTAAATATAATCTTGACATTGAATGTATTCCTCTATGTCATCATCAATATTGATTGCTGTCTTTCCAATATCATAAGTTGATATGACCTGTATTGTAAAATTATAGGTCACGGTAGATGCGATGAAGACTCTATAGTATGGGATTGTGAGGAGCCTTCTTGGTGTCACCACTACAATATCCAAATCATTACTTCTTGCTATTTCCATACTTCGTGTGATGTTGATACGTCCCATTCCTTGCTCCTGTGGGTCCAGACCAAGATCATCTGCACCATCCATTATTATTGCCTTGACTTCCAATGGATCGAGATCTCTATTCTCTTCAAGAATCAATGCAGCCAATCCGGCAACTTGCGGAGCAGCAGCTGATGTGCCAGAGAATAACGTGTAATTCTTGCCCCATGCATCATTGATTGGCAATTGATCCAGAGAGTTCTTACCCCTTGCAGTGAATACCTCATAACCCAAAGCTACTACATCTGGCTTGGGCCAATTTCCAATGGGTGAGTATTCCCTAGATACTGGCCCTCGACTGCTGAATGGAGCAGTAATGTTGTTTGGCATAATCGCCCCGACCCCTATGACCGGAATTGAGGCCGCAGGGCTATTAATTGTGTTCGAACTGGGCCCCGAGTTTCCAGCCGAAGCAATAACAACAACTCCATTATCAATGGCTTTTTCACACGCCGTTATTACGGGATCATTTCTCAGAAACTCGAAAAAGCCACCACCAATGCTCATGCAAATCACATTTGCCCCATTTCTCGTTGCAAAATCAATTGCGCTTGCAATGTCTTCCTTTTGGCCTCTAAGTCTATTATCAAGAACTTTAATAATCAGCAGTCGTGCCCCAGGTGCAATTCCTTGATATCTTTTATCGCATAACTCTCCCGACCCTGCAATAATCCATGCTACCATAGTTCCATGACCATTATCATCGTAGCTACTAATACCATCCGAGGGATCCATATCATCACGATTATTTACATAGTCCTTGAATCCAACTATTTGACCTTCAAAGTCAGGGTGATTGGCATCAAGTCCCGAATCAATGACTGCTACCAGAACATCTGAAGTATTCACGACCTGATTCTTTATCATATGATGATTGATTATCTCATGATCCGAAATGGGTTCTACAAGGGTTGGACTACTATTGGGCGGTTGTGTCGGTATGGCAAAAATGAATAATATGCAGAGGATAGTTGCAAGGCCTCTCTGAAAATGGCAAATATTTGTTCTTCTCATGGGAAATAATCACGATGCTGGAACCTTATGTAATGCATATTTTTCTTTCCATCGAAGGCCCTGCAACTAACCTAATCACTCTATTTTCCCCATGGTCAGTGCCATAATTGCCTTCTGAACATGAAGACGATTCTCTGCTACATCATAGACAATCGAGCGCGAACCATCACACACCTCATCGGTGACCTCGGCATTCCGATCAACAGGACCACAATGTGTGAAGAATGCATCGTTTGTGAGGCTCATCCATTCTTTTGTTGTGATCCAATCATCATGCTTTGCTGCCCTCTCGATCTCTATCTGTTTCGCCTTTTCAACACCATGCTTTGCCATATTGTCATAGAAGGCTGAGGTCATCCAGTTCCTTGAATAGACTATGTCTGCACCAGTGTATGCCTCCTCCAAGTCATGCACTATCTCAAACCTACCCCCTGCCATTTCAGCATTCTCCTCGCACATCTTGATCACTTCGGGGTCAAGGTCATATCCCGGCGGGTACGCGAGGGTCACGTCCATTCCAAAGCGGGTGTTTATAAGGATGCTCTCCTGAACAGAACACCATGACCTGACAAGAGCGCCTTTTCCCCACACCTGAACAAACTTCTTACCCTTGAGATCCTTGCCAGCATGCATCTTGTAGCCCATGACATCTGCCAGCCCCTGACATGGATGAAACTTGTCATGTGCCATGCTCACTATGGGTACACTGGCATACTTTGCGTACTCCTGAAGAAGCTCATGGCCCTGACCATAATACTCCAAGGCAGTTTCAAGAATCCTGATCCCTATGCCCACTGCATACCTGCTCATGACATTAGCAGCGTCCTGAATCGTTTCACCCGCCTTCTTGCCAGTCTTCAGTCTCATGGACTTTGGTTCAAGAAACTGCGCATGACCTCCCAGCTCGGTGGCTGCCGCCTCAAACGACTGCCGGGTCCTTACGCTGGGGTTATAAAAAAACATGAAGAATGTCCGTCTGTCAAGGCAGTTATTCAGTGGGTGGTCGTATCTGTTTGCCTTGAACTCAAAGGCAAGATCTAGAGTTCTCTGAAGATCTTCTATACTCCAGTCCTGCGTGCACAATAAGTCGCGTCCTTTTAGGTCATTCATCTCATTTCACAGTACTCTGGTCAGCTCCTACTAGTTTTAGATGTATCGGAGAATATCACCATGCGCCCTCTTTCGAGTCGAACGCATTCAGAATAATATACAGCACAATTCCCAGCATGAGCACAATTGCAAAGAAACCCGTGAGAAAGGTCCTTCCTCCCTCAATTGTCCAGTAGAGGTTGCTGCCCGAGAAACTCTGGCCATAGATCGTGCCGTAGATCAGACCAATGGCCATTGTCACATACGGGATGCTCAGAAACAAAATGACTGCCAACATTAAAAGGCCTGCTCTCTTCAACCACGCCTTAGATATCCCAATCCCTTGCTTATCGGTCTGTTTCGCCTCATTCATGGCTTTTGCTTTGGGTTCTTCCAATTCGGTTTCCATTGGTATCCCTCTAAGCAGCAATCTTTCATTCAATCGATAGTATTTCCACCACAACCAGCTTTTGAAGCCTTCTATTGAGATGTCCCTCTCCCTTGATAACAGACTGTTGCAGAGCCTGTACACCAGTAGCCCAATAATGAATGATGGAACAATGGGCTCTCTCATATAGTATATCACCAAGACATTGTAAGACACTGCTGACACTCTTAGTGCTATTAGACCTGCAAACAGATTGGACCTTGTCCCTAATACACTTCTTCGCGTGTGTATGTAATATGAACCTGCTATCATCGCAAATGCCACAAATGACACTATGTCCGCTATGATCCATAGCACCCACAGATTGCTCACCATCGCCCAGCGAACAAACGGGTTATACTCGTACTCTATCCCATGTATTTGTATTAGCATCATTGTGAATATGACATCTGCCACCCCTATCGGCGCAATCGATAACACAAATGCCCTGATCCACCGCTCCCGCCACCATAACGAGAACATCTCCCTCACTGTCATCGTCGCTAATGCAGATTTCTTTTGTCCATATAGCGCCGCCACTAAGGTCGCACCATAATTACATTGTCGCCTCTTCTGATAAATTCTATGCTCGATGCCAGAAACTAAAAAAAAAAGAATAGCTGCAGAGAGTCAGACTCTCTGCTTTTGTTCTAAACTATGTTCTACAGCCATCACAACTTGAACATGTGATAGAAGTATGCTCCATGCATTGGGTTAGCTGCGTACTGGACGTTGTAGACGTTGGCACGACTGACTAGGAATGTGGTTGCCTGATAGACCCAGATGTAGGCCGCATGCTCGATGATGGCATCCTGAATCTTGCCGTATAGCGAAATTCGCTCGGCCTCATCCTGACTCTTTGCAGCCTGTTCAATCCATCCGTCTACTGTTGCGGCGTCCCAACCCTCTGACTCGGCAAGTCTGGCCCAGTATCCGTAGGTCCCTGTGCTCTTCACGTATGGTCCTACGTAGTTATCTGGGTCTGCATAGTCAGGAGCCCAACCGATCATCCAACATCCAACCTTGCCATCGATGGCAGCACCAATGTAGGTGGCCCATTCGAGGCCTTGGACGTTGATGGTGAGTTCAGAGCTTGGCTGGACAGCGTCATCTCTTGCAAGCATGGCGGTAAGGCCGTCCTTAAGGAGAAGCATGCCCTTTCTTCGGACCTCATTGCCAGAGTTGTAGTAGAGTGTGATGGTATAGGAGTTGTTAGCAAGGATAGCGTCGAGGCCATCGTCATTCATGGCCTTGTTCCAGTAATCAACTGCCTTATCGAGGTCGTAGGTATAGACATAGGCTGAGTCGTTATGACCGAACATTCCTCTTGGGATTGGACCTTGACCCTGTACGCCAAAGCCGTTGGTAATAGTGTCAATGAAGGTCTGGTAATCGAAGGCATAGCTGAATGCCTTACGGACATTCTTCAGTCTGAATGGGTTCTCCACAACTCTATTCAAGGAGCTCTCATTCATTGTTTGAGACATTGTGAAGTGAATTGAAGCAATGTTGAAGCTTGGGTACTTGGCCCAAATCTTGATGTTCGGATTAAGGCTCTGGACTGTACCGTCGTTTGACTCAAAGGCTGGTGGTGAAACGTTGTTGTAGATCTGGTAAGCGTTGGTAGTTGGCCAGTAGACCACATCAGCATCGCCTGTTTCGAGGTGCTGCTGTCTGCTGTTGAAGTCCTCAACAGTCCTGATGATGACTTTGTCAATAGCACCAGCGTATGGGAACATGGTCTTAGCGTCTGCCGCTCTCCAGTAGTTGGGGTTCCTCTCGAGAACAACCCTCTCGTCAACTGTCCACTCGGTCAGCATGTATGGTCCAGTACCACAGGTGTGAGTGTCAATATACTCATTATGTGCACCAATGGTAATACCACCATGAGCCTCAACCCAAGTGGGGCTGATCATTGCACCAACCTCGTAAGTGATTGCTGCAAGGAATGGTGTGTATGCGTATGCCAGTCTGATTCTGACTGTGTATGTGTCTAGGACGATAATAGCACCGGTCCCATTATCATTGGCCGCCTTCCAGTCGTTGAATGCGGCAATGTGTGCTGCTGAGCCGGGTCCATCGCCATAAACAGCAGCCTCGATGGCTGCACCGCCAAGGATGGGTTCTGCGACCATCCATACAGGACCGCCAGGATCAAATACAGCGAGCATTCTCTCGAAGTTGTACTTGACACAAGAAGCGTTGAATGGTGTTCCGTCGTGGAACGTGACTCCCTGACGGAGAGTGAAAGTGTAATTCAGGCCATCTGACGAAATCGAGACCGACTCGGCCAGCAATGGCACAACAGGGTCTGTACGTAGTGAGTCCCACTCATACGTGAACAGAGTTTCGTACACGTTGTAGTGGATCCAGGAGCCGAATGACTCATAGTTGCTGTGCGGGTCCATATACTTTGGATTACCTATAGTTTCCCACACAAGTGTCTGCCCTGAAGGGGCAGGAGGAGTCATCATGATGTAAATGCCGGCGGCTCCAACTATCACTACGACAACCACGATCGCTAAGATCTGGTTTTTCTGCATGATAGTTTTATTCCTCCTTCTCTAACTAGTGTCTCACGCGAGACTCCAAGAACCTCTAGTAAAAGAGTGTTCTCTGGGATTAATTTAGTAATGATTGCAACTAATATAGCTATCGACAGTTTGATTTGATGTGTGATTCTGCGCACAATAAACGCATCAAATAAAGAAAACAGACGAGTATTATGCAAAACTAAACGCTTAAGTATATCATAAAAATCGCAACCCATGATTAGACAATTGAAATGATAATTGGTGGTATGCAGAATGAAACTCCGGGACTTCATCTTGCGAAGAATGATTCTCGCAATTCCTGTGATATTTGGGGTTCTAGTGATCACCTGGTTTCTCGCCTTCCAGGTTGGAGACCCCGCGGCCATGTATATCAATGAGAACACGCCTCAATCAGCAATTGAATCGATAAGAAAGGCACATGGTCTTGATGAACCTCCTCACATCCAATTCATTCTATATTTGACAAATCTGTTTCAGGGAAATTGGGGTGAGAGCACATCGACCAGCTTTAGACCTGTGCTAGAGGTCATTGCACTGAAGTTTCCTGCGACCATAGAGCTGGCCATGCTAGCAATGTTCTTTGCCATTATTTTGGGAATCCCACTAGGCATAATCTCTGCTACCAAAAAGGACACGGTTGTCGATCATTTCACACGTGTATTCTCACTAGCAGGGGTTTCAATGCCCATCTTCTGGTTCGCACTCATGCTGAAATATGTGTTCTACTATCAGTTAGCCATTATGGGGTTGCCTCACCTGCCTGGCTCGTTTCGGTATGATGACCTGATGTTTCCGGACTTCAAGTATACCACCGGATTTCTGCTGTTCGACTCGATAGTGTTCGAACACAATCCAAGACTGTTCCTTGATGCACTGGCACACCTTGCGATGCCTGCATTCTGTCTGGGATACCTGACACTTGCAATCATCACTAGAATGATGCGTTCGAGTATGCTTGAAGTAATGAGGGAGGACTACATCACTCTGGCAAGATCAAAAGGCTTGTCCGAGCGAGTTGTCATCTACAAGCATGCCCTCAGAAACGCACTGATTCCGACTGTCACTGTTATTGGTCTTGCCTTTGGAGGCCTGATGACAGGCGCAGTCCTTACCGAAACCATCTTCAGCTGGCCCGGACTTGGCACCTGGGCTGCTCGTGCAATTCTGAACTCTGATCTGGCGGCAATCAATGGGTTTACACTCCTTGTTGCTCTGATCTTTGTGACAAGCAATCTTATAGTAGACCTTGTCTATGGGACGCTGGACCCACGAATTCGATATGGATAGGGGATGGAAACAATGAGTGAACATTATTTCGACGACGTTGAAAGCTATGAGCTGAAAGGAATGAATCACCTGATCACATGGTTACTTCATCTTCTAGCGGGCCTTGTCATTCTAACAATAGCAAGTACGATTCTTGCATTTCAGATTACAGCTCTTATCGCAATACAAATTGGATTTTCAATAACTCTTTCCGAATCATTTGCAATAGGTGCACTTCAATTACTGATTGCAGTGATAGTTAGCTATATCCTGATCAAGCTTTCAATTGCAATTCAAAGCAGCGAGCTCTGGGCATTTTCGACATCTCTCTATCTTAACCTGCTACTTTTGATTTTGCTTGCAACAATGGGCACCATTGGAATGATCTTCATATTCCTGCCAATAATCACTCTGATATCTCTGTTCTTGCCCAACATCAGAGAATACTGGTTCCCCCTGTTCAAAGAAGATATGGGTCCAAGAATCAAAGAGATCAGGTACAGCCTCTATCTTGTCAGAAAGAGCCCGCTTGTTGTTGCAGGAGTCATAATCATTGTGTCATTCGTGGTTCTTGCTTTCCTGGCGCCATTCTTTACACCCTACGGTCCTGAACAGCGAATCTGGGCTGACTATAACCTCCCTCCGGGCTCTCCAAGCACAGATCCCAATATGCCAATTCACATCTGGGGCACGGATGACAGCGGTGGTGATGTGTTCAGCAGAATATTCTGGGCTGCTCAAGTTGACCTTCGTATCTCAGTCACTGTCGTTGCAGTTGCCGTCACTGTTGGCACACTCATCGGAGCGATTTCGGGCTTCTATGGCGGCAAGATTGATGAACTTGTGATGAGAATCACTGATGTGTTCTTCGCATTCCCAGGTCTTGTTCTTGCCATGGCCATTGTCATGGCTCTGGGTGAGCGAAGTCTTGATAACATTGCAATAGCGCTTATGGTCACATGGTGGCCAGGATATGCCCGACTCGTCAGAGGTCAGGTCCTTGCCGAACGTGAAAAGCTCTACGTGGAAGCTGCTCGCTCAATTGGTGCAAGCGACATGAGAATCCTGCTCGTGCATATCATTCCCAATACCATTCAACCAATTATCGTGTCAGCAACAATGGACACTGGCGGTGTCCTTCTCACAGCGGCAGGCTTGTCATGCATTGGCTTTGGCCCTCCTGCAGGAGTCGATGAATGGGGGCTGATGATCTCAATTGGCCAGTTTTACTATTCTATCGCGCCATGGGCAGTGTTCTTCCCAGGATTCGCAATCCTAATGACTTCTCTTGCATTCAACCTCGTCGGCGATGGCATAAGGGACATCATGGATCCCAAACTAAGGAGGCGATAACTAATGGCTGATACTAAAGACCTTGTCCTTGAAGTTCATGGCTTAAAGACCAACTTCTACACATACGAGGGCGTGGTAAAAGCTCTTGATGGTGTTGAACTGTTCCTCCGCCGCGGCGATACAATGGGACTCGTTGGTGAAACCGGCTGTGGCAAGTCCGTCACCGCCCGCTCCATCCTGCGCCTTGTTGAACCACCCGGACGTGTGGAAGAGGGCGAGATACTCTTCCGTGAGATCGATCCCAAAACCGGTGAGGTCAACGCAGTGGACATCCTCCAGCTCGATGAGGACGAAATGCTTCATATTCGTGGTGGAAAAATTGCCATTGTCTTTCAGGATCCGTCAACATTTCCTAATCCCGTGTTCAGAATTGGTGACCAGATTGCTGAAGTGATCTTGCTTCATCAAGACATGAAACATGATGTTCTTGAGATGAAGATAAACAAGCTTGAGCGGATTCTCAACATGAATCCACCTCCGGTGAATGTGAGTGAGATAGTTGCCCACCTTGAACAATTACGCTCAATGCGTGGTAATCCCCCAGAGCCAGATGAAAAGGCAAAGAAGAAGGCTGCCAAGTGGCGCGCCATTGAGATGCTAAAGCTTGTTAGGATGCCCTCACCGGAATCTGTTGTCAATCAATACCCGCATGAGCTGTCAGGCGGAATGCGACAGCGAGCTCTAATTGCTATGGCACTTGCCTGTAATCCTAGCATCCTAATCTGCGATGAAGCGACAACAGCTCTTGATGTCACTGTACAGGCTCAAGTACTTAACCTGCTCAACCAGCTCAAGAAGGAGATTGGAACCTCCATTATAATCATCACTCACGATATGGGTGTTGTAGCGGAAACTTGCAACTGGGTCGCGGTGATGTATGCCGGAACGACAGTGGAAACCTGTGCAACTGATGAGCTGTTTGCGAACCCGCTCCATCCATACACAGAGGGGCTGTTGCATGCAGTGCCAAAATTGCACGAGGAGCGTGAGCGATTGCCGCAGATCCCCGGCAGTGTTCCAAACCTAATACACCCACCGTCGGGATGCAGGTTTCATCCACGGTGCGATTTTGCCACGGAGATCTGTAAGACCGAGAAGCCAAAGCTTGAGGAGGTACAACCTGACCACTGGGTGGCATGCCATCACCCTCGGATATAGGAGGAAATGAAAATGACAGAATCTGAATATCTTGTTGAAACTCGCGGACTAAAGAAATACTTTCCACTTACTGGTGGCGTGTTCAGGAAAGTGATTGGAAAGGTGCATGCTGTCGATGGTGTGGACCTTCATATCCGTCGTGGCGAGACCTTGGGAGTCGTTGGAGAATCTGGTTGTGGTAAGACCACGCTAGGTCGAACGATTCTTAGACTGCTTGAGCCCACCGAGGGTGAGATCTGGTTTGATGGCAAGAACATTACCGATGTCAAAGGAAAAGATCTTAGACATATCCGCCGTCAGATGCAGATAGTCTTCCAAGATCCGATGGCAAGTTTAAACCCGAGGATTACGATCAAGAACTCTGTGGGTGAGCCACTAGTAGTCAATGGGATAGCAAGAGGCCCAAAGATGAGAAAGATGGTGCTAGAGCTGCTTGAGAAGGTTGGGCTCACAGAAGACCATCTGAACAGGTTCCCGCACGAGTTCAGTGGCGGGCAGCGCCAACGTATTTGTATCGCACGTGCTCTTGCGCTCAACCCCGAATTTGTAGTTATGGATGAGCCAACCTCAAGCACTGATGTGTCGGTGCAGGCTCAGACATTGAACTTGATGAAGGACTTGCAAGATGAGCTGAATCTCACTTACATGTTCATATCTCATGATCTTAGTGTTGTAAAACACATGAGCGACAGGATTGCAGTCATGTATCTTGGGAAGATTGTGGAACTGACACCACACGACATCTTCAGGTATGCACAGCATCCTTACACATTTGCTCTTGTATCAGCTGTACCTATCCCAGATCCTCGATTTGCGGGTAAGGCACAGATTCTCTCAGGGGAGGTCCCAAGCCCGATAAATCCTCCACCGGGATGTCGGTTTAATCCGCGATGCATCTTCGCACAGGAGGTCTGTAAGACCCAGGAGCCAGAGCTTAGGGATGTTGGTGATGGTCATCTTGTTGCATGCCATTTTGCGGGTACTCTGGACTTTGGAAAGAGTGCGCAACAGGAGTATGCAGAGGCAACAGGGTCCATGTGATTCTGTTCACCTCTCCTCCTTCCTCAAGACTGTGATATAGATGGATGAGCCTGACGATTCACCAGAAAGGGAAGATGAAGAGGAGATCTGGAATGAGATACTCTATCAGGAGGAGCAACGGGAGCAACAGGTGACCCTTGACTGGAGGGATTATGTGGCGCTCTTTATAGCAGCCTTGCAAACGATTTTTCTTCCCTTGATCATTCTATTAATCGTACTGGTTGCTGCGGGATTTATCCTCAGTATACTATTCTAGGAGTTAGAAAGGTTGAAGGTGTCAAGAGAGTTCATTATCGAGTGCCTGACGGTTGCCAGCTGGGCTGTAATCATGAATTTCTTGATTTCCATTCTTCTGCTCTTCCTTATAGGTGCCTATAACATCTTTTTCTGGGTTTCATCAATAATGTTTCTAGAATTTGGAATGCTATTGGTCGTTGGCAGTTGCTTCCTGTCCAGACAACCTCTCGAAGACTCGAAGCGGTTTAATGAATCGGGCGAGACCACAATCAGTTGGCGAATAGCACTTGTAGGTCAGAAGATATTTGGGGCATCGCTATTCATCCTGCTGCTCTCTCTGGTAGTCTTTCTATTTGGCTATTTATTTTGAGTGATGATCTTGTGCAGTGCTGTGAGCCAGACATGATAAACGAGTTGATCTCGGGTGTTCTTCTCGTGTTTGCGGCCAAGATAAATTCTGGTTGTCCCTCGGAGTTTAGAGGCCCTTCTATTTCCCACCTGAAGAATCACATTCTTTCCGTCTGTTTCAATCAGAATACCGTGTGTGTAGAACACTTTGGGGCTCTCTGAGAACGAATAGTCCAGTTCTTTTAAAGGGTCTGGGTAGAGTTCGACTCTTGCGCTTCTAAGGCCAATCTTGACTTCAATATTCTCCTGCTTGTAAAATGGCACAGGGTCCTTTGTACCTGGAAACTCAGGGGCTATTGCTCTCATTGGAGAAATTGAGAGCTTGGTCAATCTCCCCTCAACAATACCATTAAAGTCTCCTCCCATTCCCCTTATGATCAACAAATTCCGGTCCAGATCTAAGGTTATTCTGCTCTCCAAAAGCTCGTCACGAACCACACCAAATGGGTTATCTCTTGATACCGCCTTTTGTTTCCAGTAAAACCATGGAATAGTGACCATTGGCAACATTCTATCGGGGGCAATCTCTTTCTTTTCCATCAGCTTCCAAGTGGCATTGTTGATCACAAAAAGTGACATTGCAACATCAGGAGAAGTTGGATGATGCTCTTCTATCAAGCTGGCAAGAGCCTTGCTATCACTACAGATCGAGTCAATAAAATCAGAGAGTTGCGAATGCCAGAGCTTGGTCCTCCCAGCACTATCAAGGTCTCGCGCTTGCTCTTCACTAATGATGATGGATGATTCAAATCTCTCCTCGAGTTCTTTGAATGCCTGCATTCTGAAAGAGCATCTTGTCTGCATAATATTAATGATGAAATGAGTTGTGAATAGCCTTTTCGATTTGGTCATCTACTAATGCTGTCTGGTCAGATGAGTACGATTCTGACCATTCATTTTTAGTTGGACAACTGTTCATTGTAAATTGGACAATCTTAGAGCCCTGCCTGTCCAGAAAATGGCACTGGGCACATCTCAAGAGCGAGTTTTGCAATATTGATTTCAGATCTTTAATTAGTTCTTTGTTTAATAGTATTCAACTTGATTCTGTTTTCATACAACTCATGCAACTTAGAATATAACATGGCTTGCAAAATCTATAGCCTGCCTTCTTGCAATTCACCATGTTTCTTGTAGGACCCATCAGAAATTTGATGATTTGTCTGATAAAGAAGTCCGCCAATAAGAATTAGGGCGATCACATTGAATAAGTAATTGATCCATGATAATGGCTGAACCCTATGGAAAATGAATTCTGCTGCAATCCCTCCAACAATTGGGCCAATAGCAGCACCAGCATTCTGAGCACCACTGATAAGTGACATGGCACGACCGCGTTCTTCTTCATTGGATAATAGTGCAGCCATTGTTGAAGATGCCGTGGCGGCTAAAGGGTAGATGGGCAATGCCCACATCAGCGACGCAATAATCGGGTCCTTAACAAGTGCAAATGCAACAGCAAATATTGCGTAGGATGCATAGGCTGTGATTAACACCTTGATTGGCCCGCGTCTGTCAATAATAACTCCAATGAACCCAGTAATTATCACAGCAAGAAGTGTTGCACCTGAATTTGCCAGCCCGACATAGATGGGGAGCCCGTTGAGTTCGTCAATGATCATGATTGCCATAAGAAATGCTATTGCATTGATTCCCAACTGACTGCTAGCAACCGCACCAGTTAGTTTCAGCATTCCGGGTCGACGGATCAGTTCGCCAAATGTTGTGGCTTCTGACTCTTCATCTATGTCAAAGGGAATTTCCTTGACAAAAAGTATACAGAAAATGGCGGCTGTTAGACATAGAATGGCCGCAATCCGATAAAGAACAAACATTGTAAGACTTTGATAGAACCAGCCACTGAATAGAGCCCCAAAAAACCATCCTGCAGACTGAAACACTAGCAGGAATCCCAAGCGAGCGCCCTTTTTTGTGGTTTGCGTGGTCAGGTGCGATTGCGCCATTGGCAATGCTGCTGAGAAGAAGATTGATCCTATAATAGCTATTGTCAGATATTGAAGACTATTTTGAACGAATGAATAAGACATGAATGTGCCAGAATACCCGAGAAACCCGATTATCATGAACGGTTTACGTTTCTGCATTCTGTCTGATAGTGAACCCCATAGATTAACTATCACCATTGTGATAAGATTAGGAGCGGCCCATACTATTGTAAGGGTGATGAAGTCCTCTACACCCAGATCATTGCGCACAAAATACGTCACAAATTGCCAGCTGATAGCGAGACCCATTGCTTGAAATGCATATGAAATGTAGACCATCATCGAGTTTCTGTCGAAAGTGCTCATTCTCTGAGTGCTCCAGTTGATTTATGGTTAAATTCAGGTAGTTGGTTTCTTTCTTCATTATTATTTGATTGGTATAAGTAAGGATTAGACTCGTAGATGTTGTGATCATGAAACAATACAAATCATATTTTTGGATTATAGCAATCATAGGGGGAATGATCTAGCAATGGCATTCCAATTAGCAAAGTTATGAATTTATAAAGTGTATGTTATTATCGAAATAAATAAATATTGATAATATTCCATTATTCCATACTTCTAAAGAAGCAGATTATACAGGTCGGAATCAGTTATTGGACAATTGATAGTTTGAAACCATAAAGAGGTAAGAAGATGTATGAGTATCTGCTCATCACAATAGTCGTATTGATTATTGCAACTGCAATGACATCAGTCGGAAAGGGAGGAGGTAATTTTTATCTTCTTGTGCTGGTCATAGCAGGAATTCCAATTTATGAGGCATCAACTACTGGACAATTCATGCTACTTACTGCATCATATACAGGCATAATCGTTTTTGGCAAAAGCAAAGCTGTCAATTGGCAATTAGCAATTCCAGTGGGGGTCCTTGTTGCAATAGCAGCTTTTACTGGTGGTTTCCTATCAATCTTATTCGATGAGATACTGCTGAAGATGATCTTTGCAATTCTTCTCACCTTGACTGGAGTATTAATGGTCATTCCATTTTCGCCACGTGAGTATAACCCGACTGAGAAACACAGAGGACACATGATTATACAATCTAATAACAAAGATGTGGTCATCAACATGAGAATAGTAGTGCCTGTCACCCTACTAACAGGCTTCTTTAGTGGAATGATAGGTGTATCCGGGGGCTCCTTCCTCGTTCCAATGCTGGTTCTTGCCTGTAATTTGCCAATGAAAACCAGTGTCACAACTGTGACTCCATTGATCGCTGTTTCAGCCACAATGGGATTTTTGGGTCATGCTTCTCAAGGGCATTTTAATCCATACTTGGCAATCCCACTTGCATTAGTGGCGCTCATTGGTGGATTTCTAGGGGGAAAATTCGCACTGAAATCAAAGCCAAAGAATCTCAAGAAACTCTTTGCGGTTTCAAATTGGGCTGCTGCGCTGATAATGACAATCAATCTGTTATTGACAGTGGGAATAATCGCTATCTAAAAATCAAAAGAAGGTGTAAAAATGAAAGACTATGAGAGAGATATAACCGAGTTATTGAATACATGCACATTCGATTTCTTTGGTCAGTCAAAACACAAATTGACTCCCGAGAAATTACTCAAGACACCAGATGCATTAATCTTGGATGTGCGATCCAACGAGGAATTCAAGTCCATAGTGGTGTCCTATGGGGCATTCTCAAATATTGATCATATACATATCCCGATTTCGGAGATCACAGAGAGGATTGATGAAGTGCCAAAAGACAAGAATATTGCAGTATTCTGTCCATCGAATTTTAGATCAACTCTTGTCTATGCATATCTTAAGATGAAAGGTTATGAGTCAGTTCGTATATTGTCAGGAGGATATCTTGGATTGGCAGAGCTTACTATGCCGGGCAAATTGTATAAACACCTCAAAGAAGTCAACAGTCAATGATTGCATAAAGTAGCACTATCGAAAAAGAAGATAGGAAGCAAGTCCCTCTCACATTGTCATCTTAGAGATTAACAGACACAATATATACAAACCATTTGTAGACCGAAGGGGTTGCGTGTGGATGCGTAGAGCTTGGACAAAATTGGACACCAATCAAAAGATTGTCCAAATGGTATGGGGACTTGAATAGTGTCGTGAGAAACAATGGTCTGAAATTTGTCCAGTGCGGTTCCTGGAAGGGCATGTTGTCCAATTTACGATGAACGGTTAGCGGCTACTGGTTGCATAGATGAAAACCCTACAATTAGAAAAAGAAATAGTAGCACGGCAAAGATACTTTTCAAAACATATCATCCTCCGTTGATCAATGGTTAATCAGTTTCCAAATTGAAAAGTAGAAACTGTGAGTTATCAATTTTAAAGCCCAAAAGGCTTCCGAGTGTGTCGAGTTTTCATTTTTCAATTCCCAAGCCACTTCGGCGGGTTCTCTTTAATTCGAAATTAGTCATTATATTTATTGAAACCCAGAACTCATTGTAATCATCCTATATCTGAATAATTCATTTGTTGAATATATCTTGAGTCAATCGGACCGAATTGATGACAAGTAGGACAAGACAGTATGCAATATTGCACATTTGGATTAGAATCGCGGATAGCTCATGAAATTATCGAGTGGGAAGATATGCTCCAATCTACTTGCTGTTTGAAAGGAACATTCAATCTCTCCAAGACTTCTTAGCAGAGTCGCACCAATTCGTCCACCTATCATCTTTGATAATGCTAAAGGAGTAATGCTGACATCAGGCTCCTTGCCTGAAACCTCAACATCGAGAGTCTTGTCTGAAGGAGTCAGCTTGTATGTCCCCTCGTTCCATGGGCAGCATTGATCCACAAGTCTAGCAATCACTGATTCAGACGCCTCTTTTGGCACTCTAATTGACCTACAAAATTTCTCAAAGTCAACAACTCTCATCATCATCGAGCCATCAAGGAGAGTCTTGGGAGCCCATGCGTCCCGCATATAGTTTTGAACAGGCTGTTGAATATCGCACCACCAACGAACATGATGCACATTGACTGCATAGTTTCGCACGAGCTCCATTATTGCAGGAAAGACATCATCAGAGATGTATGAGGATGTGCTGACCTTTAGTAAATGATCTTCCATGTCCTCTGAAGAACCGAGTCTTTTGAAATCGAACTTCACCATACCTACAGGGCCAGATTCTTTCTCAAGAATGTGAAAATGATTTGTCTTTATCATGGACTCCAAAGTTCGTGTCCGATGAAATAATCGTGATCCAAGTCTCGCCATCGATCTTTCAATCTCAGTCAGTTTGCTTGCTTCATTTGTATCTTTGAGCTCACGAGAAGTGATTTCGTCAGTAGCAGAAAATGGTTTAATGTCGTGATATCTGAACTCATGGCATACGCGAGTTTCAGCAAGAGCATAACCAAATTGCTCATAGAACTCGATTAGAAAGGGATCGAGAATTGATAGTATTGCACCTTTCTCTCTCATAGCTGGAAATGCCCTTTCAGATATCTTCTTGACAAGTCCCCTCTTTCGATGTTCTGGAAGTGTGGTGACTCCCCAGACACCAGCTATTGGAATTGAACTCCCCCTAATCATAGAATTGTTGGATATGAAGAAAGCAAGGTTTCCAACAGGCTTCTCATTGTATTTTGCAATGTAAGCGTATTCATTAAATTCTTCATCGGCCCAATGCTTAACCCAGTCCTCCTTCTTCAAGGTTTCAAAATCAGTGAGAACTTGAAAGGCTTTCCATAATACTCGCAATACCTCGTCTTTGTCAGCCTGTGTGCCCTTGCATATCTCATACATGATACAACATACATCTGCTTGATAATAAATCAATTATGGAGTAAAATATCTGAGGTCGCTGGCAAACAAATCTCGCTTTTTTATTAGATAAATATAGATTCATATATGTATATCGGGTATATGGAATACTTTATATTTATATAGAATATAGAGTTTAATGATTAACATGGACGACTATGCGATTGACTGTCAGGGTCTGGTGAAGGTGTATCGTTCAAGAAAATGGCAACGATTTATCCCACCTAAATATAAGTTCAAGGAAGTTATAGCTCTTGATAACCTCTCATTCAATATCAAGAGAGGAGAGGTTTTTGGGCTTCTGGGACCTAATGGAGCAGGAAAGACTACCACAATCCAATCAATCGCTGGATTGCTCATTCCAGACAAGGGCTCAATATCAGTCATGGGCGTAGATCCGATAACTGATCCCGAACGGGTGAAGCAGATAGTTGGAGTTGTCGCAGGTGGCAATCCTCGCCAATTGTACAATAAGCTCACTGCAAGAGAAAACCTCAGATACTGGGGAAATCTATATGGGCTCTCAGGTCCCGAATTGGAGAGCAGGATTGGTCATCTTCTTGACCTCATGGATATTGCAGACAGGGCAGATGATCTCATTGAGAACTTCAGTTCGGGGATGATTCAGCGTGTCATAATAGCACGAGGACTCGTTCATGATCCGGAGGTTCTTCTCCTTGATGAACCAACAGTGGGTCTTGACCCCAAAGCCAGTCGAGAGATGAGGTCACTGATCAAGAACCAACTTGTAGCGGAGAGCGAAAAGACAATTCTCTTGACAACTCATGAGATGCATGTCGCAGAAGAACTGTCTGATAGAATCGCAATCATCAACCGTGGCAAGGTCATAGCAACTGGTCGGCCTGACGAACTCAGAAGACGTGCCAATGGCGGAGTAATGTTAGAGGTGGCCATTAGCAATCTGGACTCGGAATTGATGGCAAGGCTAGCCCATAATGGAATCAGAGTAGTAAATACGAGAGTGGACAGCGAGAACCCATCAATCTCGTATCTGAAGCTGCAGGCCAAAGATGAAGATGATGCAATCCAGAAACTGATTCAAGCTATAATATCACAGTCAAGTGCAAGACTACTGAGCATGAGAGTAAGAGAACCATCATTGGAAGATGCGTTCGTATTTCTCACAGACCAAGATGACAGGGAGGTAGCAGTGAATGCATGAAGCTTGTAAGTGGTATCTTGTAATGAAGGCAACCTTAGTTAAGGAACTGAAGATTCAAAGGCGATATCTTGGATGGATGATAGCCAGTCTGGTTCAACCGATAATTTGGATGGTCCTTTTCTCACTAATCGGTACAGGGTTTGGCATTGGAAACACATCAGCAGGATTCGATTTCACAAGTTTCCTTATACTCGGTGTGTTGCTATTAATGATCCTGTCTCAGTCTTTATGGGGAGCAGGTCTCGCATTGAGAAACGAGCAGTATCGGGGAACTCTCGAGTCGACTTTAACAGCTCCGACTAGAATGACAGCCATGTTGGTAGGCTATGCTCTAGTTGATATTGTGCTCGCGAGTTACCTGATTGTGGTGGGCTTTGCTCTGGGAACCACGCTCTTTGGTCTTGAACTAGTCATCAGTGATCCTGTTGCGCTTGCAATAGCCTTCGCTGTGACCATGTTTGGTGTGTCTGGATTCGCATTCATGTTCGCCGCAATCACTCTACTGATCAAACAGTCAAATGCACTGATTAACATACTTCAGCCAATTCTGTTTATGCTGACTGGTATATTCTTCCCATTGTCTGCGTTGCCCCCTAATGTTCAGCAGTTCTCACTCCTGTTGCCATTGACCACTGGATTTCTTGCAATTCGGGAGATAACACTTGTAGGAGCCACCATGAGTGCAGTTATCCCTCTCTTGGTGTCCACAATTATCTCGGGCTCAATTCTAGCCATAATCGGGATTCTATCACTAAGAGCAACAATGAAATGGAGCCGACGCAGAGGAATACTTGGTGCATTCTAACAATCTGGGTGAAGGTCTCATGACCGATGATGAAGAGCGAAAGGCAAAGATTGAGAGTCCCGAGTCCTTAAAGGCTCTTGCAGAAGTTCTCTCGCTCCTTGGCAACCTTACCCGGCTTCGTGTAATAGCTGCACTGAGTAAACGACCAATGTTCATTCAGGAACTGAGTAGTGAGTTGAAAATATCATACCCACTTCTCCACTTGCATCTCAAGAATATGGAGAAGCATGGACTCGTTAAGAGTGAATACACAGTTGGTACAGACAAATCTACACGTTATGTCAAGCGGTATTTCACATTAGTGAAGTTCAAATTGGAAATAACTGATGAGCTCATCGCACAACTTGCAGAAAGGGGCTCAAGAAAGGCTCGAAAGGGAAAACGTAAGAGGTAAGAAAAATGAAGAGAGCATCTAACAAAATTCTAGCTGGACTCTCGATCACATTAATGGGATTTGGGTTTCCAGCGATACTCGTATATCTTGCTGCATTTTATGCATTCAACATATGGTTCGTTGGAATCTTTACATTCCTATCTTTGCTTGGCGCTGCTGTTGTGACTTTCATCATTTTCATATTTGCAGATTCTGACATTTGGGATGACAATGAGGATCTCGAGGAGCGCCACAATGAACTGGTTCGAACAATGGCATCACTCATCCAACGACTTGAGAGAGTACAAGTAGATCTCAAAGAGATTGATGAAACACTAAGGATGGAGGAATGAGAGATGAGGAAAGTATCAAAAAGTGAAGAGATCAAGCTAATGCGTCGTGCTGAGCAAAAGATCACAGAGATCGAACATCTAGTCAAGTCAATCAAAGAGTCCCTAAAGAGAATTGAAGGATCTTAAGTGATATTGTTCGGAATATCATTCAGTTCTGCATGTATTGGGATGCCCACATTTCTATCTTTGCATTTTATCCACGTTTCCGTCCA
>JAJRWI010000049.1 GCA_024276825.1 archaeon
ATCATCTTCCCTGTATTCTCGTATTTTTCAATTGACCAGCCATGGCGGCTCATGTCATTTCGAATCACACGAGGAGAAACATCTGTGGTGATAAAGACTCCCGGAAAGCCGTGCATGAGCCCCTCCATTATATATGCCTCGGCATAGGTGGTCTTTCCAGATCCTATGGGTCCCAATAGGATACTGGAGATCTGGGTCACCTGTCCAAATTCGACCAGATCACTTATCATGGGAGTTGCAATAGCGGGAATATGTGTCTTTGGCGTACCTTGGTTATACTCTGACAATTCCACCCCTCACACTGAACCGATCTCGCCTGGAAATACTCTAATACCATCATCAGTAATTCGCATTGAATGAATTCTGGAACTGTGCTTGGACCCTCTGAGCTTTAGCACCTCAATAGAGCGTGAGCGTGAGGTTGGCCCAATCTTCTCGTTGTATAGCACGATTACGCCTGATGCGAGGAATGCCTCAATGTCAAACACTCCAAGCCCGTTCTGATGTTCGGGTATCTCGCTTGTCAACAGGAGAGTCCTCCCACCCTGTGTTAGATGTGCTGTTAATTTAAAGAACTCTTCTCTTAGAATGTCTCGGCTTCTGAATTTGTATGCAAGGATTGATAATGTGTCTATGACTATGCGCTGGGCATTGATGCGATCTGCATGACTTGCTATTATCGCTTTTAGGCCAGACAGATCAAAGCTGGGGTACTCTCCAATCGAAACTGGTGTGACCTCTTTAGATGGCGAGAGGTCAATTATTGCAAGAAGGCCCTCTTTCTCAAGTGCTTCAAGATCCATTCCGAAACACATCATGTTTCGTTTTATCAAATGCGGCGGTTCTTCCAGTGTGACCAGTATGCCAGGTTCATTGTATTTGACTGCCCCATTATAGAGGAACTGTATTGCCAAAATGCTCTTTCCAGTACCAGCTTTTCCCGCAATCAGAATTGTATCGCCCTTGGGAAAACCCCCCTCAATCAACTCGTCTAGGCCTGGAATGCCTGTCTTCACCCGTGGTATTGTATACTCGCTCATATCATTCACCTCATTTTTTCGACAACCTTGCCCCCATTATCATCCTGATGAGAATTTCTGGTTCAGGAATGCCGGTAACACTCATGCCATTGATCATTATAGTTGGTAGTGCGAATATTCCAAATTCTTCAGCTGCTGAAGGATCTTCGGACACATTGATGATTATAAGGTTAAAGATACCATCCTCAAAGTCATTGAGCGTTTCTTTGAGAATCTCTTCAGCCCGGGGACAGAAGGCGCACGTATCAGACTTGAAGAAGTATATCTTGATTCTAGAGTCTTCCTCAGTCATGACTTCTGTGCTCCCTGCTGTATTGGCTAGAAGCTGAACTCCAGCTTTAATGACACAGAATCATAATGAGATAACTCACTTGAATGTTTTGCCAGATTGTAAGATTCGGTATCTACTTCTTGTATGATAGAATGCCACGTATCTTAGTAGCGGCCTTTCCAATTGCTCGTGAGTGATATCTCACGTGCTTGGGAATTATAGCAGCAATAAGGAAGCCTTCATTGCCAATTGTGGCGATGTTTCTGAAAACAACTTTTCCCAGAGAACATCTTACGGTGATGTCACGAAGATCACCGAGTTTGAACTCATCACGCATTCTTTTAACTGTGGACGCCACATACCCAGTCATTGCTGCAACAATATCGCGGTTGGTGGTTGGAGATGTCGCTGATGCGATAAGAAGGCCATTATCTGTAGAGATGACAGATGCAATAAATCCACCTTCTTTGTTCATATGTTCTAAAATATCTGCCAATGCAGCATAATCAGGTCTAGCCATATGCCATACGCTCCAACCAAATGACAAGAGCAATCCATAACGAAGTTCCTTATTAAGTAATGGCGTAGAAATACATAAGGAAATTGCCGATTAACTTAATACAGCAATGTCTTTTTAGGTGAGAAAGTAATCAAACAAGTAGAGGTTGTGACGAGATTGCCTGCAGACTATCGGTTTAAAATCGTCATGCTTGGCGATGGTGCAGTAGGAAAGACTGCTCTTACATTAAGATTTACAGAAGACCACTTTGATGTTGACTACAAGAGAACAATAGGATCTGACTTTGCCGTTAAGAGAGTAGCAGTTCCCGGCCTAGATGCAAACGTCACCCTTCAGATTTGGGATCTTGCAGGCCAACCAAGATTTGAGAGTGTCCGCCAGTCATTCTACAGGGGTGCACGAGGTGGACTGTTAGTATATGATGTCACGAGGAGAAGAACATTCATCAATCTGGACAGGTGGATTGATGAGGCATATCAGTCGATGGGTGCGAAAATCCCATTTGTGATTGTTGCAAACAAGGTCGATCTCACCGATAGTAGAATTGTGATGACTGATGAGGGGCGCGAGTTTGCAGAGAAGCATGGGTATCTGTATGTGGAGTCTTCAGCGCTTACTGGAGAGAACGTTGAAGAGGCCTATGTCGCTCTATGTAAGGCCATGATTGAATCTTCGAAGATGTAATGTTTCAAAGGCGTCGAGTTTTGCCCTTTAGAAGACCAAGGGCCTTCTTGCACTGCCATTGAATATAGAACAGGCGCTTGTCGCGAAGTGTTTCATCATCATATTGGGACTGAATCTCTTCAAATCTGTGGACAAACTCATCCCTTCTTGTTAATTCGGGGTCTGAATTGATGTCATCAAGCAGTTCTTGGAAGGGGCGCAGCATCTCATTCATATCTTTGACTTCCCACTTGATGATTGCGCCTGAACCATCAGAACTAAGGAATGCGCTTCCTGTGGGGTACCATTCGATTCCATCAATCTCACCGTCTGTCCTGCTCTCACCCTGAATCGAGTAGGTGTCAGTTGTCCAAACAAACAACTCTTTATCGCTTGAGCCAGAAGCGATGTGTTTTCCATCACTACTAAAGGACAGGGCCCGCACTTCTGCCTGATGGCCAAACAACGTTTCAACTGGCTTTAGCTCGCTGGAGGAGGCATCCCATAGAATAATCGTCATGTCAGACGACCCAGAAGCAAGAAGACTGCCGTCCCTGTTGAATCGGATCACATGAATTGCTGTTCTGTGGTCATTATGGACCGCAATGGTCTTTCCTGATGACAAATCCCACTCCCGGATTGTTGAGTCTACTGATGCCGAAATGATTCGGTTCCCAGAGGGGTCCCATTCGCAGGCCTTGACGTATAGAGTGTGGCCCTTAAGTGTCATGTGCTCCTGATAATTGTCCATGCCCCAGATCTTTAGAGTTGTGTCGCCACTAGCACTGACAAGTCTATCACCGTCAGGAGAGAAAGAGAGCGACAGGACGGGGTAGGAATGGCCGTCCAGTGTGGCCAAGCATGATCCAGTTCGTATGTCCCAGATTTTTACTGACCGTCCCACATTGCCTGTTGCAACAACATCACCCTTCGGACTAAAAGCGATTGCTGTTGTCAGGTAATCATCTCTGATACATTGCATCTCTTCACAGTTGCGTGCGTCATATAAACGGACGGTCTTGTCTTGAAGTGCTGCGGCAATCATTCGACCAACACCATTCATCGTGAAACGGCGTGTGATTTCCGATCCATGCTTGGCCTTATGTTTCATTATTGATGGTTTTAGGAAAAGAGACAATTCCCTTTGGGACATAATCAAGACCACTCTATCATTGGTGATATGGCCGCCTCAACCTGATGCTAAAAGTCTTGTGAATACAGAACTTAATCGGATTCAGCCAGACCAAGACTTTGCCTCAAGAATCTTGATTGCTAATTCTAGGAACGCAGCCTCGACATTTTCGCCAGTCTTTGCTGAGGTTTCAAGAAATGATGTGATAACACCATGGCTTGCAATCTCCTGTGCAAGTTTTTGACCCTCCTCTGTTGAAACCATTGACTCCTGCATGGCGGGGTTGTCCTTGAATTGCTCCCGGAGATCAACCTTGTTAGCTATCAAGACTACGGGAATTTTTCGTCCAGCATTGGACCAACACTCCTCACACCAGTTCATGATATTCTCAAAGGATGAGCGTTCCACTACTGAATAGACTGCAAGTGCACCTTGAGCCCCCTTATAGAAGGTAGAGCGGACGCTCTTGAAGTGTTCCTGGCCTGCCAGATCCCAGATCTGAATGCTAATGTCATGGCCACCAGAGAGTGACATCTTCTTGACTGCAAAATCAGCACCAATAGTCAGGTTATACTGCGCTCTGAAGTTTTCACCCATGTACGTTCTTCTCAGAGAGGTCTTTCCGACGCTACCATCGCCCATTAAGACAATTTTGAATAGTGCTGAAACCATCAGTGACCACTACCTCAATAATTTCATGTGAACTACTCGCTCTATCCTATTATTGCATCGATATTAAGGTTGTTAGTTGCTTATAGGCATGAATAATTTGATTGGCCACTATTCAATATTTCGTGGATACTTTCGGACATCACTCTCCACGCGTATTGTACGTTTGAGCTGATGGGAAACCTCAGTAAAGGTAAGAATTGCTTGAGCGCCATATAATACCGAAACTGCCCGTTTCAGCTGTGGTGATTGATATGGGACGTACGGTTAGAACATTCAGAAATGCCATTGATTCTGAGGAGGAGCGATGGCGGAACTACAGAAGGACCCTGAGACCTGCTCAACGGGAGTATTTTGACCAGATATTCGAATATGCACGAAGATGTGCGGATGCGGGATCGATGATTGTCACTCCACGAGTCACAGAGGTGGTCTTGATATCAGCAATGATAGAGATGCTTGGTGAGATTGATGCACTCCGTGACATCGTTTTTAATGAGAGAGGAATTACTGAGGCGAAACATTCCTGATGGCGAAGACAGGATGGCTCTTGGACGCTAGCATCGATTATGAGAAGCACATGCTGACATTGTGGATTAAGAGCCAAGGAAACACACGTGGGTACCTCTACAGATTCCACCCGGCGCTATACGTGAAGACAGATGCACTTGGCATCTCGGAGCAGTCAGATAAAGCACTGCTCAATGACATTATAGAACACCCCCTTGTTCAGGACTGCTCCATTGTTGAGAGGTTCGTGAGTGTCTATGACAATCAGCGCAAGCGAGTGCTGGAGGTCAAGACACTGCCAGCCGCGCTGAAGAGTCTTGCAAAAGACCTAGAGAGACTACCGGGTGCGATCGTGTTTCATGCAGACATAGATGCAGTCCAGCAGTTTTTCATCACAGAAGACATATTCCCGTTCGGGAAGATTGCTTTCACAGAGCATAACGGGCGAATTATTAGGTTAGAGAGCAGGGACCATAGAGAGGAGATAGAGTATGAAACCCCAGATCTTGAAGAAATCAGATTTGATGTGATTGCAAGAACAAGAAGGATAGTGCCAAGTTTCAAAGATCCGATTGACCATTTCAAGGTCTATCATCAGGGCATCGCCATCAAGGTGAGTGGAGGGGATGAGTGTGAAACCATCACCGAGTTTCAGAGGACAGTAAACGAAATAGATCCAGATGTCATTGTTACGGTGGGGGGTGATGATGATCTCTTCAACTACATCATTGAGAGAGCAAAAGTGAATGGGCTTGAACTGGTGTTGTCAAGGGACGGAAGCCCATTACATGCACATCACGGAGGACCAAACTCATTCTGGCAGTACAATCAGATCGTGTATCGGCCCAGTAATCAGGTCATGCTCATTGGGAGAATTCACATCGATATTGGCTCCAGCATGTACTACTCGCCAAGAGGGATGGAGGGAGTGATTGAAGGGTGCAGATTGGCCCATGTTCAGCCGCAGAGAGTGGCAAGGATGTCAATAGGGACAGTGAACGCTGCAATTCAGTACTACAATGCGTTCAAGATAGGAATCCTGATACCTCCAATCAAACGCAATCCTGAGTTTCTCAAGTCCATAAACGACCTGACCAGGATAGACCGAGGGGGACTGATTCTACAACCAAGGCCAGACATATATGAAAATATTGCGGAGTGCGACTTTTCGTCAATGTTTCCCACATTAATGGTCACACGGAATATTGGACCAGAAACCATATGCATCCGCGAAACCTGTCAGTATGGGCATAGATACTGTATAGAAGTCCCTGGAGTGAGATTTAGACTGTGTTCTCGTAAGAGGGGAATTGTCGCAGAGTCACTCGACCTCGTGCTGAAAAAGAGGGCTGCTTACAAGAGGTTGATAGAGGAGGGACATGATGCTGAAAAATACAGCAGGATTCAAAACACGTTGAAGATGATCCTTGTCAGTTGTTTTGGATATCTCGGGTTCAGGAATGCAAGATTTGGGAGGGTTGAGGCACATGCTGCAGTGACCGCACTAGCAAGAGAGATCATGCTCAAGACACAAGACATTGCAGAGGAGATGGGGCTCGAGCTTGTCCATGGTATTGTTGATTCAGTATGGTTGAGATCAAGGGATAAAATTGACATAGACACTGTTGAGGAGTATTGTAGGAGGGTCACTGAAACAGTTGGGATTGACATGTCAATGAAGGGAATATATCGCTGGCTTGTGATACCATCATCAAGAACTATGCAATCAATCGCACCACTGAACAGGTACTACGGTGTTTTTCAAAATGGGGCCATCAAGACCAGAGGAATTGAGATCAGACGTAGAGACACATGCAGGTATGTTAGCGACTGTCAGACGAGTATGATCAAGGTGCTGGCGGAAGCACGCAACAGGAGCGAGTTCATGAGAGCGATACCAAGAGCACATGCAACCTGCATAGAGTTCATTCAGCGATTGCATCGGGGCGATGTTGACATTCGTGATCTGTTCATCACCTCAAAGATCTCAAGAGATCCTGATGAATATCATGCCATATCAAGGGCCGCCATTGTGGCAAGGCAGCTGATGAACGCTGGAAGGAGAGTATATGCTGGACAGAGAGTCAGATATGTCATCGTAGACGCCTCGGCGTCGAACCCCACAAAACGGGTAAAAGCAATACATCTTCTGGAAACTTGTGACAGGTATGACCCCACAGCATATTCGAAGTTCTGCATTAGGGCATTTGAAAATCTAATCCCCACACAGTATCGTAAATCAATGGATCTTGCAATGCACGAGGAGTTTCAGATGTTGCAGAAGAATTGAGCCTATTCAGTGACTGCATGTGCTTGCAGAGCAATTCGTGGCTTGAGATCTCTTACGGGAATGCCTGTTTCCCTAGAGATAGCAATGACATCATCAGCCTCTGGCTTTATAGCAACAATGCTACCATCGCTGGCTCGTGATACCTTCACTCGCACCATGTAGACCTTGTTATCCACCTCAAAGCGTGTGACAATGATTTCGCGAGAAGCGATAATTCTGGACCATGTGGTGTATCGAACGCCAAGTGTTCCAAGATACCTAAGAAGAACCTCAGCAACGGCACCAACATTGTTTTTGGGAGCTATCACCTTTACAATATAACAGGGCCTATTCTTCTTGCCAATTGCTGGAATCACAACGACATCCAAGGCCAAGTCATCAGCCAGTAAGACATCGTAGATCTGAGAGATAGTCTCACCATCAGCATCGTCAACGTTGGTTTCAATCACTGCAACTTCGTCAATACGAATGCCATCAAACAATTTGGGTTTCTCCTTTGGTTTTTCAGATTTTGAAGGCTTGGGTTGGGTGGTGGTGACTTTCTTTTTTGGTGGCGCTTCTTTCTTTACAGGTGCTAATTCCGCAGTTCCAATTGATAGTTTCATGAAATTAGGGGCACCCTCAAATGCTTTTGTTCCAAAGCCAATCCCTTGCTTAGATATCTTGATCTCCTTGTTAATATCCCTATACTCTTGAGCAAGGTTGGCCAAAATCGCCGCCCCAGTTGGTGTGAGCAATTCTCCTTGAATATCACCACTATGAAACAACATGTCATGTGCCACAAGAATCTCTGCAACTGCAGGAACGGGCACCTCCATCTCACCATGTTCAGTGGTGACTGTTCCATTTCCAATTGCAACACTGGATGCGATAAACTTTAGCTTGCCCAGCAGGCCAGCTCTTTCCAAGAGATAGACCACTCCAATTATGTCAAGGAGCGTATCAACAGTCCCAAGTTCATGGAGATGAATCTTGTCGATGGGCTCATCATGTGCCCTAGACTCTGCTTCAAACAGGTCTTCAAGGATCTTCTCAGCAAGACCCACTCCTGCTTTAGAGAGTTCAACCTCTTCGCTCACTGACTTGAGTGCCTTTCGCAATTGAGCGGGAGTGAAGCGAGTGCTACTGTCAAATGTCACTTCTAGATAGAATCCAGTGATGTCCTTGTGCTTTTTTTCTTTCACATTCACCCTTAAAGTGGGGTCATATATTAGAAGACTCGCTGCAACAGGGACTAAAGCCTCTTTATCGCCAAGAAGATTGAGGAGGCCAGACAGAAACATGTCTCCAGAGACGCCTGATGTGGCAACATCAATGAAGACAATTTCGTCAGCCAAGTTTCAACCCTCATTTATTTTCGTTAGTAACTATTAATTGATAGCTAATCCTTTTTCTTTCTTTCTAGGATAATACGAGATTATGTGCAAATGATGTTAGTAAGAATCGTTTAAAGATAATGGTATTGCATTTCAAATGTGATAGTCAGATTTGCCCATATGCGTTTCCTATGAGGGCTTTTAATTGGACCTCCATTGATCAAAGATTGCCATATACATGCACTCCTTGGGTGAGATCCACATCTCAGAGGAGTCAAAGGACTCGTCAGAGAATTCAACTGGCGCATCACGAATGATTGCAGCAGGAATTGACTCGTCAGACTCGCCCATTACTGCAGTACATGCAGATGCAAGATTGTCAGCAATAGCTCTACGGGTGACTCTCAAAACATTGCCAAAGAGATCAGTATTACCACGCTCATCAACAACAGGTCTAAACCCTGCTACTCCAAGAGCCATGCCAATGTTCCCAAGACGGAGGGGTTGAGTCCTGCTATCGATGACAAGCGCACCAATGTTTATTCCCAAGCGATCTCGTACCTCGTTGCGAATTCGTTCAGCGCTTGCTCGTGAATCAACAGGTAGTAGTGATGCATATCCCGGGGGCACATTCGACTTGTCTACCCCAGCATTGGCCATGAGTGTGTTGTTCTTTATCGTGAGTACAACATGAGGGATTCCGCCCAGAATCTCATCAGCCTCTTGAAGAACAAGTTCAGCCACTTCTGGAAGCAGCTCATACTTCTCTGCTAGTTCCGTTGCTTCTGGAGAGACCTCCACCTCAGAGAGTTTCACGACCCTGCCTTCTGTGGTCCCGAGAGGTGTTTCTGCAATCCCAAGTATGTCGTTTTCGCGTAGTTCGAGTCCAGCATTCTCCATGCCCTCAAGCAAGACATCAAGCAATGAGTCTTTTGGGGTGATGATTCGAGTCTTAATGGGAATCACATGCATACTGAAGCCTCAGATGCACACAATAAGACCAGCAAATAAACCTGACCAAAACATATCATTTGTGCGACTGAAGTTTCATTCTCTCCGCCATGATGCAATGATCACCTTTTCTTCCACCCATTGGATTGTGGGGCGTGCCAAGGGAGTTCATGCATCTTGCAGCGACTGCAGCACCCATTGCAAGTCCGTCTTCAACGAAAAGGATCTGATGGGTGTCAATCCATCTTGTGTTATTCAATAGGACCAGATCATTGTAGATAAGTTCTGGCTTCATCCCAGTTGTGATTGCTCTGCCCGTCAGTCCTAGAGAGGTGTTTTCAAGGATAAGACCTGTTTCATCGGCTGCAAGTAGAAGTTGTTGGACAACCTCTGCCTGAACATGATCAATGGTGGCCATGAGTAGAGGCATCCCCTCATTCTCGTATATTCCTGCACCAATCTTCATTAGATCTGCAAGAGCTGAGCCATTGGTCCCTGCATCAACACCAATCAAAATTACTCCAGATTCAGATGCCGCTTTTGTATCAACCGGTACCATGCCGAATCTCTTTGTTCCTGAGGGAACTGGCATTACATGAATCAATTGCATTATCTCGTCAAGCAACGATTCATCAGGCCTAAGGTCCTTATGACCAAGAACCCGCTTGATATCAAGAACGCATCCCCGGGACTCATCAACCAGCCCTGTTCCACGCATGATTGCATCAGGAATTGCACCAGCAAGGCCTGCAAATGACCCAATCGTCTTCGCGTAGGGGTGACCATCGTCCGTCACTCGTCCTGCAAGGGTAGTTCCAAAATCGAGGGTCATGACTGGATTCCTAAAGTCGATTGATGTGCTCTTCGCAGCACCTTTAATGCCAGCGGTCACAAGCTCCCCTTCCATCTCATTTGCGACAATACCAGTGTCTGCGGGAGGCAGTGAGCTGGCAATCGCACCGTCAAAGTGCACCTTTCTTAAAAAGCTGAAATCGCGTATTCCGAGGGGGAGGTCATCAGGGCTTAATGATGCGGTCATCTTTTTTGTGGGTATTCCTGCTGCAAGGCATCCATCAGCTAAGGCCTTGACTATTGCTCCCACCTCTTCGGGATGCTGGAAGCCGGCGGTGACCCCTGTGGACCGTACAACAAAATGCAGCTCATCAAGGGTTATTCTGGCCTTCTTGATGACATGACTGAGTATATCAGAGATGAATTCCACAACCGATTCGTGAGTGAGACCAACGCCCACTATCGTTGAGCCAAACACAGTTTCATTGGTTTTGGGAGGCCTCACTGTTCTTGTGAGCCTGACCTCCTTGGCAATCTGAAACAGCTCTCCACTTTTCATATTAGTGGACATTAGGATACATTTCGTTGTGGTGTTACCCAGTTCAACAGAGGCGACAGTGTAGAATGCCCCCATACGAAGTGAGGACACTCCAATATGCTTAGGCTTGATCACCCTGACTCTCATGATTATTGCAACCTAGAGGAGTTTTTTGAACGGGTGGCCTTCTAGGGGCTCGATGCCAAATTCGGTCTTCGCAGACTCTGCGGCAAATATGTCGCCCATTGCAACCACGGGAAACACCCTGCTTGCGTTGGATATTGGACCATAGAGGATGAAGTCTGCGCCCATAGTCTGTACAATAAGATTAGAAGCGATATCGCAGGTGACATATGCTTCACGATTGGATTTCTTTAGTTTCCGTAGCCAAGTCCATGACGCGGGGGCGTTGTGAACGCCCGAACCAGTTGGATGGCCGTATATTGTCTTCGATATTAGGATAAATGATGCAGAAGTCCCAGCACCAGCACCCATCGCGGTTGTAGCAGTATCAATGAGTGGTTTAGTGATACCAAGGTCATCAGCTATTGACAAGAGACCCTTCTTAAGAGGAGGAACACCTGTATCAAGCACTTGACGTTTTCCAGCAATTGAGGTGTCTTGAGGATTAAATGCAAGGACTATTGCGCACTCGTGCTGAATTTCATGGAGAGTGTTGATCTCTTCAGTTGTTGCAGAAATGTTCAGTGAATTGTAGATCACACGGTCTAGAAGACCAATTTCCTCTGCGAATTTTAAACCAGCTAATCTGACCTTGTAGTCAGTCGCATCTATGAGAATGGGAGCATCAGTGATCTCTGAAACAAAGCCCATATATTTGGTCATTGCCTTCGAAGATTCTGCCACTATTTGAACCATACAGGGATTTCCTGTGGTGTCTGACATAATGTCTTGTTCGTTGACCAGTTTCTCAGCTGCATCTCTGTCAAATTCGCCATTTGTTGAATCACTGACAATCTTGTGTCCGCCGTAGAAGATTGTTCCAATAAGGACCGTTGGGTTCTCGCCAGGAGTGCCCCCAACTCTGACTCCCGCAATGTCATAGATGTATTGTTCCTTTTCAAACACAAACATTGATTCACAACTCCTTGCATACCAAAAGTGTCCCACTCTCATCTGATTTGATTTCTGTGATCACTAACGAGGGATGTGTGCAGACCATTGCCTTAGGTTCACCACTTGTCAAGAGCGATGTGTTGATATCAAGGCCAAGACCAAGTTCAGGAAGAACATTCACACTTGTCCCAATTCCAATTCTTGGTCGCTGGGAGCTCTTTGCGGTCATGGTCACCCAGATAGGCTCTTCATTAATGGGGCCAGGATTCTTCTGATTGGCGTTTTGTACAGCCCTGGCAATCTCTTCGGGATTTTGGTTACGGAGCATATCAATGAGTTCAACCTGATTGCGGAATCGCTCCACGGCATTAAGAGGCACATTCTCAATATATGGGATGGCTCCAGGTGCATTAATGATCTTGCGCGTCTTCTCATCGATGCCATATTCATATAGACTATGTAGTGTCTGTCCTGTGTGATGTCCCGGAACCTCTGGTCCTGCAAGGACAAAGAAGCGGATATTCGGGTTTGATACAATGTTAACAATTATTCGTTCTATTCCAATGTTTTCAGTCTTGCAGGTCCCAATGATTGCATAGTCAGCAGGCACCTTGATTTTTTTGCCAACAGTGCAGACTGCAACACATCCCTTTGGATCCTTCACCTCAAAGTCACCTGGAATGGGAGGCCATTTTCTTTCGCTATCGGTCAACATTATCACCTACTCTGAAGTTGGTGGGGCAAACAGGTTTCGATCGACCCCAAGGGCATTGTTCGCTTCAGCCACCACTGCTGCAATTGCATTTCCTATCAATGCGACTGCTGTGAATACCTCCTTGGTTCGAATCATTGAACCATACATTATGCAGTCTGTCGCAAAGGCCTGAGCAATAACTGTAGATGCAACCACAGCGGACATGTGAGTTGACTCATCATCGAAGCCTGATTGCTTGATGAACCTCCATGCTGATGGTGCATTATGAGGACCCAAGCAGGTAGGAAGGCCAAGTTCTGATTTAATCGCGAGCGTTGTTCGATATTCGAGGCCATATCCAGCGCCTACAGGCATCGTGGCTGGATCGACAACAACCCTCTCGATTCCCATGCTCTGTGCTTCATCAAGCATGCTCTTGATAGTGTTCATACGATCAGTAAGTGATGTGGCTCTGGGAGACCATCCCAAAACAACTGCCATATTGAGGGAACTGTTGCGTAGTGCCGCCTTCTCGTCATCCTTCATTGACAGATTGATACTGTTGAAGATGGCCCTGTCTTGAAGACCCACCTCTTCACAGTATTGAATGCCTCTTATTCTGGCTTCAGCACGAACAGACTCGAACATGAAGGGGCCATCAAAGTTCTCTGTTAGCCAAGAGATATGACGTTCCATTGCAGTATCAGTTCGACCGTAGGCCTGGATAATGAGGGGGTGCCCAGTCTTTTTGGACATCTCAATTCCAGTGTCCACCCATTTCTTTGCGAGGTCCTTGTCAAAAAGGCCCTCTCGCGTATCTTTCACGAGGGGCTGCCCCTTGAAAAACAGTCCGCCAACCAGTACTGTAGGGTTTTCTCCGGGCTGTCCACCTATCGGGATGCCCCCAAAATCAACCACCTTTTGATCTCGTTTGAATACGAACATATTATCTACTCCCTTCCGGGTCTCGGATAGAGGCCAGCATCTTCCACCAGTAGTGGCACACACTCTTCCCAGCCAACGCCCATAATATGTATTCCATTCACACCATTCATCTTTCTAATCTCACGGATGGTCTCGATTGCAATCTGCAGGCCCTCACTTTTAACCGCTTTTTGCCTTTCAGATTCTTCTAATCCTTCACCCGCCTTTTCAAGTCTCTTAATAATATCATCAGGTATCAAAATTCCAGGAATGTTCCTTGTCATGAACTCCGCCATAGCAGGTCCTCTGAGGGGGATTATTCCAGCAAGTACCTTGGTCCTCTTATCAATGAGTCGCATGAACTCCTTGAACCGACCCACATCATAAATGGCCTGTGTCTGAAAGAATTGAGCACCAGCCTCAATCTTTTTTTCAACCCTCCACGCATGCATCTCCATTGGGTCGGCATTTGGATTGAAAGTGGAACCAAGATAAAGATCTGGAACACCATCAAGAGGAGCCCCTGCAAGATCATGACCACCCATCAAATGAGTTGCAATCTGCAATGCTTGAATAGAGTCAAAGTCATAGACCATCTTTGCGTGAGGATGAGAGCCCAGCAGTGAATGATCACCGGTGACAAAGATGATGTTCTTGACACCTAATGCAGAAGCACCATAGATCTCACTCTCAAAAGCGATGCGATTTCTATCACGTGATGACAACTGCATGATTGGTTCAACGCCCGAGTCTATGAGTAGATGACAACATGCCATACTGCTCAGAGAGGGGATACCACGAACATTATCAGTCACATTCACTGCGTCGCAGAAGTCTTTGAGGATGGCAAGTTTGGATAATAATTGCTCCTTATCGGATCCATGAGGCGGCGTTACTTCAGCAGTCACTACAAATTCACTGCTATTGAGAAGTCTGCTCAGGTGGGTTTCAACCAATCTTGTCCACCTCGCTCTTTAAGACATGTTGACTGACGAACAAAGGCCTTGATACTGCTGACCAATCACGCATGTCCCAGATTCTGCGAATGTTGTCGAGCTTGCCCAGCATTTTTAGCCGGTCATAGATCAATTGCCATGCGCAATCGGTATTCTCATCGCGTTCGCATCTACCATTCATTGCACCTCCGCAAGGGCCATTGAGAATTCCCTTGGCACATCGTGCATAAGGGCAAATGCCACCAGTCAAGTGCAGGATACAATCGCCACACGTGACGCAACGTTCATGATGGACATGTCTAGTTTCAAGGAAGCCTAAGGACTTTGAGTCTGTGGCAGGGAAGGATTCCTTCTCAGGAATCAGTTCAGTCAAGACCTGAACTGCAACGCCACAGGCCTGAATCAATAAGACATCAGCTTTCTCAAGAAAGTCCTTGTGAGCTGCCAGTTCATTTCGCAAGACATCCCCATTACAGATACCACCCTCAATAAAGATAGTATCAATCACTTCTTTCTCATTCTGTTCGAGGAACTCCTGCATGTCTTCTAATTGGAGAATGCCGCCAACCTCGCATAGTTGGGCACAGCCAGAATCACCGAGGAGGACAATCTTCTGCTTTCCTCGCAACATGGACAGAACTGCTTCGGCAGACTTTAACTCCATAAATATCACTGGGACTCACTCTCAGTCAATCAAGAGTCATTCACACTATAAAGATACTCTCTCAAAACCATTAGCACCAGTTCATAGGGGAGATATCTCGCATTCAGGAGCGACCTTCAAAAGGCGCCTTGCATCAGCAGGGGAAAGTGTGACGGTGACACGTATCTGATCAGGCTTATACTCCTCATGAAGAATTACTCCGACCTCATGTAACCATGATATGACGGACATAGAGTCATCACAATAAGGAAGGGTGATGGAGTAATTCTCCACACGCGGCAGATTTCTCTCAATTGCATCTACCAGAAGGTCAAGATTTGTGCCAGACATAGCAGATATGGGGATTATCTCACCGTTGACACCATCAAGTAGTGTGATTCGCTCTTCAACTGCATCATCATCAAGAAGGTCGATCTTGTTCAGTGCATATATGATGGGGATTCCTGTAGCGCCCACCTGAGTAAAGGTTTCTCTGCAAACATCTACTTTCCGTGTTATCTCATCCAGAGTGTCAGAACCATCAATCACAAGTACAATCACATCGGACTCTGTGATCTGCATAAGGGTCGTGTTGAATGCCTGCAGGAGTGAGGGTGGAAGATTGCTGATGAAACCGACCGAGTCTGTGAGTACTATCTTTCGGCCCGGAATGTCAAGTGAGGATGATTTTGTCCCGAGTGTTGTGAAGAGTTCGTCGGCGATCTCTACTTCTGAACCCGTCAGGGCATCATGAAGGGTACTCTTGCCGGCGTTGGTATATCCTGCGAGTGCTACCTCAAGGAACCCCTCACTCACTCGCTTCTTTCGCATGAGTTGGTGCGCCTCAGATATCTTCTCAAGTTTGGATGATATACGAGCAATTCTGCGTCTGAGTTGAGTTATCCTTAGAGTGACAAGGTCCTCACCAACACCCACTTGGTCAGTAGTCGGTCTGTCACCAGTGTGTTCCTTTTGAAGTCTGAGCCGTATTTGATGGCGCTCAAAAGGGAGTTCATATTTCAAGCGGGCCTGCTCTATCTGAAGTTTGGCTTGTGGTGTCTGAGCATGGCGGTCAAAGATCTCAAGAATCAATTGTGTCCTGTCGCGCACTTCAACCTCCCAAGCCTCCATGAGCCTGAATATTTGACTTGATTTTAGTTCGGGTGAGAAGAATACAATATCGGGTTCCTCAATCTCTATCCAAGTCTTTATCTCCTCCACTTTTCCCTTGCGAATACCATACTTGGCAGATGGAGGGCTGACTATATTGAAGACCCCAATGACCTCATATCCTGCAGTTTGGGCCAATGCCTTGAACTCTTCAAGCAGATCCGGGTCGTTATAACTACGCCTTTGTATGAGTAGAGCCCGTGTGTCGTCCATCAATGATATTGGCCTATACGAATTGTCTTAAGGAGTTCGATTGAGCCATTTATAGACAGAAGTTTATTGTTTACAATAAGGTGAGATATATTCATGAGCCATTTTGAGATCAGAGCAAAGGAGTGTCTGGCCAGAATTGGTGTTTTCAAGACAAGGCACGGAGATCTAAGAACGCCATTGTTGATGCCAGTGATTCATCCGGGAAAGTCTGCAATCTCACCAACCGAGTTGATTGAAGAGTTTGGCTTTCAGATGTTCATCACGAACTCATACATCATAAAGAGTCATGATAGATTCAAGAAGAAGGCGTTACAGGAAGGCGTGCACGGTCTCTTGGGTGTTGACGTGCCCATAATGACTGATTCAGGCACATTCCAGATGTACTTTCACCAGTTGCCTGAAGAAGAGATAGATCCCCTTGAGATAATTGAGTTTCAGAAGCAGATTGGCTCTGATGTAGGAACAATCCTTGATGTCTTTTCAGACCCAAAAGTTGGAAAGGCGCAGGTTGAACAAGACATGAGAAAGTCACTGGAGAGAGCCAAGATCTCTGTGGACAAGAAAGGCGAGATGTATCTTGCGGGGACAGTACAAGGGGGGATATACTCTGACTTGCGAGAAGAGTCTGCCCGTGAAATGGCAAAGCTGGACTTTGATGTGTATCCCATTGGCGGTGTTGTGCCGCTGATGGAGAGGTATCGCTATGCTGACATTGTAAGAGCAACTCTTGCTGCAAAGAAGCATCTTCCACCAGATAGACCTGTTCATCTGTTTGGCTGCGGCCATCCGATGTTCTTTGCTCAAGCTGCACTACTGGGCTGTGATCTGTTTGATTCTGCAGGTTATGCAAAGTTTGCAGAGGACGGACGTTACATGCTAAACACTGGGACTTACCATCTAAAGAGCCTGAGGGAACTCCCCTGCGAGTGCCCAGTCTGTAGCAGAACAACCGCAGAAGGACTCAATTCCATGAAGAAGAGAGATCGAGAAGACCTTCTAATGAGGCATAACCTCTATGTGAGCATCGCAGAGATCCGTAGAGTAAGACAGGCAATAATGGATGGCAAACTCCTAGAGCTGGCAGCTGCAAGGGCAAGGGGGCATCCCAATCTGTTAGAAGCGTTGCACGTTTTCCTTGATCATTATGATATAATTGAAGAAGCGAGTCCAATCGGTGCAGCCTCCTCTATATTCTACACTGGAACCGAAACAACAAAGCATCCAGAACTCAGAAGGTTTCAGAAGAGGGTTATCAGGCGATACAAATATCGAAGCACTGACCTTCTGGTACTTGTCCCAGACCTTGGCGGACGCCCATATTTTGACTCATATCCAGACCTGATCAGGGCTGTAAGAAAGACTAAGGCAGAGGATGTGATCTTGGCTTTTGTCACACCATTTGGTATTGTGCCATGGGAGTTGGAGCATGTTTATCCAGCACAACAGTGCATATTTCCAAGTGCTCTCGATGTTGATGCAATCAATACAGGTCTATCAAGAGTCAGTCGATTCCTGCAGAGTATCAGGTTTGAGAAAGCAGTCTGGTTATGCAAGGATACACCAATGAATTCGATTAGGGAGAAGCTCAGCGCATTTGCCTCAATCGAGATCATGGAAAAAACATCGGATGTTGAAGCGGCAATCCTTGCACATATTAATGAGAGGGCCAATTGGAAACTTAGGAAGATCAGGGCACTCTTCAAGTATCAATGGGACATTGATGACATTAATCTCGATGGCGCAAGGGTTGTACTGTCCAAAAGCACAGGAAAGATCAGATACATCTCGATGGATGATGATATTGTGTTTACACTTGTCCCTCTGACAGGATTGATGGCTCCAACCTTTAAAGGAGGTAAACTACTGCTTGAACATGGAATCTCTACCGTCTATAGGGTCATCATGGATGATGATGCAGTGCCATTTGTGGAACAGGGAAAATCAGCATTATCCAAATTTGTAAAGGCAGCTCATCCTGACCTAAGGGCAGGGGAGGAGGTTCTTATTATGGACTCTTCAGACAGACTCATTGGGGTAGGCAGAGCCAATTTGAACGGTAATGAGATGCTTGCATTCTCCAGAGGAGTGGCCGTTTCAACACGGCATTCTAAGTAGTGGGTTCAGCCACTGATGCCATTGGATGACCAGGGACCTTGCGAAGAGCATGAACTCCGCCAAGTGGTAGTATCATGACACTCCGAGGCGGAACATAGAAACGAATCTCTTGGCCAGGTTTGACCTCAGTATACGGGTCAAGAAGCGCCTGCGCCTGAATATCGCCCACATTGAAATATACTTCAGTTGCACTGCCGATGTATATGGTATGAGTGACAACACCCGATATTTCATTGTCATGGGGGGCTTCACGGGTCAGCTGTAGGTTCTCTGGGCGAATGGCACATTTCACCTTCTCGCCAATCTCAAAGGGATAATTCGGAATAGTGGTCACCCCTGTGATTATCTGTCCATCAGGCAATTCAACATTGATCTCATCGCTCACATGTTTTACTTCACCCTCGACAAAAGTACACTGCCCAATGAAATCAGCGACAAAGATTGTCTGGGGATTGGCATAGATCTGTTTTGGAGTGTCAAACTGCTGCACATAGCCCTTGTCCATAACTGCCACTCTGTCTGAGATGCTGAGAGCCTCGTGCTGATCATGAGTCACATAGACGGTTGTGATTGACAGTTCCTTTTGAATCCTGATGATCTCTTCTCTCATCTCAATCCTTAGTTTTGCATCTAGGTTTGAGAGTGGTTCATCAAGCAACAAGACATCGGGTTCAATTGCAAGAGCACGAGCCAGAGCGACTCTCTGCTGTTGTCCACCACTCAATTGGTGGGGAGTTCTGTCGGCAAGCTCGCTCATCTTTACAAGGGCAAGAGCCTCTTCAACCCTGCGTTTGATCGCTTCCTTCGTGTATCGCATTCCCTTGATACGTTTCATCCTGAGACCGTAAGCAATATTGTCAAAGACCGTCATATGAGGCCAGAGTGCATAGTTTTGAAAGCACATTCCAGTGTTCCGCTCATTGGGAGGAATATTTGTAACATCCCGATCATTAAAGAATATCTTTCCACGGTCGGGTTTGTAGAATCCTGCAATGAGGCGCAGGAGTGTCGTCTTTCCACACCCAGAAGGACCAAGTAGTGTGGTCAGTTCACCCTCCTGCAAGGTGAGATTCACATTGTCGGTTGCGACAACCTCGCCGAATGTCTTTCGAAGATTAACAAGTCTTATTGTGACCATTTACATTCAACTCCTAAATTCCAGTCATAGCAGAGGCTCTTGTCTTCAGTATTGCATTTGTAATAGTGATTACAACCATCTGAAGAAACATCATTACAACACCCAGTGCAGCAGCTGGGCCGATTCCAAACAGAGGCGGCAGCCCTCTGTATACTTGATCTATCCAGAATGTGAGTGGTGCCTGGCTATAATTTGCGCCACCTAGCATCAGACTCGTACTCACCTCACTCACAGAGTAGACGAAAGATAGTAGGCCACCTGCAAGGACACTCACTCCTATCAGCGGGATCACAATCCTTGCAAATGTGGTGTTCTTACTTGCACCAACATTGAGGGAGGCCTCTTCAAGGGCAACAGGAGTCTGTTGAAGTCCAGCATAAGCAGCACGGACAGTGAATGGAAACTTTCGAACAGTAAACGACATAATGATTAAAAACATTGGAAAGTCAGGCGGGAAGAATGGGGTGGAATAGTATGCTGTGAAATAACCCGCAGCAATCACAATGCCAGGAAGAGCAATTGGTGATGTCACAAGCATGTCTAAAGCAGAGTTTCCCGGTATATCTCTTCTCGCAATGATATAAGCCGCTGAAACTCCTAAAAGAACTGTGAAGAGTGTTGCCAGTCCAGCATACATCAGTGTTCGCATTATTGCCCCTTGAATGTCAACACTATCAATAAGTAATGCATAATTACTGAGTGTAAGAGGGGGTATCAACGCACTTGATCTGTATTCTGCAAAAGAGAGGAGTATCACACTTATCTGAGGAATAAGAGCAAGAAACATGACAGGGATAACAATAAGATAGAGCAAGACTGTTGCTTGTGTGCTCAGAGGCCTTGTGCGTGGGTTCCATTGTCCGCCCTTACTGGCTGATGCATAACTTCTAAGCGATGCGTATTTTCTTATTGCAAAGAATCCAGCCAGTGCAAAGAACAGGAGGATCATTCCAATTGCGGGACCAAGAGGGTTTATGCTTCCAGATTCGGCAGAGAACATATTGAATACCTGATATGCAAGAACACGTTGTGCCTGAGGATCATCAGCATAGACAATTGGGGTACCCAGATCCTCCATGCTCAGAATAAAAGTCAAAATTGCTCCTGCTTGAATGCCAGGAAGAGCAAGTGGTAGAGTGACTGTTCTGAACAATGTGAATCCGCTAGCTCCAAGATTCTCTGCTTGCTCCTCCAATGAGGGGTCTATCCCCATGAATGAAGAATAGGCATTAAGGTAGACGAGTGAAAACAGCGAAAGGCCCTGAACGACAATAATTGCCGCAAGACCATGGAACTCAATACGAGTCCAAGAGAGTCCTAAGAGTGCAAAGAACTCGTAAGCAAGATTATTCAGAAATCCATGAGCACCCATGAACCATCTGATACCAATTGCACCGATAAAGGGGGTAGAGAGCATGGGGAATATCAGAAGAGTTCTAAGGATTGACTTTCCAGTGAACTCGTATCGCGCAATAACGAAGGCAAAACTTGTACCAAGAATAACCGAGATGATTGTTACAATGATTGCCACCATTACCGAGTTTAGAATGACACCCATCTCAAGCCCCCATATTTCAAGTATTCCTGTTTCTGCACTGGGCCTAAAGATGGCAAAGTCTTGAGGCCGCCATTGCGGGACAAAAAGGGCATTTGAAAATAGAGTCAGAATTCGATCCATAGTAAAATTGCCTGCACTGTCTATGAAAGTGGCAGCAACCACTGTAAAGAGAGGGTAGATTAGGAATAGTGAGAAGACCACAATTATTGCTATCAATTGGATAAAAGCAAGGACATCCATTTCATCCCTGAATCTTCGATACCATCCTTTCATGTAGGTCATAGGACTTCTCAAGAATCCAGTCAGTGATCTAAAGAGTCCTGCAAACCAGTTGATGAATGAGAGAACGCCATTCTTGATTCCCCCCCCGATTCTCAGTATCATTCCAATGAAGAACAGCAGAATCCTCTGCCAGATTGGGGGGATTGGTTCAAGTCCTTCTTCATGGGGTGTTTCAACTAGTTCAGTCTCTGCCATTTCTGTCAAGGTCTATGTCCTCTCTCTACAGTGTGTGTTTGTCTATGATGCCAGCAT
The DNA here is from genome assembly GCA_024276825.1 of archaeon. Classification (GTDB taxonomy): domain Archaea; phylum Asgardarchaeota; class Thorarchaeia; order Thorarchaeales; family Thorarchaeaceae; genus JAJRWI01. The sequence continues at coordinate 21,715 of JAJRWI010000049.1, forward strand.
AGAACTAAGTGATGCCAGTACTGCATTGTATTGTGCAACAGCTGCCGCGGTCCATTTGGTCTGCATCTCGTAATAGAAGTCCGAGTCATAGATCATGTTATTGTTGATCTCAGTAGCAAGAGATATTGTGAACTTTCTGTTAACACCATCAACCTCGACAGTGACTGGTGTGCCCATTTGAGCAGCCAGGGTGTTGAGCTCATCAAGTGTTATCTCGTTGGCATAATATGCATCAACAATTGCCTTCCAGCAAGCGGTTAGCTCGTCATGGGCATTATTATAGACAGCCTCGAAGTAGGCGGTAAATGCAGTGTTGATTGCTACTGAGAGTGTGTCATTGAAATCAATACCACTGTTATTGATAGTCTTGTTGTAAAGGGAGTAGAGTAGCTCGTTCTGCTGACCTATAGGAGTCTTAAAGGCAGACTCCAGCACAGGCATTCTATAAATTCCAGGTGTGAACCAGACTGATTGCCCTTCTGCGGATAACACATAATCAAGGAATGCCTCAGCGGCCTCTTTGTTAGGAGCATTTTTAGCAATGGCAATAGGGTCACCATTGACTATGGACTCACCCTCTGGCAAAATGTACTCGCAATCAGGGTTATTGGCCTGTGTGGCATAACCATAGAAGTCGATTGACATTGAAACGCCAACATCCTGATTCTCAACTGCTGCCTGAGTTTCCACAGACCCCTGATAGAGTCTTGCACTCCCAGCCATTCTGGCCAGTGTGATCCATCCCTCGTCCCAGCCCATTCCTTGAGTGATGATTTCATAGATCCTTGTGTTTGAAGTTGTCTTGGGAGCATTTCCCATGGCAATCGTGGCAGTTGGAAGCAGGCTTCCCCAGACAGGCTGGGCAAGATGGGTCCAGTTATTTGGAGTCGGGAGACCATATTTATCAAGGAAAGCATGATTGACAGTGAATCCAAATGATGAGATTGCAGCTGCAACCCATACGACATCACCATCATCATTATACCGTTTCATGTCTGTGGATGCGAGCTCATCAGGGACTCTTGCAATCACTTCAACCATGTGATCACTATTGAGTGGAGCCAGATATCCGTCCCGATACATCTGATCGAACAGAGTGGGACCGCCACCCCAGAGAACATCAACACCACCAGCATCTATTACATCATCCCAGAAGATTGGTGCTTGACTCTTCCACATGATGTCAACTATATTATGTGCCTTTGCAAAGTCGGTCTTAAGAAATGCTTCCTCGTAAGCATTAAAGATAGCAACATCATGTCGTGAGAGAACTGTCAGAGTTATTCCTTCTTGAGTAGGGGTCTGATTCATAATGACCACTACACCAGCAACACCAATGACTGCTACAATCACTACAACTATAGCAACCTTGGTCATGTTGGTTCCAGCTTCTAATTCTCCAGCCATTTCATTCACCAGCAAGGTTAATCAATCATGATTGATAACAGAGTATTTCCAACTCTTTTCAGATTTCATAATCACGTTGTCTGCAATTGGTCAGGAATTATTAAAGGTTTAGGGAAAAACAGCAAGTTCGGCATTCCACATATACATATTATAATAAATGAAATAATTCAGATAAATGCTCATTTTAATTGGTTCATACTTCCGATAGACTAAAAGGCTATATAGGACAAGGTTATTTTCACTTTCAACACGAATTGTTCTATAATGGAACAGGTGAATATAAAAATGAACGCGAAGGTAAGTGCTCGCAGACTAGCCGCAGTTCTACTTATTGCAGCTCTGTTTGCACCTTACTTCATGCCAGTGCACGATGTTTCTGCTCAAACAGAAGCAAAGACTATTGTCATAGACATGTCCCATGGTCAGTATAACAGCAAGCTTGTTAATGCTGAGGATGGGAATCTTACAGAGGATCTAAAGGCACTAGGCTATGAAGTGATTTGGGCATTAGGTGGATTAAATGACACAATTCTCGCTAATGCAGACGGGCTTTTGATAGGAAGCATCTATGGTGATGCAAACGGATTTGCGGTTACTGAGATTGAAGCAGTCGCAGACTGGTTTAATGAGGGTAACAAATTCATGTGGATTGGAGCTGATTCAGACTATTCAGGAGCATACATTAATGATAATATGACTGCTATTTTGACTGCAGTTTACTCTCATGTATATCCTGAACCAACTTCAATCGAGGATGCATATTCAAACTGTGGTGCAGGATATAGACCAGTTGCAAATGGTACCGGTACTGCTGATGTCATTGCAGATGCTGTAGAGGGTGTTGAAGCCATCCTTTTGCATGGTCCTACACTGCTATATGGCAGTACAACAGCTGAATATGACAACAACACCGTGGCTCTTGAGACCACCGAGATTGACAATGTCTACCCAATGTTGTACTACGGCGCTGCAGCCACAATTGTGGATCATGACCTTGTTGCACCAGTTGCTCACAACGATGGTGATGTTGGTGCATTTGTTGCAATGACCGCAGAGTTGTATGCTGGTGATGGTCAGACTGGTGTGCTGGTCGTTTCTGGTGCATCACCCTATGGTGACTACCAGCCAATGTACACAAATGAGTACAAGGGTGTTGGCCTTAATGGCTCACTGCTGGTTGTTCAGACCATTGAGTGGGGTATGAACCTGGCACCAACTCTTGTCGCACCAACCACAGGTGCTCCAGTTGACATGACCCTGATCATTGCTGGTGCAGCAGTAGTTGTCGTTGTCATAATTGTTGTTGCACTAATGAAGAGGAAGTAGGTTCTACTTCCCTCCCCCCTTTTTTTTCCTTCTGAGATTTCATTGCGTATCTTTTAATAGTGGGCTTTACAATTTCTCTAGTTATGAAAAAGTCAGGTTTGGTTCTAACAGTTCTGATGATATCACTTATGCCAACAGCTGTGATCTTGCAGTCAGCAACACCTGTAAGAGCATGGGGTCTTGCGACTCATATGTTCATAGTTTCAGAAGTTGGCGAAAATATTAGCAACTCCACTTGGGCAGAGGTATACTCGTATTACTCACCAGAGATTTTAACTGGTGCAACCACCCCTGACCAGGTCTGGCAAGACTGGGATAATCACCTATACTATCCTGAAACAGGTGAGCATAATGCCCCAACGGCTGCAGCAAAATGGTTCAATTATGCGCGGGACAATTTTACCGCAGGAAACTGGGAAGTAGGATTCTTTTCTTTTGGGGTATTAACACACTATTATTCAGACCCGTGCATTCCTGTTCATACAGACGAATTCTGGCCGGGGCATACGGCCTATGAGAAAGACATCAACGACAATCTGGCTAATTTTGAGCTCACACCACCCACTGAAGTCATAATTGACAATGTTTCCCAACTTGTGATCGATAGTGCAACATACAGTCATCAATACTATGACACAGTTTATGGTGTATACACAGATGAGAATGTCACTGCAATAGAGTCCAATGCAGAGATCAAGTCATTGACCGAGAGTTGCCTCTCAATGGCAATCAATGGCAGTCTATCATTGTTCTACACGCTTGTACAGGGATTAGATGCACCTGATGTGACAATCACATATAATTATGTTGCATTGTTCGACTGGGCACATTCAAACGATTACACTGATTATAGTGGGGAGTCCAAGCTTGTTTCAGTGAATCAGACCCTTGCAAGAAACCATTTTGAAATGCGACAGCAAACTACGGCATTTGACTCGTCATCACTTGCAGATGTGGATTTATTGATCATCACCTGCGGAAATTCGCAGTATTCAAGTGATGAGTTGAATGCAATTGCAAATTGGGCAGCTAGTGGAAATAAATCAATCATAATCACCGGCAGAGGCGACTATTCTACCTATCAGGACCCAGCCTATGCAAACAGCATTCTAGAGGCAATAAATGCGCACATCCGAATCAATGACGATAATGTCTACATGGAAGGAACATACCAACCTTGGTATAATGACATCACAGACATTCCAAGTCCAGAGGAAACATTAGGACTAACAACAGGTGTTCCATCAATAACCATGTATTCACCAAACAGTCTGTACTTCACTGATGACGGGCCAGTCTTGCCCATAATATGGGCGGATGAAACGGCATATCAGACAGATCAAAACGCGCCTGCCATTGAAGTGGTTTGGGACAATTCACAGGATGGTGTCAATGGCGATCAGATCCCATTGATAGCAGTAGAGGAGGTTGGAAATCTAAGGTTGCTTGTTGCAGGAACGACATTCTTCAGTGATTATGACTATGGAAAGTCCGCACTCTTTGCTAATCCTCAACTGTTTGATAATGCCCTAGATTGGTTTGTGAACAGGGACGATGGATATATTTCAGATGTTGACGAAGTGGGTCCAAGAGTTAGTAATCCTATATTTGATCCTGCTGCTCCCACTAATGGCACATCTGTCACCATTTCCGTGGAGGTCTCAGACCCATCAGGTGTAGATACAGTCATGTTGTATGCTACTGGAGAGTCAAAGAGTGATGTGTTTGAGATGACCCTCTCAAGCGGGGTGTACTCTATCACATTGGCGGATGAGTATGGAAGACAAGTAAGCATCAAGATAGTTGCTAATGACACCATTGGAAACACAATCATTAGGGAGCCGTTTCAGCTCTCATGGTCAACGAGCAACGCGACAACACCGACTGAAACAACAGTGATAGACACCGTGCCAGGAACTGAGATTCAACCACCCACATTGCTATTCATCGGAATTGGTGCCATCGCAGCAGTAGTTATTCTTGTTGTAGTGCTTAAAAAACGATAATATGCGCAGGGGATCTCCCCTGCCTTTCTTTTTCTTATATCAAATAAATGATGTTTTGTCATATTTAATCGAATAGCTTGCGTATTTTTCGTCAATTGGTGCATGCTGAGTATGTTCATATTTTAAAAATACCATATTACCATGTCCATGAGAGGTGGGCATAGATGACTTGGAGAGAGATTGCTGAGAGTCTGCTTTCACCAATTGAAGAGAGTATATTGCAGGCCTTTGGCAATGCGTTCATAGAGTTTGAAGATGCGGTATATCACAAGTTTCTCCAGATGTCAATAGAACATTCACTGATTCAGCAGGACCAGTTCAGAAAGTATCTTCTTGAGATGGAAGCCAAAGGATATCTTGCCCCAGTTGAGTTTCAGGGGCGAAAAGCATGGCGAAGACTAGTAATTACTACAGATATAGATTATAGTGAGATTCCCATGGATGAACTGGACAAGTGGGTTCAGAGAGCAGCACAACCACGAAGGAAGGTTTCCAGACAAAGGAGCATGGAACATCTTGTCACTGACACACAGACAATTGCAGAGGACATTCTAATAGCAATGAAGAACATTGTGAAATACAGTAAACGCAAGGGGATTCATGTTGATGAATATGTTCGAGAACATATACGGAATATGCAGGAGGCACTCATGCAGTCAGATGACAAATTGCTTGACTATGTTCAAAAAGAACTTCCTGCTCTCCTGCCATCAATTAAACAGATCTTAAGAACAAGGGGGACTGATTTCCTATTACTCAGCCTAAGAGTGATATCATCATATACTAGCTGAAAGACTTAAAGAAAACTAGCAACATCATTTTAGTGTGGCTTAGCGAGGTGATCTGGGTGAATGATGTCAGAGTTCCAGAAGACATTGAGAAAGAGCTTGAACTTGAAATAATCAGGTCATTTGGTTCTGCACTTATTGAGTTCGAGGAGGTTCTGTTCCAAAAAGTATTGATCACCTCTGCAAGAATGCTGATAACAAGAGAGATGTTCTCAAAAAAGCTGGAAGAGATGACAGAATTAGGATATGTAGTACCAATGACATTCCATGGGATGAAGTGCTGGAAGAAGCTGGTAGATGAAGAAGAGATTGAGATGCGAATGCTGCAGCCCGATGAGATTCATTCAATTCTTGAGAGAGGCCATTCAATGGTGATGATGAAGAATGATAGACCAAGTTCCAGTGACAGCCTTGTTACTGAGACCCGGTATCTCGCTAAAGACATTCTTCACATGATAAGGGTGAAATTATTCAAGGGAAATGAGGAGGATATTGAAACTCGTAAGAAATTGTTCAATTATTTTCGGGATATGCGACGTGCTCTTGCAGAATCTGAGGGAAAATTCATGGACTACATCCAAAGTGAGCTCCCATTATTATATGAGCAGTTCGAGATAATGCTCAGGGCAAAGGGAGCAGACCGACTGTTGCCAGCACTAAGAATTGTAGAGCTTGGTCTTATTGATGAGGCTCAATAATTACGTTTAACGAGAAATTCCGAGATATCAAGCAGAAACTGCTTATACTTTGGTATCAGTGGAGGATTCGCAGTATCCAAAGCTGATTGGCCATCATGTAACAATTGGTTCATAATCTTCTGTGATATTTCCAATGCACCACATTCATTCAACACATCACGCACTTGATCCACTTCTTTGGGCGCAATATCACTCTTCCCAAGAAAGGAGTCGAGTATCTGGTGTTGTTCTTCATTGGCAAGTCTGTAAGCTTGAATCACAAGCATTGTCTTCTTGCCCTCACGAATGTCGCCATCAGTTGGCTTTCCAGTCACCTTTTCATCGCCAAAAGTACCCAGAATATCATCTTGGACTTGGAACGCCTGCCCGACCTTCTTGCCAAATGTACTCAACGCCTGAAGTTGCGATTCCGTGGCTCTAGCCATAGTTGCACCCATGAGCAAGGCATGTTCGAACAACACTGCTGTCTTCATGTATATCATTTGAAGATATAACTCAGGAGTGACATCTTTTGATGATACCATTGAAAGTTCAAGTAATACGCCCTCCACAAGGTTTTGAAAGCCAAGTTGATAATATGACAGACATTTCATTCCGATATCATCAGGCAGGTCAGATTGTGTTAGCATTTGTGCGCCCATATTAATGAGGGCATCACCACCAAGGATTGCAAGTGCCATTCCAAAGTCTTCGGCTTTGGCAGGATCAGGCTTCACATTGTTGCTGAACCAGTTTCTATACACAACATGAAATGTTGGACCTCCTCTTCTAGACTCATCATGATCAATAAGGTCATCATGCAACAGAGACCCATTGTGAAGCAATTCCAAGGCCAGTGCTGCCTGATACAACTTCTCGAGTTCAACGACCTCCTTAATGGTCTTGTATCCCACAGTTATGAGTGTGGGTCGCAGTCTCTTTCCCCCACGCATTATGTATTCGCGAATATTGTCGTAGAATGTGCGAGTAACGGGACTTAGAGAAGCGGCAGCTTCCATTTTCTCTTGGAAATACGAGTTCAAAGCCTGCTCAATTAGTGCTATCTCTTCTTTCAAAATGTCCTTCATCACACATGGTCTCCTGATTCCTATAATGCAATGACCGCTTGCCTTTTTAGAGTTTCTAAGAGAAATTAGAACACGTGTTCAAATAATGTCTAATTAGGAGCTTATTGAGGAAAGAGAACATGTAAGATTAATTAGAGAGATGGAGTCAGGCGTGAGACTCTAGAGGTATAGTACACCCTTCATTGTACATATGGCTGTTCCGCTAACCTTGACCTGCTTGATCTCCTCTTGGCTACCAATGACCTCAACAAAGACCTTGCCAGGTCGATTAACGAAGTGCCCCTGTTCAATGACAATGCTTGTTACCTGATTTGTAGAGTCCATTATTCCTTGCTTGACAAGATAGCAGGCCATTGCCCCAGCACCAGAACCTGAAACAGGGTCCTCATAAACACCCAACGCAGGCGCAAAATGTCTGACATGCGCATCAGAGGTGACCTCCAAGGTTTCTCTTGAGAACACCTGAATTGAGACATAATCAGCATCCTTGCGTAACTCATCCAGCCTTTTCCAATTGGGTTGCATCTTCTCCAATGCCTTCATGGAAGCAACGGGGATCATCAGATGGGGAGTCCCGACACTGACCGTCTGAATAGGATTTGGAGAGAGAATATCAGCAAGGCTTAGTCCTAGGGCCTCAGCATATTCTTTGGGATCATACGTTCTAAGAAACTGTGGCTTTTCATGAGTGATCTGAATCTCAGGATTTCCTGTTGTTTCGTTCTTTACTATTTCAATCTGCAGTAGACCAGAACTGGTTTCCAGACTAAACATTGTGACATCATTGATCAATTCAGCACGGCCCATCTTTACAAGGGCATGAAATGCTGCTATCGTGGGATGTCCAGAGAAGTCAATCTCATTCTTGGGAGTAAAGAAACGGAATTTGAAATCCGCGACATCTGAACCGGACACAAAGACTGTTTCCAGAGCATTTGTTTCTCGTGCAATCTTGTGAAGGGTTTCGTCACTCAAAAAATCAGCATCAAGTACCACTACTGCAGGATTACCACCAAAGGGTGTATCAGTGAATGCATCCACTTGTACAACTGTAAGCTCACGTCGCGATCTCAAGGTTCACACCATGAAAAAAAATGGTGTTCTTCCTAAATAAACATCGCATATGGTAGTGTGGATTTCCATTAAATTCTCTTAAAATGTGGAACAGATAAGGTGACGGACCCGCGGGAATCGTGGTAGGAGGGGGGAGTTTCGTAATTGAGGGCATGTAACGAAAAACAGCCCGCAGGTCCGTCTTTATGGGCATTTCCTTCAACTACGACTTGCCCGCCTATCCCATCCAGTGAACTCATCTTTCTTATTAAGATTTCCATAACAATGTAATTTAGTTATGTATTATATTAATTAAAGTGTATTAAAATGATTTGCGATGTATAATTAAAGTTAATTTATTACCTTTTTTTTTCGCAAATATGGATGCTTTTCAAGAATTATTCAATCTACTCGAAACAACCTGCCTTATGATTGAAGGGAGTTCACGAGGAATCCTTCTTACCACAGTTGAGGGAATATCAGAATATCTAATCTCACCACGAGCAACCATAGCCATAATCTCATTTGCCAGATGATGACCCCTCGCACGTGAGAGCAAGAACTCCGCAAAATCAATCCCTCTGGATGCGGCCCAACCAGCCATATGAAAATGATCTGAGAACTCCCTCTTGCAAGTCCTGTCATACTCAGAGAGATATGCCTTATCAAGCCTTCCAGCCTCAATCGCCTTTGAGGCGATTCGAGCAGCAATCAGACCCGATTTCATGGCATACGCAATTCCTTCGCCCATCATTGGATCTATGAAGCCTGCAGCATCACCTGCAAGAATGATACGGTCTGCCACATTTTCATTTAGAACTCCAGTGCCATCAAGAAAATGTGTCCTACGCTTCTCAATCTTTAACGTGATTCCAAGACGCTTCTCTGTAGACCTACAAAACTCATCAAATATGTCACGTAGAGGGTGCATGTGAATGGCAGCACCGGCAACACCTATTGCAAGATGATCACGCTTTGGGAAGACCCAGCCATAACTGATCCTGCCTCTCGCAGGCCGGATATCGAGGATATATGGACGCCCACCAGTGGCCATGATTACCCCATCTTCGCCCACATAAAAGTCGGACTCCATTCCAAGACCAACTTCTTCGGGAGGCTTTCGTTCGGGTCTTAGACCCTGTGACCTCGCAACCTGACTCTTCACCCCATCCGCACCAATAATCAGGGAGGACTTGATGGAACGACCGTCCTTGAGGATTACCTCGCCATAATCACTATGTACAATCACATCGCTCACTCGTGAACCTTCTGCAAATTCAGTACCAAAATCAATTGCCTGATGTGCAAGAAATGAGTCAAACTCTGCCCTGTCTACCGTGATTCCCATGAGTTTCTTAGCTACAAATTCAGCCTCACTGCCATTAGGGAACCCAAAACGAAGACCATGGATTGGTCTCTGAATAATATCCTTCGGTATGTGTCCCTTGATCAGCTTTAACCCACGAAACATCACAGCCCCGCCGCATGGTTTCTCTCGTGGAAGGTGCTCCTTCTCAATAAGCAGCGTATTGAGACCATGTCTGGCACATTCCCTTGCGGCTATGCTTCCAGCAGGCCCCGCCCCGACCACAATAACATCATACATGATGAAATTCCACCTTCCAATTATCAGCACATCACACGAGCCTTAGAAGGGCTAAATGTATATCAAATTAATGTCAAGCGCATTATGAAATCAAAAAAGAGAAGGGGGCCATAGCCCCTAAAAAAGACCTATTCCTTAAACTCGAACGGTTTGGTGAGAGATTCCTCCTCCACTTTGTCCGGCTTATGTTTGGCCCTCCATTCGGATATAGGAATCGCATGCTTCTTCTCAATGCGCCCTCTATGAATTGTGTTCATTGAACAAAAGGGTATGATCTTACCATCGGGAGCGGCATAATTGATATCACAATGCTGTACACGCTCAAGGTCAAAGTTGTAGGCATCCTGAAAGTGCATCATTCCAAGCATGATAATTCGTCGCATGAACTTGGCGAGGGAGTCGTAGTCACCGCGATTGAGGAACGCGCTCAAGAGGTCTTTAAGAATGCCCTTCTTTTTGATGAAACGGATACTGGAGGTAAGTTTGGCCTTGGCACGAGTGCTAGCACCACGTTTCTGATCAGCGAAGAGGTTAGCTATGTCCTCGAGGAGATGGATGAACTTGTCAATCTCAATAAGGTCAGTGATTGGCTGATAGGATCCGTCCTCATCAATGAACAGGAATGTAGACATTCCGCAGGCAAAGTGAGAGCTCAGCTCAAGTTCAGGATGGCCCTTCATAAGGCCGAGAGCGCGTCCTACAGGAAGCATGGCAGGTACCGGGTACCAGGCATCAGCAGGGATCATGCCATCAGTCTGCTCCTCAATGAGATGGATGGCGTCAGGGATTGTGATTCGCATCTGTTCGCGCTCAGAGTAATCAATACGACCAGTAATACTGACAGGCTGGAAGTTTACGCAGCGGATCACATCGGAATTCTTGATGGCAAACTTGATGATGTCGCCTAGCTGATCGTCATTCACGCCACGGACTACTGTTGGTACGAGAACTATGCTCTCCATTCCCACCTCGCGAGCATGCTGGATTGCCTGAAGTTTTATGGGCAAGAGGTTGGACCCACGAGCTTCAATATAGGGTTCAGGGGTGACACCATCGAACTGCATGTAAATGGTTGATAGACCAGCATCTCTGAGCTCTTGCAGATATTCTTTGCTCTTTCCAATTCTGATGGCATTGCTGGCTATCTGTACATGCTTGAAACCAAGCTCTTTTGCCCAGCGGATGTATTGTGGCAGATACTTGGACACTGTAGGTTCGCCACCTGCAAACTGGAGAGCGGGAGCTGGAACTGGCAGGTTTGACCTCAGGTTCTTCATCATCTCAAGGATCTCTTCGGGCTCTGGTTCCACAACAGTTCCTGACTCCGCAGCATGTGCAAAACAGATCGGACATCGCAGGTTGCAACGATTGGTCACATCTATGAGCGCAAGTGCAGTGTGAGACTTGTGTTGCGGACATTGGCCACAGTCTTCAGGACAGCCCTTGATAGTTTCAGTTCGTGGATTGTCCAGACCTACAGACTTGTACCAATAAGTCATGGCGCGCTTAAACATCTCAGCGTCGCCCCAATAAACATCAATGAACTCCCCGTGAATGTCGCATTTCTTCTTATACATAACTTTGCCATCTTCTTCATATAGAGTGGCTTCAATAACGGTCACTTTGTCATCTTCAAGCAGACAATCAGGACAGATTGATTGTGTGGTGTATGGAAGTTCTCTGACGGGGTATTTTTCAACATGATATCGTCTAATCCCGCCCTCTGTCTTCTCATGTGGAACGGGCTTTTCAGGAATCGGCTTAATTATAATTTCAGTCATTATCTGTTTCTCCTATTGTTTAAATATTGGTCATAATTACCACTGAGCCGAGTGGTATTGCAGGAGATTCGGGGAAGAATTTGAATATAAGAGTTGTCCGATGAATAAGAGTATGAATTAGTTGTAATATAGCACACGCTTTTCAGCCATCGTCAGGCATTTCTAGCACAAGACCAGAATCAAAACCACCGCGCTCGAGCCGCTTAGATGTCTGAACATCACGAACGGTTTCCCAAGAGATGTTTCTAAATCGGATAAGTGCCTCTATGACCTCAAGAATGTCTGCGATCTCTTCGATTGATCCAGATTCTTCAAGCTCCCTCGCCTCTTCTACAATCTTGGCTCTGAGAAAGGCTTCCAGTTCATCGCCAGAAACCACTCTTACTCTTGGAGTCTGTCCATCCCTCTCAATGATAGAAGGTATCAAGTCCCTAACGAGTTTTTCGCGGACCATCAGATCACAACAGGGAGTGATAAATGATATCAACGAAAGGCCAATGCGACTTCCACCTGATATCTGGCCTCAACAAGAAAGGCATCGATTGCGGCCTTCACATCAGCAGGAATATCTGTTGTCCACACTTCTTCTGCACCGCGGGGCGTGTCAGCAGTCATTGCGGACTTGGGGAGAAATCTTGGGTGAAGTGACGAGTCAAAGGACACAGAACCAATCCATTCTCCCAGATTCAGGAGTTCATATAGGGGTTGGTACTTCTCCATTTCCTTGCAAGGTATGGCGACCCAGAAGATGGACATCCCTGCAAACTGATCGGGCTGACCAATGCCAATCACATAGCTGTCAAATGTCGCGTTGGCCATCTCGAGGGAATAGAGGATTCCAACTTGGCAGTTCAAGCACTGATTAAACTCAATACCATCACCAGAGAGCTTTGCATAGGCAATGCCATTCTTCTCGATGTTATTATCATTACAAAGCATACAGAGGTCCATACCCCAACGGACTTCCATTCTATCTTTAAGAGGGCCCTCCTTGAATCGTCGAACAGCTGCTAGATACTGTTTTCGAAGTTTTTCAGCGCCCTCAACATCAAGGTGATTGCGAAGCTCTCTCCAGACATCCAACAAGTTCTGCCATTTGACATTGAATATTAGATCCAGAAGACTCTCTGTGGACCTATCATCAAGCGAACTCATACCTCTCAAACTCCGTTTAGTTCCACATACTTCATGTGGATGTGTTAATTAAGTGTTAATTGGCTGTATCTAAGGCCAAGTTTCCTTAGCCTAAGCTTTTTAACTGCGACGCTATGAGAACAATACGCTGTCAAAGGTGAAAAGGATGGATTGCCAAATTCGTTAGCACTGGTAATGTGAGGGGCAGTCTGAATTATACCTATTCACCACGAACGACAGAGAACACACATCCATTCTGTTTATTGTTGTTAAATTCTGACAGGAGGAGTCTGAGATGAGTCCCCTCGCAAAACGCTATGATCCGCAAGAGGTTGAGAAGGAAGTATTGGACTTCTGGGATAGGAACAGTATCTATGAGAAGACAGTGAAACTGCGGTCCAAAGGACCACAATGGAATTTTCTTGAGGGACCACCTACCACAAATGGCTTCATGCATGTTGGCCATGCGCGTGGAAGGGCCATGAAAGACACTCAGATTCGATACCTCACAATGAAGGGGTATAATGTCTGGCGGCGAGGGGGCTGGGACATGCAGGGGCTACCAGTTGAGCTTGAGGTCGAGCGTAATGAGGGAATTGCCGAAAAGGGTGAGATTGAGAGCACTTTAGGCATGGACCAGTTTGTGAGAAAATGCAAGGATCTTGTTGACTTCTATCTTGAACGATGGGTGAATGATTCCATCAGACTGGGCCTCTGGCTGGACTTTGAGAATGCATATCAAACTCGCAGAGACGATTACATCGAGCATGTGTGGTATTTTCTGAAACTCGCAAGTGAGAAGGGACTATTGGGAAGAGGATACAGGGTCAATCCCACATGTCCAAGATGTGTGACCGCACTGTCTGGACATGAGGTTTCACAGGGATACAAGACAAAGGAAGACCCCTCAATCTATGTCAAGTTCAGGCTTGTTGACAGAAAGAACGAGTATCTCGTGATATGGACAACAACTCCATTTACCCTGATCTCCAACGAGATGGTTTCGGTCCATCCCGATTACACCTATGTCAAGGTCCAAGTTGGAAGTGAATATTGGTGGATTGTGAGAGATCTCACCGAGATTGTCATGCAGAAGGCAAAGGTCTCAGACTACGAGATTGTGAAGGAACTCAAGGGCAAGGACATGCTCGGATGGAAGTACGAGCATCCATTCCTCAATGAAGTACCATGGCATCATAAGCACAAGGAGAAATACATGCATGCTGTTGTGACGGGAACTCATGTCACTATAGAGGATGGTACTGGTCTTGTACACACTGCTCCTGGCTTTGGCCCAGATGACTTCAATGTGGGCAGAGAGTATGATGTGCCAGTGTTTGCACCTGTATCAAGAAACGGTAGGTTCACAGATGAGGTGCCAATGTTTGAAGGGCGTTTCGTTTTCGACACAAACAAGGATGTCCCCGAGATGTTGAAGGAGAAGGGACTTCTTGTACATGCTGAAACCATAGTTCACGAATATCCCCACTGTTGGCGTTGCGACACACCTCTCGTATATCTAGCTGACAAAACGCAATGGTTTCTGAAGATGGAGGGTGTGAGAGAGCGTCTGGTAGAAGAGAACAAGAGGGTTCACTGGACACCCGAGTGGGCAGGATCTGGACGCTTTGGTGACTGGGTCGCCAATGCCGACGACTGGTGCATATCAAGGTCTCGTGTCTGGGGCTCGCCATTACCCGTTTGGGTATGTGATGAGTGTAAGGCAGAAGTTGTGATTGGGACAAGGAAAGAACTGAGAGAGAAGGCAATAGAGTTTCCCGATGAGTTTGAGATGCATAGACCATGGGTGGATCAAGTTGTTTTGAAATGTGAGAAATGCGGTGCGAAAATGCATCGTGAGCCGTTTGTCATAGACTGCTGGCTTGACTCTGGTATGGCTCACACTGCTAGCGTCGACTATCTGAGAGATCCTGATCTTTTCAGGACTGTTTTCCCGTATGATTTCATCACGGAGGCAGTCGATCAGTCCCGAGGTTGGTTCTACAGTCTCCTATACACATCAGTGGTCATGCATGATTCAGTGGCATTCAAGGCCTGTGTAAGTCAGGAACATGTCCTCGATGAAGATGGGGGGAAGATGAGTAAGTCCCGAGGAAATGTGGTCTGGGCCAAAGACGCCTTTGAAACAATCGGAGCAGATCCTTTCAGAATATACATGCTCACAAGGTCTGCATCATGGACACGTACCAACTACAGTCCAAAAGAGATCGAGCTCACACGCAAGAAG
>JAJRWI010000050.1 GCA_024276825.1 archaeon
AGCGGCCCGTTTATCGCTTTCGCTACAGCACTGCAGTGGCTCGTGGCCAATGCAACACTTAACGGGCATCGTTTACGCCCAGGACTACTCGGGTATCTAATCCGATTTGCTCCCCTGGGTTTCGTCCCTCACCGTCGGGCATGTTCTCGACGACCGCCTTCGCCACTGGTGGTCCTCCACGGATCATAGGATTTCACCCCTACCCGTGGAATACCGTCGCCGTCTCCCATCCCCAAGTAAGGCGGTATCCCTACCAGGCTGACAGTTGGGCTGCCAGATTTAAGCAGGGACCTACCAAACCGGCTACGGACGCTTTAAGCTCAATAATCATGGACACCACTCGAAGAGCTGGTTTTACCGCGGCGGCTGGCACCAGCCTTGCCCTCTCCTTTCTAGCGGACCTACTTACGGTTCCGCCACAGATGGAGTTATCCCCCATCACTCGGCTTGGCCCACTCACGCTTTCGCGTATTGGTGAGGTCTCGTAACTGCTGCACCCCGTGGGGCTAGGGACCTTGTCTCAGTTCCCTTCTCCGGGCCACGACTTACATCGCCCGTTCGGGTCACAACCTAAGTGGGCAATTACCCCACTTACAAGTATGATCCGGTGCCGCCCCGTCCTGTGGCGGAGAGTCCCACATACCTGGAACACCCATTTGGGAGCAATATCATTTCCAGAACATTGCTCCTATGGTGGATTACCGCCAGTTTCCCGGCGTTGTCCACCTCCACAGGGTAGGTTAGCGACACTACTGAGCCGTTCGCGACGGACTCGGATGCGAGCCCGTTCCACTTGCATGTCTTAACCCTAAGCCGATAGCAGTGTCCTCTAGCAGGATCAACTAGAGTTGATCACAAAGCCATGCATGTCCGGCAAGGATGTATCATGCACGCCTTATGCACACTAACTAAGCTTAATGAAGTACAGTCTGACGGGGTAGCAAGGAGGCTTACCCATCATTCTGCACACTGCTGAGCCTATCTTAGACCTGAGGGGACTCTGGACAGATCCAGTCTTTCTCAAGTCCGCATCTTTTCTTCGCACTTGGAAATCGCGGACCGTCATCGCTAGGCTTTGCCAACAGCATCAGGTCTGACACCGATAGAGTGCGAAAGCATATTAAAACTCGAGGAATCTTAATAAAAAGCTTTCCAAGCAGACTATAAAAAGCATAAATGATGAGTTTCTCAAAGACTTTTGAAAACCGCCCTCCCTTGTCATTTTAGGTGCCAATAATTTATGTCATATACTCAATATTCATAATGCACAATTGCTTATCACAGAACGACAGAATTTACGAAGGAAAGATCACATGCCTGATTTTCATGAATATCTGGAATCCCTGATTCATGGCGACTTCCACGAGAGTGAGAAGATGTTCCTTGATCGGGAGAGTTTTACTTTTCCCACTGCCAGACCACAGTGGGCACCGCCGCGACACTACAATATCAATCATCTCAAGATGGAGTGGAAGATTGATCTAGAGCGAGAGCACGTTGATGCGACATCACAGTTGAGAATCACATCCATCGTGCCTGAGTTGAATACAGTGTTTCTGCATGCTGCAGAACTCGAGATCACATCAATCAAAGACTCCAATGGTGAGAGCCTCGAATGGGACATGAGACCTGACGAAGAGGCCATTTACATACGATTGAAACAGCCATTGAAAGAGGGAGAAGGTGAAAGACTGACTTTCACATATAGTATTGATCACCCAAGAGCTGGACTGTTCTTCACAGCCCCCTGTTCTGAGTTTCCAGATGTTGAAGTCAGTGCTTGGACTCAGCTACAGGATGATTATGCGAGGTTCATCGTCCCATGTTATGACAACCCCAGCCATAAACACTCCGTGGAGATCATTCTCACTGTTCCAGAAGACTACTTTGCCATGAGCAACGGCATACTGAAAGAAAGACGAAAGAACGGTGACGGCACTGAAACTTTCCACTGGTATAACGAGAAACCCATGCCTGCTTATCTGATGACAGTGGCGGTTTCAGAATATATTGAGTACAAGGAGGACCTTGACGGACTGGAAGTCAGCTATTATGTCCATAAGAAATGGGATAAGGACATGGTATATCGGTCCTTTGGCAAGACCCCAGCAATGATCAAGTTCTTCGTTGATAAGCTAGGTGTTCCATTTCCGTGGGACAAATACGCTCAAGTCACCGCTGCCAACTTCATCTTTGGTGGTATGGAAAATGTCAGTGCCACAACTCAGACCGATGCAACTCTTCACGATGAGAAGGCACATCTAGACTTTGACTCTGACGGGCTGGTGGCCCATGAGCTGGCGCACATGTGGGGTGGAGACCTTGTAACCTGTCGTACATGGAGTCATGGGTGGCTTAATGAGGGTTGGGCAACCCAGATGCAGAACGAGTGGAAGCGTCATGACAAGGGTGATGATGAGTACTTCTATGAGCAGTATCAGAAGCAGGTTTCATACTTCACTGAGGACAAGACACAATATAGACGGCCTATCGTACAGAATGAGTGGGAGAAAGGTGTTGATGTCTTTGATCGACACCTGTATCCTGGAGGGGCTTGGAGATATTATATGCTGAAACATCTGGTCGGCGAGGACAGATGGTGGAATATTCTGGGAGAGTATATGAGGCGCCACTCATATCAGTCTGTCTATACTCATGATCTTGAGAGGATATTCACCGAGATGACTGGTGAAGACTTCGGTTGGTTCTTTGAACAATGGTTGTATAAGGCAGGCTATCCGGAGTGCAAGATCAAGGTCAATCACGATGAGAAGATGGGTCATGTCCATATGAGGATTGAGCAGACCCAAAAGCATGATGACGGGATGACTCCCGCAGTGTTCAAGTTTCCACTCACAATTGAGTTTGTGGATGAAAAGGGCGCTAGAACACGTCTCACAATACAGGTGAATGAGCGAGTCCATGACTTTTATTTCCCCGTCATGTCAAAACCGAAACAAGTAGTGATTGATCCTGACTATGTAGTACTCATGGACTGGGACATTGAAAAGCCAGAACCGCTGTGGATTGAGCAACTCAATCATGGCACCAATGTTGTTCAGAGGATAAAAGCTGCACAGGCCCTTGGTAAGAAGGTGACCCCAAAGGCACTTAGAGCGTTAGGGGACGCACTAGTCAATGAAGGGTTTTGGGGGGTGCAGACTGAGATTGCAAAAGTTCTTGGTTCTCTAAAGACAGACGCTGCCCTTGACCAACTCCTACGTGGTGTGAGCCTTGCAAACACACGCGCCAGGACCGCAGTGGCTAGAGCACTTGGGGAGTTCTATCAGAATGATCGAGCTCTGGAGGCACTAAAGCGACTTCTCACGGATGATGAGAGCTACTTTGTTCCGGCTGCGGCCGCCACATCGATTGGAAAGACCAAACATGAAGACGCATTTGAGATACTCTCTGAAGGAATAAAGAATGCGCCTCCCAGCTGGCACCATCTCATTAAGGCAGGCTATCTGAGTGGCATGGCAGAAACTGAAAAGGAAGAGGTCATTGAGATTCTCTTGAAATATATCAGGCCCGGAACTCCTGATGAGTTAAGGCGAATAGTTCCGAAATATCTTGCAAATCTAGGTAAACGATACAAGAAGCGGTACCCTGAGATCAAGTCAGAGCTGGAGAAACTTCTTGACGACAGATCATTTAGAGTGAGAATCAGTGCTCTTGTTGCAATCAAGAGCTATGAGGACCCATCACTCATATCGAGCCTTGCAAAACTCGCAGAGTCTGAAGTTGAGGGGCGAATTGTACGACTCTCACGTGAGGCAATACGATCCTTGAGAATGAAGAAGGCTCCAAAGGAGCTCGAGTCATTGAAGAAGAGTGTAGAAGAGATAGAGGAGGAAAACCGTAAGCTCAAGAGCAGACTTCTAAGAATCGAGGCACGACTTGAGAAGCCCGAAGACAAGGATGAATAGGTGATGGAAGGGCGGGATTGCCCGCCTTCACGAGATTGGTAGTCTTACTACCCGCAGATGTCGGTTTCTTCCATCATTATTACAGCTTATCTGTGTGCTCGGCCCAGCTGCCATAGGACATACTCAAGCCCGTCAACGACAGCTAGGCTTCGCATGACCAAAACGAGCCCATGACTCTCGGTCCTCTTGACCCCACCAAGGATCCTGAGAGTCAATGGTTCACCGTCTGGCCCAGTCATATTGACTCGAAAGACAAAGGAGATTGTAATGTTTAATCGAACCCGATTGGTCCGACCAGCAGCACCACGACCATCAACGACCGTATAACGTGACTCATTCATGACCAGGTACCCTTGGAGAACAAAAAATGAAACACCCCGGTCTAATCTCGAAGCCACCTGAAATTCCAGATGCATTTTCACAAGAACACGGGTCTGATCAGCGTCATCACGTACTGCACCTCGACCCCGGGAATCAATCTGAAGAATATCACCCACCTGCACTCTGGCTGACTCTGGACTCTCAAGAATCGATGTAGCATCAATAGGGACAATAACCAGTGGGATGACCACCAGCATTGCAAGTGCAGATAATATGGTCATGGTACGTCGCAATCTCATCTTTGCATCATGTAATTACTGTGATTGTTAATATAAAGCAACAATGAACGATGTTTCTGTATGATGAATATAGATGATTCATCCATTCAGATTATTGGGATGAAGAGTATTTGAAAATGCGCACTTGGCGATACATCACAAATTCAAACAAAAGTCTCAGATACTAATTAGGAATATCACCAAGAAGATATGAGTCTAGGACTGACACGCAATGATGCAAGAGGCATTATATGCTTTAATCCGATTTGATCTCCTGCTTGAGGCCATTAGTGGAGTCATCGCTCTTATGATATCTCATCAAGCAAATATGGCCTATCAATTGACTGGAGAGAAACGCCTATCAGACCTCTCCACTGGGTTTCTGGTCCTCTCAGCGGGCATGTTTGGAAGAGTTGTTGGTACATTCTATTTCTTTGTGATTATTGGCACTGCGGGTCTGACGCCAGAGGCTGAGATGGTCAGAGGTATTGTCACCATTGCTTATGGTTCAGCGCGGATTATGGCATATGTTCTCTTTGCTATCTCAACACGCAGGACAATTCGAAAACCAACGCTAGCAAACACCCCGCTCATGGCACTACCATTTCTGATTGACCCCAATCTCGAGATCGTAGCAATAATGATCCTGATAATTGTTGTATTGCAAGCAATGATGAACTATTTTAATGTGAGAACAAAGTTTGCACTTTACGTACTGATTGCATTCTCCTGCCTACTGCTGAGCCACATCTTTGGAATAATTGCCTTAATTGAGATTAGAGCATATTGGTGGAGCCAGATGGCACAGTTTCTAGGCTTGATATCTCTCTTGGTCATGCTGATTAAGGCAGGCCGAGAAACATGAGCAGAAAAAAGTCCTATCGTTCAAAGGTACGCATCTTAGCTGACATGATGCGTGCAATACAGAACGGTGGGGATGAGGGAACTGGCCCAACAAGAATACTCTATTCCGCCAATCTCTCTCATGATCGTCTGACACAATACATTGAAGAGCTCTTAGAGAAGGGGCTCATAAGGGTAGTTGAACAGAATGGTAGTAGTCGCGCATATGTTCTTACAGCAAAGGGGATGGAGTTCCTGAGAGAGTTCACAAAAATCGAACGCTTCTCTCAGGCTTTTGGTATTGATATCTAGGCTGATATCAAAAATACAATTGGTGTGGTTCATTAATATGTGCTGATAAATGACTAACAATTCATCTAGATGATATTTTTAGAAATGACCGTGTGATGTTGAACATAGTAGTTGGTCCGTCATCTCTCGCCGCCTCTCTTGAAGCGGACTTTAATATGCAGTAGATATACTCTTGAGTCAAGATTTTAAGATGAAATGGAATGCGCTCAACCAGATTGAAGGGCCGATAGATCAGTCCGGCTAGATCGTCTGGTTCGCATCCAGAAGGGCGCGGGTTCAAATCCCGCTCGGTCCACCACTCTCCAATTCTACCACCTGCCAACAGATTTTACGTCAGACGAGTCACCATTGACATGATCGAAATTTTGAAGAAGCAAGTGCCTCTGTCGTTTGAGGAGGCGGTTGAAAAGGTTGAGAGGTTGTGTGCTGAGGCTGGATTCACAGTACTGAACTTTACTCTTCACAAAGGCCCTTCATAAGACCTTCAAGGAAAAGTTGCAGATTGACTATCCAAAATATACATTCATTCAGGTGTGCAATGCCAAATTAGCGAAGAAGGTCCTTGACATCTCAAAGGACGCAGGAGTGGTGTTTCCATGCAGATTTGTTGTTTATGAAGAGGGCGATGCAGTGATCATTGCGCACACATCAGTCATGAGAGCAATTGCTGAACTCGGACTTGCTCCAGAGGATGAGATGGCCCCTATTATTGAGGAAACTGGGCGCAGAGTCAGAGAGCTCTGGGAAAAGATTTGAGTAAGATTTAGCTCTTCAGAATCAGTGGGAAACTCATGGATGAAAAAATCAAGGAGCAGTGGGACATAAACTCAGAGGCCTTTGCCGAACTAATAGGGGGCAAGGGCACTCCTCATCACAGATCAATACTTGTCCCCTGTATTGAAAGACTACTTGGCGATGTTAACAGGAAAAAGATGCTCGATGCAGGCTGTGGCGAGGGTTATCTGTCCCTGAGATTTGCCAAGAAGGGCGCCATTGTGACAGGTGTTGACATCTCGGACAAGATGATCAGCATTGCGAGGGCAGCCGACACAGAGCACATTGTGAACTTTCAAGCTGGAAACATCTGCAATCTGGAGGGTCTTGCTGATGAGGAATTTGACCTGGTGATTTGCAATCTTGTATTGTTGAATGTTCCCTGCTACAAGGAAGCACTGATCGAGTTTCATAGGGTTCTAAAAAAGGGCGGAACACTAGTCGTTTCGATTGTGCATCCCGCTTTCAATTTCTATGGCCCGGGCTCATGGGAGATGGGTGAGAAGGATCCACAGACCAAGCGACGTAAAGGACTCTATTTCAAAGTTGACAATTACTTTGATGAAAAGGAGTATCAGCGATACTGGAAGAAGAGGTCGGGTGAGAAGTTTCCAAGACCAATCAGTTTCTTTCATAGAACCCTCTCAAATTATCTCAATGCAATTAGCAATGCTGGTCTTGTGATTGATAGGATTGAAGAACCCCTGCCTATCGTCGAAGATGAGTTCTTTGAGCGAGAACGGCGAATACCATTCTTTCTGGTGGTGCGGGCGAGAAGGTCAGCCAATTCCTAATAAGTGAAGATGCATTATCAGAAAACGAGTTGACAATTATGAGTTCTGAACAGGACCCTCTAGATTATCTGAGTCTAGGGAAGCGCGTACGCTTGAGCAGACTGATGTATGAACATGGTCCGGGCAATGGTCGTATGATCATCCTGCCGATTGATCAGGGCATGGAACATGGTCCACGCGACTTCTTTGTTAATCCTCCAAGTATTGATCCCGACTTCCAGTTCAGACTGGCCAAGGAGGGTGGCTTCTCTGGAATCGCCCTGCACATAGGTCTTGCAGAGAAATATGCAGGCAAATACGCTGGCAGAGTGCCAATTGTCCTAAAGGTCAATGGAAAGACCAGCATTCCTCCGGACACACATGCAATGTCCCCGCTGACTGCCTCAGTGGAAGACGCAGTCAGGATTGGTGCCGATGCAATAGGATACACGCTCTATGTTGGCAGTCCCCTGCAGGTTGAGGACATGAACCAATTCCGAAGAGTAAAGGCTGATGCTGACCGCTATGGGATGCCTGTGATACTCTGGTCTTACCCGCGAGGAGAGGCTGTTGAGAAGAAGGGCGGAAGAAACAGCCTTTATGCAATAGACTATGCAGCAAGAGTTGCAAATGAACTGGGTGTTGATGTTGTCAAGCTCAACGTTCCCGTGGATGATCCTGAGAGAAGGAAAGATCAACCAGCACCCTATGACTCACTTGAATATACTCTCGAAGAAGGCATTGAGAAAGTGATAAAGAGCGCAGGCAAGACACTTGTGATATTCTCGGGTGGAAGTAAGATTGATGATGACGAACTACTCCGTAGGGCTCGCATTTGTCTGGAGAAAGGGGCCAGTGGATTCATCTTTGGCCGAAACATTTGGCAGCGCGAATGGGACAAAGCATTGGAAATGGCAGCAAAGTTGAAGGAACTACTCCTTACTGTCTGAGTTCCTTGTGTTTCTTGTTTCAAGCTCTTGCATTGGATCAATCGACTTTACCGTGTCGACAACAGCCTTAATATTCTCTTCAGGGGTATCAACTGTGATGACGCAACCTGGTGCAACAACAAGATGTTCAAAGCCTGCCGCCCTGATTGCCTCACGTACCTGCATTTCAACCTCATCCGGTGTTCCTGTTCTGAGTGTCTTATTGTGATCAATTCCCCCAAAAACAGTCTTTCTGGAAATCTTCTTTCCCTCGGACAGACTGGGCCATGCACTCTGGTCTTCCCAGTTGATGGCATCTAGGCCCGGGGTTCTTGATATCTCCCTAAACCTAATGCGTTCACCCTCCTCTTTTGCATGCAGGTGCATGACTATGAAACGAGACCTCCCCCTGAGTTGCGATATCAACTTTTGATCATATGGAAACACGAACTCTTGATACTGTTCATCGGTGACAGCAGAGTGTGTGGAGTGTTGAGAGGCCAAGAACACACCATCTGCACCAGCCTCAAGGGTGGCCTTTGCAAAGTCGACCATAACCCTAGTTATCATCTCAAGAGCTGAACTCATTACATCTGGATGGCTATCAATATATGTTTTGAACTCGCCCTCACATAGCTTGGAAGCAACCATTGGAGGATCAAAGATTGTTGCAAGTACAGGAACAACGCCATGGGCATAATCGTGAATCAGCTCAATTGCCCTGACCTGTCTTCCAAACTCGCCATCATTGACATCGACCTCCTCAAGGGTTTCCCAGTCTTGGGCATCGTGAATGGCACATGAGGTACAGGTCGTTGAGCCACTTATTGCCCCATCATATACTGCCACACATCCCCAATCCACCACGGGATAACGTCCATGAAAGCTCACTTTCATGATGTCATGATCCCACTTTTTGTGGAAAGCAATCTCTGCATCTGCAAGGCCTTCTGGTGTCCTGTCCTTGTGTGGGTGGTGCCTCCAGAGTGAGATGGGGACCCGTTCCTCAATGTTACCCAAGAATGTCTGTCTAATGAGCTCAAATCTCGACATGGCATACTACTAGTGTCGAAAGTGATTATGAGCGTTTCGAATTGGTGGGAGATGATGCACAAGGCATTACTCTCTGTGCCAAGGGTTCAGCAGACCAAGTGTCACTAGAAAGATCATTACTGTCGTCATCATGAAACCCACATACTCCAGCCCTGCTACTAGAAGCGGCACCTTGAGAGCTTGGAACACCACTGCAATCAAGAGTCCTATCACTATGAGCTCGCTACGGACTTCTCTTAATCGGTGTGTCTTCCATGTGATGGCAAAAGTCACTACTAGAGCAAGAGCAAACATAAGTAGAATTGGTACTGTGAGAACTATGATCAATGGCTCTGATTGGACAAATAACAATACTGTGATCCAATAAAACACGATTAGAATCATGCTACGGATGTGCCAACGCGCATAATTGGGCAACCAGATGTTGAGGACCATACCCGCCATGGGAATTGTTGCTAGGCCCACCGCGAGAGACCTGATCTTAAAGAGTGTGAGGCTGGGCTCTATTATGAGGATTGATGGGAGCACATAAATAGTCATGTTTGCAGCGGTCCCGAGGAAAGACAGACTGAACAATAAAGGTAGGTCAGTTGGCAGCCTGTTCTCCTGATTATGCCAGATTCTGAACAAGAATATTGCGCCCAAAAATGCAATCAGGGCTGTTATGGCACAGGACCATACTGATATGTATGTCATTTGCATGTGTGATTCCTCTGCACAATGTTTACCAGATTGTGTATGGCCCTATGGATTTAAGCACCTGACAAATCAATCATTTTACGACCTTAAAAGAAGTGGTTCTGATTTATTGACAGAATTATCGGATGCGATGACTGTGACAATAACGTCAATTAGGGTCACCAAAGAGGTTGAAGGTCAGACTTCTGGCTCACTCTTTTCAAGAATGGGTTTGATCTGGACAAGTATTCTCATGCTCTCCATTGGAGTGGTGCTACGAGTGATAGACATCTTCGTTCTTAATTTGGATGTCTTATGGACAAACATCATTCTGAGCAAGGTATTGTCCCTACTCATTCTAGTAGGATTCTTTCTCAAGTTCAAACCAAATGGAGTCAGTTCAGTGTTGGGCCTTGACAGGAAAGACTTCCACCTTCAACTAACGATTGGAATAGTCGTTGGGATATCACTTTATCTGGCCACAATGGTATTGTCTACAGTACTCTACCATTATTTTGTTGATCCAACTTTACCCTTGCAGTTTATTGTGCTGTTGTCCCCCGAGATGCTTGTCTATTTCTTCCTTTTTGCAGCAGTGAATGCAGTCTATGAGGAAACCCTGTTCAGGGGACTTGTTCAAAACGCGTTCAGGGAGTGGAGAGGACCAGTGGTGGGAATTCTGATATCTGCAATTGCATTTGGAGTCTGGCACATAATCTGGCCTATTCAAACATGGCTTGAGAATGGAGTCTTTCCAATGAGAACTGCCATGGTGATGGTAGTCTTTTCTGGAATAATGGGACTAGTATTTGGAGTGTACTATGAGAAGTTCTCTTGCAGGCGAACCCTGACTGGGACCATTGTGGCTCACACACTCATCAACTATCTAAATGAGGGGTTCAAGACGGTGATTGGTACTTTTGGAGAGGGGCCAGACTTATCGTTTATTAATCCAGTTCATATGGCGATTGGACTTGTTATTGCACTATCTACATTCACTATTATGATTATCTCGTTCTCAAGACTCAATATTGAACAAGTGCGCACTAGATTCAACAATGTCTTTGAAAACGCCAGTGAATTGATACATACAAAAAGAAAGTAAGAAATGGTGCCGAGGATGGGATTCGAACCCACGAACTCCTACGAGAGCGGATTGCTCATCGGAGCACGGCGCATGTTTCAGATCTTGAGTCCGCCGCCGTTGACCACTTGGCTACCTCGGCACGGTCTAGGAGTGTGTCTGGTAAACTATATAGCCATTTCGAAAGTATGAGGAATAGGGGGGGAAAATAGCCACTCTATTCTGTAAGGTATGGTTTAATCTTATCATAGAACTCAATCAAGAGCTTAGTCTTCATGTCCTCATTCTCTAGAATAAACAGGCGAATCTGTTGTCCGACCTTTATCTCTTTTATAAGCCCCATGTCCACCAGAGGTTGCATGACACGATGAATGGTTGAGTGGGCAAGGCCGGTTTCTTTTGCAATTCTGCTCAGATTGAAGAACTCCTTGGGACGATCAAGAAAGTGTTGAACAACTCTTGTCTGGGCTCGGGAAGCAAATATCTTTTCCACCAGTTTTTCCATATTCAACAACCTCTCTTATTCGTCCTCAATATCATGCACTATTTGACTTCCTATCTTCTCTCCCTCGAAGAGGCGCAATAGATTGTTAGGACTCGTACCGTCAAAGATCACTGTATGTATACGCGAGCGTTCAACAACTCTTATGGCGACAGGATCGAACAACTTGTACTCGCCTGCTCTTGTGCCACCGCTGGAGAGGATGGTCCTCAAATGATCAATCGTCACTATATGAAGTCTTTTTGCACCAGGTAATTTGGGGTCCTTGTCATATACTCCATCAACATTTGTCGCATTAAACAAATGCCTTGCATTAATTGTTTCCGCTGCGACTGCAGCAACCGCATTTGTTGACTGTGCAGGGATGAGTCCTCCCATGAGAACTATTTTTCCCAGTCTAAATGCAACTTCCAACTCATCCAATGTTTCTACGATCTTGGGATATGCGACATCTCCCAGTGCAGCACATAACAGTTCGGCATTATGACGCGCCATTTTGATTCCCAACCAGTCGCATTGAGCCTCACTGGCACCAAGCTGCCGTGCTGCTGCAATAAAGGTTCTTGCAGGTCGCCCGCCGCCCACGACTACCACTAATTGATGCCCCATCTCAAAAATCTGTGTCAGGATCCTTGAATACTCTTGAACTCGTTCAATTATGACCTGACCAGATTGATCATATAGCAATGAGCCACCAATCTTGATCACAGCTCGCAAACTTGAGTCAACCTCTTCGTTAATTTAGAATCATTACTCATCTCAATGCGCTTGTTAAATAAGATTCTTTGGATGAACAATTCTTTCGATATTTTGGAATAAATTCAAAACATCATTTCCTATAAGCAGAATGGTTTAGACTAACACCATTGTTTAATAACAACCATAACTCAATTTAGTTTATAAGGTGCCATGAAAATTACTGCTGGTAACGAGGTATTATACAATGAAAATGATGACCTCGGCATTGATGATAATGACCGTGATAATGCTGTTTTCTGGAATTGTGATAACTCCTGTGAGAGCAAGTATTGTTGGTAACACCTACACTTTTGCAGCCAACTGGCTCACTGAAACAGTCCAACAAGACAACGGGGTCGTGTATTCGTCATCTGTCGATGGTCAATTTGCCATCACCATAATAAATACCACTGAGATTGGCGGGGATGATGCATACCTTTACAATTACCGTGGATTCATGCTTTTTGGTGGAGCCAAAACCTATACTGATGCAAATGATACTGTGACATTCATTAATCAAAAGGTCTATTTTGTCGTGACCACCACCGACTCGGACCATGATAATCGATCTGAATCAGTATCATTACAGATGTTTCCTCAGACAAGCTTGGTTCACCCAGGAAGAGAGTTCTTTGTGAATCCAATATGGTCCACTCATACATCAGATTGGAACACTGCTGTTGACAACCTTGAAGACAATCCCTTGATTGATGATATAATCGAGTCTGCTGGCGAAGGAACATTTCAATTACAGTTTAAGGTTGAAATTGAAAGCATTGATCCTAACCTTGGCGAGATGAATGGCACTGCAACATTCAAATTTCTGATTTCTTTCGATGATGATGGAATCTTGATGAGCTTTGAACGAACAATAACAGTATCCATGCATAATGAAAATCACACACTTGAACATTCTATGTTGACAAAAATAACTAGGGCCTCAGGAATTGCATCTCCTGGTTTCGGGATTGATATTGGAATGCCTCTTGTCTATATTGGTGCAGCATCAATTGTAGGTCTTGTAATAGGTCTGGGAATTGGCAAGAAGTACTTTTGATAAACCTCATTGGCCATGAGATGAATGGGCAAGGCGACTTGTCCATAATCCTTTTAGGAGAACTGTATTCTTCGAAACGCGTTCAGGCCTAAATGGTCTGACCCTTGCTGACATCAAGGAGACTGATCCTTTTGTCGAAGAAGTTCAAACCAGTAATCACATCAAAGAGATGGAAACCCGAAGCCGAAGAGGAACTCATTGAGCTCTGGGCAAAAGAGAGCACCTACGAGTTCGATCCGAACACCAAGAAAGAGATCTATACGATTGACACTCCTCCCCCGTATCTATCTGGACCCATGCATGTTGGACAAGTCATTCATTACACCCAGATTGACGAGATTGCAAGATATCGCAGAATGCAGGGCCGGGAGGTCAACTTTCCGCTAGGAATCGATCGTAATGGTCTTCCAGTAGAGGTGCGTGTGGAGAAGGAACTTGGAATCAACATGCACGAAGTCCCTCGTGAGGAGTTCATTCAGAAGTGCAAGACACGTCTTGATGAAGACGAAAAGATTGCGCTAGCTGGATTCAAGAGGCTCGGTATTGCATTCAACACGTACGAGGATGAGGGAAGCTACCGCACAGACAGCCCAGAGTACAGGGCAATCACTCAAGCAACTTTCATAGACATCTGGAACAAGGGCCTAGTCTACAGTGACTATCGCCCTAACAACTGGTGCTTTGAATGTGGAACTACCATTGCAGATGCAGAGGTTGAATACAAGGAGCGCCCCACCACGCTCAACTATCTTTACTTTCAAGTAGATGGCATGGAGCCAATCAAGATTGCGACCACAAGGCCTGAACTGCTGTGCGCCTGCGGTGCTGTGTTCATCCATCCCGATGATGAACGATATCGTGGATACGCAGGCAAGAAAGCAAAGGTGCCGCTGTTTAATCTCAAGGTGCCAATTATTGAGAGTTCCTCCGCACAAATGGAATTTGGTACAGGTGCCTTGATGGTCTGTAGTTATGGTGATCAAGCAGACGTCATGGCGTTTCGAAATTATGCATTGAAACCCGTGGCAGCAATCTCCCCAGATGGGACCATGACAGAGGCTGCAGGTAAATATGCAGGATTACCAATCAAAGAGGCCCGTGAGAAGATAATTGAGGACTTAAAGAAAGAGGGTCTCTTGTACAAGCAGGAACCAACAATGCAAAGGGTTCCCATGTGCTGGCGAAGCCGCACACCCATTGAGTTCATTGCAATGGACGAATACTATGTGAAACAGGTTGAATTCATTGACGAGATCCGTAAGATTTCAGATGAGATCACTTTCTTCCCAGCACATCACAAACAGATGCTGATTGACTGGTTGAACAGAGTGTCTGTTGACTGGCCAATCAGCAGAAGGAGATACTACGGAACTGAGATTCCCTTATGGTATTGCAATGCCTGCGGGGAAGCAGTGGTCCCGCCTCAAGATGAGATTCGATACTACAGGCCTTGGTGTGAGGACCCGCCTTTTAAGAAATGTCCCAAGTGTGGTGCAGAAGAGGGCTTCAGAGGAGAGGAGCGGACCTTTGACACATGGATGGACTCATCAATATCGGGGTTGCAGGCAATAAAGTATCTCCGGGATGACAGACTCTTCAAGAAGGCATTTGGAAATGTCTTGCGACCCCAAGGCAAGGACATTGTCAGGACTTGGTTGTATTACTCCCTTCTGAGAACCTACCAACTCACTGGAAAACCTGCTTTCAAAGAGGTATGGATTTCTGGCCACGTGGTAGATGAGAAGGGCGAGGCGATGAGCAAATCGAAGGGCAATTCCCCTCCACCAATGCCATTTGTGAAGAAGTACGGGGCTGATGCCATGCGATTGTTTGGCGTACTGGAGGCAGGTCTCGGCAGCGACATCAGATTTTCTGAAGAGCGCCTTGCTGGAGTATCAAAATTCATGACAAAGATCTGGAATATTGCAAGATTCATCTCAATGTTTCCAATACCCGAACCGATTAAGTTCAAGAATCTGACACCAGTGGATCAATGGATCTTGGCAGAGGTTAACAAACTAGTTGGGGGTGTACTTCCTGAATGCGAACTCCTTGACTTCCACAAGCCCGCTATAATGATTCGTGGGTTCGCATGGAGCTTCTTTGCAGATCACGTTCTTGAAATGATCAAAGGTCGAAGCTTCAATACTGACGGTTTCTTCAGCGAGAATGAACAACAGTCTGCATGGTTTGCATTGCATGAAACCCTAAAGATAATCCTCAAACTGCTTGCCCCCATTACGCCATTCATCACCGACAAGATTTACAGAGAACTGTATAACAAGAATGGAATTCATCGTGAGCAATATCCTACACCACAAAAAGAGTGGGGGTCAGATCTTACGGAATATACACAGCTAGTACTTCAGGTCAATGGTGGATTCTGGAAGTTTAAACGTGAGAACGGCCTCTCGCTTCGTCAGGGGCTTCCCGCAGCATACATTCCCGAAGAACTACAGCCATGGGCCAAGGACCTGAAGGCAATGCATGGGATTGAAGAGCTGTTCTTTGGACAGCCAAAAGAGAGCGGGTTTGTTGAAGTTTCCTTGGCAGATTCTGACAGGGTAATCCACATACTTCCTCCTGAAAAAGAAGAATAGATCACTCTACCACCACAGAGTCCTCATGATCAACTGTGCACTTCATACTGTTGGCCACTAGACAGTATTTACCTGCCAACTCGAGTGCACGTTCCACTTTTGGTATGAGCTCTTCGGATTCAACCCCAACTTTGGCCTTTAGAAGAATCTTGGTGAATTGGAACCCCTTCTCAACTCGTTCAAGTGTACCGATTCCCTCACAGGTGAATGACTTGAATTCAAAGCGCATTTTCTTACTAAAAGTCACGAATGTCGTCATATGACATGCCACAACAGACGCAACAAAGAGATCCTCAGGAGAGATAATACCCTCTGGACCTCCAAACTCTGGTGGGGTCGCGACTTGGACCTTGGGTTTTCCCTCAACAATCAGATTACCAACTCTGTCTTGCGTCCAATCTACCCTGATGTGATAGTTGTGTGACTCTTCGCTCAATGATAAACACCTGTACTAATGACATAGATTGCTCCCATTTTTCAATGTTTAGCTCTGACTTGTGTCGACAATGATTTCATCCTCATGAATGACAGGACATTTTAGACTATTTGCCACAAAGCAGTACTTTGCACCAAGTTCAAATGCACGTTCAATCTTTGGCCTAAGTGCTTTATCATGAATGACAACCCGTGATCTCTGGACTATCTTCGTGATCTCAAAACTTCTGCCTACTTTGTCAAGAGTGCCAACCGCTTCACACTCAAATGATTTGAACTCTATGCGCATCCTCTTTGTGAAATAGATGAACGAGTTCATGAAGCACACTGTGGTCGCAGCGACCACAAGGTCTTCTGGTGTAAACAGGTCTGGCTCGTTATTGAACCCCTTGGGTTTTACTACACGGATAGTTGGCTTTCCTTTCACTAGGGCCTTTCCCCCTTCAATGGGGTCCCAGACTACTCTCACTTCGAAATCTCTACTCTCGTCGCTCATCTTCATCACAATGTCATGGCATGGGATCAGAAAAAGAGTTTAGGTATGACTCAAAAGAGACAATGTAAATAACTGCTTGTGGATAATGCAGTATCAGTTGCTGAATAATAGCACATAATATCTCCCTCGGAGGC
This sequence comes from archaeon, assembly GCA_024276825.1. Taxonomy (GTDB): domain Archaea; phylum Asgardarchaeota; class Thorarchaeia; order Thorarchaeales; family Thorarchaeaceae; genus JAJRWI01. The sequence goes on from JAJRWI010000050.1 coordinate 16,937, forward strand.
CTTTTCTTTAATGATAAGACTGATTGGTGTCCTCTCTGCTGGCGGTGTCCCTATTGACATCAAGAGTGACATTAATACAAGAGGAGATGTTTTACTTGGAGCTCTTGTAGAAGCCACCAAGTCTCTCAGTCTAGCAATGGGATCGGGTGAAGTGAAGAAGCTCGACTTTAATGAGAAAAAGCTGATTGTCACAGAGAGTAAAAAGGGATATACAATTGTTGCATTGGTTGAACGAGCAGAAGACTATATTGACACGCTTGTTAGAATTATTGCATCAGAAATTGACGCATCAGAAATTCCCGTTGCCGATGGTACTGTAAATGAGTATCATGAGAGCATTGTACGGAGGATCTTGAGTATATTTGTGAAACATGAGATGAGTGTCAAGATTACCAGTATATTCGATAAAGTCTGGAAACCGATTGAGAGGCAATTTCAGAAGTTCGATTTACCTACCAGCACAATCCCTAATGATGCCCAGATGGATGCCTTTTGGAACAGACTTAAGGCTGAAGTGGAGCATGGTATTCAAAATGCACTGATTCATGCTAGAGATGGTGATTTTGACAGAGCCTGCGCAGCAAGCATAGGCTCCCATTCGGAGATTGAGAAGATATTCTGCATCAAGATGGGTGCACTTGCTCTCTCTATGACCAAAGCAGTAGCACCTAATGTTGATGAGCTGGACTCTTTGGCTGACACGTTGTCTAAAGACAGTCCCTTCTCCCAGTTTGCCGTGGCAATTGTAAAGAGAATCAAAGGTGAGATTGCAGGACTTGATTACTCTCGTGCTCTAAAACGTACAATTGACAGTTTTCATGTCAATGACGAGGACAGACTGCTGTTGTCCTTCCTATTCATGGATACCAGTATTGATAGTCACCCAGAGTTCGCCAGGATGATTGCTAAATATATGCAGGATGAAGGGTTTGAGATAGTTGCAAATTATATAATTGCAATTCTTGATCGCAGTGCACTTTTCAAGAAGATATACTCAATCACATCCTATAGTGATTTTCGGGATGAGCTGGGTGTCTGGAAGCATCAGATCAAAGAGGTTCTTGAGGGCCTAGATAAAATCCTGAAGTATCGGCGTCTGAGAAAACTACTAAAACGTAGGGAAGCTAATGAGAAGGGACAGATTGGGGCCATGAAACTCCAGAACTATATCACTCTGCTCACTGCAATGGCCGAGTCTCCTGTGCTAACAATCCGAGAACTAAAAGAGGTACTGGAAGAAGTGTTGGACCTTTACAATAGATACTTCCAGAAACTGCTTGAAACCGATGTCCCACTTTTTGCTTATACTGTTGACAGTGTGTTTCAGAGCCTAGGTGTTGTTAATGCTGAATATTTCCACTTGGTCACTGGTGAAGAGCGTCATGAACACGTCAAGAGGATGAGAGACTTTCTCAGGGGCATGCTGAGTGTGATCAATGAAGAGGGCGGAAAGCGACATCTCTCATTTGCTGCATTTGTGGTTTCCAATGTTCTATTTCCTGCATTCTCAATGGTCAATGAGTCGTATGATGAGGAGTTTCTCCTAGTTCAAAATGTGATGCGTGCATTAGACCCTATGAAAGAAGAGAGCCAAATGGTCCTTCGCCCATTGGGGTATGCAACAACTCTCGGAAACATGTCCTCCACACTAGCAGCACTAGTTCCTCGGATTCTGTCTGGCGATGAACGAATAAGATCAATGAGAGTCCTACTAAATGCTCTCTCAGAAGTCCATACGTTCTTTCTCTCACACGGAATGGTCTGCCGTGATGACCTGATATCATTTACATTTCATATCGCACAGGCAGTTGATGATCTATCAGATAATGAGCTGAGGGATTTTCTTAGAATTGCGCTTGCATTAAATAAGATAGCTGTCCAAGACCCAATAAAGTATGATTATGAAATTGCAATGATGGGCAGCCCATTGATTGACCTCCTTCTAAGAAGCTGGAGGCGATTGGGAGTTCCCAAGCTACTCTCCCAAGCCATCAATACACTCGAAATTGCAATATCTGCATGGAGAAAATACGGTTTTGAGGAGAAGGCAAAAGAGCTTGAAGGAATCCTTCAAATCACAAAAGCAATGTGACATGACTCGATGTTCATTTGAACCACATATTTCTTAATGCTGACCTAAAGTGTTTTAATATTGGTCACATAATTTAAACAGACCTTGCCTGAAAGGTCATATCAACACAAGGGGAAAGATATCATGTCAAAATGGATTCAAACTGCGGACTGGAAGAGTGAGAAGCATGTGCCAGTGATTGAGGTAGAGGCCAGGGGTGATAATGTATACCATGTACATGTGTCTGTGGGTAAGGAAATTCCTCACCCTAACACAACAGCTCATCACATCCGATGGATCAACCTCTGGTTCTGGCCAGACGGTGAGAAGTTCCCACTAGAGATTGGTTATGCCACTTTCGATCATCATGGAGAGAGTCCTCAGGGCCCTGATACAAGTTCTATCTATTGCGAGCCCTCAACTCTCTTTGTGTTCAAGACCGAGAAATCTGGCACACTAATGGCCACTTCTTATTGCAACATTCATGGTCTCTGGAAGAGCGAAACAAAGTTGGCAGTCTAGAATTAATCTGTTGAATTATGGCCTGTCAGATGACAGGCCATTATATTTTCCTCTCAAGAGAGAACTATCCAATTAATCAACTCGGCGATCATAGGATTCTCTCTCATGAATGCCTGACGATATTTCTTGTTCTTGAACTTGAAGAGCACATTTTGCACTCCTGCGTCAAAACCAACTATGCCAAAGCTTCTCTGAAATGGGTTGGGACGAAATGCAAGTCTTGTGAGGGCCATAAACACAACAAACATCATAATCATGCCCACTACCCAAAACGGAATTGGCTCATTATGCCATAGAGTCCCCCCCAAAACAAGGTATGCAAGAACTGTGGCAACAGCACACAATCCATCTGATATTAGGCATAATGTCTTGTATCTCCATTCGGTTTCGTCGAGATAATTATGATAGTCACATACTGGGACTGAGAACCTGACCATCTCATGGCTCCTAATGAAGGTCCTTCTTAGTCTTGGCACAATATATACCGGATCCCAAGATGCGCTCAAATATTGCTTGCGACCAGGAGTCACTGTGACCAGTGTGTCTGTTGTAGCTGGAGAACCACAGACCGGACACATCTTTGGAAATCTGATCCTCCCAATCTCTGCCCTTACAAGAGGTGTCTTGAAGTATTTCTTTTTTGGGCTCACAAACTCACCTGACAGTATTATTGCACATTCCTAAATATGAACTATATGAACAGCGCGAGTGAGTTGAAATGAATTCAAGTTCTCTTGTTTGTGCCGATGACTTTATCTTTGGGCTTGTCTGGCACAATGTTGAAGGCCACATCCGTAATGGTTATGATTCGGTATGTGAACCCCCCCACATGCTAACACAACCCCCCATTCAAGAACAGGAGACCCCACTCTGTGAAACCATCCAATGACCTTCTTAAGAAAGCACTAAACACAATCCGCTTTCTATCAGCTGATGCAATACAGAAAGCAAGATCTGGACACCCTGGCCTACCAATGGGCGCAGCAGCAATGGCTTATGCACTCTGGATGCGTCACCTGCGGTTCAATCCTAAGAATCCTTCTTGGCCCAACCGAGACCGCTTCATTCTCTCTGGTGGTCATGGGTCTATGCTGCTATACTCACTACTATACCTAACGGGTTATGATCTGACTCTCGATGACATCGAGCAGTTCAGGCAATGGAACAGTCGCACACCTGGACACCCCGAATGTTGGAGGACCCCTGGTGTGGAGGTCACAACTGGTCCTTTGGGTCAGGGCTTTGGAAATGGGGTTGGCATGGCAATAGCTGAGGCAAATCTTGCAGCGACCTTCAATCGCGATGGCCATAATGTGATTGACCATTACACATATGTGCTGGCGTCAGACGGAGACCTGATGGAGGGTGTCGCATCCGAAGCGGCCTCTCTTGCTGGTCATCTCAGACTTGGCAAACTAATAGTTCTATATGATAACAATCAGATAAGCATAGATGGTAGTACAGACCTCACATTCACAGAGGATGTCGCTACCCGGTTCAGGGCCTACGGGTGGCATGTCATTGAAGACATTAATGGTCATGATGTTAATGCTGTTGACGATGCTATAAACAAAGCAAAGTCTGAGCCACGACCATCGCTTCTTATGTGTCGCACAAGAATAGGTTATGGACTACCGACCAAAGAAGGTACTGCAAAGTCTCATGGCGAGCCCCCTGGTGAGGAGGAACTCTTGGGTGCGAAGGAAAAGCTTGGGTGGCCAAAGGAGCCCATGTTCTATGTTCCAGATGATGTTCTGGATCATTTTAGGATGGCATTGGACAGGGGCGCAACACTGGAGTCTGAATGGAACGAGCGCTTCAACAGGTATCGCAAGGCGTTTCCTAAACTCTCCTCTGAACTGGAACGTCGACTTGCTGGGCGTCTGTCTGATGACTGGGAATTGGACATTCCTGTGTTCGCATCAGACTCCAAAGGAATTGCTACCCGTGTTGCATCAGGTAAGACGATTAATGCACTTGCAAATCGCCTGACTGAACTGATTGGCGGCTCTGCTGATCTTACCCCTTCCAATAAGACTTGGATTGAAGGTAGTCCCTCATTTCAGGCAGACAGTCCTACAGGACGCAATATTCACTTTGGGATACGTGAACATGCTATGGGGACAATTGTGAATGGTATTGCAGCACATGGCGGATTCATCCCCTACTGTGCAACATTTCTTGTGTTTTCAGACTATATGCGACCTGCCATAAGAGTTTCAGCATTATCAAGACATCACTGCATATGGTTGTTCACTCATGACAGTATTGGGCTGGGCGAAGATGGTCCGACACATCAACCAATAGAGCAATTGATGAGTCTACGAACAATTCCCGAGCTCGTAGTTATTCGTCCTGGCGATGCGAATGAGGTTGCAGAGGCATGGCATGTGGCAATCAAGCGGAATGAAGGACCAACACTGATATCATTAACAAGGCAGAGTGTACCAATTATTGACAGAGAGCAATATGCTCCCGCCAGTGGTCTGCAAAACGGGGCATATGTCCTTGCAGAATATGGATCATCTCCTGACCTGATTCTCATGGCTTCGGGCTCAGAGGTGCAGCTGATTGTGGAGGCTGGAGATAAACTCGCTAAAGATGGCATTAATGTGCGCGTTATCTCATTTCCAAGTTGGGAACTATTTGAAATGCAAGATCCCAAATATAAAGAATCAGTCCTGCCCTCAAAAGTGACTGCCCGGCTGGCAGTTGAGGCTGGGGTCACACTTGGCTGGGAGCGCTGGGTCGGTGCAAAGGGTAAGATAATCGGCATTGATACATTTGGCGCCTCGGCTCCATACAAGATACTCTTCAAGAAGTTCGGCTTTACTGTTGACAACATTATAGAGCAGGCCAAGTCCTTGCTTAAGGAGTCCTAAAATATAATCTCAAGATGTTTCAGTCCTTGCTCTGATATCGATCTTGATATAACCCGCCCTTTGAAGGGTAAGTCGTACTCTCCCGTAGGTGATACTCCCATTCACCATGTCCCTCAGTTTATCAATCACTCTGTTTCGTGTGGGCTTGTCATATGGTATGGGAATCTCATCATTTTCCTTTGTATACAACAGAAGGGCCTTCTCCCTTACTCTCACTATTGGCGGCGACACTATTATTCTACCAGGTTTAAATGCAGGAATCTTCTCTCGAAACGACCTGACAACTGCTGCCATCTTACGATGCTTTCCAATCTCAACACGAGCAGTCTTTATCACATCATTAAGATATTGGGGTCTTGGATCAAACTGTTTTACAAACTCATCCTTTACCAGCTCAAAGGTCTTACTTGATGTGGGGATATGCTCCTTTAGAATGGCCTTGATTACAAAATTGGTGGCATTATGATATATTTCAAACTCCCTGCTGATCCTCAACATCTTATCTCTGGTGAGGGGTACGCTCTGAAGTCTGATTATTTCCTCTGTAATTTCAGGCATCGGGAACAACCTGTTATTGGCAAGACACTTGCCTTAATCAGTCTAACTTATCATATACGTTGGACAATAAACTGTGTTTCACTTATTCCCCTCTTCACAGACTTGGGTGGGAACTCAAAAGATGCCAAGGGAAACATTATTTCATCGAAGTACTCTCTTTCATGATCTCTCGCCAGTGATATTAGGGTGTTCTCATCTGACACCTTATGACCCGCAATCTCCAATAGGACCTTGGCAATTAGACTAATAGCCTCACACATCTCAAGAATTGCCAGTTCGTACTCTCCATTCAGAGTGAGTCGATATGACCCGTAGTACTGCCTCTGGGCTTCTGCAATGTTTGCGACAACTCTACTCTCAATAGATGTTGATGAGTTCTCATATGTTGTGACTGCCTTTTGCATCCAAGGCTTGATTCTGCTAAGGGCATCAAGTAACTCGTTCTCATTCATTGTTTTCAATTTGAAGGTCCTGAGAAACAACTGGTAAGTGATGGGGTCAAGCATTCGAATCTCACTTAGAATCTCAGATGGTTTGACGATGGTGAATATGTTATTTCTCATCAAGATGACCCGACTCACCTCAAATAATGAGCGTCTCAACTCATAAACTGCATTGGCAAGGTCTTCACTGTCCATATATTTGGAGGCTCTCTCAAGGTGCCCCATTGCCCTCTGCTTGATTGTATCTATTGCATCATCCTTCCAGACAAAGATTCTTGCATGTCCTTGCCATTTTTTTATCAATCCGTCTGGGTCCAGGACTATTCTTGCATCACGAAGCATTCCAATGATGCTTGCTGTCTTAAGGACATCACTCATCTCGCCTGCTAGAGTCTTCTCAAACTCATCAATAGTGCGATAGGACAGATCTATTCGTACACCTTTTTTCTCTGCAAGAAGCTCTACGGGGGCCTCATTTCCATCCCAGGCAACACAAATGTCAAGATCAGAGTCTGGTGTTGTGGTTCCCTTCACATAAGAACCAAAAGTGAATACCCCTTTGATTGATCTCTGGGACTTCATCTCGTCCACAATTTCGTGTAATGCTGTGTCGAATCGCCGATATAGATCCATCATCCTGAACCCACCTCATCTCGAGAATCTATTCTCACATTAATTCGTTCTGGCACTCAATAAAATTATCTATTATGAAGGTTGGATTGCTAATTTCACAATAAAATGCAGTTATATCATTCGACTAACAAGTTCCGAACGAGATTAATAGGAGAATTACAGCATTAATTACGAGTTGATACTGTGGCACGTATAGATGGGCGGGCTAATGATGAGATTCGACCCGTTATAATCAAGAGAAACTATCTGAAGCATCCTGAGGGATCGGTTCTGATCTGCACTGGTGACACGCGAGTAATCTGTACTGCTACTGTGGAAGAATCCGTCCCAAGCTGGCTCAACGGTTCCGAACAAGGATGGGTGACAGCAGAATACGGCATGCTTCCAAGGGCAACCAATACGAGAACAAGCCGAAACCGGGTGACTGGACGGTCGCAAGAGATCCAAAGGTTGATTGGCCGCTCATTGCGGCAGGCAGTCGATCTCTCTATGCTTACAGACATTCAGATCAAGATTGACTGTGATGTGATTCAAGCAGATGGAGGCACAAGAACTGCATCAATTACTGGTGCTTATATCGCATTAGTTGATGCAATCGACTACTTGCTTGAACAAGGAATAATTGTAGACTCGCCAATTCTTGGTAATGTTGCTGCAATCAGTGTGGGTATTGTACACGGCGAAGTGTTGCTTGACCTGTCATATGTTGAAGACTCTGTAGCACAAGTGGACATGAACATTGTGATGCGTGATAACACCTTTGTTGAAGTGCAGGGGACTGGTGAAGAGTCCACATTCACAAAGGCTGATCTGGATGAGATGCTCCGCCTTGCAGAAAAAGGCATTAGTGAACTAATCGAGGTTCAAAATCAAGCTCTAACTGATTGATCCAATTGTCATAGTGGTTTACTTGTGATGGATGTTTTCAAGATTGATTTAGGTGATTTAGAAAGAGTAATGTGCTGCAGAGTTAATAATACTATGAAATAATATGTCTGTTGCTGCATTCTCACCCTCGACCCCCGGAACACCCGCATACGATGCCATTATCAACTCGGCCCGCAGTTATCTACGAAGACGCGATTTTCTCACTTATTCAACTCCACTTGTCCCTGAGCAGGTCGGCTCTGAAACATGGTCTGTGTCATGGGGCTACATTCGCCACTTTGACGATATGATAGACTCCCCCAAGATCACAAAAGAACAGGCAATTGACTTGATGGAACAAGAACGCGAGATTGTTGAAGTAGGTCTTGCAGGAAACCTGAAACTCCCCCGAAATGCCCCACTTCGCCATCACTGGCTAGCTCAGTTCTTTTACAATGAGAGAAAATTCTATTCCGGACGCGCGTTGCAGGTCATAAAGGACCTATATGAGAGTGCATGGGGTGATGTTCAAAGAAGAGGACAAGTATTGACGGAGAAAGAGATGAGTGTCCTGTTATATAAGAAAGCAAGAAGTTTCTTCAAACTCTATTTCATACTTGCAGATTTTGATCTCCAAGGCCATCTCGATGACTTCTCATATCTGTTAGGCATGGGGCTTGGAATGCTTGATGACATTCTGGACTTGGCAATTGACTATAATGCAGGCTATGTCAACATCACACAGGAAGAGATGAGAAACCTTGGTATCGAGCTTCAACCAGGTGATGAGGGCTTTCTCGAACATGTCATCAAGAGGGGGTATCTGACATACAAAGCAAAGAAGATAATGTCATTGCTGATCAAAGCACGGGCACTTGCTCGACGTATCCGTGTTCCTCTAGTCAAGACCTTTCTCTTGCGTCTGACCGAGATATTCGCATCTCCCATCATTGAAGGGAGGTTTATTCCTGGCCAACAGTATATCTTCAAGGGCGGCCGACTTGCCGATAAGATATTGCCGAAGAATGAGGCACTGGCCTATCGAATTGGTCACACCCTAATCAAGTACTTCTTGAAATATCCGCAGGTCCCATCTGTATTGTTCAAGAGGGAATATGAGGAGTGAAACGCTCAATATTTCGCATGTTGTTTGGACGAATGCCTTATATGTCACTCATTTGAGAGTAGCATATCCAATATTGGAGACCTTCAAAGATGATTGATGCAAGAAAAGTGGCATTGTTAGCGATAATGACAGCTCTCACTGCTGTGGCAACCCTTGTATTTATTGTCCCCTTTCCGTCTACCCAAGGCTACTTTAATCTTGGTGACGCTCTTGTGATGCTCAGCGGCCTGCTATTGGGTCCAGTGGGTGGCTTTATTGCTGGTGGTGGTGGATCGGCAATTGCAGACCTTATGGTTGCACCAATATTTGCCCCAATCACTCTTGTGGCCAAGGGGTGTGAGGGCCTACTTGTAGGATTGCTCACGCGTCGCGTCAGACAGAACGCAAAGGTGACCCTATGGGACTTGCTGGGAGTGGTTCTCGGTTCGGTGGCCATGCTGCTTGGTTACTTACTTGGCGAGATGTTTGTTCTCCAACTGCCCTTTGAGGTGGCCCTTGGCGAATTAATCACCATTAACTCAATCCAAGTCATTGTGGGATCAATAATCACCATACTGGTGGGTCCCATGCTAAGGGGCATTCTGAAAGACACTATGGCTGGCTCGACCGAAGAAGACCTTACGGTTTTTTAAAGAGAAAACACATCCAACATCATAATTCAAACATGTGAATCTGACATTCAACTGGATGGTCTCGAAATGGTGGATAGAGATAGGCTCAGAATAGATGTTGAACGAGTTGAAGAGATTAATAATTTCCTTCTGGATGAAAACAACCCCCTCATCAACGATATCCTTGGACTCATTGACAAATATGGTGGAGTAGATGAGATCAACAGGAAGGCCAATGAAGCCCGTGATCTCTCCAGTCTTATCAGCAGGCTTGAAAAGGTCAACTCGCCATATATCAAGGACATAGAGTGGCTTCAGACCCAGAAGGACAATGATGCATTCATATCAATACCCGACTATCGTAGAAAGATCCTTGGTGAGAAGGCAGACTCTATGACATTTGATGATAGTTTTGCCGTCACACTGGAGATTAGTGCATGTCAGTATTTCCCATGGGTAATCATTGAGGCCAAACAGGCGATAGAGAATGGTGAGTTGATGCCTGGTCGATTCATCAGGGTACGAAAGATGAAGGAACAGAAAGAGGACAACGACTTGCTGGCCTTTGCAGCAGCAATGCAAATAATCGGGTCTTCCTATGTTGAAACACTTGACACTAAAGGCACCATGCTTGGTCCCGATGGGGCACCCGTAAATGTGCATCTTGGAGGCCCTGAAACAATAACTGGCTACTTTGGTGGTGTGGGGCAGCCAAACAATCTCGCTTTGATGTGGGCTGATGAGTATCTCTATTATTACACGAACTATGGTGTAAGACAGGTCTTGAACATAAACCCTGGCACTGTATTGATTGGGTATATGATGCACAAACTGGGGATTGACATGGAGTTCAAGATCTCAGTCTTCATGGGCAATGACAACCCATATTCTGCCCTATGGACCCTCATGACCGCAAAACTGTTCTCCAGAACTGATGGTACTTCTCCCCTAATTGGTTTCAATCTGTCCAACAGCGTTGACAACAAGACCATTGAAATGTCTGCATATATCAGGGGCTCTTTTGGATTCGAGGACGTTGTCAGAATTGAGCATCACATCACAGAAACCTACAAGAGCATTGTACGTCAGCCATATGACAGACTAAATGAACTGCTTGAGATTGCTGATCATGTGAAGAACATCAGTGCTAAGCATGAGGGGGGTCCTCCTGAAGTGGACTCCAAACGAGAGCACCCCAGTGACATTCTCGACTACTTCCTGCCCAAGAAAGACATAATCGAGAAGGGCTGGATGGACTTTATGACTCAGAACTACATGGACAAGCATCTCTCAGTCAATAGGACTGCAAGGGCGCTTACTGAACGAGGACTTACTTTTCTTGCAGCACCAAACCTGCATAGAAAGTAAAGAAATAGGGCGGAAAACGCCCTACTCTGCCTTAATCTACATCCATGGTGAAATATGTTCATCATATATAGACTCTAAGAGTTCCTTGTGTTTCTGCTCCTCCTTTGCTAGCGTTTCAAACACAGCGCGATGGGAGTCTAGCTTGGTCAGTCCTGCTAGGGTCATGTAGAACTTGTACGCAACTTCCTCCCGTTTGATTGCAACAATCAGAATATCCTGAGAGGTTGATGATGGCTTTAATGGTATATCAACAAGATATTGGCTCAGGTCAAGACGTTCCAACTCTTCAACTGAATTACACTCGAAAGTTTTACATACACCCGAATTAAGGGCCCTCTGCAACTTTTCCTTGTGTTTCATTTCCTGTGCTGCTAGTTCCTCAAGCAACTGGATGGAGGACTGATGTTCTGCATGCTTTGCAGCAGTCATGTAAAAGTCATAGGCCTCCTCCTCCTTCTGGATTGCAAGAGAGATCAACTCTTCAAATGACTCTTGTATAGACTTCAACTCATTCACCAAGATAGCAGGTAAAATGTTCAAATAATATGTCTTGCTCTAGTCTTCAATCTTGACGATCTCCCGCCAATCGAAAAAGTATTGAGATTATTTGAGCAATGTTAGAATAGAGGTGATGAATTTGCGATTATGGAGTGATGACTTTCGCGAGGGAGAGTCAATCCCTGATAAGTGTGCCTACAGAAAACAGAATATGAGTCCGCATTTGGCCTGGGATGATGTGCCAGAGGGGACAGAGAGCTTTGCACTCATCTGCAATGACCCCGATGCACCAGTTGGTGATTGGATTCACTGGTTAGTCCATGCCATTCCCACTGAAACTCGTGAGTTGAAGTCTGGTGAACCCCCCCCAGGAATCCAAGTGAAGAACGATTTTGGTGAAACCAAGTGGGGTGGACCTGCGCCACCATCTGGGACCCATAGATACTTCTTTACTCTCTATGCATTAAACGTACCACGCCTTGATGGGGCTACAAAGTCCAACTTTCGGGAACTCTGTGAGAAGCACAAGATCGCTTCTGCACAGACCATGGGAACTTATAGCAGGTAGGCCATAGCCGGATCCGAACTTTACTGTTTTATCATTTAATCTTCCGAGGAACAATCTCACGCATGTCCTTTGGGAGATACTTGTGCAATGCCTTTGGTATCTCTATGCTGCCATCCTCACGCTGGTAGTTCTCCATGATTGCCACCATTGTCCTTGGGTTGGCCATCATTGTACTGTTCAATGTGTGGATATAGGCCTTCTCGGTGCCTCCCTTCTTTATTCGATATTTAATATTCAGTCTAGTGGCCTGATAAGATGTGCAATTGCTGCAAGAGCCTGCCTCTCGATACTTGCCTTGGCCTGGCATCCAGACTTCTAGGTCATATTTCTTAGCAGCGACGGTCCCAATATCTCCAGTACAGACATTGACTATCCGATACGGGAGTTCCAGTTCTCTTATGAAGTCCTCCTCATTCTTGATGAGCTCCTCATGAATCTTCCATGACTCCTCGGGAAGACTAAACACAAACTGTTCCACCTTGTTGAATTGGTGTACCCTGAAGATCCCCTTAGTGTCTTTACCATGACTGCCAGCTTCTTTTCTGAAGCACGCACTCACCCCTGCCATCTTAATGGGGAGGTCAGTTGGCTCGAAGGTTTCACCCATATACATAGCAGCCATTGGATGTTCTGAAGTCGCAATTAGATAGAGGTCTTGTCCCTCAATCTTATACATAACATCCTCAAAGTCTGCAAGATCGGTGACCCCCTCATATGGTGTTCTTCGCATCATGAATGGAGGATATATGGGCGTATAACCACGTTGCATCAGCATCTCAAGAGCCATCTGTTGCATTGCAAGGTCTAAAATCACGAGTTCGTTCTTCAGATAATAGAAGCGCGAACCAGCTATCTTTGCAGCACTGGCTATATCAGCAACATCAAGGGTTTCAAGTAGATCCACATGACTCTGAATCTGAAAATCGAATGTTGGACGGCCTCCCCACTCTCGAACGACCTCATTGTCCTCCTCACCCTCTCCATAAGGTACTGACTCGTGGAGTATGTTTGGGATGCTCATCTGTAGACTTCGAAGTTCTGACTCGAGTTGTGCGGCACGTGTTTCAGTCTCTTTAATCTTCCTGTTTACTTCGTTTACTTGTCTGACAAGGGTCGAGTCATCTCCGCCCTCCCTCTTCACCTTGCCAATCTCCCTAGACAATCGGTTGCGTTGGGTCCTGAGATCCTGTATCTCTCGTTTCAGTGCTCTCAACTCATCATCAAGTATGAGTAGCCGCTCAAACATCTCCAGTTTGACCTCATCCTTTCTCTTCCTCAAGTTCTGACGTATCAGGTCAGGGTTCTCACGAATGAAACGCATATCTAACATTTAATCACATCCTAGGGAGATATTACACCCTGTTCCTAGAACTCCACATAAGTTAAGCCTTATGAAGAAACGACATGTTGATAGACATTTTCTATGAGCGTGATTTGCTTATTCCAAGAGTATTTTCTAAGGACCTTTTCACGACATCTTGCACCCATTCTCTTCCTCATCGACTTGTCCTCTGCAAGAGTACGCATGGCATCCACAAGTGCATTCCTGTTCTCAGGCTCAACAAGTATTCCCTCATCAGGGGTGAGCAAGTGTCTTGTTGCGCCTATTGCAGTAGTAATCACTGGAATTCCACATGACATTGCCTCAATCACACTTAGGCCAAGACCCCCTATGTTCTGAGGGATGACAAAAATGTCCGCACTCTGAAGAATGAGCGGGACTTGATTATGACTCACCGCACCCAACCAACGAATGGACCCATTATGGTCATACTCATCTATCACATGTTTCAAAAGGCCATCCCCCACAAGTGTTAGACGTGAGTCTTTGTTCTCCTGATGATACGCTTGAAATGCCTCTAGAAGAATGTGAACTCCCTTATCAAGACTTAGGCGTCCCACAAAGATGAAATCCACTAAACCATTGTCCCCCTTACTCCTACATGGTTGAAACAGCTTTGTGTCAACCCCATTGATCACAATTGACATCTTCTCTGGCGGTATGCCAAATTGTTTCATAAATGACCTTTGCATTGGGTCGACAAGAATTATGTGATTGTATCTCTTTGCAGCAAATATAGATGCCTTCCAAGCAATGTTGAATCCAATTGTAAACAGAGGGCCGCCTCCTGCATAGGCGAGATGAAATGTTGTGACAATTGGGGGGAGGCTCTTCTTGAAAAAGGGAATTAAGAACTCTGATGAACTCGAATTCATTTGAACATGGATGACTTCAATGTCGTTTCTGATGCACTCATTCACAATAATCTTTACAGCACTGGGTGCGTCAAGCCAAAAATGGGGGTTCATGGCTCGTGCAGGAAAAGTATGTACATTCTCTGATGGAAGTCCCTTCACATTTGGAGTCTGAGTGAACACATGGACATCATGTCCATTCCGAAGCAGACCCTTCAATAGATGATCTGCACGTGTGCATAGACCATCGGCTGCTCCGAATTTACTCACTAGTCCAATTCTCAAGACTATCCACTCCAAGCACACTCTGACTGATTGCCATCTTCTTTTAGACTCTTCGGAACTCTTAGGTATGAATCGGTTGATGAGTCGCATAATATCTACATACATATGAGATTGAACACGTACTACACTGTGGTCTTCTTGCCTTGCATGTGCGTCTTCCATGTGTTCCAATCAATCGCGAGTACTCGTACCATTGAGGTCTGGGAATAACCTGCATTAAGATGCGCTCTACCTTATCACGACTCTTCATCTCATCAGTAAATCCTATGCGTTGAGTGACTCGCATCACATGAGTGTCAACAACAACGCCCTCATTTACTCTAAAGGCCACAGATAGGACCACATTTGCAGTCTTTCTATTAACTCCTGGTAGGCTAATCAAGTCCTTCATATTACAAGGGATCCGGCCTGCAAATCTCTCAACAATCAATCTTGCCGACTCACGAATATAATGAGCTTTTCGATTATAGGTGCCGCATGGTCTGATGACATCAATGATATCTCTAATATTCGCCATCATTAGGTCCTGTGGTCCAGGATATCTTTCAAAGAGAATGGGAATCACACGATTGACACATGCATCAGTGGTACTTGCTGACAGGATTGTGGCAATGAGCAATTGATACTCATTGTTATAGTTCAGATATGTGTATGGCGCGTCAGGATACGACTCACTTAGAACCTGCATTATTTTACGCGCTCGATCCTTAATATTCAAACAGCCTCACACTCTAGATTGATGATGCAAGTCAGATTATAATTCTGGTCATTGGCTACTGCTATTGAACATTACTTTATTCTTGTTAAGATTCCGATAATTATCAGATTTAGAAGCAGTACGGATGAGAACAGCATATCTGGACCAATGTACGCGTATATTACGCTCGCAAGGAAGGGCCCCACTGATTTGACAAGGTATGTTATGACCCAAAACAATCCCAAGAATTTCGAGGCATCTGAACTGGGCAGATTCTTACGAATTATCACAAGCAACACCAGCCACCATAGTGTGTCGTTGATCGTTTTTATAAAGATGGCTAAGAAGGGTGTTGTGAACACACCACCAAGACCCGTGATGAACTGCTCAGCTGCAAAGAACCAACTGCTTGGCGCCCAGAGAGGAAAGTATGATGCAATCAGAATCAATCCCGCACAAACAGGCATTAATGAATAGAGTGCAATTGATGCCCTTCTCACTCCAAACCGATCAGATAACCTGCCTGTGATTAATAGTAGTGGGGCTTGAACCAATAGGGTGAACATGATTATGAATATGACCCCCTCATATGAGACTCCCAAAGTTTCGTTGGTATAAACGAGTGCACCGAATCGAAAGAACGAGTCGCTCAATGCATCAATACATACAACCACCATTATTAATGGGATTGTGCGAAGCAATGTCTTTGCTGACTTCAGATTCTCAGCCAGAAAGTCTCTCAAGAGTGACCGATCATTGGACCGAGATTTTGTATCACCTCCAGTCAGAAAGGCCGCTCTAATCACGCTACAACCAATGACTAGAAACCCCCCCACAAGATATAGAGTTCGCATGGCTGGTCCGAATCCCACTACTGGTACTAAGAAACCCAATCCAAGAAGAACAAGAATCCCAAATGTACGCCCTGCAGTGAATAGGGACAGCCCGAGCCCGCTGTGTTCTTTTGGAATATTACTAATAATGAATGCCGAAGAACCTCCCTTGACGAGATTCAAAGTCGAGTAGAATAGAAATCCAAGGACCACCATCTCAAAGGACACAAACGTGCCAAGGACAATATAGAACAAGCCAGCTATTAGCAAAGAAACGACCGCGAGAATCTTTCTATTAACAACATCACCTACATATCCTCCAATCAATCTGCAGACAGTGGATGAAACAGTGACCACGCTTGCAACTGCCCCGATGGTAATAAAGTCCCATTGTAGAGTTCTGAGATACAGAACGTCAAAATAGCCAAGAATCATAAATGATGAGAGGACCCATGAGGTAAACAGAAAGACGGCATAGTTGTTCCATTTGAAGAGTTCATGTATTGACTGTTTCATGCTCATCGAACTGGGTCTACTGCCCTTCTCTGGCTGAATTGATGAGGGAAAATCATCATCAATTGTCACACCCTCAGACCTCCCTGATTCTGCATCGAGAATTGGCTTTTCAGTGTCTAATGATTGCTCATCCAATATTTAACCATCTCCATATTCGGAGTAACACATACTCTAGAACTTAGTATGGTGCATGCTCACACTCATGTAGGTCCAACAGTATTTATCCTCGTAGCCTTCTGAAATGATCGAAAACTTCAACACTGCAAATAGTTAGCCCCCACCTGGGAGGGTTTTACTCCCAGGTGAGCCATGCAATGCTCTCATGCTCACATCTAGCATTCAGTGACCAACACTTTGACATTACCGTCTTCGGTTGGCATTGCGATCAGTCTATGGGTGCAGATGTCCGCTGTGAGAACACAGCATTCGGGTGGATTGGATGCAGTCATTAGGTTCCTGACTGCCATCTCCAAGTTGAGGGCAACAAGAAGCACTATCTCTGAATCCGAGTAGGGGTCTACCTCCCGGGTAGTGATAGAGCCTGCAAAAGCCCTTGGTATTACCTCTAATTCTGTTCTGATCATTTCGTTTTCTCCTTTAATTGTTGAAACCTGTTTAATATGGCTCTGGGTCTGGTGATCCTGGTGTTGTAGGTCCAGTCATGTCTATCACTCCTTCCGTGTTTTTTCTCTCAGTTTGGGCTGGCAAATTCTAGCGAGCAATCATATGCCAAGATGGTCCCCGTTTCAGAATGGACAAGGGTCTTCGCAAGGTGGGGGTACAAGTGTTGAAAGTCCTTCAACAATCCCCATAGACAGAAGCAACAATGTCAGTTGATTTCTTGTCATTGACTCATAGATTCTTCGAAGGCTCTGTACATTGCAATTATGATCACTCATCTAGACTCACCAGCTCAGTTCGATAATAATCGAACTTTTACTATGATTACTTGAATTGTTTCGAATATAATATGGTGCGATGCAAAAATCCGTATGAAATCAGCACTATATGGCGATTTATGAGCGGTATTCATCGAGCAATCTTACTAAATATCGAATATTGACTAATCTGGCACAAAACAAATATACGCATCTAAACAATTGGCCAACGGTCATATTGAATGAATTCACTCCTCTCACACAGAAAGAGCTCACACTGGTCAGTAGGGTGGCATTGAATCCCACACTACGACAGATAGATTTGGCAAGGACACTAGATGTGACAAGATCTGCAGTCAACCAAATCTGGAAAAGGCTAGCAAGAGAACATCATCTCAAAGTCAAATCACTTGTAAACTATGGCAAGCTTGGCATCAACTGGATCTTTGGATGGGCAGAAGATTCTACTATCAGTCCGGAACTTGACAAGTTTGTCAACTGGTTAACTCTTACTCCTTATGCCACCCAAATCGAAGAATCGATAATTTCCTCATCAATGAACAGAGTGATCTACTTTGAGGCATTGGTTCCTTTTGGTGAGAAGACATATCAGTTTAAACAGCAACTCGATCGCTTTCGAAAGCGACCCTATGATATTCAGGTTGATTATGACCATGTGGATCATACACGAGATGCATTAAATTTAGGTAGATTTGATGGCAGCAAGTGGAATTTGGAGGACGAGTTCAGGCTCAGCACAATCATGGGTGCCACAAAGAGTTTTGTTGAAATCTTACCCATTGAGAGAACATTAAGAATTGGCCATGAATATGCAGCGCCTACTGAGTTTGCAATAGCAGCAATTCTTCAACGGGACTATCATGTATCCTCCAGAAAACTGCAAAAAGCACTAATTGAGAAGTTTGCACTTGATATTGCAGACCGAACATTAAGGCGGAAACTACCACAGATTCGCTCTTCATTTGTAATGCCATACGTGTCAATTGACCAGATCGGTCTCACTCAGACCATCCTATTTCACTTCAAGTTCATTGACGACTCGACTAATATGACTCGATTTCTTCATGCTCAGACAAACATGTTCCCAAAGACCAGAATTCTCTTTGGAAGGGGAATGGCAGTACTAAGACTACGTCTGCCTTCGAATGTTAATTGGCTTGCAATGACAGAATCGTTTATGCATAATTTAAAAGGTACCTCTGATGTAACAGCATGCATAATCGATGCACCATTGCTTCAAAAGGAATTAGAACATGTATATCCCTATTTTGTGAAACACTCAGATAAGATATCCAGACGTGAAATGATGTGAAGAACAACAGGACTCATCAAGATGAATCATTCAACAACTCCATCTATTCTGGTATGTCAATCCAATTCGAAACATCCTATGATAATCTGTTTCCATCAAGTGATGATCCCGCAATTCAATTCTATATCGACATGATGCGCATCTATCTGGGAATCTATGAGGGGAAGATTAACTTTGAACAGGCCCTGAGGGCTGTGGAAGAGCTGAAGAGAAACCCAGAATTTGTGAAGTTTCCCACTAACCCTGCAGTTCTTCCGATCAATGAGGAATTCAAGAACAGAATAATTGATAATCTTCAATCTATCCAGAAATATAATCTTGTGACAGTTGACTCTATTCGTTCTGCCTATACCTTTGCATTCCTTATGCAGACAATGAATATGAATGAAGTTGACGTCAATGTGCTAAGATATCTTGTGGATAATCCTCTTGCTCCCAATAACAAGATTGCAAGAGAATTTGGTCTGGCTGCAAAGACTGTGGCCAGAGCGCTAAAAAGCCTGAGAGAAAGAAACCGACTTAGATTCACATGTCTTGTGGATGCTAGCACCTTTGGTATCAACTGGGTGGTCCTGTTCTTTTCCATGCGGGATGAGGCCGAATGGCCCATCATTGATACCGTATTGGCATCATTTCCTTTCACAAAATATGTGCTAAAAACCGCCATGTCTGGAATTGGCTATGCCTCATTTCTCATTCCGGGCGACAAGTCTAATCTAAGCACATTTCTCTCAGGGATAAAGAGATTGACTTCATCATATTTTGATTATTGTAGCATTCATGTTCAAACTGCCCAAGGTACTGGTGTGAACATGTCCCTATATGGTGCTGGGGCTTGGAAGTTTCCGACTATTCTACATGACTTCGCAAATTATCTGGAGATTGAAACTAATAAGCGAATGCCCATGCATATAGAGAACCAAGGGGTCATCAGGGGTCTTTCTGTCAATGATTTCTATATAGCCTCACACCTGAAAATCAATTATCGCGCCTCAAGTGGTGAAATCCAGACTGCTCTTTCAATACATGACAAGACAATGACACCTGTTCAAATATCACGATCAATACGCAAGCTGACAAAAACGGGAATCGTTCATCCTTATATTGTATTTACCAACATCGGTCTGACTGCTCACTTTGCCTTTGAGATGGTCTGCAATGAGAAGACTAGAGATATGATCATCAGGGCATTATCATATACTCCAAAATCAACATATTTTGTGTCCGATAGGGGAATTGTGGCATGGATACAGGCCCCCAGTGAACATCAGGTGGAATACTACAAACTCTTTAGATCGTTAGAGCAGAACCAATATGTGGACTCTATGCAATCCATTATGACAGTCACTCGATCAGGATCCCGTTCAATGATTGATCTGATAGCAGGATGGACATTCACAAAGCAGGGTTGGACAGTATCTAAGGACATGCTCATGATAACTGATTATCTGTAAACCACTTGAGAATAAACGAGTCAGTCTCATTGACTGAAGTCCGATATTGCCTTGGCAAGTCGTTCTGTCTGTGTCTTGCTTGCACCAACAGGAGGGCCAAAGACAACTATATCCACACTGCATTTAGAGAGTCTTTCAATATATTGAAGTATATCTCCCTCATTGCCACAGAGACCAAATCGGGCAAGCACATCCTTTGGAATGAGATCAATGACCTCCTGTGTGATGCCTCCATGCAGCCTTAATGCCTCCTTTGCAGGTCCAATT
Organism: archaeon; assembly: GCA_024276825.1. Lineage (GTDB taxonomy): Archaea > Asgardarchaeota > Thorarchaeia > Thorarchaeales > Thorarchaeaceae > JAJRWI01. The sequence goes on from JAJRWI010000050.1 coordinate 37,543, forward strand.
CTATCAAGCAAACCGAATCTTGATGCAACCGATTTGGTCAATCCCAGAGCTATGACTGCAGCTGAATGCATGAATGAAATGTTGTCTTTACATTCATCGTCCGACACATTTGTTGGTGGAAAGACACCAATCTGAAATCCTTTGGAAGCCTCCTGCAACAGGGACATGGCCCATAATATCATCTCAGGCTCAGTATAATTCAACAGTACTCCATCTGCATGCATCGAGAGTGAGATCATCTTTGGGCCCTGAGCGCCCACAAACACGGAAGAGCTCAGACCACGCTTGTCAATTTCCACTTTTAGCTCATCTATGAATTGCCTCATTCTTTCTATCAAGCCTTTAGTCTTGAATGGTATACCAATTCGGTTAAGCATACCTCGATCACCTGGGCCAATAAGCATATCAAATGAGTCGCCATATTTTGAGGAGAGTGTGTCAACAAACCTGACTATTTGTTGTACATCATAGAGAAATGGCGATAAGAGGCCCAGACCTAGTCTACATGGGATGTTCTCTTCTGCAAGAGCGGCCGCAACTACTGATGATAGGCGTGTTCCTGGAAAGTCGATAATCCAGACCCTATCAAATCCATTGTTTGATGCAATAGTGGCAATTCTCAACACTTTTTGTAACGGTTCATGAATGTTCACTGCAATCTCCATTCTCAACTAATGTACTCTCCTGCGATTTCGGTAGATATGTCGGTTATTGCATCCCTCCATTCACCTATGAAGGGAGGCCCAATTACAACTTCATCGGCCCCTATATGATGGAGAGTTGAAAAGCCCTCAATCATCTCTTGACAGCTACCAGATATTGCAAACATGTCCATAATCTCTCTGGTTATGAGGGGGGCCGCTTTTGAGGGTCCTCCTTCCAAGACACTCTTCTTAATATTCCTGATAAGATCATGATCAACATCAAGGAGGTCTATTACTGGATCTGGAGTATCAGCAACAACAATAGCAACTACTCGTTTTGCAAGCTTTTCAGTGCCTCCCCTAAATGTGGGTATGGTGGGCAACCAGACTACCCGCTCGATGTCTGCAGGGTTTCTCCTAGCCTTACGCGCGGCAGTATTGAGAATCTTAATGGCCTGTTTAATGTAGTCCACAGGACCAGACAGAATGACTCCATCCGCAATCTCTCCTGCAAGACGAAGCATCTGTGGCCCTCTAACACCAAGGAACACAGGAATTTTGATGGGGCTTTCCAGTCTAAGCTGAAAATTATTGATGGATGTAAGTTCAGTTTCAGCAGTGATTGATTCTCCCCCCCAGAGAGCTCTAAGAATTCGTACCCAGTTCCTTAATTCGGTTACCGGCCGCCTAATTGTAATGCCCAATCTCTGAATATCTTGGATTCCACCAATTCCTATGCCAATAGCCAGTCTGTCATTGCCAATCTCTTGAAGGGCCACTCCGGCTCTTGCTATAGTGACAATGTGATTTGTGGCAATAGGAATGATTGCAGTCCCAACTCTCACTGATGACTGCAACAATGCAAAAGCAGTAAGAGTGTAGATGTCTTGTCCAATGTTGATGTCCTCACCAATCCAAATGCAATTGACATCCAGATTGGATGCATTCTTTATTATCCAATCAGTGACATCAGCTGACAGCCCAGTTGTGATTCCTATACTTATGCGATACAATCGGCACAAGGCTCCTTATCTAATTCGTAATCAACTAGCGTAATGTGAAGATATAAGTCATGATGACAAAGAATCCTCTTGATTTCAAGTGATGAGTATTGACAAGTCTAAAGTGGCGAAACTCAGGAGAGTCCTATTGAACTGGGCTAGAAAGAACCTGCGAGATTTTCCTTGGCGAAGGACAAGTGATCCTTTTACTATATTATTGGCAGAGATGCTTCTCCGTAGGACTACATCTACTGCAGTGGCCCGTGTGTTTCCTGAGATTGTCAATCACTATGGTTCGTTATATGACCTTGCCAATGCTGATGTAAATGAGATTGCAGAGCATCTTAAAACACTCGGACTACAGAACACAAGGGCACGCCAGCTAAAAGAAGCAGCATCCAAAATTGTCAAAGAACACAATGGCGAAATCCCAAGCAATCATGAAGCCCTGCTTAATCTTCCCGGTGTTGGAAGATACATCGCCTCAGCAGTAATGAACTTTGCATTTGGAGTTCCCATGCCTATGGTTGATGGAAACATTGTTCATTTTTTAAGGAGAGTCTTTGGCATTGATCTGAGGGGTATGAATGACAAACTGGCATGGTTTCTCATGAGTGAAATCGGTGGCGCTAGGCAGGAAAAGATGCTCTACTGGGCAATAATCGACATTGTGTCCCAGTTATGTCTGAGGAGAAAGCCTCGATGCGGTAATTGCCCCATTCAAAATCTATGCGAGTCTGCTGATGAACTTATGTTAGACAGGTAGTTTCACTATTACCTCGGTCCCACAAGTACAACGCGCTAAGAGTGGGAAATGGTTCTTAAGATCGGTACTAATCACAATGTCTTGTCTAGCAGCCTGATCAATGAGGAGCTGAATATGGTGTTGGTAGTAATGAGCAACATTTTTGAAAAATGCTGGCATGGGATAGTCTTGAATCCAGAAGATGACAGTACTACATCCGGGTTTGGGACATTTGCTCATTAGAACACTCGTTTGATTCTTGCACTTCTTGCAAGTTAGACTCTCTAATATAAAATCAGGGGCGGCTGGAACATCTACATTCAAATCAATTTGCGCACCACACATATAGCAATAATACTTGCATTCAGTCAATCAAAGTTCACCAGCCTAATGGAGTGGCTCGATGTTTTAAATCATATCACTAAAGATGGGAGAATAAAAGGCACACCTGACACACATTAATGGTTGATCATAATGCAATTGGTGGAACTGAATCGTAGAAGCAATATTGCACTTCTCCTCGTTTATCTTGTCGAAACCTACTCTTCTAAGAGGGCCTTATGTGAGCACTGTCAAACGGAAACTCCCCGATGGAACCGTGTCTTTCATATTGGTGGAAAGTGGATATGCGTGGATTGTGTGCTGGACAGGATCAACAGAGCACAATGATGAGTTCAAGTATTATTCTCAGTACGAAAGAGAAGAGTGAAAAGTAAAATTGGCAATCACCATATTGGTGATACGAGTGAAAAGAAGAGTACAGCCACATCTCAGAGTCGGTGAGGGTGATGTGGAGAGAGTCACTCTAATCATGGGGAATCCTGACAGAGTGCCCATTGTTGCTGGAAAGATGAGAGACCCCACTGAAGTTGCAAAATACAGGGGCTTTATGACCTACAAGGCATACACACCAAAGGGGGTTCCAGTGACAATTTCGGGAACTGGGATAGGCACCCCCTCCACTCACATATGCGTGGAAGAGCTTGCGAAACTGGGTGCACAAGTGTTCATTCGAATCGGCACTTGTGGTGGTGTCGATCTGAGTGTGAAAACAGGTGATGTGGTCGTTCCGACCAGTGCCATTAGGGATGAACGCACATCACTAAACTATGCCCCAATCGAGTATCCTGCTGTGGCCTCTCCTAGACTGACCATATCATTATTCAATGAGGTTTCCGAGCTATTGCCTGCAGATCGAGTGCACATGGGAGTCTGCTGGACATGCGATGTATACTATGTTGCTCCAGGAAATGACATGCTTGATGTATGGACGAGGAGTCGAGCCAAGTGTGTAGAGATGGAGAGCTCGTTTCTGTTTGTGTTCGCTACAACGAGGGGCTTGGAGGCTGCGTCTATTTTGGCCTGCGATGGAAACCTCCACACCGGACAGAAACAGGAGCAGTCAGATGAGAATGAGCAGTCTGGTGAACAGAATCCTCTATTGATAGAGGCAGTGGAGAAAGAGATTGAGGCAGTAATCCGGACGATTGACAAGTTATACTATGAGTGAAGTAATGAGGTGCGACTCTTGGCCTCAGAAGACATGTCCCCTCGTTCTGTCATTAAGACCCGTTCATACATAATAATGAAGGCAAGAGCTGAGGAAGCCCTCCAACTCGCTGAGGAATGGTGGAAGAGAAAAACAATCCCCAAATACATTCATGTCCGAGGACTACAAAAGGATGAGATACCCGAGTTTGTTGAACTCTACAACCGATGCTTTCTCGCATCTCCCGACCCATTCTGCCCCTTGAGTGTGGAGGATGCAATGAAACTCGATACCGAGGGCATATTTGTTGCAGAGATGTGGGACACTCTTGTTGGATTCATTGCATGCTTTGTTGAAAAGGGCAAGGACTCGATATATGGCGAGATAACAGGTCTTGGTGTACTCCCTCAGCGACGCAGAAAGGGTGTGGCCACGGCTCTGATTCAAAAGGCTGTTGAGTATTTCATAGATGCAGGCGTTGAAGAAGTATACTGTGAGGTGTATGAGGAGAACACTCCATCAAAACTCTTGATTCTCTCCTATGGGTTCACCGAGGTTGGTCGTAGAGAGGTGCCTGTCAGGTCTATTGTGACCGAGGAGTCCGAAGACCTACCTGGCGGCAAGATAATGAGACGGTTGGGCCTTAGACCACGACCCGGATGTGCTGATTGCCGCGACATATGAATCAACAAAGTTCATAGGTCAGTATAAGGCAGAAAAACAGGTGAGCCTTTATGCGTAGAGTGTTCCTGTTTATTCTATTACTCTCAATGCAATTTGTCACATCAGCCGTGGCTGCTGACTACACACCTAATTTCAGCGGTGATTCTGCATTTGACCTTCTCAGACTACAGTGTGAGATTGGCCCTAGGCCCCCGGGATCTGATAATATCGAGCAGTGCAGAAAACTCATCCAAGACACTCTACATGCTGAAGGTTGGACTGTTCAACTTCAAAACTTCACTTACAAGGAAACCCCATGTGTGAATATAATCGCAACTTGGCCTGAGAAGAACAACACTACTCTCGTAATAGGCAGCCATTATGACACTAGGCCCCACGCGGATCAAGACCCTGACAGTGAGAACAGGACTCGCCCAATAATTGGTGCAAATGATGGCGGCAGCAGCACTGCAATTCTTCTAGAACTAGCACAATCACTTCCTGAACGGGCAAGAACGGGTGTTGAGTTAGTGTTCTTTGATGCTGAAGACTCAGGTTATATCAATGGTTGGGACTGGATAGTGGGGTCCAAATACTATGTGAGCCAGCTCAATATGACTGAGATTGAAAGAATCGATGCAATGATTCTTGTAGACATGGTGGGCGATAAGGATTTGTTTCTAAAACGTGAAGTCGGGTCTACAAAGTCTCTTCAGGATGACGTCTGGTCTGTTGCAGCAGAACTGGGTTACGATGAAGTATTTCTAAATCAGTTCGGAAGTACGATTCTTGATGACCATCGACCATTTATTGATGCTGGAATTCCTGCACTTGATATCATTCAGCACAACCCCTTTCCATGGTACTGGCACACAATGGAGGACACATTAGACAAATGCTCTGTTGAGAGTCTTGAGATTGTTGGTCAGGTACTTGAAACCTTCATTGTTAATCGGGTTGGAGCTGATACCGAGTATCCTCTTGATATTCCCACATCCACTCTTGTAATGATATCCTCGATTGCAATAGTGGCAATCACTGCAATAGTTGTAATTGCTCGTAGACGATATAAATTGCAATGATGACCAGATAATCCATACTAAATCTAATCAGTTCGCATCATCAATTTGAAGGTACCATTTCATATATCTTATAAGATGATGATTGTCAGCCGCCGCATCTTCTGCAAGTATTATCGGTATAATATCTCTCTTCTAATATCGATTGACTCGCAGCAGGAGCAGAGGATAATGTGTATGAGCGACTGGGAATTGCAAAGAAGAAACTTCAGATCAATAGCCAAATCGATGCAAATCCCAATTATGGAGATTGATGTTGATCATCGAGTGCTATATGCCAACGAAAAGGCTATGGAAGCACTAATGATAGACAAAGAAGTCATCAGACAAGGTGTCAAGCTTGAGGCATTCATTGCTTCAGAACAGACCGAACTGGTCAACCGGTGGCTGAAGAAGATCGAACATGACCACCCCTCAGTTGTTTCAGTGAGAGTGATTCGTGGCGATAAATCTGAGATTAATGTAAAGGCCACAGCAGAACCAATTTTAGTAAATAGAACTGTTGTGGGTTATGCACTATATGGTGTTGATGCTTCACGATGCATGATTTTTGATGACATGATATCAAATGAGAAACTGGCATTTGACTCTATTATCTCCAACTCAGTGGCTGGACTGATAATAATTTCGAATGACAACAAGATTGAGTACGTCAATGAAAGAGTATGTGAGATTGTTGGTAGGACACGCAGAGAACTACTTGGACATGACTTTCGCGAGTTCCTTCATCCAGAGAGTCTGGAAACGGTTATGAAACATCATTCAAATAAAGGCGCAGGCAGCAGCGCTCCAGTGTCTTATGAGGTCAAAATACTAACTGCAGAAGACACTGTCAAACAGATACTGATTCATGTTACTGAAATCGTGCGACTCAATGGTGAAACAAAAACGATTGCCCAATTACTCGACGTGACTTCAATACGTGAAGGTAGACTTGCACTAAAAGAGTCCGAAGAGCGATACCGGATCTTGGTAGAAACAATGGCAGATGGCCTTGCTATTGATGATGATAAAGGATGCTTCACCTATGTCAATAGATCATTGTGTCAGATGCTTGGCTATGATCAAGATGAGCTAATAGGTCTTGAGATAACAAAGGTCTTCGAGAGATTGTCTGAAAGGGCCCTCATTGAAAAGCTGAGAATGCGTAAGCGAGGTGAATCTGAGAATTATGAAACCTATCTAAAACATAAGAATGGCCGCCTGATTCCAGTGATTGTTTCAGCCTCACCGCTGTTCAATGCAAATGGCGAGTATTCTGGCAGCTTTGCAATCTTCACTGACATTTCAAAACAGAAACAGACAGAGCGCCTGTTGCAGGTGTCTTCTGATCGAGCACTGCTATACCTTGATGTGATGACTCACGATATTGGAAATCAGCATCAAATAATCTCTGGATATGCCGAACTACTTGCTACACTCATTGATGATGAGCGGACGCAAGAGATTCTGGGCAGAATACTGGAATCAATTGATAAATGTAACAAGATTATCTCGACTGTCAAGACATCTGATAAACTAATAACTGCTGAGCTTGATGAGAGGGATCTGACAGAACCACTAGTTGAATGTGTGCGGGACTTTATCAAGGAACATGAAGACGTGATAGTTTCACTGTCAATGACCGAAATACAAGCTCTGGTGCTGGCAGACGAACTTCTTGAGAAACTATTCAAAATTCTCCTCCAGAACTCATATGACCATAATGACACAGGTAGAGAGAAGATGATCTGGGTTTCTCTTGAGAGGAACGATAACGGATATCTAGTGTCAATCAGTGACAATGGCCCCGGCATCCCCAACCCCGAGAAAGAGATACTCTTTGACCCCAAAAGACGCTATGGTGGGATCAGTCTACATTTTGCCCGACATATCATTGAGAAATATGGCGGCTATATATATGTTGAAGACAGGATTGTCAATGATTCTACTCAAGGAGCAATGTTCAAGATATGGTTTCCACTCGCTAGGCACGACACCACACAATAGTCAGTGAACTATACTGAAGATCACTGTTTCAACTCTTCCTACCGATTGTAATGACTCTATGATAAATCTCCTGCTCGTGTACATGACCTAACTCCTCTTTGGACATGCTCTTCAGCCTTTCAAGATACTCAATGACAACATTATAGGCCCGATTAATCTCGTCGAACTGTTTTCCCGCGGATAGCAATATCTCTGTTATATTGTCCCGTTTCTTCTGAAACAGTGTACATCTGAGCTCTAGCCATCTCTTTCTGTTATCAAAGTCAAATCTGCTGTCGGAGAGTGTGAAGACTGAGGATATTCCATAACAATGAATGTCTGAAAGCCCAATCTCTTCAAAAAACCGGGGATAACAATAATTGTAAGGATTTTTTGACTCAGCCGTTCCCAATGCCTTTTGTCTGCGAATACACTTGATGATCTGGGCCTCGAACAACAGGCCAAAAGCATCATCCAACTCTTTAGACGGCAGGTAATGACGACTGCCAGTAGTCGGCTCGATTGTTATGACATGACCATCCTTTTTCACGACATCTTTCATTCTTCTAAGGGCGGCTATAGGATTGTTCAGGTTATGAATTACAATGTGCTAAATAGATGCATCAAAACTGAACTCTCTGATTGTGCAATCTTCGATTGACTCGTTGACTATCTCGACTCTTTCACCAAATCTTTTTCTGAGTGTGGAAATAAAAACTGGGTCTGGTTCAAGACAGGTCAAGGAGATGTCCGGAAACAACTTGAGAAGGATACTTGTGAAGAATCCACTCCCTGAACCTACTTCCAATACTCGCACAGATGGCGAATTAAGGAATGAGAACCACTCACTCATTAAGGTGAGTGTATACGAGTCATACTCAAAGTATCGACCAACAATGATATCGTCTGGACTCTGAAGATAACTCCAGTTTGAATAATCACTCACAGTACATCGCGCCCTGTCATACAAGAGATACGCCTTATATAAACTCCATTAGTCATACGATTATAGAGAAGGTTGTTCATTCCATCTCTCAATGGACTGCATGACCTTGTTCCTTACATGCAGAACAACCTTCCTCGTTGCTTCAGAGATTGGTTGGGTCAACTCGTACTCACACTGATCCAAAAGATCATGGAGGTGTTTCAATGGGTGCTTTGATCTGTCCCCCCAGTCCCAGATAGAACACCATCTACGGCCCAGTTCGGGCCCAAAAGTGGACAGGGCCCTCTCACGTGTTTCATGTGTTGTGATAGTCGCAGGATGCAACCAAGGCATGTCTGTACCATTATCCTCCACCCCAAATATGGCATTTGAGTAAAAAAGATACATGGGTGCATTGACCCGATCAGCAACCTCCTTTACACGGACTGCACCAGGGAGCCCCCCAGCAATAGAGAAAATGATTATTGCACGAATCTCTGCATTCTGTGCCAATAACGAATTAATAATTCGTTCCAAGGTCCCTCCTGTGGCAATCGTGTCCCCAATTATCACAAGAGGCTCTTTTGGAAGGGCCTCAAAGTTCTCATATGCGAGCTTGGTCTTCCAGCCAGTAGGTGTTCTATGACGCCTTGCGCCAATGAAGCAGCGATTGATTGTTTCTCCAAACAATCTTTCAAAGGCCTCTGCAATGCTGTAATACAGTCCTCCAGCAAGAGGAACCAGTTCTGCAAACCTCTCATAACATGTGTTTCGAAACATCTCTACAATGTAATATGCTACACGCAAGAAATCAATGCTCGCATCACGAGCAAGGTTTGCAAGACTGGATCCAACTAGCCATGGCCTTAGAAGGATGTTCAGGGCGGGCTCTGACTGAATTATGTAGGTTTCAGAATGAATCCGATCACACTCTACGCGGAATACTTTGGGACAGTCCGAGGGTGTTTGAACCTCATTCAATGACACCTCACGTGCGATCTCCTGCTGGTTCATCAAGTCCTGCTCCTTTTTCCAGTAACAAATATATTCCTTTTTTGAGTTTTAAAGCAAAGCATAATACTCATAAGCATAACTCTCCATATTTAATTAGTTGAGTGAGGAAACGAATAGATATTCACAATGGACGGTGACACTATTCCAGACCGTCAGCAACGATTTCAAAGCACAGTTATCTAATGCTGCCGCACTCTGATGACAGGCCATTCCATATTGAGCTTGTATTCAACCAATCTGTAGTGACTTGAAAATCTCTGTGAGGAGGAGTGATAATAATGAGTAGAGAAGAGATACTAAAAGAGGTAATACCCATTACGGAATGGAACGAGCTAGAACGAAAGATGGCAATCATATCAAGGATGACTGCTGACAGAGAATTCTTCCCATATGAGAGTTCAATCTATGGGGGAAAACCAAAGATGGCATCCAGTATGAACAGTCTTGAACAGTCTGGAGCTACAATCCTACGACTGAGTGCAAGCGATGCACTTGATATGGGGCTTCAGCCCATCGAGCTGGAAGTTGACATCACAGATCTTGATGTTGATGTCATGAAATTCCCAAGACCCGACTGCTACCTGTTAGTGAAGAGCAGGACAGATGACGTTCAGACACTTATAGTGCTATCACATCACCCCCGCAAAATGAGCCCTGATCCATTGATCAACTCAATCAAGTACTATTTCGGGGAGGCGGAGTATGTTCCACTCAGGCTTGGCGATGAGGTCGAGATGATCATTTCTGGTAAAAAGTACCCTGCGCGAAGGTTCACTACAGGCAGGGGCCCGTCAAGGATGTTATGGCACGCGGCACTTGTTCCAAAGTCAAGTGAGAAGCAGCAGGGTGTTGTTATTGTAATAGGCCGCCATATCAGACGGAAGGACCTTGTTGATGAGGTCAACCTTATGGATGACCCAATGCTGTATCAGATCATGTCAAGTCTGAAGATTGGTAATTAGAATCCATCTCGATCCCCTCCCTTACCTCTAATGTCAATCTTTAAGCAGGGCTTTTGCCATTGCCTCATCTGAGGAACATCTAATGTCAAGGTCTATGCGGCATGTCCCGAAAGAGATTGCCCTTTTCGGAGAGAAGCAGTTCAAAGAAACTGGTGCATCATCAGTTGAGATTCTAAGGGTGAAGGCTTCAACCATTCGAAAGTACTTCAAGCAGCTTAAGGGCATTGCATTTCTTGTTGCTGTGGTCACTCTTGACAGAGTGAGAGTATACTTCTTTGATGCTCGAGGCATGATGCTGTTTGCTGAGAATATTGATTATAACAAGTATATGAAGGTGAGAAAGATTTCTCGCCTGTTAGGAAAGTTTGAGAAGCCCCTTCCGCCCACACCTGAAGAAATACGCATGGAGCTGACCGAAGAACTGAGAATAGAACTGTCTAGGGCAATGAAGCGGGTATCTCGTGAGTTGAGCATTACTGAGAAGAATGTTCCTGTGATATTTGTTACACGAGATGGACTGGACGAAACCACACAGAGTTTTGCTATGGCAATCAATGATAATGATGAATTCATCATCGATGAGAGTTCAATGAGTAAGATATGGTCCCTAGGCCTAGCATATCGCATAGCGTTCTTACATTACGCCAACATGAACAGTTCCGATTTCGCTCTATGCGTGGCAAATGCCGTTGCTGCCGCTCTCCTTAAAGATACAAAGAAAAGAAATGAATGGCTGAAAGTTTGGATCAAGGCTAGCAGAGGTGGGAATCTCGAGCGTATCACTAATCACCTCATACAGCACCTTGATACATACGAGAGGACGGGATTCTCATTACTAATGAATGTCATCCAAAAGGCCCCCATAGATCTGGAAGTCGGTAGGTGGAATGAGGTATTATCGCTCATTCATGATGGGCTGAACTGGGCAATGACTACAAATGAGTACTTCAACATCGAAAGGTTCTGCAAGACACTCATTAGTCCTAGGGAACTGATGAAAAAACAATGGACAAACCCGAAGATACACCTTGCACCGCGGGTGGTTGTGAATCCATCCGCATTAGGCTTACAACTCTCAATTGTTGTTCAGGATCAAGAGGTGCCTGATGTATGGGCCAGTGCCAGGATTATTGATAGCAGTAAGTCCAGACATGCAATGATAATAGAGAGTGATGAAAATCCCATCAAGAGTTACTCTTACTGGCTTGACCTCAAGAGCATTGCAGGCATCAAGAGTGCTGGGCTCACTGATGTTCCTGTACTCAGACGCGTATTCAAGCATCTTGGGATATCAATTAAGCATAGACCCACCTATGAGGCCACACTAGACTTCAAAAAGGCTCAACTGAATTCACGGGAACTTGCGGTCCTAAAAAGGCTCAGTGAGGGCCGACTCAGGATTCTCAACGACTCACTGATAGGCTCTCCTGATGTCATATCATCACTGCTTGAGCGAGGGCATATGATAATGCTCCCTGACTTGTATCATATTTCTGTGAATCCAGAATACTATGTGATGGGTAGTGATGTATTGCCAGTCATAAAAGAGTTCTCAGTTGAGATCACAATGTTTTCCACAAATGATAAGGAACATGCAATTATTGCCACGCTCCCGGGACAGAACAGAAACCTATTGGAATCAGCAATTGACTCAGGGCTTGAAATCGCTCCAATTGTAAGCACATCATCACGGAGGGGTCTACTAAGGCATGAGGACACGCTTCCAGCTGAGATTGTCCTGTGGGGGCGCAATTTACATCCGACTAGCCCCACAGGTTCATGATAATTGTGCCGCGTGTAATGTTGACAAGTCAAGTTTCTCGGAGAGGTCGCTTAATGCTTTATTGACCTCCTCAATATCTAACAATTGCAACCGCTCAAACTCACTGATGGGCTCTCCGGTGCTCTTGTCAATGGCAAGACATGCACCATTAATCATTCGAGTTTTGAGTTCTCCCCTTGCAATTGGATTATTCCTCAATTGTGGAGCATCAAGAACCCCAAGTGATACAGCACGGACATAGGCCATTGGATCAGTAAGCGGATCACTTGCATCGGGGTCTGCCAGAGACCTTATGGCACTGATTAGCAGCCAGGCCTCCCTTACAAGTTCGCTCTTTCTCTTTAGGACTGCCTTATCATATGCTGGGTCGATTGAACCAAGCAGGCACTCCCTAATGACACGACGGGCAATCTTGCAGCTCTCAATCACATCATCTGCAGTTGCAGCATGGTCTGCCTCACAGAAACCAACTACGTGGACAATATGAGGTTTCAACAACATCCCTGTGTATATTGAGGCTGCCAGTTGACCCTTGCCCATATCTAGATCTGGGGGATATGCGAAGAGTCCTGATCTGACCTGTCTGAGAGTGATAAAACTATCGTCATGCAATGACTCCACTAACTCGATCTTTGCCAGCATCTTTGCAATATCCATGCTTGGAGAAGTGCCAAGGGGTGTGTTTAACATATACTGGGCAATGTAGGTGTCCACTCCAGCAGCCTTAGCATTATAGGCCGACAGATATGCCATGGTAACAGCAATTGTGTCATGTGCACCCCTTAGACTCCAATGATGTGGCTCATTGAACTCCACAGGAATTTTATTCCTTGCATGCCATCGATGATTCTCCTGATTCTCTCTGATTGCATCCAGCAGGGGGCGCTTACTACGGCCATCAAGTTCACTGTACCATAGCAGCGGTGTAGCACACCATGCATTATTGATAGTATACTTCAGTAGTTCTGCCCATTTCAACAAGTCTTGAGTTCCACTATAGCATCTGAGCAATGGATAATTTCCACATCTGGATGCCTTATAGATCCGCTTCAAGTCATCTGCAGTCCGTATAGGAACTCCCCCTGCTCCCTCATAACTGGACTTCATTTCACTGGGTCTAAAGAAGAACTCCTGAGCATTCTGATCTGGCCCAATAGATATAACATCCAACACCTTGGCCTCTGCTATTTTTTCAACTCCCCTTATGGTTTCCTCAAGAGATGGTAATCCGAAATGGTGGCGAAGGATTGGTATTGGGGCCTTGCCTCTGACACGCTCAATTACATTCTGTGGATAGGTTTCCTCTAGTTTCATCTCATCATGGCCTCTCAGAAATGCGATAACATCCTCATCAGTGGCAAATCCTGTGAAGATTGCTTCGAACATACCAATCCTTTTAGCAATTGGTTCCAGTGGGGCAGTACACCCAAGCACCCATCGTCTATCTAACAGATTATAGCGAATGGCAGACCTCTTTAAATCCATGAACAATCGCTCTGCACTTTCGGGTGAGAGCCGATAACTGACACCGATCAAGTCTGGATTGTACTCGGTGATTTGTTCAATTAACTCATCAATTGGTACTGCGGGTCCTAAAAAGATGGCTTCATACCCCTCACGTTCGGCAATATTAAGAAACCTCAGTACCCCTGCAATATGAACACAGTTTCCGATTGCTGCACCTAACACTTTCATTCTTCATTCACCTCCATACTGTGTACATCCCAAAGTTCCTCCATACCGCCAATCTCTTCAGCCCTATCACCTGTTCTCACATATTCGATCACTCCCTCCACTGTTAGACCTGAGATTCCCATATCTGTCAGTGTTCGGCCAGTGGTCCAAAAATCAATATCATATAGGTGACATGCCAGATTGATGACTGAGTCAATAACTGGAGTTCTTACACCTGCCAGTCGTCCAAGGTGAGCGATTGGCACTAATCCCGTGGGAACATCCTCCAAGACATATCGATGCATCAAACTGGACGGGCTACCGATATTGTTGTAGGCATCAATACTTCTGATGCACTCATACAAGGTCTTTCCTCTTGCTCCATATGAATACTGTAACCACTGAAGCAGAGTCATTGGCTCAACTGAATATGCACTGGCCACCTTTACACGCTCCGAGTCAATCTTCTCAATCAATCGACTCACAGATGGTGAGATTCCCTCATGATAGTGGTTATAGCCACCATGTCTTGATTCGAGAAGTCCAGCGCAGAGTATTGTGGGTGTGGGGTGGAGCATTGCTCCTATATTATCAATTCCCGTTTCAAGCACATCTTCAGCCAGTTCAAATCTTAATGGCAGAAACTCAAGTATTTCCATGAGAACCTGATTATCAGATGCTGGTAGTGCACTCACACGTACACTCTTCTTGATCTGAGAAATCTGCACTGTAGTATCATCAACAATTCTCGATACAAAGCTGAATGTCTGCGCCTCTCCAAGAATAATATCAGCATCACATGAATAGACATCAAGGGTCTGTGCAAACTCCATGGCGCCACCTGTTCTACCAGGCATCAATAGAACTATCTGACCAGAGTGCAGATGTGGTGCCATTTGTCTGGCAAAGTATTTGTGCGCTTGCGCTGGAACTGATATTATAATGATACCCGCACCATTGATTGCTTTTGAGATATCATTGGTGGCCACTCGAAGATGTGCGAGTCCTTCTATCATCCCTATGACCTGTATTGACCTTTGTTTTGCTATCTTAGTGATATTTGACAATGTACGGTTGAACAGGTTCACTTCAAATCCATACAGTGCCAGATATCCAGCAAGAGCACGTCCTGCATGCCCGCCTCCTAGAACGGCAACAGGCATACCATCTATAGACTCACATGTGATGTTAGTCATGACCATGTCTCCTTCAGGAATTACATTCTACCATCTCAAAGCCGACAATCTAGTAACCCGATCATCTGTATATGAAGTCCATAATTAGGTGTACGACTTTGAGGACAGGGTGTGTGTAATTTAGTTTTTCTTTCTCTTCTGAACACTATATTATTCGCTGATTGTCTTATTAGATTTACGAGAAGCGTGTTTTTCGCTTTTCATTAGACAATCATCGAAACTATTGCATGAAACTTATCGAACAATTTTTAAAAGATTTGACTTAACCAACCATATTAGTTTTGTATCAACTCCAAGGATGGCTGGAAATTGGTGATATTCACTAATGGCGACATGAAAATACTCGAAAAGATGAGGAAAAACAGACAACTTCAGTTTTATTTCCTTGGTGCAATCATAGGATTCGTGTCAGGAATAGTGGCAGTGGCATTCAGGTATCTAATATTTGCAATGGGTCTGTTATTTATAATAATCCCAAATGTTCTTGGGTCCTGGGGTTGGATAATAGCTCCTGCTGTTGGTGGTCTTATTGTAGGCTTCATCACCTTAAAACTCGCTCCTGAAGCAAAGGGGCACGGTGTGCCACAAGTCATTGAAGCATATCACCTACGTGGAGGTAAAATCCGATTCAGGGTGCCAATACTAGAGAGCATTGCAGCAGCCATCTGTTTGAGTTCTGGAGGGTCATGCGGTCGGGAGGGACCTATTGCTCAAATCTCAGCAGGAGTGGGATCAAGTCTATCATCAATATTTAAACTTGATAAAAAGGCCACCAAGACTATGGTTGTCTGCGGGGTGTCATCAGGAATTGCGGCAACATTCAATGCCCCCCTTGGTGGAACTCTGTTTGGAATTGAGGTTGTTGCAGGCGGTATGCTTGGATTCTCAATAATACCCATTATCCTTGCCTCAGTAATTTCCACCGCAGTTGCGAACTTCATACTTGGTTCTCAGGTATCATTTCAGGCACCCCTTTTCACCCTTGGTACCTATCCTGAACTGTTACTCTATTTCTTCCTGGGAGTGCTCCTCGGCCTTGCTAGCGTTTTGTGGATTCGAGGGTATTATTTCATTGAGGGCCTTTTTGAGAAGCTCAGCCTTTACAAATATGCTGTTCCAGTTTTGGGTGGGACCCTGACTGGCTTACTCGCATTCATATCTCTCTGGATTGCTAATATGACTGGGTACGCAGGTATACTAACATCACCAACAGACCTGTTATATCCAGCAATAAGCGGCAATGGCTATCCATTTATCAATGCTGTATTGGCAGGCTCAGTTGTTCTATTGGCATTGCTTAGTTTTGGAATTATGAAGCTTCTAGCAACATCGTTCACACTTGGTAGTGGTGGTTCAGGAGGTGTATTTGCGCCAACTCTATTCATGGGCGCAGCTTTTGGTGGCACTTTTGGAATGGTTCTTCAATATCTCTTTCCAACTATCGTTATCAACCCTATGGCATATGCCCTTGTAGGGATGGCCGCACTCTTTGCTGGAACTGGCAGGGCTCCAATAACCTGCATTGTCATAATTATGGAGCTTACCTACGATTATAGTATGATTCTGCCCTTAATGATCACTGTTTCAACTGCGTTCTTTGTTTCCTCAAGCATTGAGCGCGAAAGCATTTACACCCTGAAACTCAGCAGGCGGGGCATAAAGCTCGATCAGGGATATTATATAGGCGCCCTCAGTGCTGTAAAAGTGTCAGAGATCATGACCAAGACCCCCACAACTCTTCATCCTGAAATGTCCACTCAAGATGTTTTTGATATAATGACCACGACAGGACATACGAAGTTCCCTGTTATTGATGAAGATGGCAGAGCTGTGGGATGTCTGATTGTAGAGGACATTAGCGACTCACAAGCAGAAGATGGCACTCAGTACAGGGTCGCAGACCTGATGAGAAAATCATTCCTTCATCTGAATCCGGGATGCACTGTGGACAGTGTACTCATGAAGATGCTTGAGCGCGATGAGGGTCATGCCATAGTTGTAGATCCATCAGACCCAGATCGAATGCTTGGATTCGTCACAAAGACGGATGTTCTAAAGGCCTACGAGATAGCAATCCTCAACTTACGCAAGAAGGGTAAAGACATTGAAGATGTATCCCCATTAGAAGAACTTGGTCCTTAATCTCTTCTACATGAACGATGATGTATTGAGTCTAAGATGGGAACTGAGCCTTACTATGTCCCTTTCTCTCAAGACCTGTGTTATTTATAATTAACACAACTCTTAATCCGACTGGTGTTGAACAGTTGACAGTCAATAGACTAACATATGGTCTTTCAATCATGATTCTATTGATGGCGGTCATATCATTCATCCCACTCTTGAGACCTCCTCTCCCATTGATGATTGTACTACTCTCGTTATATGTTGTCTTTCTCTTTGTATTCTGTTTCATCCATGGAGTTCAAACTCTTGAAATAAGAGCAATCTCTATGTTCTTTGTAATCTCTGCGGCTATCACTTATTTGATGGAATGGCTCGGGACTCAATACGGAGTTCCCTTTGGCAGCTATTACTATACATACAAGATTGGTCCGCTACTATTTGGTGTACCATTCGTTATTCCCATTCAATGGTTCAATATGCTCTATATCTGTTATATCATGACTCAGGCTATATTCATCCGTCTTAGTGCTATCAACGACAATGTGCGAAACGACACATCAATCACACAATCAATCATAGTTGCATCAGTCACTGGACTCTTCATGGTAGCTTGGGATCTCATTAATGATCCATTCATGGTGGGCCTAGGGGCTTGGGTATGGACAGACCCCCTCTGGTTCTTTGGCCTGAGCTTTCAGGAAGTGCCTCTCTCTAACTTTATAGGTTGGGAACTCACCAGCATCTTGGCAATTCTACTCTTTGAGATGTACCGCCATAGGTCTCATGCTAGTATTCATTGGTCATCTGGTGAATGTAAATCTCTCAACCTTCTTGTCATGTTTCCCTATGTCCTCGCTTATCTCTCTCAGGCTGTTCAGGGAGTGATGTTTGGAATATTCCCATTATCAGACATGACGGGGTTGATTCCTCTGATTGTTGCAGGGGTCACAATGGGTCTTGGGTCACTACTATCAGCAACAAGTCTTGTGAGGATGGGCGACGAGTCGGAATCAGTCTGACAATTCTGGCTTTGGATATTGTGCCACACAAAACTTACATAACACATTACCAAATCGAAGGGTTTTTATAGGTAATATATTACCCATATAACATAAGATATTACCTATTGGTGAAGATAATGGGACTATTGACTGCATCAACAGGGACTGGAATGACCCGTCCATCTGGGCTGATGGCCTTGACTGCTTTGTGGGTCTTCAACTCTCTCCTTAGAGTTCTCTTTGGAGCGATGGGAGCAATGGGAACACCACTACTTGATGTGGAAGTGTCAAAACTAACAATTGACTTGATCAGCATGATGTGTTTATCTTTGGGTTTCGGTGGGCTTGTCATGACTATTGGTCTGTGGCAGATGAAAAAGTGGGGTCTGTGTGGAGTATTGGTAATAAGTTTCATCACAGTGATTTTTGATATCTGGGGATACTTCATTCAGTTCACAGCAGCAATGGGTCTTATCGTGCCAGTACTGACTATCCTCTATATGATGCGCCACTGGGGTAATGATCTTTGGAGATGATCATGAAATGACTACAAATGTGAATGAAAGTCATAGGACATTTGAAAGGTATGTGATTAGTCTGACAGCCTTTAGTGCTGCCGTTGTTTTACTGCTATTGGCCATTTTGGGTCCTCTTGGGCTCGGAGTCATCCAATACAGAACATCACAATCGGCACTGTATCAGATTGCAGGGCAAGACCTTGCAGGAGTGCTATTGATGGTCCCAATTCTTATCATTGGGGGAATACTTCATTTGATGAAGCGGGATGGTGCAAAGTACTTCCTGATTCTACCCCCCATTACTCTGATATACACCGGGCTCACTTACGGCATTGGTCAAGAATGGAGTAATACATCATACACAGGAAATTCCGAGAGCTACTACTACATATTCCTAATACTGATGATAGGTGGACTCATTCTGACTATTGCCAGTTTATCAATGTTCTCTGAAGAAGACGTTCCCCAGTTCAGACCACGGGGACTCAAGATATATGTGGGACTGATGATGGTATTTCTACTATTCTTTGCCAAAATGTGGACCTCTGAACTCTTTGAAGTCATAACAACAGGCGACACATCCACGGGGTCATATGCAGCAACACCAACACTATTCTGGGTAATAAGATATCTTGACCTTGGGTTCACGATCCCCCTTGGTTTCATTGCACTGTACATGCTCTTGACAAGACCTCAAAAGGCATACCCCCTCATCCTATTGTTCTTTGGGTTCTTCATTACTCTGGGAACAGCTGTGAACTGCATGGCTCTGGTTCAATTAGCAAGCGGAGACCCAGAGCTGGCTGGCGCAGCTGCACAGGGTCTTGTGATATTTCCCATTCTCATGATTCTCTCATATGTGGGGCTATTCTATCTTATCAAGGACAAGCTTCCATCACGCAAAGCAGGAGGTCCAAATGAATGAAGGCACTAATTGCCTACGGGACCCGCTATGGCGCGACACGTACCACATCCGAGAGAATTGCTGAGGTCCTGCTGAAGAATGGGACCAATACTACAGTAATCAATGCCAAGAACGCAATGAACATCAGTGTTGAAGAGTATGATCTGATAGTGGTTGGCAGCGGAATCAAATTCGGCAAGTGGACAAAAGAGGCTGAGAACTTTCTGAGGCGGCATAGGGGAGCCCTTCAATGTAAGCAACTCGCCATCTTTGTGTCCTCCGCACTCTGGCCACTCTTTGCCATTGGCGGCCCCTTCCACGACGAACTTGGGAAGTCTACAATTGCATCTACAGTCCTTTCCCGAGAGGAGGCACAGATGAAGTATCTCTTAATGCAGGTAAAGAAGCAGAGAATCTCTCCTTTTACAATGGACCTGTTCGGTGGTATCTTGGATTTTGCTGGCATTGGTGGGGTCTCAGGAATGATACTCAAGGGTCTCAGGAATGACTTGGAACAGCGGGGTGTTGATACAAGCATGCCCTATGATAATCGGGACTGGAATAAAATTGACCAATGGAGTATGAGGCTGGTGAGGGCCAATGGCTAGCGCATTTCTGGAAGAGTTTGCATCTACCAGTTCTTTCATCATTTCACTATCTCTCAACATATTAAATAGGCATGCGGAAATCTCATCTGAAGGACAAAACGGATGTGTGTTGAATGAAGGAGGAAACCAGACAGAAGATGTTTGAGTCTTTTGCACGTCTTTTCCTGCTGAGTCATAGACTCGAATACATCTCCGATCAGGAGTTAAAGAAGGATGACCTCACAGTCAAGCAGTTTTTGACCATTGCAGTGATAGAGAAGATGTTCGATGAACCTCCCTCAATCAGTCAGGTGGCAGAAGCACTCAGCACGACACATCAGAATGTCAAGCAGATAGCAAATCAGCTGGACAGAAAGGGCTTCATCAAGATAGAAAGGGATGAACGGGACAAGAGACGCCTGCTCTTAAAGGTCACCAGAAAGAACAAGGAGTACTGGGAGTCTAGAGCAGAAGAACATGAGAGGTTCATAACCTCCCTATTCTCTTCCCTGAACGATGATGAGATTCACATGTGGTATTCGATCATCATGAAATTGCTGGAACATACCGAACAGGCCTACAGGAATGCACGTGGCAGTGTCTGATGCTAGCCGCTCATCTTGATCATTCATTTTTGGTTGGACAATCTTGTCCGCCCACGAACGGCAGTGGGCTCATCTCAGACTATGATCCGAGATAAAACAGAACTTTACTGTTTAAGTTCCTCGTAAATTCATATCAGATCTATTAGATGTTCTTTTGATTGGTGTTTAAGATTGTCCCACCTCTACGCATCTACGCGCAACCCCCAATCATAACACTAATATATCAGTAATCTATATATTGCGTATAAATATATAAAAGAACTACATATAGGTGATTAATAATGGCAACCCCTCTTGTTATAGGACTTGTGGAGTTCCTTCATAATGTGTTCACCGTGTTCTGGATTGGTGGACTTTTCACACTCGCGTTCGTGGTCATGCCTGCTATCAAGAGCGCTCTTGGGCTGAACCCAGGGACCAAAAAGATTGTTGTTGCAATAAGGAGTCGCTTGAACAAGATTGTGTGGATAAGTATTGTCGGACTGATCCTAACCGGAATACCACTGAGCATAAGTAATTCAGGCTTGTTCACTGGCTTTTTCAGCCTCGCCAATACATACTCGCTTCTCCTTACACTCAAACACATCATTGTTATTCTGATGGTTATCGTTGTGATAATTCGGGCGTCAATACTCCCAAGGATGTCAGACATGACACCACAAAAGAACGAGAAGATGAGTGCCCTTTTAATGATGATAAATGTCATTCTCGGGTTTGTTGTACTGCTCATCAGTGGAATTCTTGCAACCACTCCAGTGTCCACGTGAACAAAAGATTGAATTCGTCTGTGTTCATGTCACCTAATATCACTCATGATATATCACAAGGAATGAATCAACTTGAAAGGTGACCTGAAACAGAAGTGTAAGGAGGCCAGGGCAGCAAGCAAGGGCTTACAAGGTCAATCTATCGAACCCTTGCCTATTGTCCGTGGCCTCATCCTTGTTTTTATCAAGAAACACCCAAACTCAACGGGCTATGACCTGATGCGACTGATATCCGAGTTCACTGGAGGCCTCGTGCAGCTCAAGTCTGGAACGATATATTCAGAGTTACGTCGAATGGAACATCAGGGTCTTGTTCATTCGGTACAGGAAGCCTCTGGAAGAAGACGTAGGAGCTATGTCATCACTGACAACGGCCTTGCCGAGCTCGAGCAATTCACGCAGCAGATGAACCTACGCGTCAGATGCATTCTTCTTCCGCTCTTGAATCTAATCAGTGAATCAGAAGAATGAGTCCACAATGATGTAATCATGCCATGTAATGGAACGCGCCAATCGCAGAGAAATATGACATGACAGTCAGTCCCTCTTGGCCCTTTTTTGGATTCCCAATTCCAAGAAAAGCATGAAATAATCAAGGCTTATTCACAAGCTTTATTTAGACAATCTCCTCTATTAGTACTGTTCCTGTGTCGGGTAACGCTTATTCTGCCCCCGGCTACTAAGGTCGGGAGGTCGACATAGGGTAATATTTAAATTCGCACCAAGGATGGGACGCTCCACGCATCCCTGAATTGATGCGCTAGATCCCATAACCAACAAGACCAGACCTCGGATGGAGTCATTCTTGTTGGGGGGTCGGCAACTGATATGATCCCGGTGCCGTGCACCATCAAGGGACATAGTCAGTGGCTGCAGAGGATGAAGATCGTACACTGGAAAATTTGGAACCTTGCGGTGTGAATCAAATATCATACCGTGCAGCATCTGCTGCGCATATGGGAATATTGCGCCGGATGTGTCAGTAGGTTTACAAATCGCTGTACGGCTGCTGGTGGATGACTTGGTTGGCTAGCCGATGAAGGGCGTGACAAGCAGCGATATGCTGGGGGTAGTCGCATGAAGACGTTGATCCCCAGATTCCCGAATGGGACTTCCTCATGTGGGCTAATACCCCGCATGGCTCCAGGGTCAAAACTGGAGTGGGAACGCCTGGAACTGAAGCATCTTAGTACAGGCAGGAAAAGAAAACAATAGTGATTCCCTGAGTAACAGCGAGCGAAAGGGGAACAGGCCAAACCGAATCCCACGGCGAAGAGTCATGGGAGATGTGGTGTGACGACCGCGGACAATTGCCGACGCGCCTAAGACGAAGTCGTCTGGAACGACGCGCCAAAGAGGGTGACAGCCCCGTAGTTGTAAAGTGCGGGCATGTCTGCGGAACGCGAGTAGCACGGGTTGGTCATCTCGTGCGAATGTCGCAGGCACAATCTGCGAAGCCTAAATACTAAGCCAAACCGATAGCAAACTATGTAGCGCGAGCGAAAGTTGAAAAGTACCGCGGGAGCGGAGTGAAAAGCACCTGAAACCAGCAGTCTATACAAAGGATGCTGATCAAAAGAGGAGAGGCTCGGGGAACGAACAGGGAGTGATCCCTTAGTAGGACTCGAGCGGATCGGGTCAGCATCATCCGTCTTGAAACACGGACCAGGGAGTTCATGGACGTGGCGAGGATAAGGCGAAAGCCGTAAACGGAGGGAAACCGACAAGCCCGCAGCCCGTAAGGGTGAGGGGCGGCGTGTGATAAGCGCGCGAAGTCACAGCCATGAGACGAGAAACCAGTCGATCTAGGCCTGGGCAGGGTGAAGCCGGGCGAAAGCTCGGTGGAGGCCCGAAAGGGTTCTGACGTGCAACTCGTTCCGTTGACCTGGGCCTAGGGGTAAAAGGCTTATCTAGACTGGTGATTGCTCGTTCTCCGCGAAGTTGGTCGTAGCCAAGCCCTGCTTGAGATATCATGTGGTGTAGAGCACTTTCGGTTGTGCCCGGGGGGCGTAAAGCCCTTCACCAACCTGAAAACTCCGAAGCTGCATGAATCGAAGACGGCAGGAGACGGGTGCCCGGGGTAAGCCCGGCAGGCCGAGATGGGGAGAACCGAGAGTATGGTTAAGGTCCCTAAGTGCCGGATAAGTGCGGTGAAGAAGGGCGTCGAGAGCCCAAGACAGTCTGGGGGTGAGCTTAGAAGCAGCTATCCCCGAACGAAAGCGTAACAGCTCACAGACCGAGGCTCTCGGCCTTGAAAATGGACGGGGCTAAATCCGGCCACCGAGACCATACGGCACGCGGGTAACACTGCGTGATCCGGTAGCGGAGCGACCCGGTTGGACAGAAGTGGGGCCGTGAGGTCCCGTGGACCGTCCGGGTTTGATGATCCTGGTGGTAGTAACAGCGAAGCATGGTGAGAATCCATGTCACCGAAAGGGAAAGGGTTCTTCGGCGATGCGTCATCAGCCGAAGCTTAGTCGGTCCTAAGTGGCGTCGTAACTCGAGCGTCACGAAAGGGAATCAGGTTAATATTCCTGAACCTCGGAGGTACGTTCCGCGGCAACGCAAAGCCGGGCTTGTGACTCATCTGGACAGGCCGAGCACAGCTCTCGCTGTGTTTAACACTATAAGTCTGCTGAGAACCGTAATGGTGAGAGGCAGGTGAAGGGTGGAATAGCGGGTGGTCGGACACCCGTTCGGCTGATTCCTGGTGACCTTGAAAAACGAGCCCGGAAGGATCCTCCGAGTCCGTACCCAGATCTGACACAGGTTCCCTGGCTGAGAAGGCCAAGGTGTATCGGAGTCAACCCTGCCTGAGGGAAATCGGCCAATTAGCGGCGTAACTTCGGGATATGCCGTGCCTGGGTTGGTGCAAGCCTTCCTAGGTCTTAGTGACTAAGGGGTCCCAACTGTTTAATACAAACATAGCTGACTGCGAGCGCGAAAGCGTTAGTACAGTCAGTGAATCCTGGTCTGTGCCTGTCTGTTAAAACTCGGGAACGGGTCGAAGCACAGGTTAACGCCGGGACTAACTATGAGTCTCTTAAGGTAGCCAAATGCCTTGTCGGTTAAATGCCGACGTGCATGAAGGGAGCAATGAGGTCCCCACTGTCCCCAGGAGGGCTCCGGTGAACCCACACCGTACCGAACAGTGTACGTAGCGCCAATGGGAAGAGAAGTCCCTGCGGAGGTTTACTACGCAGTCTGTCGTTGCCATTTCTGATGTCATACAGAGCGTAGTCAGGAGCGTTGAAACAGGTTCTCCGGGACCTGCGGATGCGACCATGTAACACTGACTATGGCATTGGGGATGGCTAACCTAAACCAAGCGAGTTTAGGGACACCGGCAGATAGGCAGTTGGGCTGGGGCGGCACAGGGCTGACAAGAGATCAGCCCTGACCAATGCTGAGCTCAGAGGCGACGGAAACGTCTCGTTGAGATCAAGGGCATAAGCTCGGCTGACAGGACCCCGAAAAGCAACGGGTCCTGGGGCGAAAGCCTGGCCTAGCGAACCTTCACTGGCCAATTGTGAGTGGTGGAGATGACAAAAAACTTACCCCAGGGGTAGGTCCTCTTCAGTGATACTCCCACCTCACCCTGTAGATCACTCTCAGGGCTTGGTGGGTGCGTCACTGACAGGTTGGTGAACTGGTAAGTTTAGCACTTTGACAACTGGTTCATCTCCCTGAGACTCGTTCTGGAGACCCCCACACAGAGTTGTCGCGTGCAAGAGTTCATATCGACCACGCGGCTTGCTTCCTCGATGTCGGCTCTTGGTATCCTCGGGTTGCATAAGGCCCGAAGGGTGCGGGTGCTCACCGATTAAAACCGAACGTGAGCTGGGTTTAGACCGTTGAAAGACAGGTTGGTTTCTATCTATTGGCGCTGTTGGATGGCTGAGGGCAAGATGAAGCCGGTACGAGAGGAACGCTTCGTCGCGGCCCATGGTGTACCGATTGTCCGATCGGGCAATGTCGGGTAGCTAAGCCGTAATGGATAAACGCTGAATGCATCTAAGCGTGAAGCCAGACCCGAAAATAGCCATCCACTTTGCAAGCGATCCCTGACGGGACGATGGGGTTGGTGACAACAACGTCGAGCTTGCGAACGAGGGCTCTCGTAGAAGACGAGGTAAATAGGGCAGGGGTGTAAGCACCAAGCTTCGGCGAGGTGTTCAGCTCACTGCTACTAATGCCCGAGGCGTGTAGACCAAAAGCACATCTCGCGTGATACCTAGAATGTCAAGTGTCCAAAATGTGTAAGATCTTCATCCTCTGCAGACTGTATTGTTTTTGAAACTGGATGGCCTTCTAAAACTAGAGATTACTTAAATACTCAAGACAATTGGATAAGCAAACTAGTATTAGACTAGTTATATTTCGATGGGACCACAAGAACGATGAGCAACACATAAATCAGCATTATTGGTATAGGTACGGTCATCCACCAGGCGAACGGTTCAATTGATGTGAATGCCCTTATCATGACCAATATTGGAGTCGATAGACCTGACAGGATGACATATTTTCTATCAACTCGTCCTTGATAGTAAATGCTTACCATTACAACTAGCAGTAATTGCGAGAAGAGTTCCGGTGAATAGTGGTTTAGAAAGGTGACTCTGAATTGAAATACCCCTGCAAATGGACCATACAAATCCAATGTCCATAACGGAGCAACCAACATCTGATATATCTCTCCAGTTCCTGAATAGAGGTATGGAACAACTCCAATAGGCGCTAAAAATAACAGTACAATCGCAATTAGGAGAATTAGAAACATTTCCAAGTCCCTTTTCATATATTGCAGGTCCTCCTAATAATACTAACAATATAAAAGATGTAGAGATAAATATACTTTGTATTTTTATAATACTGAGGATTGAATATGAAACAGAAGTTTTACTTTTTCTTCCTGTTAATTATTATAACAACAATGACTCTTAGTTTGATACCAACACCAGTTGCTACAACAGATGTGAATAACACTATTAGTACTACATCCATTACTTTCTTCTTAGAAGAGGGAAGCAGTGTTGATTGGAATCGAGCAAATATTGTTTCCACATAGGTTTCAGGTAGAATTGACTTGTTTCTATATGAAAATGGGACTGCAGATTTATATCTGTCTTTTATTGATGGAGATACGAAGGTATCCACACAATCAAAAAGAGTCCAAATCACCAAAGAAATAACAATATTCTCAGATGGATCAAAGTCAATCAGACTTGGTATATCTGACTATGACTGTAGTACATTTGTTACAATTTGTCCTCTTGATGATGGTTCTATATATGTCTATGTCGCAACAGAAATTAACACGGTTCAATATTCAGCAATGGCAATAGTGAAAGGATCTGATGTAAGAAACTTTGACTGGTTGACTCTTAGAAACCTCAATGTAAATCCAAAAGTTTTTCTTATACCTAATAACGAGTATTCAAACAAACTGAAAAATGGTCCCAAAACCTCGGTTATCCCAACTGCTTCTAGGATTAATACTAACAGTTTATCGAAGAGTTCAACCTCTGAATCAGTTACATTCTTGGTACATTATCACTTTGATGAACCAATGCTCTATTCGGATGAAATAGCTGATAAATATGTCCTACCTTATAGCTATTGTAATGGCTCTGTGTGAAAAGTCACTTCCCGTCACACTCCAAGAAGTTCAGGCGTTGGATGTTATGAAGTATCACCTTGATCAATAACTCGCGTCGTCGTTCTCTGAACCCCCGAGAACTCAGACTCCCTGTGAATCGCACCTTCATCATTCCGAACACGGTCTCTACAAGACTCCTCTTCCCATATTGATGGACACGTCTCCATTCCTCAGGGTCCCTTAGATACTCTACGAGCAACTCTCCGTATCCTCGATATCCCCGGGACCTGGACTTCAACCTCTTCTTTGGTTCGATGGCAGGACACGCCCCTAGGTCATGGATGTGTTGGACATTCATTCGTGAGATGTAGGCCCTGTCAGCATAGACATTCTCAAGATTCCGAGATGGCACGCGTCTTTGGAGTGGGACCATCTCCTTTGCGTCACCACCCAGTCGTGTTCGTAC
>JAJRWI010000051.1 GCA_024276825.1 archaeon
ACGATACAGGAGCTTACCTACTTGCCATTAACGCATTTTCGTATCCACTAAACGACTATCATTTAAGAAGGGCAATAGCCTATGGTATTAACAAGACAGACATTGCTAATGGCGTTTTTGAATCATATGTAGAACCAATAGACCTGCTGGTTCCAAAATCCAATGAGTTTTCCAAATACGATGATGGTATGTTCTATGATGTAAATGTGAATAATGCAAGGAAGGAACTTGCGTCTGCAGGAATGCTTGATGTTGATGATGATGGAATGGTAGAGGCGCCCAATGGGGATGAACTCCACCTCAATATTTGGTATCCACATGATGTTCAAGGATTGAACGAGACCGCTTCGGTCATATCTTCGAACCTTATTGCAATCGGGTTGAACAATTCAATCATCCCGATGAATCAGACAGTCATTCAGTATCAGATTGAAATGCATAACGAAACCTATGATCTGGCTTTGTATTACAAGGACCTGTCAGCCTTTGGACTTGGATGGGCAGGCAACACATTCCATAGTTCAATGATCTCGCAATATGGAGAGAACATTGCAAACATAGACGACGATGATATTGACTCAGCCATTGAAATCTATCAAAACAATCAGTATCTTAAAGACGCGATGGTGATGGGAAGGAATGTTCTTACAATCATTCGAGATCGAGCGCCGGTAATCCCATTATTCAACTACAAATGGCTGAGCGTATATACTGACCAGAACATGGAGGGATGGGTCAGTGATCCTTTTTCAGGGGCCAACAGTCTTTGGAATCTTAAAGAGTTGACACCAAAATCAGGAGCCACCAATGAACTTGTCGTTGCGGTCCTGCCAGAATTCTTCACCGAGTTCTTCACCTCACTCAACCCTTTCAGGGCTGGACAGACAATAGATAATTACAACTGGCTTGCGAAGAATAATTTCAATCCATATCTCATGATATTTGACACTCCCATTGCCACGCATCCCGATGGCTCAGCGGTTCCAAGAGCGTCATCCGCTTGGGATGTAGAGTATCTTGGGGTTGTTCCGGATCTTGAAAATGACCAATCGCGTGTTGTATTCTACTGCAACCCCAATGCCAATTGGACAGATGGTGAACTAATGAATGCTCAGGACTACAGATTCACATTCGATTACTACTCAAATTGGTCTCTTGTGAACATATCCAGCATCATTAATACCTTCAAGGCAAAGGGTGACTACGAGATAGGAATCACTCTAGACAACAAGGATATCTTTCTCTTCCGAACGCTTGGAGCATTACCGATTCTTCCAAGGCATATCTGGGAGAACAAGAACCCATTAACGTGGGAGCCAAACATTGATGATCTTGTGGGATCAGGCCCATTCATGATTGAGTCTTTTGATGTGAACAATTCATTGACACTAACGAGGAATGTTCACTACTATCCCGAGATTGATAGAAGCCCTCCAGTCCTACTGAGCATTCAGATTGATCCTGAAAACCCGATTCCTGCAGAGAGTGTCTTAATCAGAGCCGTAATAGAGGACGACAGTAAGATTGAAAATGTCACTCTTCATTACACCCATTCGATTGGCAAGATCAACTTCACTGAAGAGATTCAGATGGTCTTAGGAGCTCAAGGATACGAAGGCATCATACCTGCAAGAGTCACTGCCAACAGAGTTTCATTCTACATTGAAGCCATGGATATATGGGGTAACTCCGCAATTCTTTACAATGGCTCTTATTCCCGAAACACAACTACAATCACTTATAACTCGGGACAAACCATCATGATCATTGGGGGTATCATACTCGGAATTATTGTATTGGTTGTGTTTATTCGTAGAAAGTAGGTCATTAAGATGACTTCTTCTTAATTCTGAAGATCACATACAACGCAACAACTCCAATCCCAAACCCGCCTATCAATAGATATGGACCATATAGTATGAACGGGTCATTAGGCCAGATCTCAGCCAGCACCTCACCTGCGGCCTTCCAGCTGTCTGCAATTCCCAACAAGTGCTCCGCGATTTGGTCAAGTTCATCGCTATATAATTGCAGAGATGCTTCAAGGTTTTTAGTATCATTGTATGCAGATGAAATGTTGTAGAATGTATTAAACGGAAACGAGTCATGCTCTGTGAAATTCACTGGGTCAATCAGACTCTTATTGCTGGCAAGTGCTTCAAAATGCTGCAGGGCATCGGAACCCTTTACGACAAACTCAGACAGGTCATGTTGAGTGATAAATTTCGGAAGAGATTCAATGGCAGTTCTATATGATAGATACTGCAATGTTATTTGGCTTTCAAGACCAAGGCCAATGAATACGAGTAAAGAAGCAATAAAGGATTCGGCATCATCTCGATCTTGAAACTGAGAGAGATATCCATTCAGTCCTTGAACGGACATGTCCGAACTCATTTGTCTGAAGCCAGCCTCGCCATATTTCCAAATGAAGGCTGCTGAGCTATATGGGTTGTAGGTGGTTCCAACGCCAAGTAACTTGTCTCGTACCATGGGTCCCAATACACTATCAACATCTTCCACTGGCTCGCCAATGGGTTCAAAGACTGTGGTTATGTAGCTTCTAGCCTTCCACGCATTGTTGAGTGCGGTATATGTCATTTCAGTGTAATTTCCACGCCCGTCATAGGGATATCCAAAGTTGCTACCAAATGATCCAACTCCAGGGTCAATGATGGTCACTATTCCATTGGTGTCATTATAGCCAACTACGACAATTCCATGACCTCCTCCTGAAATGCCCTGCTCCCTAAGAAAGTCATAATCATCAGATGGGAGCCAAGATGGATCAACACTGAGGATAAGGGGTATTCCTTTATCGAGAGTTTCGCGCATAAGGTCAAAGGCTTGAGTTTCTCCATCAAGCAGTCCAATATTGATGCCCTGACCCTCCCATAATTTCTGGGCCTCCTCAATACCAGCCATTTCACTGTCGAAATAGAATGTTAGGTTCAATCCATAAAGGTCTGCGACGAACTTTGTTGGTTCGACCTGTTGATATATGGCCCCGGGATACATGAGCATGGTGTCTTGATATTTTATGTATGCCCAAGAAAACCCTATTGTTGAAACTGCGAACAGATCATGAAGCGTTAAGTCAAATCCGAGATATTGAAGGACAACCGACTCTGCTGCCCAAGCACAGAAACCGTTTATCTCTTGCCAAACATAGGGGACACCATCAAGAAGAACAGCATCACTTGAAGCAGAAACGGGTTGCACTGCATAGAGTGGGACAAGAGTCAGAATGAGAAGCATTATGATTGGTATTGTTTGAGACCTCAAAGTTATCAAATTGAACTTAATTAAGGTTCAAATATACATATTGATGGCTACAAAAACATGTTAAGAGATATGAATTAACATATCAAATGGCAAGTTAGAATCAATGTCTTCGTGTAGAGTAATATGGGGACATAGAGATGCGAATTGAGATTACAGCAATCGGATTCATATTGATCATTGTAGGCATTGCAATCATGATTATAGGTGCTCTGTGGGGAGCTATGAAGCAGAATGAATCTGAGATCAATGGGCACAGTAAAGGTATTATCCTAATTGGACCAATTCCAATTGTGTGGGGCTTCGGCAACAAGACCAAAATTCTATGGCTCATCCTGCTTGTAGTATTTTCCTTAATTTTGATTATTGGATTGATTTAGGCGAAGCAGGCCAAATGCATCATTCTAGCGAAATACTTCAAAAGTTGAATAGTATATTTCGGCAATAATCCTGTTTCTAATTTTTTCCATAGTTCCATATCCTGCTTA
Organism: archaeon; assembly: GCA_024276825.1. Lineage (GTDB taxonomy): Archaea > Asgardarchaeota > Thorarchaeia > Thorarchaeales > Thorarchaeaceae > JAJRWI01. The sequence continues at coordinate 3,771 of JAJRWI010000051.1, forward strand.
AACGGATCTTCCAAGTATTTCATGGCTTCATTTACAAGAGACGCATCCCAAATGGCTCCTAAACACATAGACCAAGCTCTTGCCATTCTATTGTTTCGATACTTTTGAAACATCTCTTGAGCAAATGCAAATTCAGCCACATCTCTAATTGACTTAAAAATTACAAGCAGCAAGGACTCCACACTTCATTTTCAACAGCGTATTCTACCATGTTTTTTGCATAATCATAGTAATTTGTTGATGAATTTGCAAGATGCTCAGTAATACTCCAATCATCTTCTTGCAGAAACGCACGATACATCCGAATTGAACCATTCATTTGCATCATAATGACCTCTAGAATAAATGAAAGAGTAAATTATTCAGCTAAATGCGTAATGGGTTGCATGTAGATGCATAGAGGTTAGACAGAGTTGGACACCAATCAAAAGATCATCTAAATGATATTCTATGAAATTGTGGGGGGCTTAAATAGTATCATGGGAAACAATGGTCTGAAATGTGTCCAGTGCCATTCCTTGAAGGACAGGACTTTAATGTCCAACTATGTCGAATTTACAATGAACGGCTCAAGTAGATATAAATCAACCTTTCAATGTTTCCAGTTTTCTATTAATTCGAATATATTTTCAGCTCTCGAGTAAGAGTTGCTTGCAAACAATGCCAAATGTATGCAATGATCCATAGCATCATAATTGAGATTGAATCCCAATTTTTATTGCTGATAATGTTATTAAAATGCTGATGAATATGAAAAACTGTTTTATCACAGGGGGCACTGGATTCATAGGAAGCCATATTGTCAAATTATTAGTGAAACGGGGACATCAGGTCACTGTTTTAATTCGCAAGACATCGAATCTTTCATTGATTCAAGGCTTGCAGATCAACACCATAACATGCGACTTGACAGATAGTGATAGTCTAATCTCCATGGTTCCTGAAGATACTGAATGGTTATTTCATAATGCTGCAGTTATGAGCCATTGGGGCAACCGCTCAAAATTTTGGCCAGTAAATGTTGAAGGCACAAGGAACATACTTGAAATAGTTCGCAAGAAAGACATACCTCAACTAATACATACCTCGTCAACCGCTATATATGGACTGCCAAATAAAATAGAACCAATAAAAGAGGATGATCCATGGCACCCTGAGAATGCCTATCAAGAATCGAAAGCAGCTGCAGAACAGCTTGTGATAGATTATGAGAGGGACTATGGGATCAAAGCAGTGAGGGTAAGACCACCAACTGTTGTGGGCCATGGTGATATGTTTACAGGGCCTCAAATCATTGAACGGATCAAAAATAACTCAATGGTTGCCATTAGCGGGGAGAGTCGTACTAGTTTTGTGCATGCCGAGGATGTTGCCAGATGTCTCATATTATCTGCTGAAAGGTTTAACAATGCACATGGCAAGGCATACAATGTAGTATCTTTTATCTGCACATTTCGTGATTTACTCATAGAACTTGCAAGAGAGCTTGGTGTCAATACTAAATTCAGAACTATTCCTTATCATCTCGCCTTATTTATTGGCAAGATTTCTGTAGGATTTGCACGACTTCTCCGTCGAGAACAGGCTCCAGCCATCACAGATTTCGTTGTAAAGATATTTGGAACAAATTATATCATTAATGCAGATAGAGCAAGAGAGGAGTTAGGCTTTGAGCCCAAGTGGGATCTTCAAAGTACTGCAAAAGATATGGTCAAATGGGGAGGGTTTGTCAAGCAACGTTGATATTGTTCCTAATAAGTGATTGACTCAATCTCCATGTATAAATGTTTGATATTTGGCCCATGGATTCTTTAAATTGGTAATCCAGTCCAGTCAGTATTTAGCGCATATCATACTCTTTTTTCGAAGACAGCCATGCATGATCAGTCTTCAGTGTTTCAGTCTAACAGTGATTATTACATGGATGGAGCCAAAGAAGATTCATAATAAAATCTAAGGACAAGACTCATTTCCAAGGACGAATATGTTCAGCCCATCAAAGTAGACGGTCGTTCATTATAAGTTGGACAAAAGACATGATTGTGCTTCTGTCATTTGAAGTTTGGCTGAATGGATCTGGATCAATTCTGTGATAGCATCTCAAATGCTACTGTGGCCTTCCCGACAATTATGTGACTGGACGATTCTTGGATACAATCTATAGAAAATCAATGTATGGAGTTTACAAAGAATAAACCAAGAAGGGTTGCGCGTAAATGCGTAGAGCTTGACATAATCTTTACTTTTATTTTTTCACTTTATTTATAGCAATCATCGAAAATTCGCAGAATTATAAAATGGCTTCTGCAACTCATTGATCTGTTTTTCACTGGGGATTGGCATTTCGTATAGTATATTTATCAACAAAGACATTTCAAATCAGGAAATAATTTTTTTCATCTATCGAATAATATATGTCATTCAATCAGGAGGCCAAAACTGAAAAAAAATCAGAGGCATAGACCAATTGAACTATCACATCGTACTCACAAGAAAATGTAACCTCAATTGCAAGTACTGTCATGGTGGTGAAGAGACTGGCCCAAACACTGAAATCCAGTACTCGCTGGAAGACCTCTCTACTTTTCTTGAAAATGACTCTTGTCCTCAACTAATGTTTTACGGGGGTGAACCAACTCTTCGCATTAACTTGATGCAGAAGATAATGGACCTTGTTTCAGATGGCAGATTCATGCTGCAGACAAACGGTCTCTTGCTCCATAGAATTCCCAAAGACTACATCAGACGAATCCATTCTATACTTGTATCAATTGATGGCCCACGAGACGTTACTGATTATTATCGTTCTAGAGGGGTATATGACCAAGTCCTAAAGAATGTTCGTTGGTTAAGGAATGTTGGCTTTGAGGGGGACATTGTCGCCCGAATGGCAGTTTCACAACAGAGTGATATTTTCCGAGATGTCAGTCATTTGCTAGATTTACAAGACCCATCATTTGATCATGTCCATTGGCAACTGAATGTAGTCTGGGATGCAGAAGGAAACTGGATCGATTTTGACAGGTGGGTTAAGGAATCATACAAGCCTGGAATTGAAAGGCTTGTCAGACGCTGGGTGGACAAAATGCAGGAGGGAGTCCTAGAGGGTATTGTGCCTTTTCTTCCAGTCACATACACTCTCTTAACAGGTAGGACCTCAAGGTTGAGATGCGGCTCAGGTCTGGACACATTTGCAATTCATACAAATGGCACAATCGGAGTCTGTCCCATATCCCCAGATTGGGACTTCTCAATTGTTGGTGATATTCATTCCACAAATCCTGAAGGTCTTAAGGATATTATGACCGTGATTGACCCATGTCCCAGCTGCAAAGAGTATGGAGTGTGTGGAGGAAGGTGCCTTTTTGCTAACCGACAAAGATTATGGGGCAACGAGGGATTTGAGAAGATCTGCGATACCGTGAGACATATGATCTCAACTCTAAGAGCATATCTTGATGAAATAATTGAAAATATTAAATATAGCAATATTGGTATAGAGCAATTCAATTATCCAGAGTTCAACAATGGTTGTGAGATCATTCCATAGCAGAATGAGGGTCACTCGAATTCTTCGTCAATCTCGCCCTCGGCGAGGTCTTTTCTCATCAGAATAATCTCTTCACCCAGACGTTCCTTTCTCCCAGTTTCCACATAGCCCAGTCTGGAATAGAACGTGCTCTGTGCATCAACACTGCTGTACACCTCGATTTCCACATAGCTTGCACCCATATGTGCCAAGAGGTTCTCAGCATATTCCACCATCATTGAACCAATACGACGGTTTCGAAAGTTGTTTTTCACTGCGAGGCGTTCAATAACCCCAATATTTCCCCTCATGGTGACTCGCATTGTTCCAACGATTGAGCCGCCAACTATGGCCACATAGACATTACCCATCTGAATGTGTCGTGAGATCTTGCCCAGTCCTTCAGTGAGTGCTGCAGGCGGTCTCGAGAGTTGTTTTTTCACGGGCTTGTATGCCTCTTCGATGATAGATCGGACGATGTCGACCTCTCCAAGTTCTGCTCGTCTTATGGTCACTTCTGCATAGTTGTAAATTGGGGTAACCTCCCTTCTGCTGTAGAATTACAGTCTGTTTAAGATATACATTTCTTAGTCATAAACTATTGCAATGGGGATTAGGAATTCTTTTTTGCAATGCAGTTGTGAATACTAACTACAATGGAGCAAATAAAAATATCCAAAACGACACCATCCGATGAGCAAGTTCTTCGAGAGATAATTATTGATTCATGGGGCACCGACTTTGTTGTTTCACGTGGTAGTAAGTGGTATCCCCTTGAACTCCCAAAGCTCGTGGCAAAACTAGACAATACAATTGTGGGACTATTGACATATAGAGTCGAGGATGATGAATGTGAGTTAGTGACATTGAATAGTCTACAGGAGGGAATAGGAGTAGGCACACTACTAATAGATGAATTGGTAAGAAAGGCCAAGGAACTTGGTTGCAAACGCATTTGGGTGATCACAACAAACGACAATATCAAGGCTCTTGCATTTTATCAAAAGAAGGGGTTCAGGCTCAAAGAAGTATATCCCAATGCGATTGAACAATCAAGAAAGTTGAAGCCTCAGATACCACTCATTGGAAATAATGGAATTCCAGTAAGAGATGAGATCGAGCTAGAACTATTGCTAAATTACTAATATGAAATCATTGATGGAATATAACATCGGGATTTAATAGAGGATTTGTAGGATACACATTGAGGTCATTTGCATGCCAAAGGAAAAGGATGAAGAAGAAATTGTAGAATCTCAAAAACTCAGTGCTCGCGATAAAAAGGAAATTCAAGAGGGAGCCTGTGTGAACTGTGCAGCAGCGAGCATTGTATTGACTCTTGTTATCTATATATTAATGATCGTCATGTAAATAAAAAGAGGGAGAGTCCCAGAGGGACTATTCCTCATTGTCGTCTTCTTGCCCCAGACGTTTGCCAGGTTTGAATCTACGACTGGGGTCTACTCTAAGTCTAGCTGTGTCAGGAGGACCTTGAAGGTCCGCACCAGGTCTTCCTTCCTCAATCTGCTCAGGGGTTTCCGGTGCTGTGACCTCTTCGTAGACCTCCTTATCAACCTCTTCAGGGGTCACCTCTTCGCCCTCTTCCTTGATACGTTCAACAACACGTTCAACACGCTCGACTTTGAGATAATAGAGCATTGAAAAGATTGCAACCAGAGGGAATGCCAGAAGCTTTGCAACATCACGGAATATAAAGTTGACATAGTTCGTGGTTGAACTCCAGTCAAACCAAGCAGCCAATTGAGGGCTGTATGTTGATGCTGTGATTAGGCTGTCCACAAAGAAGAATCCGCTTGCCAGCATGAAAGTGATCAACGGGCCAAGATCCCGAACTCTAAAACGGCTCTCTTCAACTGATTCAGTCACGGTCCTGCCAATACCCGACATGGCATACACGAGGAAGAACAGTGTCATGGCAATATCGACAGGCTCCATTGATGGAACCGAGGTCCTGCGCATAACGTTTACCAAGAAATATCCTGAATAAATGGCAATGAAGACTGTGAGCAAAGCAATATTGAGTGCTGCACCTTTGAGGGCATACCTGAAATAGGCAACCAATGCGATCAATGCGAATATTCCAAGTAGTGCAAAAGCCACTATGATGTATGTGAAATGTAGCGAGATGTTCTGTTGGAAGTTTGGAAATACTGGACCCAGCATGGTACTGATACCGAAGAGGTCTTGAGGAATCACTACAAGGGCAAGAATAGCCTCTGCTGCAATGATACCAATACCGATAATTAGAATGATGAATGCCAAGAAACCTTTAGCAATCCCACCCTTCTTCGGCTCTGCAATTGTTGCGATTCTTAGACTGGTTCGTGATGACAGGTATGCCTGAAAACCAATCCATCCGACCCATCCCACCGCCGCAAACAGATAAAGTGGTGTGGACTTGAAGAATACTGAGAGCCATACTGCAATGAAGAAAGACACTGCAATCCATGCTATTCCCTTGAGCTCTGTGATTCTTCCACGGCCCCTTCTGGTTATCCATACTTTGTCAAGTCCTACCAGTAGTAGTATTGTGCCTAGCATAAAATAGATCGTTCCTGTTGCTCCAACATATGCAAAAACATTCACAAGGACTGTTTCTGTTGGAGATCCTACAACTCCAGGTATCGAGAGAATATACGATACAAAGAAGGAGATGAACGATGTAATGAAGAAAATAATCAGATAGGCAACATATCTTCGTGTTTTAAAGAAGACCTTTAGGCCTTCGATGATATTGGAGAGAACTGGAATGCTTACCAATTTGTTTTCCTCCAGTGATGTAAATCCTAGAGTATGTCTTGATTTTAACTTTTGCAAGGCTTATTAACTTGTGTTAGAAGAGTAAGAATAGTAGTTCTGATTTTTGAACTACAATTTCGATTCATGGAAATAGAATACAAGATAAATAGGTTTAATAGTCGGAAAAAATTAATCCATACGTGGTCGGAGTTCGGCATGGCCTTGTTTTATACATGCCCTCATTACAAAACAACTCCCCCCTCCTACCATGCCTTGCCGACCCGACCACACCTATTTCATGAGGTCAAATTGGTCATAAAACGGAATAGGATCGCGCTCAGTGCCATTCTCCAATAATTAAGATTCAAATATAATCATAATCCTTATCAAATTTCAATTCGCAGTATTTCAAAGCGCCAATTGATGAATTGGAGTCATGGTCAAAACCTGGGATATCATTTTTCATTAACTAAGTAATTCATTTATGAAACCAGTAGTAGTAAATAAAGAGGGGAGACACCCCATTAGGAGGGTCTCCAATTCGGGAAACTAAATTATTCCAAGCCTTTTACCAATTTTTTCGTAGGCATTGAGAGCCTTGTCAAGATGTTCCTTAGTAAGGCCGCTGTTCATCATGTTTCTAATACGAGCTTTGTCGCGAGCGACCATTGGATATACAATTGGCAGGGCTAAGATGCCTTCCTCCAAAAGGCCCTCACTGAGTTGGACGGCCTTTGCGCTCTCGCCGACGATAGCAGGAACGATTGGAGTCTGGCTGTTGCCAATGTCATAGCCAAGTTGGGTGAGACCTTTGACAAAATACTCTCGGTTGTCCCAGAGTGTCTTCACATGCTCGGGCTCGGTTTCAAGAACATCGATTGCGGCGATACAAGCTGCGGCTGTTGCTGGTGGGTGAGAAGCACTGAGAAGCCATGATCGGCTCTTGTTATAGGCGTACTTCACCATGTCCTCACTACCAGAAACATGGCCACCCATGACACCAAACGCCTTGGAAAATGTACCCATCTCAAAGTGTACATCATGATGGGTCAGTTTGTAGTGAGAAACGATACCACGGCCGCCATCACCGAGTACTGCCTCACCATGTGCGTCATCGACATAGATCATTGCACCATGCTCCTTGCCCAGCTTAACGATCTGATCAAGGAGTGCAATGTCTCCATCCATTGAGAAGACACCGTCGGTTATTATCAGGATCTTGTTTGGATTCTCTTTCTCAGCCTCATTGAGCACTTTCTCAAGTTCGCCCATGTCATTATGAGCATAGACATAACGAGTGGCCTTAGTTAGTCGCACACCATCGATGATTGAACCATGATTTAGCTCATCAGAGATTATGGCATCACCCTTGCCAACAAGCTGGGGGATCAGACCCTCATTTGTTGTAAAACCAGCCGAGTAGGTCAGAGAAGCCTCAGCCCCCTTGAACTTTGCAAGTCTTCGCTCTAGCTCAAGGTGAAGGTCCATTGTGCCAGCAATGGCTCTCACAGAACCTGAACCAACTCCGTGTGTTTCAATGGCCTTGATAGCAGCTTCCTTCAACTTTGGATGGTTTGTCAAGTTGAGGTAGTTGTTACTGCAAAGCATGATCACCTCTTTGCCATCCACTTTCGCAACAGGAGTGCTGGGGCCTTGAAGCTCACGAATCTTCCACTCAAGATTCTGCTCGACAAGTTTCTCATACTCCTCGCGCATCCAAGCAATTGGATCTCTCATTTTTTTCACCAGTACATTGGTCTTTGTTTGTGACAACTGGTCACAATCAACTATGCCGTGCGAAGTGATAGAGTATATATGGCCTTCGCTTTATTCAAAAAAGTAAACCCATGGCTTGAAGTTCATTTTTACCCCAATCTTTCATAGTAGAATTGAATAAGGGCAGATATAAAATCTGAATTGGCAAAATCTTGATTGTGAATAGCACAAAGTGATGATATTGAACGGGCTGATTCAAAAATATGGCTTACTGGTGATCGGAGGAGTTCTTTCAATAATATTCTACTGCATCTTTACATTGATTTCATGGAAACTGTATCCATATGAGTTTTGGCCCACCACTCACTATCTCAGTAGATTGGGTGATTACATCTACAGTCCGCTTGGTGCCTATTTCTATAATGCTGGATGCATCCTTACTGGAATCGTTTTGTTTCCGTTCTTCATTGGATTTAGCGAGTGGCATGAAGAGAATATCTTCAAGAGATATTTTATGATATCAGGACAGGTGTTGGGGCTTTTCTCAGCGGTTGCATTAATCATGATTGGCATCTTCTCGGAGGATCAAGGACCGCCACACATGACTGCATCCACAACTTTCTTCCTCCTGAATTTTTTTGTCTTGTTCATTATCAACTTTGCATTACTAATGAACTCAAGAATTCCAAAACCGATTCCACTCTATGGGCTGATATTTGACATTGGTTACGTTGCCCTTGAATTCACAATTGGTGGACCAATTGTTGAATGGATCACAGTATTTGGGTCGCTTTTGTTCGTTGGAATGATATCACTCCATACATATTACATAAGACAGATGAATGAAGGAACAGCAATGGTATTAAAGGACCTACTGATTTGAAGAAGCAACACATTCTGGATTCTCATCCATTTGTTCCTCGTCTTTACAGACGATTTCAGGAATGATAAGAATTGCAAAAAAGATGATAGCAACAGTGATCATCCCAGTAGTAGTTTTAAGAAACAAGCTGATATGACCAACATAAGGTATCCTGAAAACAACGACTCCAATTATCTCATTATAGGTTCGGTCATATGGGTCGGGATGAGTGTTTGCATCGCCTTTTGTGTAATAATGATATGTCCCATTAATGACTTCTATATCTATCACACGATGCACGACTGGGCCTGAGGTCTGCCATTCGGTGTCTTGAAACACAATGATGTCGCCCACCTTAATCTGGTCTGGAGGGCGGGACTGCAGGACAAGAAGATCTCCACGATCGAGGGTGGGGACCATTGAGTAGCTTGTGACAACAACCAGAGGACTTGAAGTGCCCATTGCGACCATAAACAGGCCATATCCACCAAAAGTGGCTCCAACCACGATTACTAGGGTGAAGGCAGATTTAAACCATTCAGGCCTAGTGTTCCATTTCAGTTTGCTTTTTATCCTCTGCATTAGCAAGTCCTCATCTTAGCCGAGTTTGACATGTCTAATAAAATTGACGTTACCTTGTACCAATCGGAATCTTAAAACAAGTAATGGGTATTGGGTTCATTAACGAGTGATGAGCCTTGAGTAGAGTATTTACGCGTGCCTGGAAAAGCACTCCAAGAATCAATTGTGGACTCTGTGGTATGTCTAATTGTGCCAGCTTTGCTAGAGCCGTCATATATGGTAAGATAGGTGCGGACACATGCCCACTATTCCAGCTTCCAGAATATCAACCTATGAAACATGAATTGGAAACCGTGTGCAAGCAGGCACGGCATCCACGTTCAAAGCTTGCCCCGCCAATGCCTGAGGGCGGTATTCTACTCACCAAGCCTTGTAGGGACACCAATGAACGCGTAATGGCAGAACTTAGAGTATTCAACGGTGTTCCCACAGGTCAGCCCATCTTGTATGGAGTCTTTGACCCGATGATACTCTGCAAGTGCCTTAACTGTCTGGAGAGCAAGTTTGAGCTTGTTAAATGCAGTAAGGAATTGGGATATGGCCGGGCAGACACGGGCGACATGAGCATCACGCTACTTCAAGATGGAAGAATCAACATGCGCAGGGTTCTGGACAAGGATCATGTTCTTGACCTGTTTTCAAAGATAGAGAAAGCCATCTTTGGTTCCGTCATTTGCAACTCATGTGGACGAGATGTACTGTCGATTCTCCTTGATGCTCGTACTCTTGACGGTGAGAATGAGCATGAGGCCATTTCGGGCGGTAGCACCTTTGACCTTCAAAGATCAATTATTGGAACTCCCCTTAAGCGAAGTGATGTTGACTCTATTCATAATTCAGAATTAATCAAGTCAGCTATTGATGATGCAATTGTTGTATTCAGAAGAGCACTAGATAACATCATGAACAAGAGCCCTGTTGACGATGGTCTGTTCAACAAATTGGAAAAGGCAATCTGTTCAATTGTTTCTGAACTCTTTGTCAACGACTCGGATTATGACACGACAGTGCTTCTAAAAACCATGGCACTATTGCTATTGATTGAGGATGCCATATATGGCATTAATGAAATATCGCTATCTATCGATATGTTAAAGGAGGATGAGCAGGTATGGCTCGTAAATGCATCAGAAAGCGTGAGGAAGAACTTTACCATTCAAGCCCCTGATATTGCAAATTCCAAGAAATATATTGCATATGCAAATCTTACAAGGGTTTCAAATGCACTTCGTTTCATATCAATCTGGAATGGCTAATGCTTCCATCGTTCTTTTGTTCGATTGATGAGTCTAAGAATCTGTTCTGCATCAGATAGAGGGTCAGGATGCCAGTCCCGAGGAGTTTCACAGGACGCAGATGAATCAATTCCGCAGATGAACTTGACCAAAAGTTCTAGTCTCATGGTTTCAGCTTTTGCTGCGCGAGACGCATCCTTATCAGTTGGAAATCCGGAAGGGGGCGTTTCAGAGGTGCTGACGACGTACCACAAGTCTTCACCAATATTCGTAGCCACTAGTTCAGCTGGAAAATTATCAATATTCTCCTTGAAGACTATTGTATCGCCCAGTTCAATTGCTGAACCTACTGGCTTTTGATCGCCATCGGGTGATTCAATCAGCTCAATAAAGTCAACAAGTACTCGTTCTACACCCTTTCTAAGAAGATCAAGAGATGCATGAATAATAACTCCATCATCAGATGTGAGAGAGTCTTGATTGGCACCTATATTCTCATCTGTCATAACAATCATGTAATAAAGACTTGAATAAGGCTTTATTTTTTGCCATTTATGGTCAAACCATCAAAAAAGTCCTTGATTCATATATTGGCAATAATTACAATTGCTTCAGAATATCGTAAAGAGAGTTAATCATTGAAAGAAATTGAACATAGCGATTTAACAAATTGCATGAGAGAGAATTTGTTCTGGTTGTGCCAGTTTCGACAATAATCAAATTATAAGAGATAAGTTACATTTAAATCATAGTGTATATTCGTATTACAAGCGTTCTGGAGAACGAGGAGATATCCATGGTATACTATACCGACGATCCACCTCAAATTAACAGGCGAATGGTGGCAGGTTATTACCTGTTCCTATGCCTGGTTGGCTTTGCCGTTCTCCTAGGACCAACAGGTGGTGGCATTCCAACAACACTAATTGAGAATGTCCACCGTAACCAGCACGAGATCGCAACACCGAATTATGGCACTGATCCTACAGACTGCCAGACATGCCATCCAAATGAATATGGCAACTGGAGTGTAACGGATCATGCCACGCACATGAGTGTTGTAAACTCAACTCATGTGCAGATTGGGGCTTATGTTATCATTTCATGGGCATATTTCAACACATCCTGCGCTGAGTGTCATACAAGTGGTTGGGACAACTCCACGGGCACACCAACTTACGATGCTCTAGGAGTCAACTGCTTTGCGTGTCATAACTCTACAGGATATGTTGATTATTCAGGTGAAACATGCTCATCCTGTCACAAACCAAGTGGCGAGGAGCATCCACACCAATATGTCCCATGGCAGAACTCGGCCCATGCGAACTCGTTGACTGACCTCCGAAGCAGTTCACATGCAGCATCATACTGTATGCATTGCATGTCAACTGAGGGCTTTGTATATCAGCAGAACCCCGAAATGATCGGCAATGATGTCGATACTGGTTTTGACCCTAATGCCGATTACAATGCAGTGTCTTGCCCAGCATGTCATGCGGTTCATGCAAACTGGTCAGGAACATCGCCAGGAATGATTCGCGCAGTCAATGCAACTCAGCTATGTGCGAATTGCCACGTTGGAACGTACCACGACACATACCAGCTATGGACTGGTGGTCCACACCATCTTGCTGGAGTTGAGTGTACTGACTGTCATGGCTACGATATAGCTCCAGGTGATAATGTATTCCTTAACCACACATTCGTGGTGAATCCAGAAGTTGCATGTGGCCAGAGTACAGAGTGCCATGAGGGGCAAGAAGACTGGGCCATAAACCAGTTGGAGCAGATACAGAGTGCATTTGATGCCCTCACAGATGAGATTCTCACTGAGGCCTCTGCTCTTGAAGACATCATTACCACATATAATCAGACTGATGGTGCTGACCATGATCTTGTAGCCGAGGTCATGGATGTGATTGATTCAGTCGTTAGTGAGGTCACTTATCTCATAAACGACGGGTCACATGGATTCCATGATCCAATGGAGTTCAGCCAGCGTCTCACTGATGCGTACGCACAACTGCTGAATGCAAAGGCCTACTTCTATGAAAATCTCCCACCAGACACAGTGATTGAAACAGTCACTGAAACTGTGACCGTAACTGTGCCTGTTGGTGGAACCGACACACTAGTGTTGGCTGGAGGAGCAGTCGGAGGCATCGTTGTCGGGTTACTCCTAGGAGCGCTCATAGGCAGAAGACGCTAGAATATTAGGGGCCTTTCAGGCCCCAAACTTTTTCTTTTGAAGTTACAAATCTTGGGACATAGAAACTATGAATTTACGAAAGAAAACTTATTAACTGCAAGTAAGCTGAGTGAGAGCGATGAAACGAAGATTTGCAATTATAGCATTTACATTCTTGATGCTTTCAGGCACATTGATTTCAAATGAAACAATGCAAATGATTCATGAACGTGTCATTTGTACATCAGTTGACTTTACGCCTTCAGAAGAATACAATATAAGCAGCTATCTCGATTTTTCGTGGGCGACGCTTGATATAATGTTCTCATATTTGATGAATTATTCTGATGGCTCAGTTTTCAGGCGTGGAGATCACCAATGGCAGATAATCTCGCTTCCGCCTAGTCTAGCAGACTATTATTGGGCGATAGTCGGGCTAGCACGTATGTATGATGTGTCTGCTAAGAGCGGCACACCCAATAATACAATCTCAACAATGATTAGCAGAGCAGCAAACAAGATGGTGAGTCTCTTTCTTGATCCAGAATATCCTGGATTTTATGTAAATACATATTCACCTGAAGAAGCGCGAACAACTAAGCGTGCAGGAGTTCAAGCATATGCATATTATGCTCTAGAACTTGCAGAGTCAGTAAATTCATCATTGGATTTCAGTTCTGAAAAACAATCCGCAATAGACTGCTTGGCGGATATTCTTTATGATGAAGAGAATGGTGGATTTTATTTCTTTACTCTTAGAAATGGGTCAGTAAAGGTTCCAGACTATATCTATGAAGTATATCCCAATGATGGTAAACGACTTGACCATTTATCCTTAGGAATCATGGCACTCTACGATGCAGGGGTAAAATATGGCAACAACACACTGATATCAATGGCCAACAAGTCCATTGATTTCATGCTTCAAAATATGAAGGAATACAATCAGTCCATATATTATGGCATGAAACTTGCCGTTAACAGGACTGGAGGAGATGTAATTGTCGAGCAGAATGAGAGACCAGGTAATGTCGTGATCTCAGATATAGATGCCATTGCTATGCGTGCTTTACTGAAGGCATATGAGGTTACTGGAAACTCGACTTTTTTGGCAAATGCTGAAACATTGGTCAGAGCGCTACTAGAACATAATTGGGACACTGAAAATGGTGGATGGTATGCAGAAACATTGCATGGCGAGCCATATGACCCGCTGAATGATAAGGATGTGAAATATTACAAATATGCGGAGATACAGTTTCAAGTAGTATTCTCACTTGAAGAGTTGTATGAACTCACCGATGAGGAGCAATACATTCAACTTGTAATTGACACACTAGAGCTTATTCTGGCAAACTTATGGGATATTGAAGATGGGGGCTTCATGCAGAATGGAAATAGAAAATGGGAAACCCTGAGCCAGGACTGGCAAGTGCATAATACTGCAGTGCAAGGTCAAGCGATCCTTGCATTGGAGCAGATTTGGAGCTATGGTCTTCCAATCATATCATATGTTCGTATCAATCCAGTATCTCCAAGACCAAATGACGAAATTCTCGTTTCAGCTGTTATTTCAGATCCAGATGGCATCGATCAAGCTTACGTGAATTACACAATGACATTGGGAAATAATGTCACTACTGGCATCTTGCCCCTGCTTCCAAACCCTCAGGTTAAGGGCATTTTCAACAATACTTTTGGCTATTTGAATGACTCGACCAGAGTGAACTTCTTTGTCTTTGCAAATGACTCGTTGGGTAATGACTTCATTGCGGGGTCGTATTATTTTGTTGTTCGTGAGGATGTATTTCCACCAACAATAACATTGAGAGCAATCTATCCCAGTGAAGTCAAAGAGGGTGATGAGGTTATTCTTGAGTTTGGAACCCAAGAGTTTCCCATCCACAGCTCAATAGTATCATGTGTTTTGTTTTGGAAGGTCAATGATGGATTCTACCAGCAGACAAACATGACATTGGTGGGAGTGGATGACAAGAGTCTGGTGTGGCGCATCAACATTGGTTCATTCAATGGCGGCGATGTGATCTCATACTTCTGCCAAGCAACGGACGAGTCAGGAAACACAGGAACAAGCATTTACTACAAGTTGACCGTAATTGGACCATCGGTGACCTTTACTCCAGTTGCCCCATGGCAGGTTGTTGCCGTTGTTGGTTTAGTTTCAGCACCCGGCTTTGGATTTGCCTATGTGTGGTCTCGTCGGAAGCTTGTTGCTAAAAAGCAGCGCATGTTGAAGAAAGAGGCACGCAGACGAGGACGTAGACCAAGAGGGAAGGGCCGATCACGAAGGAGGCGTTCATAGGAGGAAACAAATTTGGATATAGGAACAATATTCTTGCTAGTTGCAATAGGCGTGGGTTGTGTTGATCTGCTGATAATGATCATTGGACCCCGAATCAAAGATTATGAGGCATTATCGCTGGGAATGGCGGTAGTTGCAGGATTTGCCGCCATTGGGTCAGCAATCTGGTTATTGCTGCTGATTTTCAACAATCAGTTTCAGTATGATTATGTCTATCAGACTACTTCTTCCACTTCAAACTGGGCCCTTAAGATATCAGCCCTTTGGACAGGGCAGTCAGGTTCACTTGTATTTTGGACAATGTTGTCCTTCTTGCTATATCTGATATATCGATTTACCATAAGGGGCTATGAGGATGATATGGTAGCATATCGTGCCTCAGTCATCATGATAATCCAGGCAATTCTGATCGCAACAAATACTTTCTTTGCTGACCCTTTCAGAATCACAAGTGGCATCGAACGAGTTGAAGGGCTTGGTCTAAACCCACTATTGAGAACATTCTGGAATGTCATTCATCCCCCCATTGTGTTTATCGGATATGCATTGACAATGATACCTTTTGCCATAAAACTGGCAGGCTTTACAATCAGAAGCGAAGACAGAAAATCCGAGTCAGTCCCGGTTTTGGAGTCATTATCAAGATTCTCCACAATTCTTGCATGGGTGATGTTATCAGTTGGAATAGTGGTTGGAGGTTATTGGGCATATATTGTACTTGGATGGGGTGGATATTGGGCTTGGGATCCAGTTGAAACAACATCACTTGTTCCATGGCTACTATTGACATGCTATTTCCATGCAAAGCCAATTCTAAAAAATCATGATGTGTTGAGAGATTCGTTTCTTGCGTTCGCATTCCCCAGTGTAATATTTGCAACTTGGGTCACCAGAAGTGGTGTTCTAAATTCAGTTCACCTTTTCTCATTATCAATTGTGAGTTGGACCATGCTTGCAACATTACTAGGAATATTCATAATTACAGCAATAATTACTGCGTGGTCGGGATATCGCGATGCAGAGCCGGAAGATGAGAGCGAAGAAACGGGAGTGAGAAAGTCATCATTCTCATTCCATAATCCAAGAAATGTTTCTGTCATGATTGCATTATTTGGTCTGATAATTGTACTCATGGTGTCTGTGATTGGTGTGGCTTTACCAGCAACTCTCAACATTCAGACTGTAATCGCGAACCCTGATGCTCCCCCCGAAGAAATGGTGTCCATTGGTCAGGACTTCTTCTGGATTGGATTCTATGTATCCTGCTTTCTAATAGCAGCATCCGCATTCTTCTGCATGGATTCATCATTCATTAAGAATAGATTGAAAGTGATTGGGGTTATCGTGTTATTGGCCATTGGAGGAGCTTTGGGCATTGTGTCATTTCTCAACCCCACCATGCCCATACCAACGACAAACTGGTTGGTGAATGCTGCAATCCCAATCGCCCTCGGTGCTCTTATCTACATGGCAGTGGTATTCATTCGAGTTCTAATAGGACGCGAAAAGACTGCATTTACATTTAGAAGAATGGGCCGCGTAATGCTCCATTTGGGGCTACTCATCTTGATCTTTGGTGTTCTAATGAGTGAGAACAGCGTATACGAGTCAAATGCAATGTATCGAGCTAATGATGCATACGAAGTGGCCCCACAAATATGGGTCCAAGTAAAGGGCATTGACCTTGTGTACTGGAATAATCAACGTGATTTCAAATTAGTGGTCACTGTTTTTGTCATAGAAGGTGACAATGTAATAGGCATTGGAGTCGTGAGTATACAAGGATATCCTGAGTGGGGCTCGGTGATTCATACTGTTTACATACACAACACTCCATTTAGAGATGTGTTCATTGCAGTAAATGGATTTACTCAGGTAGCACCTAATGTAATGGCAGTTTCACTTCATACAAAAGTACTGCCATTCATGGCTTTTGTCTGGACAGGGTCATTCTTTCTTATATCTTCAATGTTGCCTATGGCGGCCATTGAGGGCTCTCGCTTCATTAAGAATTTGCGTGAGAAATATCAGGACGAACACCAAGAAGAAGAAACTGAAGATGTTGAAGCTTCCGAGTAAAAAAGGAGATTGAACTCCTCGACTTGGGGAGTTCACATATCTTTTGATGAAGATCAGACAGATGTTGTTGAGTTGGTTTCATACTTACTGGGGCATTGAATCAATATTTCCTCAGCAATCATCAACTTAGCGGATTGAAGAACACCTATTGCGACAATGTCTTGATCATCTTCAAATCCAGGCAATGTTCCTTCAAGCATCACTGTGAGTGTATGCGTTTCGCCATATATGACAAAAGTAATGTTATTTTGGGTGACTGTCAGTGAACCTGCAAGTACTTTTCCTTTAACCTGGATATTAAGACCGATGTAGTAGTCAGCATTTTCAACTACAGTGTCAACACTGAGGTATGGATCAACATACAGTTGCAGCATTGCATAGGAAATACCGCCCACAACAGCCACAAGAACAATTGCGACCACGATCATTCGAGTCTTCTTTCTCATAAATGACCTACTCCTGATCTTCTATTTTTAACCTCTTCATTGCATTTTCAATACGATTCATTCGAATTAAAAGATAGGCAAGGAATATTAGAATTCCACCCCATAGGATCATTGCCACTGTAAAGAGTTCTGTCTGTTGCATTTTATCAGCTCCTGTTCATTCGGTATTCCATCAGTTTTTCATTAACCTTGTCAACGCGATATGTAATATCCAAAATCATGATGTAAAGCAGGATAATAGCAATAATGCTAATGCCAAGAGTCATCCCATGTTCAACTGCCATCTGCAGACCGATTGGTGTGATGACAACTGGATGCAGAGTGTTCCACAGGTGAATCGAGAGATAGCTCAAGATTACAGCAGGAAATGCTATTATCCCGAAAAGAGAGCCATACTGAGCTCTGATTTCAGGATCATTAATGGATGCACGATATACAAGTAGACAAGCATAAGCGATCCACAGAATTAATGTGGTGGTTTCTCGTGGGTCCCAATTCCAGGGTGACCCCCAAGTGGCTGCTGCCCATTGCATTCCTGAGAGTAGTGTTATTGTTGTGAAGAGTAGACCAATTTTAATTGATGCACCACTTACCAAGTCATAGCGGATATCACTCTTCCATAAATAGAGAATACTTGAGATCAGAGTCACTCCAAATGCCAAGTATGCTGTGAGGGCGGGTGCAACATGCTGAAAGAGAATTCTGATTAGTTCGTGCAATGTTGCTTCAGGAGGTGCAAAGATCCATGTCATATATATGTAGATCACTCCTGTAATCATGGTCGCAATATAGAGCAGCAATCGAGTTCTATTCACAGCAATCTCCTGCCTCAATGTATTTAATCTATGTTATGAAACTTTCGTTAAGATATTGGTTTCAGGCTTTCAGTTTGTTAAAACATAATTGAATATTGAGGCGGAGAGAAGCATCATTGCAAACAGATGTCCTGCCACTAGTTTCAGGAGAATGTCAAGGCCGATGAGAAGTGGTCCCATGACAAGACCCCGAGTCAATTCAACAAGTAGGATAAGTGCAGATGTTGCTGTTGGAAAATATACAAGAGGAAAGATTGTTGCCTTAGACTCTACTGGTAATGTAAGCGCTGATGCCATGGATCCAACAGTTGCCAAGTCCAATGTTCCCAGAATGAAGGTGGCATAAACATAGGGATTGGTAAATGATAGGCTGAAACCAAAAAGCACCATAGAAATTGGAATCAGGAACACTTCAACAGTTATCATCAAAAAGAATCCATAGGTCACTTTCCCCAGATATACAGCCCATGCAGGAATAGGGGCCACAGAAATGCCCTTCAGAGTTCCAGTGTCAACCTCAGACAGGAACACTGGTGCGAACCCAAACATGCCGGTTAGAAAGATTATCACCCATAACATCGCACTGCCAATCTCTGGTGAGATGTCACCACCCATTCCAAACGCGAAGGCAAGCAGTGATATCAAAGCAAAGAGAAACATTGCGAATAATTCAAATGGACGTCGGAATTGAATCATTATGTCTTTTTTAGCGATGGCCATAATGGCTCTCAAATATGTCATTTCATCACCTCAGAGTTTTCCTCCGAACTGGTCAATTGGGCCTATCCCCTTAACTTCGCCCTTCCGCAGCAGGAGATAGGTGTCGCTCATTCTCTCGCCCAGATTGATGTTATGGGTCGTCAAAATGGTAGTCTTTGTTTTTCTGATGCTGTTTAGATATTCAGAGAACATCTCCGAGGAGTCCGCATCAAGACCAGAGTAAGGCTCGTCAAGTAGAAGAAGTCGGGGATCATGAAGTACTGATCGAATTATGTCCATCCGTTTCTTAAGACC
>JAJRWI010000052.1 GCA_024276825.1 archaeon
AAAGAGGATGTTGCCATCATCGTCCTCTTCATGATCCACAATCCGTAGACCCTTGAATATTGCAGTAGTATAGATGGCCTTCTTTCTCTTCCTTCCCCGACTATTGGAAATATCATTCGGCCGAGATTTTTCCAATCTGTTCTCCATTCTCTCCCGGAGAATGACACGAGCACCTTCAGCTGTCAAAATCCCCCCAGTAAGACTAAACTTACCAGAGATAACTTTCTTAACACCCAACTCCACCACAGGTGTCGCACTATCCGGGGTCAATTTAGATGATCTATAGAGCTCCTCTTCGTTTAGTGGGCAGAGCTTTGAAGAGCACCAAGACCCTAGAATATTTGTCACAGACGCCGCCTCGTATGATGCATCCAGTGTTGCGATCAAATATGCCTGCAACTTCCTCTCCCGCATTGACATTCTATCATCCAATAAAATGCTTTTCTCCACCAGGGCGAGCTTCCTCCTGAATTTTGCCTTGAAAGAGTGTGCAAGTGCCAGATCAATGGGCTGGAGTATGTGAGTAGTGTGTGGTGGTAGTGTGGCGAGTCTGATGTTGTGTTCGGACAACATATCCAATGCGTCCGCGTTAAACCTCGTGACATGGTTGTCGCAGAGCAAAAGTGCCTCCTCTTGTCTCCCTAACCTCACTCTCTTCTCCTCTATCCTTTCTATCAGAAATTCAACAAATTTCAGATAGATGTCTCCGGTAATCCATCCTGAGTGATTTCCAATGAGTGCAGTAGTCGGGAAGAGGGACATGCAAGTAGGTAAAAACCTCATATTCTCTCTAGGTAGAATAACAAGGTTGCAAAGAAGTTCACCAGCAGCCGATATGGTGGGGATGGTTGTGATATGTTCTGACATATCGCCTGGATTGTAGAAGGCCACCTTTGCGCCCTCCCTGGCTCCTACTAATGGCCTTTTTGATGTGGGAGAGACCATTATCTCATCAAAATTGAAGACAAAGTCTGGACTTATGCCTTCAAGTGCCGGTTTCCAAGTGGATTGGATCCATGATCTAATCTCACCCACGCTCGAGTGCTTGGCCCGAATTTCTTCGAGCTTCCGTCCATACTTGAGTTGTAGCTTGTTTCTCCGTGCAAAATTGTCGATCCAAGAGTATGTGGGAGGCGCGAACGGCTTGGAGGTGTAGGATGGAAAGAAATCCACAATTGCGGAAGATGCCTCTCTCTCCCTCTTCTGGCGTATATAGTATGCCTAAAAAAGATAATCATTAGAAGAAAAAGAAGAAAAAGCGTATATCAGACTTACTTCGTCAATAATGTCTTGCACAGACATCGAATCATTTGCATCAAATCGTTTGAGGACGAACTCAGTCAAGGTAGCCTCTTCAGTCGAATTGAGGTATCGCAACCCTAAACAAGTTCCATTTTCGAATCCTCTGCAATGATTAATGAACCTCTTCTTCACTATTTTCTTGTCCATTTTCAACGATTTTGCAATCTTTGAAACAGACAGTCTTTCAGAGAAAAACAGGTACAAAATCTTCTCAATATCGGTCTTGCAATGACGAAACTCATTGCATGTCTTCTGACCTCTGATACTCATTCTTTGCCGAGTAATACGTGAAAAAGGGGTTTCGGTTACCAAAACATTCTGATTCCGGCAGTATGATTGGTTATCAGAGGAGAATAAAGCGCTTTTATTCGATATTAGAGCCAATAGAATGTCTTATTTTATGATTTGGGGACACTTAAAGTGAATGGGGACACTTAGGTGAAAAACTCTACACCAAGATGAGCAATATATATCTCAAGAGAGGGAGAGAGTGTGTGCTTGTCTATACCTACGTGTGTGTGTTAGTAAAGTCATAATGAAGATGAAATCACTCTAAGAGTCAGGGTAAGTGAGAAGAACCATCATATCATATCTAATTGTATTCCAACTTAGCTAAGAATGAAGAAATCATACATTTTTATCTCAATTGTGTCTTCTATTACAAGAAATTGATATCAACGAATGAGAAGTTGTATCTCTCTTACTATTAGAGAAATATGTTCTAAAAAGATATCCACTATGCTACTAAAAGAGATAAATACCCACATCTTTACCTTTTAAAGGTGTTAAAAGGTCTCTTCCTGCAGTCTCTCTGCCGCTGGGCCATTATACTAAGTCATATCGTAGATTTCGTTGATAATGAAATCTTGAACAACAAGCCGCAAGTCCTTCTCCAACAAGTTGATTCTACCTTTAAAGTCCTTAAAGAGTGGCTTAATGAACTTCAGAGCCTTCTTCTGGAGCAATTCATCATTTGAATAAAAAGCAATTCTAAGAACTTCGAAGCAGTTCTCTCTATCAATCTGAATTTGCCGTATAATCTGCATTAAGCCCAAGACGAGCTTATTATCAACATCTGAATCCCCACGGACTTGATCCCTAAAGTAAATGGCATATCGTTTCATCTTCAAGCAACTGAGTGGTGCCTCTTCTACTACTCCTGTGTAGAGATACTTCAAATAGGCAGAGAATGACGATCCTTTCTGTTCTGGAATCTCAACAGTGCTGAGTGATGGATCTTCCTTGAAAAGACTTCTGAAATGAGTACTCCTGGCTATGAGAATGAACTTGTGTACTTTGAAGTAGTCAGCGCCAACTTTAACG
>JAJRWI010000053.1 GCA_024276825.1 archaeon
AGTTCCAGTTCCCACGGGTCTGGCAATTGAGATTCCTGATGGATATGAGGGGCAGGTACGGCCAAGGAGTGGTCTTGCAATGAATAAAGGAGTGACTGCATTGAACAGTCCAGGGACCATAGACAGTGGATATAGGGGGGAAGTCAAAATCATTCTGATCAATCATGGTGAGGAGGACTTTCACATAAAACGTGGAATGCGAGTGGCCCAGTTGGCGATTCGTCCTGTGCCTCAAGTCGACTTTGTTGAGGTCGAAGAGTTAGAGGACAGTGAGAGAGGAGCAGGGGGATTTGGCTCTACTGGATTATGACCAATAGAAAAATAATAGAGATTTGTGAGGGAATCTCCAGTGAGTTCGATGTCTGATTATGATGTAATTGTTGTTGGTGCAGGACCTGCTGGATCCACAATGGCAAGACAGGCTGCCAAGAGAGGAGTCAATGTCTTGTTGATTGACAAGGAGAAATTCCCGAGAGTGAAGCCCTGTGCGGGTGGGGTCATCGGTAAGGTCAAGGACATGCTGGATTTTGACATCAGCAGTGTTATTCAAAGGGATGTATACGGTCAGAGGTTCTACTCACCGTCTGGACTTCTCATTGACTGTACACGACCGGAGGTCTCAGGATTCATGGTGATGAGAGAGGAGTTTGACCACCTGTTGTTTGAAAAGGCCAAGGAGGCGGGTGCCAAGGCGCTTGATGGAAATAGGGTCGTCAACGCAACTCAAGACAAGGAGGGAGTCGCCGTTGAAACCGAAAATGGAGAGCGATTCACTGCAGAATATCTCGTTGGTGCAGATGGTATAAACGGAGTAGTTGCCAGATCGATTGGGTTCTATGATGGATGGAAAGGAAGTAGTGCGGCGCTCTGCATTGAGGTGGAAGCAGAAGTAGGCAAGGACATTGTTGAGAAGATATGTGGTGTAGAGTATGACAGTGAGGGTGTGTCCATCGACATCTATTTTGGCCCTGTGCCATATGGATATGCCTGGTGCTTCCCAAAGCGTACGCATCTCAGCGTTGGAGTTGGAGTCCCACAGGACAAGGTGTCTAACTTGAAGAACACATTCAATGAGTGGTTTGAAGAGTTCAAGAAGAAGCATGAGATAGAGCCCGAAATCCTGTCAGACTTGTCATTCAGAGTGCCATATTCTGGGGCAGTGAAGAGGACATTCATGGGAAGAACCGTCCTTCTCGGTGATGCTGCAGGCTTTGCAAACCCGTTCTCTGCAGAGGGCATATCCGAGGCGATAGGGTCGGGCATCATAGCGGCCCAAGTGATTGAACGAGCAGTCAGGACGAAAGACCCGAAGATCCTCAAAGAGTACGAGAAGGGCTGGAAGGCTGCCTTCGGAGAGGACCTTAGCGTGGCCAAGAGCCTTGCTAAGCTCATGTTCAAGAATGAGAAGAACATGGAGACCATTCTTAGCCTAGCTCACAGAGATCCT
Source organism: archaeon (assembly GCA_024276825.1). Classification (GTDB taxonomy): domain Archaea; phylum Asgardarchaeota; class Thorarchaeia; order Thorarchaeales; family Thorarchaeaceae; genus JAJRWI01. Next base: position 1,448 of record JAJRWI010000053.1, read on the forward strand.
GTCATTAGTGACTACATGTATAAATTGATTGCAGGAAAGGTTTCGTACAAACAGTTCAAATCCACTGTGATTAAGACCATAGTCAGAAAGTATCCCCGCGCTGGATTATCGCTGTATCTGTGAGAATGGGTGGTGGGCCGGCCCGGACTTGAACCGGGGATCACCGCACGTTTGAATAGCCATGGGAATCATGACTATGTGTCAATGCGGTATCATAGCCAACTAGACCACCGGCCCTTGGCTAATGTGAGGTGTTTCCTTTCCAATTAAAAAGATTGTGTCAGATCACATTTGTTGAAAAAAAATGATTGCATGACCGTCATTGAAACATAAAAGACCGCCATGCAATCAATGATTCAATCGAAGGGCGGAGATTATTTGTTATCTTCTTTTTAGTATGAAGATAATAACCACTACCACCCCTACTATAGCTGCTCCAATTATTATGAAAAGAGTGTAATCTGGAGCTGGGATGTATTCAAGTAATGTAAAGGTCAGAGTCAATGTTGTAGTGGAGCTGCCCTGAGTAGTTGTTGAGGAATATGTCAAAGTTTTGAAGACACCTGTGTCTTTTGAAATTGTTGCTGATGCAGATTGTTCGAGTGTAATGCCATCTTCAAAAGTTCCATGTCCACTGATAATCCATTCATTGGCATTGTTGTTTATTGAGATTGAGTAGACAGTTTCGGTTTGGAAATCAAGACAGAGTTGGGTGAGGAAGTCAAAGTCCCCAACTGGCACAACTAGAGATCCAATGAGTACTGGTGATATGAGGTCAGTCAATGTTTCCAATAGGAGTTCAGTGTCAAATATTTCGGATTCTATCTTGATTGTAGCTGTTGGAACGTCATAGTAGCTTGAAATATCTTGGGGAAGTGAATCCAGTCCACCAATTATCATGGTTGCATTGCCTGTTGTGGTTTCAATCTTATTTCCTTGTTCGGTAACAGAATAAATGAATCTGTCATTGACAGCAGTACCCCATCGTAATTGATGTGTTGTGGCAGCAACCGGTCCAATGAAAAATAGTGCCATCAGTGCAAGTACAAAAAAATGATTCCTATCAAACATTTCTTTCACACTCGTAGATGGTGGCATTATCTTTTGTTTTTTTTTACTTATTTTAATTTCTGATAATTTTTTCCTCATTTTCAGTTTGATCAAAATTGTATGAAATTCACATTGATATACTGAACTTTTTGAATAAGGGAGATTAGTTGGATATTGTAATTTTCTTATAATGGCTTAGAAATTATCATGATGTAACTTTTAGGAGCAGTAAAGTTCAGTAATTAGCACATTCAGGCTAAAAGTACATACCAGCATGCATCGGATATTTCTTTCTGAAGAACTCGAGAGCCTCACGTTCAAGTGATGAATGCACCTTGGATATTTCGATTCCTTTCTAATTGAAACGATTGTGTCAGAACAAAATTAGTGGGTGAGGTATGACAAGTCTGCAATTGAAGATTAAAAGTTTAATTAGGAGTTAATAAGACGCCAATAAATGCAATTCACGGCATTGAATTAGAATATTGCTTTAATTTAAAAAAACTATAAATCAGGTCATATCAACGGCTACAGAAGTAATTCGCAGGGTGGGGCAACGAATGCAATTTAGAGCAATCGGATCAATCTTGCTCGTAATTACTGCATCTATTTATGGTAATATAGCAATAAATGCGCAGGCAATGAGAAATGAGCAATGCACACAACAGCCCAAAACATGAAAGGTGTCTTGAATACAGGAATTAATAGGGCAATCCAGTTCAATATTGGAAATTCAGTATTAACCATAATTATTATTCCAAATCATTCTTGCTTTATTATCTATGATAATCAAATATCTCGAATCATAGGAATAATAACTGTATGTCCATGTGCGGGCGGATTTACTACAAAGATATTCATAAGTGAAGCACTTGTTTACGATCAAGTGAAAACAAGGAATATTCTTGAACCCATGGAATTAGATAGTTTGCATAATGGCAATGGTAGATTCATGATAGAATCTGAAATACCATCAAAATCATTGGGTGGTTATTTGCATGAATGGTGGGATGGACTATACTATGTAATAGGACCATCATGGCAAATAAAATATCCCCATCCCAATCGTGAATTTTATCATATTGCATCATTTAATGCATGGATTGGATATGGTATGAAATTAATCCATCACCAGATTGATTCAGATATGTCAGCAGTATTAGCAAATTTGGGATGGGCTGCTCTTTTTGCTGCAATAGGAACTTTAATTGGTGAGGAAGTGGGAGGACCATATGGAGCAGCAGCGGGCGCAGTTATAGGAACAGTACTGGGCATATTATTTGGATATGCAACACAAGCAATTCTTTCGGATGAAGAGGGATGCATATGGTGGTGGTCAAGTAAAGATTTTGAGAATTGGCTATCTGATAATGCATGAACAATATGGTGGCTGAGTTTGATTCTAGGGGGTGCAAATGCCTTTGTAATGAATGGATTTGCAGCATATGGATATCTAAGAATTGGGAGTTATACATTCTATGATGCCGTAAGCGCTGGAAACCCGTAGGAGTGAGTGATAGTTGCGAGAACTGGAGAGATATTTTGCAATTGCAGGACTAGGTCTATTGATATTGGGAATAATAATTGAAACTGTACTGATACTATTGCAAACGAATCCATCTTCTAATGATGCTATTCTAATATCAACAACAATAGGCATTTGGTTCATTAGTATGCTATTTTTTAATGTTACATATTGGGAGTGGAAACATCAACCAAAATTTAGACTTGCAATATTCTTGATTTCATTAGGCATAATTGGGTTCATGTTAATCACTAGTTTTTGGAGTGCCCTTATTCAGATGTTTTATCCAAAGTCATACATTCGCTTATTTATGATTATTGATTTTGCGTCAATTGCTTTTGGTGGATGCTTCCAATTGATTCTTGGTAGATCATGGAGTGTGAGATAGTAAGTCAGCACAAGATACTGCACTGTGATAATAGGCTAATTAGAAAAACATGCCTGCGCGCATTGGATATTTCTTCCTGAAGAGCTCGAGAGCCTCACGTTCAAGTGATGAATGCACCTTGGATATTTCAGAGCTTATGTCCCCAAGATCGGGCCGAGTCAGAATTGGACCTGTAAGTATATGACGTGCATCTGACTGCTCGATATCGGTTGGTGTCATAGGATCTCTCTGGATTATTGATCTGATGATAGATTGGGCATCATTTCCCTGATTGATTAGTGAGAGCATCTGATCCAGATCGGAGTCATGAATGGGCCTGAATCCATAATTGGGAACTCGTCTGATGAAGTCCAATGACTTGTATGAGCCAGGAATCTCCACACCGACTCCCGTGAACTCAGTAGGATTGATTGGTATGAGTTTAAGATGAAAACTGGAATCAGGGCCTACAATTAGCATGTCACCTTTGGGAGTACTGAGGACATGCCATCCCTTCGGAAACTTTGCATAGCGTTCCATGATTCGTGGGACAATGCTGTCTACAGGCTCAGGATCGGTCATCTGATTCTCGATATAGAATGGACCAGTTTTGCATATAAAATAAGAGGACTAGTGCAAATGATGAACGGCATTTGATGAGGAGGGGAGCTTGGAATAATCTTATGGACGTATCACAAGGCTGCTAAAATCGGGCGCATCAAGTTCAATGCGGCCCTTGATCATGGGAACATTATCTTCAATCTCATTGACAAGTTTCAAGAGGGCTTTCTCAATCTCATCGGCCTGATCAAGCCAGTTTCTTGATTTGTCCATCACTTCAGTATAGTCCATTGAGAACTTCACAGTGATTGGAAGGCCATTAATGGGTATTCCCAGTGCCCAGAAAGTCACCCTTCTCGCTCGGGGGGTCTCATCAAGGAATGGGTTTTGCAGGTAGTCCAGATCATATGTTATCAAAGACGCGTTTCTTGCCAGTTTCTTAAACTCTTCATAATCATCTACCATTATAGGGGGAATCATAATCGGACATTCTATCATGGTCATTTTCATCATCTCACTCTTACTACCGGATACCCCCTTCATTTCGTATGGAACTTTTGGGGATCTTACGGTTTGGAACGGCCTCTAGCCGTCAATAATTAATATAAATAATCAAAAGTATATAAATATATCTAAATAAAAGTCATGTGGCGCCAAATCCTTAGGCGGTATATTAATTGCGACTTGGAACACGTGTTCTAATGCAGAATAATAGGAGAAATTGACTAGAAGGTGGAGCAAACCCTGCGAATCTTCTCTATCTGCTGATATTTCACATAGGCGAAGTATTCGAAAAGATAGCTTACAACTCGGGATTTAGCACGTACAGCAATTGATAGGAAGAATGTGTAAGCCTTGACCTCCTGCTTTAGAGCCTTATTGCAGATGAATATACGAGGATCGGTGTCATTGCGTGATGGATCAAAAGGAGTTTCATCGGGAACTGGAACCTCACCAATGTTCGATATCTCATCAATCTCCTCAACAATGCCTGTTGCAAGCATGTCATGAATCTTGTTGATGAGTTCATCTTCGGTTTCAGCTAATACAAGAAGTAGTGCCTTTACAGCGGTGGTTTCAACGCTCTCGGCAATTGTAGAATAATACTCATGATGGGTGTTCATTGTTTTCAGGGCGAGTTTGAGCATTGTTGTAAGAGTTTCTCGTTCAGAGTTCATTTGAACATTATATGTAATTTCCAATATAAAGAGATTAGGTCATCGAAAGATGTGTCATTAATTTGTAAGATAGTCATGTACAAGTGAGTAGTCCTCATTCGGCATGATTTCCTTGAGTAGTGGGAGTCCCTCATCGATAAATCGAATCAATGCGTGAAGAGCAAGTCCGTGATCTTTCGCCTTCTGATATGCGCCCTGTTGCCTGTCAATAATAACCGCGATATTGTCACATGTCACACCCTTAAGACCCCGCTTTTCAACTTCAGCAAGAACCTGACGACGTGCAATAAGTTTGCTATCAAGCCCAGTGACCAAATCATCAACAATGCAGAGGGAGTCGCCATCGTCCATCACGCCTTCCACAAGTGAGTGATGGCCATAGTCTTCTATCGCAGAGAGGAGGTCAGATTCGGTACGAACACCCACCATCTTTCGGGTATGGCAGGCTGGGAGGCCTGATTCAAGGGAGATTGCTGTTGCTATTGGCACACCCGCAAATGATACTCCTACCAACCTGGTTATGTCAGGCAGTTCGTCTCTAATCATTTGTGTCATGGCCTCTGCGACCTTTCTAAGAGTTTCAGGAAATGAACTCAAGTTTCTCAATTGAATGTAGAAGGGGCTCCAACGTCCAGACATCAGGGTCCAGCCCTGCGGCTTGTCACGAGGAGCGGTCATTATCATTCTGTTGCGATAGATATCGTGAACGATCTCACGTTTTAATTGAGTGAGTGATTCCTTTTCTGACACTTTGGTGACCAAGACCTACAGGGCGAATGATAGATAAAAGTAAGCCGCTTTATTCAATTCAAATTGATTGATAAGAGAGTTGCATGGAGGCTCGTTGAGAGAGCTGGACCAGTAATTAGGTATAGGACTCTTAGGGAGATTCTTCAAGTCAGAGATGTAGAGATAATATCCAACTCATTGGAGGGACTTCTAGGATCATCAATTGTAAGAGAAGGGCTCGATTTTTTGTGGTCTGCGGTGATGCATGATGATCCCATAGAGAGTACGCCAAACGTTGTGAGTGCTATTGCAAGGCTTGTCCAGTTGGGAGTGAGAACAGGACTTCAGCAAATGGACAGGAGTACAATCCGAATCAGATCCATGTTGTCGGATGATGTCATAAATGATAATAATGCAAGCATTGCAATTGCAGAGGCATTGGCATATGCAGGATACTATGAAGTTCCAAAGGTCAAATCATTGGTGATTCAACGGCTTGACAGGCTCATCTCCGCGAACTATAAGAGTCTTCCAAGATTTCATGATTTACTGGGAATTTCAAACATTAAATGGGCAATGAGGGATGACAAGTTCAAGCAATTGGCTGATAGAGTAGCATCTATCATTGTGAGCTTAGACTACCAGACGAGGTGTCAGGAGGGAGGATTTGTAGAGGGAGAGGGTCTTTGGAACTGCGTCAATCTGCCGGGGTTTCGTGAACATCCTGAGATTGAAGACATGGGCTTATTGATCTTGATACTTGATCTCCTTGCTCCCCTGACTTCTGTTCAAGAGTCAGAATGGTTCAAGAGATGCATGGAGATACTGGAAGAGAGAAGAGGTGTTGATGGACTTTATCGGTTCCCGTCGGAGTGGCTTCCTGAAGGGATCATCTCAGACTGGCCCAGAGGGATGTGTATGAGTCTTGAGATATCTAGGGATGACGAAGCACTTGCTTACGAGTCAACATTCAGAGTTCTCAAGATCAAGTCTTGCCTGTGAAAATCAATTTCAGCAATCTATTTCGAGGAACAAGTGCATAGGCAAAGGGAATAGAGAGAGAAAATCCAACAATGAATCGGGCTGGCCAGAAGAGGTTGAAGGTTGCCGCTATTGCTTCAGATGGCAAGGATAATACGACAAGTAAAATGGGAATCAGATAGAAGAAAATCGGGTGAATCTCATAGACCACCTGTGATTCTCGTCCTAATCTGCTCAGAAAACCAGAGGGTGCCCTATTATTCAGAATGCTTGAGATGAAGAAGACCAACAGTGTGCCGCTTGTTCCAGACACCATGTAAAGGAGGGCATGGTTCCCTAGACGATCGACTGCCAAATCCACAAATCCATTGAGTGTAGAGGCAAGTAATAGCAAGGTGATGAGTAGGAGAAGTGAGAGTATATTTTTTACAGGTGATGTGAAGTGCCAGTTTCCAGTCCCACGAGCACATTTTATCTCATATCCAATTATGCAGAATGCAGTCGCCATCAGGACACTGCTGAAGTGCCATGGAACAAGAGTTGTTGAAAAGGTGGATCTAAGTCCCATTCCAAGGACTGGCAAGATTAAAACAAGACTCCAACGAACTGATGGATGAGTGTTGTGAGTTGCAAGTTCAATAATCGCAAAGAAACAGAGACCAAAAAACAAGACTGGCAAGAACCACAGATGTGTTGCTTGGTTAGGAGGTCCTGCCCCATATAGAAACCAGAATACCACATCACTTGGAGTCAGATATGTATCAATTAGAGGGGCCATGAAATAGAAGAGGACTATCATTATCAGATATAGAGTAAAGTAGGGGATTAATAGCTGCCTTGCTCGGACTCTGATGAAAGAGGACAAACGATTTCTATGCTTCTCAGAATTATATGTAAATCCTGCCAGTATGAAAAAGAGTGCAATTGCAAAAGCAGAGAGGTGAATAGTCACAACATTGATCATGGGAATCATTGAGTGCACAATAATCACTATTATGATTCCAATTCCTCGTGAAACATCAATCCAAGTGATTCGGGAGGAGAATAATGATGGCTCGTTCATCGGGCACTTTCCATATGATTTCAAATATTATGATGACTATTGCACTTTGGGAAACTTTTTAACTTTCACACATGCGACAAATATAACAAGCGCCCGTTGTCTAGGGGCCATGATGGATCCCTGCCACGGATCCGGCCCGGGTTCGAATCCCGGCGGGCGCACCATTCATTTTTTCAACATGGTCATGTTATTTTGACATCTATTAGGAATGGAAAACACTGTAAGAAGAGAATTGTTCAATCATAATGTTTTTGTAAACACAGATAAAAACGCAATCTAATTGATGTATTGATTGACGTACAATGATTCATGAAGGGCTGCCTCTATGAAATCGCTAAGACATAATGGTATACTCGTGCTTCCACCCCCAGAAGCACATGGTCTCAGCATATTTGTTCGGGGCGAAGAGATTAGGCTGACGCCAGAGCAGGAAGAAATGGCAATAGCATGGGTAAGGAAGCTGGGAACACCTTATGTTGAGGACCCCACATTTACAGCCAACTTTATGTTGGATTTTAGCAAGGTATTGGGATATAATCCGCCATTGAAGATTGATGATGTGGATTTTGACCCCGTGATCAAATTCGTAGAGATGGAACGTGCCAAGAAGGAGGCGATGACAAAGGAAGAAAAAAAGGCTGCCCGTGAGGAAAGAAAGGCAATTCGAGAGGCTCTCAAGGAGAAGTATGGGTATGTCTGGGTTGATGGGGAGAGAATGGAGCTTAGCAACTATCAGACAGAACCATCAGGAATATTCATGGGGCGAGGAAAGCATCCTCTAAGAGGTAGGTGGAAGCGTGGAGCAACTCATAAGGACATCACTCTGAACCTTAGCCCAGATGCAGATACGCCAGGGGGTGATTGGGGAAATATAGTCTGGGCACCTGATTGTATGTGGATTGCCAAATGGACTGATGAACTCACAGGGAAAACGAAGTACATCTGGCTTCATGATAGCACTCCAATTAAACAAGCACGAGAAGCTAAAAAGTTCGATAAGGCAATGAAGCTTGGGAAAAGAGAAGAAGAGATTCGTGCACACATTCTTGAGGGGCTACAATCCGATGATCCAAAGCGAAGAATGGTGGCTGCAGCCTGCTACCTGATTGACAGACTGAGCCTTCGAGTTGGTGATGAGAAGGACCCCGATGAGGCAGATACTGTGGGCGCAACCACATTGCGTGTTGAGCACCTCACATTTCAGGGCAACAGAATTATCTTTGACTTTCTCGGAAAGGACAGTGTTCCATGGCATAAGGAGCTTGAGGTTTCGCCAGATGTTTTTGGGGTGTTTAAAGAACTATATGATAAAGCAGTAGAACGTATGGAGTCATTCAAGTCAAGAAAAGGACGAAAGACAAAAGCAGACCCCAAGAAGATCTCTCAGATATTCCCATCAATCAGGAGTACTCATGTTAACAAGTTCCTTGGCGAAGTGGACAAGGACCTCACGGCCAAAGTGTTCAGAACATTTCATGCAACAAAGACCATGGAACAGGAGTTGAAAAAGCAGAAGGTCAAGAAGACTGACTATGAGTTCATCAAGAAAGCGGCATTCAAGAGAGCGAACATGGAAGTCGCCCGAGTGATGAACCACACAAAACAGGAGCCAAAGAGCTGGCCAAAGACCAAAGAAAGATACCAGATCAGGTTGAAGAAAGCAGATGAGAGAATCAGTCGTGCAAGAGCCAATCTGGATGACAGGAGAAAACGACTGAGATCATTGAGAAAGAAGATTGTAAAAGAGTTGGAAAAGAAGAAGGAGTCTATAGCAAAAGCCAAGGAACGAGTTGAGCGAGATAAGAAGAAACTGGCAGAGTTGAGGGAGAAAAGGGACAAGGCAAAAATGGCATGGGACAGAGCCAGAGAGAAGAGGAGAGGAGTGCGTGAGAGCAAGAGAAAGGGCAAACGCATGAAGAAAGAGAGAATGAATGAGGCTCAGGAAAGGGTGGAGAGGGCTAGGAGGACTTACGATAGGGCAGAGGCTAGCCTAAGGAAGGCAAGAGAGAGATATGAGAAGAGTAAGGCATTGCTTGTAAAGGCACAGGAAGCACTTGTCAAGTCTAAAGAGAGATCCAATGAGAGAATATCCAAAGCTGAGAAGTCGATCGCCACAGCAAAGGAGAGAGTAAAAAGGCAGAAGTCGCAAAGGAGAAGATCAAGATAGACTTTCAACTGGCAAAAGCTGGCAGGACATGGAATCTTGGGACCTCTTTGAAGTCGTACATCCACCCGAAGACTGTTTACAAGTGGTGCAGACGTGTTGGTTATGACTGGAGAAAGGTGTATCCTAAGACTCTTCAGAGAAAGTTCGCATGGGTTGAAACTGGGGGATAAGGTGAGAGTATGTTTTCAACGGTGCATGCCGCATCAACCGTGGTGCTTGTTGGGATTCTGTGGTATCCACTTCAACCACCAGTGGATATCCTTTACATTGCAGTGGCAAGCGCAGTCCTACTCGATATGGACATCATTTTTGCAAGGGACAACGAGCATGGCCACAGAGACCTGTTGAGTCATTCAATGATCCCATGGTTCATCCCTCTAATAATATCATTATGGATACCCGTGTTGTTTTGGGTTGCGGTTCCAATCATGCTTCATCTTGTCCTTGATGCGATTGATGGGGGGATAATGCCATTCAATCCATTTAGTAAATGGCGGCCACCGCACATTACAATTGAGGGCGGGGGTGAGTCAGCACGTGCATATATTGCAAATTATTGGACTAGTGGAGTCTTTGATGTGTTGGAAGTAATAATAGCTGTTGGAGCTGTCATAATCAGTTGGAGTTGGGACTCGGGCATCTTGTTTCAGATTGTAAAGTCTGCTGCAATGTTCAATCTTGGACTAATCATTGTACTGAGTGTCTATTTCAGAATCAGACCGCGTTGAAATATGATAGGCATCAATATGAAATCGAATGACATACCAAGGTGCTAACAATGACACAAATGGGTCTTTGGTGGGGTGCTTCCTGAGTTGCAACAATCTTTTGATAATTCTCTTGTACCTCTTGTCAAGACCAAGCTTGTGGACAGATCTACTCAGAGAGCTTGACGTTTTAAAAACATAGAAATGACATGATAGGATACTCCATTTCAATGACTCAAGAGAGTATCTGATTGCGTGTGACGAGAACATACAAATTAAGAGAGAACTAATGCTAAGTAGAAGGTTCATCAACAGACTTCGTATTATCTGGAACATGTCAATTTGTAGCAACTGTGCATTCGACAACAGGTCTTTGCCCATTATTACTGCATAATTTGACAACATTCCATTTAGAACCAGATTGCTTGGTGCAAGGATGTTGGCAAGTATTTTTGAGACACCAAAAACCTCAGAGAAATTCAAGTTACGAAAGCTGCTCTCTCGGCATACAAAGCCAGAAATAAACATCCCAGTTCTTCTGCTTACCAATTGCAAAATGTGGCTAATGATTCCTTGACTGTGCGTATCATCAGTGATTCTAGTGATGTAAGACTGCAGACTGTTGATAGCTGAATCAGTAGATGAGTCATCGACAACAAAGATGACATCCACATCACTGATGTTCTCTTCAAAATCGCCCTGAAGACAACTACCAAAGAGAATCACACTGATTATCTTCAAATTCAGATTCTTGGCCTGTAATAACACCTTAGTGGTACATTGTTCCACTTTGTTTGAGATGTGATGTGCTCGGCAAGACTGAGATGTTAACATTATTTATAATGTATATCTGTGGCTTGTCAATATTTCGATGATTTTGGAATATGACTTGAAGTTTGCAAAAATGATGGTGCGCCTGCCGGGATTCGAACCCGGGTCACGACCTTGGAAGGGTCGGATCATAGCCCCTAGACTACAGGCGCAGTTTGCGATTTTGAGAGAATGTGGTGTCGATTTAAAGTCACCGATAATATCTCATTGGGAAGAGAGTCTCTTATTGATAATATTGGTTCTTAGTGAATAAGCCCATAAGACCTCAGCACATACGTGCCAAGCCATCATGATTTCCGAATCGAGGGCAAGATGAATGTCAAAGAGCTGTGTTGTTTCTTGAGAGAAGTCACCATGAGGAAATGCACCAACACCAACTATCACAGGAGTATCTATGTCTTCAGGAAGTAGAGAGATGAGTTGATTGATGTCTGTCTTTTTGCCAGTTTCAATTGCCAATATTGTTGGTGAGTGGGGATGGCTGGATTTTATCTCATTGATTAGATTTTGAAGGGCCATATTTTGAATATTGAGTAGTGAGTCGCCAGAGAGAGGCACTCGTCCGTTAATCATCAACTGTTCCATGAGACCCACAAAGCGGGAATAATTACGTGGAAGTCTTACTGTCGGGTCAATAACGATGATTCGACCATCTTGCAGATGAATATATGATTGTAAGAAACCACTCTTACAAAGTGGGGTTTCCATCAGGGTCATGAGTGATAGATGGACAATGTCTGGGCGCCCGCGGCGTTCATGATCATCCAGCCTGAGCATTGCTTTTCCATGAACCGCTTGGTCAAGAAGTAATTCTTGAGGCTTCTTACCCCTACGGCTGGCACTCCGCTGTACCTGTTTGAGGGCATACATTTCAGGAGGGATGAGTTCTATTGGGCTCTCTAAGAGAATCAGATGAAGCATGTTAATGACCAATGCGAATACTATTTCAATCAATTTAAGCAGTTTGTAAGTGTGGAATCAACTGATGCCAAGAAGAAGACCAAGAGGGACCAGTGTAAGACGGATGGCACGAGCCAGAGTTGATAGATTATGGGAAATGGCATGTGAGTGTGAAGACCCCACACTTGCAAAGAGATACATCAGTATTGCAAGAAGAGTCGCTCAAAAGGCACGGATAAAGATTCCAAGAGATATCAAAAGAAGGATATGCAAGAAGTGCAATTCTGTCCTCATTCCTGGCAAAAACTGTAGGGTCAGGATGAGAACAAACAGGTCAAGTCATATCACTGTCACTTGTTTCACCTGTGGGGCAATTCGAAGATATTATGTCAGAAGGCAATGTTAATTTGTGTATTGTTTAAAAATAGTGTGAATATAAATGCCAGAGCTGAAGGTTGATCAGACTAGAATTAAACTTGCATGGAACGAGCCCGTCTTATTGCAGATTGGAAAGAGTGGAATAACTGACGGAACCATCAAAGAGGCGAAGAGGCTTCTAAAGACTCATAAATACATCAAGGTCAGGTTATTACGAAGCACAGGAGATGACAGGCATACAAAGAAGGCAGTGTTCGAAGAACTCTGCAGGCTAACTGGAGCAGAACTTGCTGGAGTACGAGGCTTCACTGCAGTGATATACAAACTTCGCAATTAGTCATGCCTTAGTCTTCGTCTGGCATTCAGATGTAGATGCTCCTCAGAAGAAGGCGGTCTGATGAAAATCCTTTTATGTGGACTTTTGTCGGTTTTGCCAGCCTTCTGAGGTAGGTAATCGACCGAGTCTAAATACGATATACCTCAAATAGTATGGTGACAGACAAATGCCCACAGTCTATGATATTCCCGCCAATGTCTTGATTAAAAGACTCGCACAGGACTTGAAAACTCGAAAAGAGATCAGCCCCCCAGAGTGGGCCCTGTATGTTAAGACAGGTGCCCATAAGGAACGCGCACCTGATGACCCCGACTGGTGGTATATCAGATGTGCTAGCATTCTGAGAAAGATCTATCTATATGGTCCAATAGGCACACAAAAGCTCAGGATTCAATATGGTGGGAGAAAGAGAAGAGGGGTCAAACCCAACAAGTTCCACAAAGGAAGTGGGTCCGTTGTCAGGACTGCTTTACAGCAGCTCGAGAGAGCTGGTTTCATCAGGAAACAGGGAAGCAAGGGCAGGGTACTCACAGATGTTGGGCGGTCGTATATGGATAAGGTGTCTGCAAAATTAAAGGTTGAACTAGCAAAAGCAATACCAGGACTTGAGAGGTACTAGAGTATAGTAGTTAAGGTGACAATGATGAGTGAGGATGAGCTCGAGGAGATCAGAAGGAGAAAGCTTGCCGCTATTCGTGAGCAGGCTCTTCGTGAACAGGTCCAAGAGCATCAGAGAGCTGAGTTGGAGGCCCAGAAGGAGGCCATTCTAAGACAGATTCTCACTCCAGAGGCCAGAGCAAGATTGATGAATATCAAGATGGTAAAACCAGAGCTTGCAGAGCAGATAGAGCTTCAGCTCATTCAACTGGCAGGCAGTGGTAGACTCAGAGGCCGGGTGACCGATGAACAACTCAAGTCATTGTTGCTACAGATTCAAGGGAGAGAGAGAGAGAGAAAAATCTCATTCCGATAGATAGGCTGCAAGGTGATAGTAATGGCAAGAAACAAGCCGCTTGGAAAGAAGCTTCGAATGGCTCAGAGAATGAAGTCAAACTCGTCCGTCCCAACATGGGCGGTCATGCGGACTGCAGGAAAAGTGAGAACAACACCAAAGCAGCGCAATTGGCGCCGTAGCAAGCTTAAGCCATAGGAGGATGAAATGAATGACTCCAGATGAGGAAGTAATAGAGGAGGAGCTCGTTGAAGAGAAAGAAGATGAGATTGAAACAGAAGAGATAGAGGAAGAAAGAGAAGAAGAGCATGTAGAAGCGGCGCCTGAAGAAGAGGAGGAAGAAGAAGAGATCATCGATGAGCGTATATACACTGTACCTCTTCGTAAAGCATATTGGACTGGCAGCAGGCTTCGTAGGGCCAACAGGGCAGTGCGAATCCTGAGAGAGTTCGTACAGAGACACATGAAACCAGAGGAGATTGTCATCCAGAAGGAGGTCAATGAGAGAATCTGGAGCAGGGGCATTCAGAAACCTCCTCGTAGGGTGAGAATCAGAGTGACAAAAAATGAGGACAATCTTGTACGAGTATACCTTGCGGAGGGATAATTCAGGTTGATCGCCCGAACAGACTTCGAGGGCGATCCAAATGTGGGAGCCTTTGCAGTTGTCACCGATAGGTTTGTGCTCACATCACCGAACATGAGTGAGAAATCACTTGATACCCTCGAACGAGTCTTCAATATTCCTTTTGTCCAGTCCACAGTGGCAACTATGGATGCAGTTGGACTGGTCACTGCAGCGAACTCGAATGGGATAGTCTTACCATACACTATTGAAGACGAGGAACTGGAAACGATCAAGAGAGAGTCAGAGGTCAGAGTTGACTGGATAGACAGTAAGATGACTGCAATGGGAAATATCATACTTGTAAATGATAATGGCGCAATTTGCCATCCTGACTTTGATAGTATCGCAATTAGGAAGATTGAGGACACTCTTGATGTGGAAACTATAAAGGGGACAGTGGCACGACTAGTAACGGTTGGGGCTAGCACCATTGCAACTAACCGAGGGGCCATTGCCCATCCACTTGCAGCCGATGAGGAGATTGAAGTCATAGCGGATGTCTTAAAGGTTCATGTGGAAGTAGGAACAGTCAATAGAGGAAGTCCATATACAAGTCTAGGAGTATTAGCAAATAGTGATGGGATGATCGCAGGTTCGGAAACAACTGGGGTAGAACTTGCACACATCTCTCAAGTACTTGGATTCGTATAATGGTGAGGTGTCAACAAGATGAGTAAGAAAGTCTGGCGAGCAACTGGAGAATATATGAAGGCAAAGAGAAAGATGTACTTCTCAAGAGAGATGATTGCCCAGAAGGAGGCACATGTGAGAGAGAGGGTTCTCTCAGAGTTGGGAAGTCGTCACAGAGTCAAGAGAAGAGACATTGTCTTTAAGGAGATTAAAGAGATTGATCCAAAAGAGGCCCAGAGCCTTGAAATTCGAAGAGCATTGGGAATCGAGAGTGAGTTCTGATGACAGAGGAGCAACAAAAGCTTCTCGAGAAGCTCTACATGGAGCAGAGGTTGCTGGAGTCAAACATCAGCCTCTTACAACAAAGATTGGAGATATTGCAGGCATATTTGAATAATTACAAGTCGGGTCTCTCAGTCCTTAGGGAGCTTGAGAATAGAAAAGAGAATGAAGAGATGCTGATGAATGTTGGAGGAAATATCTTAATTCGGGCCAAGCTTGTCAATCCCAATATTGTCACTCGTGGTATAGGCAGCAATATCAGGATAGAGCAGAGCCTCACTGAGGCCATCAAGAGCCTTGAGCAGTCTGTTGTGACCCTTGAGAAGGAATATGAAGAGACCTCTCAACAATATCAGAAGATGGCCATAACACTTCAAGCAGCAAGCGCCCAATTGCAACAACTTGCAGCCCAGATGCAGAAACCTCAACAGCAGTAAGAGAGGACATCAATCATGTTTGAAAAACTGCGTGGAGCACTAGACACAGCAGTGACCAAGGCGACTACAAAGGAGCTTAACGAGAAGAATCTTGCTGATGCAGTATGGGAGCTTCAACTGGTACTTATCCAGAATGATGTTGCAGTTGAAGTTGCGGAGCATATATGTAATCTCACTAAGAAGAAACTACTTGGTAAGAGAACAGGGCGTCTTGAAAATGTGAAGAAATTGTTCAAGACTGCTCTTTTCGAGTCTATAATAGAAGTGTTGACACCCACCCACCATCTTGATCTTGTTCAGGCTGTACAAGAGAAGAAAGAGGAAGGTGAACCCTTATCAATCATGTTCCTTGGAGTTAATGGTACGGGAAAGACAACAACTCTTGCAAAAATAGCGCACATGTATAAAGAGAATGGATATTCGATTGTCATTGCAGCATGTGACACCTTTAGAGCAGGAAGCATTGAGCAGCTTTCAAGACATGCAGAAAGACTGGGCATCAAGGTCATCAGGCAGGATTATGGTCATGATGCAGCAGCAATAGCCTATGATGCTATCAACCATGCAAGAGCCAGACATATCGATGTTGTGTTGATAGACACTGCGGGCAGAATGCAGACTAACAAGAATCTTCTTGAGGAGATGAAAAAGATCGTTCGAGTTGCTAAACCGGATGTCAAACTGTTTATTGGTGATGCACTCGCAGGAAATGATGCATTATCACAGGCAAAAGAGTTCAATGATGCGGTCAGCATAGACGGCGCAATCCTGACAAAAGTGGATGCTGACCCATCAGGAGGTACAGCATTGTCTGTGACCTATGTCACTGGTGCACCAGTGATATATGTTGGAGTGGGTCAGGGATACACAGACATCCAAAAGTTCGACCCAGAATGGTTTGCGCATCGGATTATAGGTGAGATTTGATTAATAGGTCAATTTTAATAATGATTCAATCGCAAGCCAAGTCAGTCTAAAGACAGACAGGTGTTTAACATGAGTCTGAAGGGAAAGCACTTCATTGATTTGGCAGATTTTAAACGACATGAGCTGAGATATATTTTGGACACTGCTCATGATCTCAAGCGCAAGCAGAAACGTGGCGAGCCTCATGAACTTTTGAAGGGAAAGTCATTAGCCATGATTTTTATGAAGTCCTCAACAAGAACAAGGGTTTCATTTGAAGTTGGTATGACACAGTTAGGGGGACATGCACTGTACCTCCAGCCCAGTGGCACACAGCTTGGTCGTGGTGAAACCATTGCGGACACTGCACAGGTTCTCAGTAGATATTGTGATGTGATAATGGCCAGGGTATATGCACATAGTGATGTTACAGAGCTTGCAAAGTATAGTAAGGTTCCAGTGATTAATGGGCTTTCAGACTTTCTGCATCCATGCCAAATCATGGCAGACATGCAGACAATTGAGGAGAGGAAGGGAAGTCTGGAAGGTCTCAAAATTATATACTCTGGAGACTCCAACAATGTCAGTAATTCAATCATGCAGGGATGTACAATAATGGGAATGGATGTCACAATAGCATCACCAAAAGGGTATGCACCTTCAGAAGAGATAATGAAGCGAGTAGATAGACTCAGTAAACTCTATGGTACAACAGTGGAAGTAATTCATGATCCTATAGAGGCAGTGAAAGGCGCAGATGTGATATACACTGATACCTTCTTCAGCATGGGACAGGAACGATCAAAGGAGAAAGAAGAAGCACTGATGCCATTTCAGGTAAACAGAAATCTTGTTGATCAGGCAAAGAATGATGTAATTGTCATGCATTGCCTTCCAGCTCATAGGGATGAGGAACTAACAAGTGATATAATGGACGACCCGAAATATAGTGTTGTGTTTGATCAAGCTGAGAACAGGCTACATGCACAGAAGGCAATTCTCGCATTAATAGTATAAGAGGCGGTCAATTGTCGGTTGAGATTGTTGCCATAGGACGAGCAAACATGGATATTGAGATTCATGTTGATAGGATTCCTAAAGAAGATCAACATGTAATATCTAAAAGAACAACAATCTCTTGTGGGGGTTCCGCTGCAAACTTCGCATCGCAAGTAGCACTCTTAGGCCCAAAGATTGGGCTTGTTGCATGTATTGGTAGTGATTATAATGGCAAAGTTATGATTGAACGTCTGTCGGACATTGGAGTTGATGTATCAAGAGTCCAGATTCTGCAGAATCAGCCTACAGGACTGTTCATTGCGGTCAATGATTCAAAGGGCGGAAAGACAATTATTGCTGATCATGGTGCCAACAAGTTCCTTGATCGACTGGACAAAAGAATTTTCGATGATAGCTATCTCCTCAAAACTAGGACCGTGCATGTTGCTGGGGGATTTCCAAACATGATTGATACTGTAATCGAGATTGCTACAACTGATGGCCTGATTTTCTCATTTGACCCTGGCAGGACCTCTGACAATGTGGACTTTCAAAAAGTGCTTAGAAGTACTGATTTGCTATTTGTTAATCAGGATGAATTGAAGAGATACTGTAAGGTTTCAGCAACTGAGAGAGATCTCCGAATGTTTGCAAAGAGCTTTCCTGGAATAATTGTTTTGAAACAGGGATCCAAAGGGGCAATTGCAACTGATGGGTTCGAGTATTATCACTCAGATGTTTTTGATGTTCCTGTGGTTGACACCCTTGGGGCTGGAGATGCATTTGCAGCAGGATTTGTGACAGCATGGACTCGTAGTGAAAATATCGAACAAGCATTGAATTTTGCAAATGCGGTCGCTGCATTGACTGTTACTAGAAGGGGGGCACAAGAGGGACAGCCGACCTTGGACGAGGTCAGCAAACTGTTGAGAAAATATGGTGTATCAATTGAACCGATTCTAAAGACGTTTCGCGAGAGAAGGTCATCTCGTCGATAACATGCGAGTAATACCCAGACAATATTCTGGTTTTTCTTATTATAAACTCACAATAGAAGATGAATAATAGAAGGTGTAAGATATGCATCCGCTCCTAGAAGAAGTCCTGAGAAACCCAACTGAAGCAAAGAGTGAAGATATGACAGGTAGATCAAGAACAACAAAAAAGTCGGCGACATCTGAGGAGGAGTTGCGTGAGATTGTCGAGTCCATCACTGCCAGAATTTTAGTGGTGGGCGTTGGTGGTGCAGGAAATAATGCGATAACACGACTTATGGAGGTCGGAATTGAGGGGGCTGAAACCCTAGCTATGAACACTGATGCTCAGGACCTTTATGTGTGTGAGGCGGATCACAAGTTACTTCTTGGAAGGGACATATGCAAAGGACTCGGAGCTGGAAATGATCCAGACATTGGTGAGAAGGCGGCTCTGGAAACATATGAGATTCTGAAGGATGTTGTTACTGGAGACCTTGTGTTCATAACTGCAGGAATGGGTGGAGGAACAGGCACAGGTGCAGCTCCGTATGTGGCCAAGGCTGCACGCGAGAATGGTGCTTTGACTGTTGCAATTGTGTGTCTGCCCTTTGAGGTGGAGGGTATCACCAGAAAGAACAATGCGGCAAGAGGTCTCAAGGCCCTAATGGACAATGTAGACACCCTTATTGCAATTCCAAATGAGAAGCTACTGGAGATCGCTCCAGATTTGACACTATCAGATGCCTTCAGAGTTGCGGATGAGGTGCTAGTACGCGCAGTAAAAGGAATCGCAGAGTTGATATCAAGACCTGGTCTTGTTAATCTCGACTTTGCGGATGTGAGGACTACCATGAAGAATGGAGGGGTGTCCATAATTGCACTAGGCGAAGGTCAGGGAGAAGACAGGGCAGAGGAGGCAGTGTATAATGCACTTCGTAACCCATTAATCGATGTTTCAATTGAGAACGCCCGGAACGTGTTGATCAATGTGAGTGGTAGTACTGATTTACAACTGATAGAGGCAAAGCGTGTTGTGGAACTTGTAACCAAGCAGGTGAATCCAAGTGCAGAAGTGATATATGGTGCCCTCATCATTCCAGAACTTGAAGATAGGCTCAGAGTCACCATTATTGCCTCTGGAGTGAGTTCCCCATATGTACTCTCACCCGAGTCAGAGCCTGTCGCCCCACTTGCAGAGGACTTGGAGGCAGACCTTGAGATTAAGAGATTATAGGAGAAGGTGGCCTTATTAGTCATGCAGCAAGTATTAAAAGCAAAGTTAATACGATTGCTTTCGATATAATCAGTATTGAGTCATTTCACAAGGATGTGCAATTATGGGAATTTCAGAGTTCATAAAGGATAGCAAAAGAATACTGAAACTAGCTACCAAGCCATCTCGTAAAGAACTATGGATGAGCACAAAGGTCAGCATTCTTGCCATGTTCCTTGTTGGAATGCTCAGTTTTGTCATTCAGTATATGATGACCGTCTTGACCAGTCAGTGGGGCGGTTAGGCTATCAAATGTTCTAAATCAAGGGGATTTCCGTATGGCACCAAAGACCAGCATTTATGCAATCAGAACCACCATTAGTCAAGAGAGATCAGTGGCAGACCTCGTCACCACTGCAGTCGTTGGTGAAACGGACATCTGGGAGTGCCCAAATTGTGGTGAGCAGTTCTCATCCAAGGATGCAACACTCAAACATATGAAAAAAGAGGCCAAGAAAGACGAGACACATGGACAGAGTGATCCAAAGCTCGTGTCTAAAAACCAGTTGCTTGGGAGGGTTAAAGCAATCCTGGTTCCTGAAACCCTGAGAGGCTATGTGTTTATTGAAACCTTAGAGTTCAGGGATGTGGAGCTTGCAATTTCAGGGGTGCCCCATGTAAGAGGAAGGGTTGGCGGTAAAGTTAGTTTTGAGGAAATCGATAGATTTCTCATTCCAAAGCCAGTTGCTGAGGGACTTGAAGAGGGAGATGTTGTAGAGGTCATCTCAGGACCCTTCAAGGGAGAGCGGGCTAGAGTTGCAAGAGTCGAGGTTGCAAAAGAGGAACTTATCCTTGAGTTGCTAGATAGTCCTCATGCAATTCCAATCCGTGTACATGCGGACTTCTGCAAGTTGGTCGAGAAGGGCGAACGTGAGAGGGTGCAAGAATATGAGGATATGGGAGAGGGTGAGGAAGAAGAGGACGAGTTTGATGATGAGTCATTTTGGGCGAGGGATGACGATTTCGAGGACTGATATAGATAGTCCCCACGTGCCATCATGCCATTGTTGGTGATGTGCATAGAGTTCATTCCAAAATCCTTTTAACATAATTTCAGAGGGGAAGTTTAACCTCTTAATGTGACAGCCACGCATAGACGTGATGTCAGGGGTGAGAAAAGTGAGAAAGAATGCAGTAGACCATATAGGATGTCGCACTTGTTCTGTCCTAGAGGTCGAACCCACCGATGTAACTGCGAGTTCATCGGGCAAACTGCATCAGGAGTTGATTAAGAGATGAGTTCACAGAAAATCACAGTTGAGGCTCTAGTCGAAGGTGGAAAAGCCTCAGGTGGACCCCCTATTGGGCCTGCACTTGGACCAACAGGAGTAAACATATTCCAAGTTGTTCAGAAGATCAATGAGGTCACACAACCATTTGCAGGTCTCAAGGTCCCAGTCAAGATAATTGTTGACCAAGAAACAAAGGAGTTTGAGGTGGAAGTTGGTACACCACCAACAAGCGCACTAATATTGAAAGAAATTGGTCAGGCAAAGGGATCGGGCGAGCCAAATACCAAAATTATAGGCAATCTGACGATTGAGCAGATCAAATCAATTGCCAAGGGTAGGCTAGCGACCTTTCTGCAATCGATATGAAGGGAGCAGTGCTGACCATTGCTGGTACTTGTGTTTCAATGGGAGTAAATATTGAGGGAGTTTCAGCCAAGGAGTTTCAGCAGCAGGTCCGTGAAGGAAAATGGGACAGCGAGCTCGAAGAACCACTGCGGGAGGAGAAATAAATGTCATACCGTATTGATACAATCGAGGCAGCTGTTGCAGAAGCAAGAGCCAAGGGTACCGAGAGAGGGATTAAGTTCGAACAGAGCTTTGATTGCGCTGTCAACTTTAGAAAGAAGGAAGTTGATGTTTCGAAACCGGAGAACAGGCTCAATCAGGAGATTGTTCTCCCACATCCCTTGTATCCTCCTGCAAAGATCTGTGCATTTGGGGATGGAGAGTTTGCTGAGAATGCGAGGGCTGCAGGAATAGATACTGTCATCTCTAGGGAGGACATCCCAAAGATTGGTGGAGAGAAAAAAGAGAGAAAGGCACTTGCCAAGAAATATGACTTTTTCATCGCCTCCATCGATGCAATGCCCTTGGTAGGTAGGTATCTTGGACAGGCCCTTGGACCAAGAGGTAAGATGCCAAAGCCATTTCCACCACAGGCAGATCTGAAGGCAATTGTCAATCAGTATCAAAGAACTGTGCGCATCAGAATGCGAAACACCCCTACATTCCATGTCAAAGTAGGCCATATGAGAATGACTGACAGAGAGATAGCTGATAATCTAATGGCAGTGATCAACTTTGTTGATCAGAAAGGCCTACTGGACAAGGTGCATCATGTTTGTGTGAAGACAACAATGGGGCCATGCATTACAATACAGAGGTGACATTAGATGTCATTGTATGAAAAGAAAATCCCACAATGGAAGGTTGATACAGTCAATAAACTCGCTGAGATGATTAAGAAGAGCGAGATGATTGGACTCATTAATGTTGAGGGAGTAGGTGCAAAGCAGCTTCACGGCATTCGAGAGAGTTTAAGAGGTTCTGCCACAATTAAGATGGCAAGAAACACACTGATGATAAGAGCTCTCGAGAAGGTCAAGAAGAAGGGGATAAAGGAGCTTGCAAATTATGTCAAGGGGCCTGTTGCATTCATTTTCAGCGATCAGGACCCATTCAAACTCAGCAAGTTTCTCAGCGAGAACAAGACTGCTGCTCCAGCCAAGGGTGGCCAGATAGCTCCAAAGGACATCATTGTCCCAGAGATGAACACTGGTGTGGCCCCTGGACCATTCATCAGCGAGCTTGCAGCATTAAAGATTCCCTCCCGTGTGAGAGGAGGAGTGATTCACATCACAGAAGACACTGTGGTTGTGAAGGAAGGTGAAGTGATTTCCAATGCTATGGCACAAATGCTAACGCGGCTTGGAATAGAACCAATGGAACTTCAACTTAAGATGATTGCAGCTTATGCCGATGGGATGATCATAACTGCAGATGCTCTGGACATTGATTTAGACCAGCTCTTGGACCAGGTTATAGCAGGACATCAATATGCTGTGAACCTGTCCATCAACATTGGATATCCAACCTCTGAAACAATCACATTGTTGATTGCAAAGGCGGATATGGAGGCCAGGAGCCTAGCGCTCGATATTGGATTCTTCACGCCAGATATGGTGGAAGAGTTTCTTGCAAAGGCAAATGTGGAGGCATTTGCTCTTGCAGCAGTGCTTTCAGAGAAGGATCCTAATGTAATACCCTCAGAAGTCTTGAGTCAGGTGAAGGCAGTCAGTGCAGCTGCGACAGCTGCCCCTGAGCCAGAGCCTGTAAAAGATGAGCCTCCAGAGGAGGAGGATGAGGAGGAAGAATCAGTTGCAGGTCTATCAGGCCTGTTCGGATAAAGTGAGGTAATAAAAATGGAGTATGTATATGCAGCACTTCTGCTTCATAAGGCGGGACAAACTATTGATGCAAAGTCAATGGAGGCCGTACTAACAGCCGCAGGAGTCAAACCTGACAAGGGCAGAGTCAAAGCGTTGATCGCAGCACTTGAGGGAGTCGACATTGATGAGGCCCTGAAGAGTGCAGCAATGCCAATGGCTGTTGCCGCCCCAGCAGGTGAGACCGCCGCAGCTGGTGAGCCCGCTGCTGAAGAGAAGAAAGAAGAAGAGAAAGAAGAGGAAGAAGAGGAGTTCACCGCAGGCTTAGGCAGTCTATTTGGGTGATTGTGGTCACTGACCATCTCCTCATTAGTAGGGCGACAGGAAACCCCTGTCTGCCCTTCAATTCTTGTTTTTTATAAATCAATCAGCAGACAAATATGCTTGTTTGTGATAGACACTTTTGTGAAAATCGTCACCCATGAATTAATGAGAAGGAGTTATGACAATACTCCCGCTGGAGCACCTGGCAGACTGGACACATCTTTTGAGGTTCTGGGCAAAGATTCCAACTATAAATTCATTGATGCAAAACCTGCTACT
Source organism: archaeon (assembly GCA_024276825.1). Lineage (GTDB taxonomy): Archaea > Asgardarchaeota > Thorarchaeia > Thorarchaeales > Thorarchaeaceae > JAJRWI01. Next base: position 25,306 of record JAJRWI010000053.1, read on the forward strand.
GAAGAACAGATCTTACGTGCTCATACACAGCATGTCATTGATCAAGTAAGGCACGAGAGCGAAGTCTGGCATCACCAATTGTATGACATGGCACTTCTAGCAGCTGGAGGAGCAATCCAGACAGCAATGATTGGAGCCAGAGGGGAGCCTGCTTTTGGCCTGATAAGGCCACCAGGACATCATGCGTCAAGGGACAGCTTTTGGGGCTTTTGCTATTTCAACAATATAGCGGTTTCGTTGCTTGAACTTCGTGTCCACGGTCTGAAAAACCCTGAATTTCCCCAGATATCCTCCGCATTCATTCTAGACTTTGATCTTCATGAGGGAGATGGAAACATCGATATTCTCAGCCCAGATCGAAGATTTATCATTTACAATCCGCGTGGACATGGCGATGAGGAATACCTCAAGGATGTGAAATTGGCCTTAGATATCAGCATTGATGTGGACATAATTGTAGCATCTGCTGGATTTGACCAATATAAGCATGATTGGGGTAGTAACCTATCAACAGAAGCATTCTACGAAATAGGACACCTGATGTATGAGTTTGCGATGGAACGTTGTGATGGCCGCAGATACGCACTTCTTGAGGGAGGATATAATCACGATGACCTTGGCAAGAATGTTCACGCCTTTTGTGAGGGCCTGCGAGGTGTATGATGTCCCACGCGGAAAGCTTTATGACTGAAATCATCGGCGTTCAAATTGCAGGGCCCGTTGCCTAGCCAGGATAGGGCGCCAGCCTTCTAAGTTGGAGTTCGCCGGTTCAAATCCGGCCGGGCCCGCCATTAGATTTTGAGTCATTCCTCGAAGACAAGTGCATGTTTCAGCCATTCTGGTAATTGCATGTCAAGCAGTGACTCTATCTCAGCAATAGATGAGATGGGGGTTCCTTTTAGTCGTGCGGCTCGCTTTCCACCAATTGAGGGAATGCTCTTCCATTGAAGCAGTGATGCATATTTGGGGTTAAAGGGATAGGGCAATGCTGAGAGAGACCTCGGACCATGACCAACAACAAACACGTCAGTTTTGTCTTTAAACTTCGCATCGGGAATATAACATAGGGGAGGATATGTACCAAGAGGCCTTGCGAGAGAGTAGTTCCCATCAAGACGTTCAAAGAAGACGTTTCGTAAGACTGTCCCCAGAGGAGCAACCCTTCTCATCATCTCTGTATCGATTGTTTCTCGAATGATCTTCTTATGACGGAAGAACTCGTTTCGTTTTATCTTCCGTGATGATCTTCCACCCATGCGGGTCCCGGAGAATCCAATGACCTGACGGATATTAATACGGCGAACCATCAGACCCTCATCAAGGATGCCCTGTAAGAACATGAGATTGTGTTCGAGAGTTCGCCTACTCTCACCCAATAGGCCATAGAGCAGATTGATTCCAGGGAGAAGGTGGGGAAGGCCCCAAGATGGACGAGTTCCGCCAATTCTATTGAGAAGGCGGATGGCTGAGATGACTTCACTCTCATTCGCCTTTAGATTATTCCTCTTAATCACTTCCGGGTCCACTGACTCCACACCAAATGCCGCAACATCACCAGGGGTATGATACTTGATTATTGCTTTAGCAACCTCAGCACTCTCTTCAGGATGATGGGCAAGTGTGCCAGGGTTGACATTGTCAATATGCAGGACCTCCACATCAGGGGCAACATGTCTGATTTTTGAGAACAGTTCATCGATTCTTTCTGGAGCGGGGATTGGAAATTCTTCTTCACCCATTTCTCGAGAACCATAAGTGAATAAATCGGCCTGGTTACCAATTCTAAATGCTCTGGCCCCATGCTTGTACAAAGACTCAATCTCATTGACAATGTCGCGTATTGACCTCTGACTGGGAGGACCATACAATGGTTCGGTACAAAACGAACATCCACCCGAAATAAAACGGGGGCACCCAGTATAGGTCTCAATCTCACAGATTAGATATCCGCGGGAGAATCCAGGGTGCTGCGTAATGATTCTTGCACCACGAGGCGTGAATCTCTCAATCTCATTATAGCCGGTTCTTACCCTAGACAAGTCCACTGCTTCAACAGACCCTCTCTCCATAATGTCGAATATGACAACTTCGGGATTTCCAATTACTATGTGATCAAATGGGGGAGTCAGTACATCAGATCCTAGTGCAAGACGTCCGCCTTCGAGGCCGCATCCAAATCGCGCCCATGGTCCGACTAAGAGTTTTGGAATGTGCTGCAGACGTGTGTCATTGAAAATGCGTTGGGCCTCATTGACAGAGATTGGTGTGCCCCCAACATATTTTCCTGGCACAATCATTCCTGCAATGAGTATGATCATGTCTGCATGAGTCCATTTGGATTGTGGATCATTCAAGGAGCGTATTTCGTCAATGGTCTGATATAGTATCTCTGTATGGGGAGATGCTGTCCATATCGCACCTGCTATGTATCTAGGGTAGGGGCTGATGTAAGGTGGAACACCCAGACAGGTTGGTTCGTCAACATAGCCATCAACAATGACTACTCTCTTCAGATCAGCCCCACTCCCTGAAGTTGTCATACCCAGTCGCTTGGATCTTAACCTCTCCTGATGGGCTATTGAATATCACGCCTGAACCTTCATTCACTGTGCCTATTTTCATAAGCGTCATCTTTTGACTCTGGGCAATCCCGAGTGCCTTGTTCCATTGGCCTTCCGGGATTGTCAACACAAGAGTGAACTCCTCACCTCCATTCATGACTAAAGATGTCAGGTCAAGATCATGGCTCTTGGCAAATGATTCAACGCCAGCCGCAGTAGGCAATCTTGTAATGGTGAGTTGTTTCATGCTGTGATTTGCCATAGTGTTAAGGGTGATTCCAAGACCATCACTACTGTCCATTGATGATGTGATGGCCCCTGCATTAGCGAGCGCAGATACAAGACTCAGACTGATTGATGGCTTGTATGCTGCAAGAAGGGCTCGTTGTCTAAGGGTAGGATCAACACTAAGGTCCTTGAGTAGAATATGAAAGGCAACAGAAGTAAGCCCAAATGAACTGGTAACAGCGATGATATCGCCCACCTGCGCTCCACCCCTTGTCACAATTCTCTGAGGCTCTGCAGAACCAATTGCGACACCGGTAAGAATCACGTCATTGGTTGTACCCATATCTCCACCAATGAATATTACTCCAGACTTGAGGCAGTACTGTGAGAAGCCCCGAATCAATTCGTAGGCAGACTGGGTGTCATAGTCTGGGGGAACACATAGTGAGAGCATTGTGGCAATTGGAGTTGCGCCCTTTGCAGCAATATCGCTGAGGGCCATGACTGCAGTCTTGCGGCCCACCTGTGCTTCAGACATTCCTGGAAGCCAGTCGGTAGAGCCAACAAAAGTATCAATGTTTATCACTACATTTGTGGACTCAGAGATTGGGATGTCTGATGCGTCTTCATCAAAGCCAAGCACTGCACCATCAATCTCGTTGACCAGTTCACGAATGCTTTCAAGGAAGGCGCGTTCGCCCAAGTCTCGTGTCTTCAATGTGAAGCCTCAGTTCTGTAGTGTGAGTATCCATGATAAGTTTTATAGCATGAGCATATCGACGGCAAACAGAATAAGCCTCGGTGGCTAAGTGGTCAAGGCGTCTGCCTCGTAAGCAGAAGATCGCGGGTTCAAATCCCGCCCGGGGCTCCATTTTTGCCTAGTCTCTTGTGCACCTTTAATATAGTTTATACAGGAATTTGGTTCAATGGTATATTACAGAGGTGAAAAATATGAAAAAGAACAAGAATAAAAATACAAAAAGAGGAAATCCCAAGCCCGCCTTCTTTGAGTGGCTTGCAGGTACAACTCGTTGATCACTAATTTTGAATTGAGGAGTTTTAATTAATGGGGCTTGTTCCCCAACTCCAAAAACATCCCCCATGGGTGCTTTTCTCATATCAATTGGCCCATTTTAATGGTTTTTACAGAATCTTACGCCTTACTGGTTTTTTATGATGATACTTGAAACATTTAGAAGATAGAGTTACATCTTTTAACTGAATGCCATGATGTTAAATTATCTTTGCACAATGAATAGAGTGATGATTGAAGCGTAATCATCATCACGCAAAGCAATTTAACCGTTATTTCAGGCACAATAACGATAATCTTAATAAAAGAACAGGAACTTTTTCCATTCACGTCCTTGGCGACGCATATGTTTGCGGAGGTTGCCAAGCCTGGCCAAAGGCGCTAGGTTGAGGGCCTAGACTTTATGGCCTCGGTCATAAACGGGCACTCTCGTAGGAGTTCGCGAGTTCAAATCTCGCCCTCCGCACCACATGGACTCGTTCTATCGACTCTTAAGACATCAGTGAGAACTGGGGATTTGCAGGTCAATAAAAGTAGGTGACCCGTTTCCTAAAGCCGTTCGTGGAAACGGGTCGGTGGGGGAGGGCATGTAAAGAGGAAAGGTCCTCTCTAAATGATAGACGTTGGAAATGAGAGGGGGAACTCATAATGAGAGGACCAGAGGAAGTCTTCATTTCGTCCGCTTCGGTGGTATGTTGGCTATTGTTGTATATAAGAACCACATGAGTTGTTCTTGCAAACTAAGGGCAATGGATTGTAAAAAATGGGATTCTGTGGAGTGGCCAGAGTTCGAATGATTACGGAACCTATAAAGGCACAATGGATGAAATTGAATGTGTGTCTGGGTGAAACTTATGGCAGCACCGAGAATTGGAATAATTGGGATTGGCAACATGGGAAGGATCCATGCACGAATACTTCACAGTATGCGATCTCTTGCTGCGATCGCTGACATGAATTATGCTCTTGCTAAAGGTGAGGGTGAGAAGTATGGTGTGGAGGCCTTTGACAGTTATGAGAAGATGCTAAACTCGGTTGATATTGATGGAGTCATCGTTGCCACGCCCACACCGACCCATGCGGAGATTGTAGAGTCCGTCCTTAAGAGTTCTGACAATCTGAAAGGCATTCTAATTGAGAAGCCACTTGCAAGTAGACTTGAAGATGGAGAGAGAGTTGCAGCGCTCTTGAAGAAGAAGAGAGTCATAGCACTTGTGTCACATTCAGAGATTTATAATCCAGTCCTAGGGAGGGCATTGTCATTAATCCAGAGTGGTGCTATTGGAACACCAAAGATGGTGATTCACGACAGGCGCGGTTTTGTCCAGCCCAAAAGAATTCCCTCACTGGGAGATGTCTTTGAAGATATTGGGGTTCATGATTTTGACATTATGACCAGAATCAGTCAGGGTCCTGCAAAAGTATATGCCCAATGCAATTCAGAAGGAGGTATAATGAACTCTGGAGTTGTCATAATCAATTTTGAAAACGGGGCCAAGCATTTGTTTTTGTTATCTCGTGAATATGCAGGAAGAAAGCGAAGTTTAGACATCTCGGGAACAAAGGGCACACTTAATCTAGACTATTTCGCGCAAATCATCCGTGTTCAGGACCTTGATCAGGAGCCCAAGGCCGATAGCAGAGCAATCAACCTCCCCGAGAGAGGAGCCACCATTAAAGTATATGGAGAGCCACTGGCAGAAGTACTGATTGATTTTATCAGCTGCATAGAGTCTGGGAATGAACCAAGAGTGGGGATTGAAGACGGACTTAGAGCACTTCGAGTTGTTGATGCTGCAAGAAAGAGTATAGAAACAAAAGGCATAATCGATATAGACATTACAAGATAGCGCGTCCTGTAATGTGAGTTGGACCTGCAGAGATTATTGAAACCTTGATCCACTTGCCAATAGACACATCATCATGGATTATCACTGGTTTGTATGTGCATGTTCTAGCCAAGAAACCTCCCTTCGGAGCCTTGTCTGTCACTATTGCTGGTACCTCTTGGCCAATCCATGAGGCATTGTGTTCAGCAGATATTTCATGTACCAGCTTTGAAAGACTTCGACTGCGTTCTTTCTTGGTATGAGTGTCTATTTTTTCAGTAGAGCAAGAAGCTGCTGTCTTTGGCCGATCACCATATTTTGAGATGTTGACTATTTGAGGGCGTGTGCGTCTGATGATTTCGATTGTCTGCTGGAAGTCATCATCAGACTCTCCCGGAAACCCGACTATGATATCAGTTGAGATTGTAGCATCAGGGAATCGATTGCGAATCACATTGATTATGGAGAGCCATACATCAGTTGTGTATCGCCGTCGCATTAGCCTCAATATCCTGTCACTGCCCGATTGAAGAGGGGCATGAAAGAACTTGAAGAAATGCTTCGAGTCCATCACATCTAACAAGTCATCAATAATACCAAGAACAAGGTCGGGATTGAACATGCCTAATCGAAATATATGCTCGCCCTCGATGGAGTCGAGATCTTTTAGTAGCTCGATGAGAGAACTCCCAGTATCTGCGCCATAAACGCCTGCGTCTTGAGAGGTGAGTCGGATTTCACGATAACCCAGGTGAGTGCATCGTTTCACCACACTCTTGATTTCAGAGATGGAATAGCTTCTGACCTTACCTCTTGCAAACTTCACTGCACAATAGGCACAGTTTCCAAGACAGCCCTCGCATATTGGAACCGTGCATATTACACTATCAGGGGGACCTTCAAAATACCTTAGTTTAGACAATGAGTCAGAGTCAAGATGGACAATATTGCGTTCACCGGCCAATACGCGTTCAGCAACAGAGCCCAGTGTATCAATAGCCTGAGGGCCCAAGATTGCAGAGAATCCTGGAGCAGCAGAAACAATCCTATCAAAGGATATCTTTGGAAGACAGCCTGTAATAATTAATGGGACATTATGAGAAGAGAGCTCAGTAAGTCTGTGAATTACACGATCCTCAGTGGGTTCCTTCACACCGCACGTGTTCACGACTATCAAATCAGCAGAGTCGGGAGAGGAAACTCTGTGATAGCCAAGTTTTATCAAGCGTGAGGTAATCATATCAGAGTCTGCCATGTTTAGGGAGCATCCAAAGGTTTCAAGATAGAAGTCAATTGGCACGGGATAATCACCTAGCCACCTTGCACATGTGGGAGAATAGCCACCTCATCATTCTCAGAAATAGGGGTGTCAAGTCCTTCAGGCAAGAGATCAACATCCTTCTTGTTGAGCATCACAATCAGATTGCCACTTATACGGCCATTCTCATAGATAATGTGCTCGACTTCAGGGTTGCCAATCTTCACAACTCTCCGAATCACTTGCTCCACAGTGGCACCCTCTGGAAGGTCAAGTTCTAGTTTAGCCTTACCCAGTATTCGCTTAATCGGCCCGAAGGACTTGAAGACCACTCTCAAGATGTCATTCCTCCCTTGATGGTTGAAGTTGTGATACCATATCATCGATCATCGAGTTTACTGTAGTGATCACTTCATCAATCTGTTCATGTGTAGCATCATTGATGTGAACACCTGCAATTACCACCACTGATTTATTCAGAGTAGACGCTAGTTTCTCAGCAGTAGACTGAGCCAGTATGTAGTCTTTATGCCCGGGGAAAGACAGTATGCTGACACTTGTTGTCAGATCATCTCTATAGCGACTCTTAGTGACATATGCGATAGCAGCTCCACCAACATGAGGGGAGTCCCCGCCATATATAATAACTACAAGGTCTTCACCAATGTTCTTGCTCTCAAGGGAAACCGAACCTCTTGCGAGGGGCCTTTTCATCTTCATTGCAAGAAATAATACTCTTGCAATTGGCTGTAATCTTTTTGGTTGGGCATACAGCAGGAGTTTCACTCTGACTTTTCCATCATCTTCTTGTGCATTCTCCAAGTCAATGTAAGGGTTTTTGGATGTGCTGCTCTGTACTCATCAAGCAGTCGGATGGCTGCGGAGTGTGGGGCATTCTTGACGATTTCTGGGTTTGAGTATGCCTCTTTAGAGATCTTCTGAAGCGCGTTTATAAAGTGGTCAAGGTCTTCCTTGGTTTCACTCTCAGTCGGTTCTATCATCAATGCCTCATCAACGATGAGCGGGAAGTATATTGTGGGGGCATGAATTCCAAAGTCTAGTAAACGCTTTGCCACATTCATGGCAGAAACCCCTGTTTCCTTTTCAAGTTCTTTTGCTGATATCACACACTCATGCATCCGTGGGGCATTCTTCGAATATGGAAGAGTAAACCCACGAATCTTACAAACATTCTGAGCCACATAGTTCGCGTTTAGCACCGCAATCTCAGAGGCTCGCTTTAGGCCTCTTCCCCCTAAGGCATAGATGTATGCATAAGCTCTCACGAGAACCCCAAAGTTCCCATAGAAGCCATGTATCTTCCCTATTGACTTGGGCAGGTCATAGTCCAAGTCAAAAGTACCATCATCATTTCTTATTATTCGCGGTATGGGGAGGAAATCTTTCAGTTTTTCTTTGACACCAACTGGACCTGCACCAGGTCCACCTCCACCATGAGGGGTTGAGAAGGTCTTATGCAAGTTGAGGTGGACAACATCAAAGCCCATGTCACCAGGTCGAGTCACACCCATAATGGCATTGAAATTGGCACCATCATAGTACAGCAGACCACCAGCATCATGAACAATACCTGCAATTTCCTCTATGTGTTTTTCAAACACACCAATTGTATTTGGATTGGTCAACATGAGACCTGCGGTATGAGGGCCTGCAGCTTCCTTCAGTGCATCAACATCAACAAGGCCATCGGGATTTGAGGGGACAACTACTACCTTGTAGCCTGCCATTGCAGCTGAAGCGGGATTTGTGCCATGTGCAGAGTCTGGTATTAACATCTCATTACGTTTTTCGCCCTCACCTGAAATATGTTGATGAAATGCTCGAATCATCAATACTCCTGTGAATTCTCCCTGTGCACCAGCTGAGGGCTGTAAGGTCACTGCGTCCATTCCTGTGATCTCTGAGAGCCATTTTTCCAGCTCCCACATCAGTTCAAGAGCACCCTGAGTTTGACGTACATCTTGATAGGGATGAATCCAAGAGAATCCGGGTAGTGACGCCATCATTTCATTGATTGCCGGGTTGTACTTCATAGTACAGCTGCCCAGAGGATATGTTCCAGTAGACACTGAATAGTTCATCTGGGACAGCCGTGTATAATGCCTAGTCACTTGTGACTCTGTGAGAGAGGGAATCTCAGGAGGGGATTTCCTGATCATTTTGGCAGGGAGGATCTTATCAATTGGACCAACAGTTGCAATAATTGAGTCCTCAACCTCGGGCACTTGATGCCCAATGACGCCCTCATTATGCATTTCAAATATGAGAGGTTCTGGCCAGCGCGCTTGCCTGAAGTCAGGCCTGTGATAGCCTTCAAACTCCTTCATTAGTCATTGCCCTCCTTGATTATAGCTGAAACAGTGTTAACCATTTTTTCTATTGCCTTCACAGAGTGAATCTCAGTGACGCCGAATAATAAGGACTCACCAAGACCTGGAAACTCGCTCTTGAGCGAATGACCACCATGAATTCCATGCTTCAGTAATTGTTCATTAATCGAGTCTGCAGAGATATTGGTTTCAAACTGAACGGCAAAGTCTTTCCAGATTGTTTTGCCTATTGCAGGGGCTCTTACATTATCGATCTCATTCAATAGTTTCGCAGCATGGTTTGATTTGTAAGCAATGACTTCAGCAATCTTCTTTATGCCATTTGATCCCATTAATGCAACATAAATTGCCGCGGTCACTGCAATAAGCGCCTGATTTGAACAGATATTGCTAGTTGCTTTCTCCCTTCGTATGTGTTGTTCTCGTGGACTGAGTGTTAATACAAACCCGCGTTCATACGGTTCATTCTGAGTGCGAGTAAGACCAACCAGTCTACCCGGCAATTGGCGGATCAACTTCATGTCATTCCTGCATCCAAAGACACCAAGAAGGGGACCACCATAACTCACCGGAGTTCCAAGAGGCTGACCTTCACCTATGACTATGTCTGCACCATAATCGCCAGGTGGCCTTAAAATGCCTAGAGAGAGAATGTCTACACCTGCAACTAGTAGTGCATCAGCGTCATGAACAATCTGATTTATCTCATCCACTTGTGTTTCAATGAATCCCAAGTAACTAGGGTTTTCTATATAAACGCCTGCAACCGAAGAGTCAATCTTTGACTCGAGGTCACTGATAGAAATTAGACCCGTATCGAAATCGAAATTGACTTGCTCTATCTGTATTCCGGCGGGTTCACAATAGGTTGTTAGTGTCATTAAGTTTGCAGGACTGATTGTCCTTGGAACCAAGAACTTCTTACGTTTCCTCTTGACTCTGACTGTCATAAGTGCGGCTTCACCAAGGGCAGTAGCTCTGTCATACATACTGCTGTTTACTACTTCGATTTCAAGTAGTTCTGCCAGTAGGCTCTGATATTCAAAAAGGGTCTGTAGCATTCCTTGTGAGATTTCTGCCTGATAACTGGTGTAGGCAGTGACAAATTCTGATCTTGAAGAAAGAGCTTGAACCGCAGCAGGAATGTAATGAAGACCCAATCCAGCACCAAGAAAGATCTTACCAGAGTCGGCAGGAGTGTTCTTACTGGCCAGTTCACGCAGACGCAGGAACACTTCATGTTCGCTGTGAGACTCGGGAAGATTCAATTCATGCTTAATCTTGAATTTCTCAGGTATATCACTGAATAGACTGTCAAGCGAGCTCTTATTGATTGATTTGAGCATCTCATATTCTAATATGTCAGTCATTGGTATGTATGGATGTTTAAAATCCATTAGTATCACCATATGTCAAGGGGATTTGTATGTAATGGCGGCACCAAGACTGCATTAAGCCTTTTTGCATGCACCATGAGGAATCATTTTTAAATTTGCAATTCAAGGAAGAACTGCTTGAGGACTGTGAATATGAAACGATGGCTCTTGGAATATCTTGTCTGTCCAAATGATGGATGCAGAGGAGAGCTCGAGATGGAGATATTTGCATCCCATTATATCGAAACAGATAATGAAAGAGTCGAAGAGATTGATGAGGCCCTACTAATATGCACAAAATGTGGACGTTGGTATCCGGTCATCGATAGAATCACGTGTATATTGCCTGATGAGAAACGTTTGGATCCGAGTCAACTCACAAAGGAAAAGGCTTTTCTTGAAAAGTGGCGCGAACGGGTACCAAGAAAAATACTCCACGAAGGGAAACCCTTTGGACTAGAATAGCCCCGTGGTGTAGCGGTCCAGCATAGCGGGTTTTGGCCCCGCTGACGCAGGTTCGAGTCCTGCCGGGGCTACCAATGTCTAATAGGTTCTGATTTTGAGTCACTTTTCCTCATTACTCATCATACTGAATGGGAAGTCTTCTTTGGATATTATATCAAGATGTAGTCGTCGGATATGTGAGAGTTGGAGGTAATCACCGTTCACATAGACATCAACCATTGTGTAGTTTCGAAGGCCTGAAGTGGAGAGTTTCTTCATTAGTACTGCTTCAACCTGGAACACACCTGCGGGATTGTCCATAGAAACCGTGATGCGCAGAGCTTTTTCATTACCACGACTCAGAGTCACATTGTTGATTGCCATGGCACTTATCGAGTGAATATCCACTTTCCCCTGACTGAAAGGTACTGTAGTCCTGCCTTTAGTCATATCGCAGCCATCGCCAATTTTGACACAACCTGCTTCCAAGGTCAGGCATTGAGTATCATCATCATGGGCATATATCCCATGCAAAATTGATGAGAGAATATCAGTTGCGACACCCATATCAGAATACAATTGGGTGATCTTTTTCTCGAGTATTGGGCGGGCAAGCTGCACTGATGATTGGGAGTGTTCTTTACGATGAATTACCATCCCGATATCATGAAGATATGTGGCTGCCAGAATTGCCATTCGGGTATCATCCTTATCGCCAATAGCCTCGGCCTCGATATTTGACTTAAATGTAATGTCTAGTATCTCGTATGCTTTCAATGCATTCCATGCTGCAACCATTGCATGAGTGGGACCATGATCGGTATAGCCCAGTCGTGAAACCGCCATTCTATTTGCACTGCGAAGATAGGACTGCACGATTGGGGAGTTGTAAAGATAATCAAACATCTCATATGCTTTAGTACCGGGCTCGAGGATGTCATATAGACTAATGCGATTCCTGTCTAGTTGTTCTTGCACCATTATAAAAGCCCCCAAAGGGACTGGAATGTGTTGCAAATACTAAGATAAGATTTACTAAGTAGAAGCTTTGGGACTATATATCGCCAGCTTCTTCCTGAAGTGATAGTAGAATCTTATCAATCTCAGTTGTTGCACGCTTGATTGTCTTAAGAAAGTCCTCTCGGGTGCGTTCGAATGCCACACGACTAATCTTCTGCTTTTTCTTCCTGATAAGCAGTTGGCGAAGACCAGCTTTGGCACCTTCGATGCGCTCCTCCTGAAGCTCAAGATGGGCTATCATATCGCGGTACCGTGATCCATAGCGCATCAATTCGTCCTTAAGAGAGGGTAGCTTTGATTCAATCTCTTGAAGTTGCCTCTTGATGTCTTTTTCACGAATCATATACTCACGTTTTTTGATCTTGCCCCGTCGGCGAGAGGTGTCAAGTTTCTCGAGGTCCATGTTCAATGCTACCTTCTTAGAGTAGAGAGTTGCAAACTCTTTCAACAGACTTGGAGGGGCAGACACTCTCTTTGCAGGAGTTGAAGCATCACTAACTGGAGTTGTTATTGTAGCTTCTTCAATCTCGACCTTTCGAATTGAAACGTAAGCAGCGGCTATCAGACCGATAATCACTGCAAACGCCATGGGTCGTGCAACAATTCCAGATGCGAGTGAGTATGTCAGTAATATTTCAGCAGGGTTCATCGAAGTAGTGTTATAGACAATGTATTGGAAAGTGTTGTCAAACACACCATAGAGTAAACGATAGTTGTCAGATATCTGATTCACACTGACAGAGATTGGTACGACGATGTCAATGGTGTGTTTCTGAACGAGAAGGTTGTCCATAGTACTTTGTGGAAACTTAATTGTATTGCCAGTCTGATAATGGTCTATCTGTAAGTCGAATTCAATAAAGAATGTGTATTTGTAATGAGGGTATAGTCCATCATCACCAAAACGGTCCGACTTTAGATTTATGATGAGATTTGCGGTTTCATTGAAGAGTCGTTCCGATGATGGCATTGAACGTGCGAGTATTCCAACCTGATCGTAAACAACAATGTTAGTTGTGTACGCGGGGATGTCATACTTCATTGTGAGTTCTTTTGCTGGGCCTATATTGTTCAGTGAAACTTCTTCATAATAGTGAATCCAGCCCCAAGGGTCAATAGTAATTCTTGTGAGCTTGTTTGCAACAATCAAGGGCGTGAAAGACTCCATTGTTGTGGAGAACTCTTCCACTGTCATTGGTGCAACATTTTCTTTCTGTACTTCTGGAAGGGATCCTGTCATCCTGTCGCCGCTTCTGAATTCCATTCCAAAACTGAATGAGTGGATAGTGTATGGAAGAACTGGATACTTCAGAAAACGGATCTCGTACCCCTCGTTTTCAAAATCAATCAGTTGATGTAATGAGTGCATGTAGAAATGGGTAGTGAATGAGTATCTTGCTTGAAATCCTACAGGCTCTGCGAAATAAACCCGCCAATGCATGAAGTCATTGTAGTCTGGAAGTCTTTCAATTTGCAGTTCAACATCATCGTCATCAATCGCCGTAAGCGATAAGAAATACGATGACCATTTCATTGGCAGAAATACATCAATTGCATTAATTGGAACAGACCCATTATTACGGATTGTGAACATATCACGGACATCAGTAGAGTGATAGGTCTGCGTATGTATCTCGCGCTTAATCGTCAGCTTCATCCCATTTAATGGTTGGAACGGGTAATCTATGGTCACATTCACAAAAGTGACAGAGGTGCGATTGGAGGGGTCTGTTGCATTGAACCAAATTGTATGAGGGCCGGTTTCATAACTTGAAAGGTCTAAGCTCTCTACCCACAGATCACTCTTGAAATCATAAAATATTTCTGTCCAGTCCTCATCATCGAACTTGTACCATACCCTTCTCACTAATGTGTTATCAGTAGCATTGAGTTTCAATGTGGTGACAATGCCAATGGTTGAGTCTTGTTCAGGACTTTCAACAATTAGTGTTGGGGGTGCATTGGGGACAAGTTGCATCATAAGGGGAGTCGACCAGGGAGTGTGATGAACAGGCAGTTCATTGAATGCATCATTTTGGCCGAATAGTAGAATCATTGGATACTGGAGAGTTGTCGAGTTTGTGAGAGCAATGTCTTGAAGGTCTGTGCTGTTCAGTCTGATAATATATTCAATTTGGGTTGTAAGACCGTCATCAGTTGCATTTGCCTCCACCACGCGAGTCTGATTGGTATCGTCAATGTAAGTGAATGTACCTGTTCCAAAGCCTTCGCGGTATTCAATTCTGCTTGCATCTGCAGGGTTGTCATGATTGCCGTTAATTCGGAGTAGCGTAATCTCATATTCAAGATCATAGCCATAGAAGGGATGGTCCTTGGAGTTGTAAGCATATTCAGCGGGGATTATAAAATGACGGACTTCTCCTACTCGCATTCCAATTATTGCCTCTTTGAACTTCTCGAGAAGCTTCTCGTCATTGAGAGGGGTGGTTGATGTGATGTCAGGGATGTTTCCCTCTTCAATAACTGTTCCATTTCTGAGAGAGAGAACATAGTGCACTGTGACTGCCTCTTCTCCCGTGACCCTTTCGATTGTGGTGTGTGGAGTGCCAGGAGCAAATCCATAGATGATATCACTCTGGTTTAAACCCGAGTCAGTAAAAACACCTGTCGAGTTCTTCCAGCTGAGAGCAATCCATCCTGACGTGGGTGCTGACAGGCCCACGTACAACATTGTTGAATTATGTTCCATATACACGGTGATACCAGTGATTGGGTCTGTATAATTATAGGCATATTCCCAAGGGTCGATTATACCATCAGCAAAGCCATAATGCTTGTCTACGTATGGAATGGATAGATTCAAGGATGACTCAGACAAAGACTGTATAGGCTTTGCAGCATCAGGTGTGGTTTGTGCATTAAACGTTGTTTCGGGGGTTGTCACCATCACACCACTAACCAAGAGTAGTGTCAGTAATGTGAGGGTTGTCATTCGTCTCTGTAACAGACTCAATATGAATCACCAGTGCTCTACGGATTTCGCGTCAACTATGGAACTGTGTGCTCCGCGAACGTTCCGCTTCAACATCTAGACTGTTAAAATAGTTTCTGTCGTACAACGCACGCACCAACATGTAGAAAACGAGATTTGTCCATCGAAAAGTGTAAAATGGAGTGAAAATGCATACAGGTCAGGTGAGTATACATTGATCCAGATCATTCTTGCCCTCATAATCTCTTTCATTGCGGTGTTTTCTATATTGCCCGCAGCAATCAGAATGCTTAAGGCCAGAGGAATTTGTGGGGTCGATGTCCATAAGCCCAACAAGCCCTCAATTCCAAAGGGAGGAGGGTTTGTCCTACTGTTCGCAATAGTCACAACTCTTCTGGTAATAATTGGAGCGACCACATTCATTGAACATGGACAGGTGAATATTGGGCTGCTTGCATCTCTGGTTTCAATCTTGATGGCAGGAATGATTGGGCTGCTTGATGACAATCTTGACTTTAGTAATCGAATAAAGATCATAATGCCCATGCTCGCATCAATTCCAATGATGGCACTGAATGTGGGAACCACAACAATGTCAATACCATTAATTGGGACTTTTGACTTGGGAATCATTTATCCCTTGATAGTCATCCCATTGATGATGACATTCATCATTGACTCTACAAACATGTACGGGGGAATGAACGGACTAGAAGCGGGTTTGGTGTGCATAAACTCATCTGCGATCATCATCTATCTGGTGGCTAAGCCCCTTCTGAATATAGACACAATTGCTCAAAATGAGATGGATGCTGCGATAGTGGCTGCTGCCCTACTTGGTGCTTCACTTGCATTTTTGTGGTTCAACAAGTATCCAGCCAAGGTCTTGCCAGGTGATGTAGGAAGACTACCGATGGGGGCCACCATAGCAGCATCGCTCATTCTTGGAAACATGGACCGCATGGCAATTATCATGTACATACCCTTCTTGATTAACTTCATCATGTATTTGCTATACAGAATTTATGTCAAGAAGAAAGGCATCGAGTATGTCAAATTCGCCACTCCGAGGGATGATGGTACATTGGAAGTTGTCGGACCATTCACCATGTATTGGCTATTCCCATATCTCTCAAAGAAGATTACCGAGAAAAAGAACGTGATTATTCTGATACTGATTCAGGCGATTATTGCCTATACTGCGGTTGCATATCTTCTACTGTTCATGAAGTGATTCAGGGCAGTTTGTCAGCAAGGTATGTGTCCACAACATAGTCAATTCCGTATCTACTAAATGCCTGTTGTTCAGCCTTCATTCGAATGTCCTTGAATGCATTAATATGATGTAACCATTCAGAACTATTGTAGCGGACATCATTTTTTAGCTCGTCAAGACGTTTGAGGTCTGCATTTGTCATTGGTTCTGAAGGTAGTGAGTATGAAACAATATCGTCAGCAGTGACTCCCATCCATTTGGCAGTTGGAACCGTCAGCTCGCGTATATGTGCAGAGTTTGCGCTGCCTGACATGATTACTCGTGCAATATGCATTCCCCAGGGGTCACCATCAGTAAAGATGTACACTGGAAGGTCCAGAGTCTTGTGAAGTCTTCGTATCAACCTACGAGTCGCACGCGGTGGTTGGCCGCCCAATTGAACTAGGACCGCATTGAATCGTTCCCATGCACGAGTTTCTATTAGTCTGGAGAACATGCCACCAGATTCAACTGCTAGGATTAACTCGGCCTTACAGTCAAGTGGTTCTGCAGTCATTAAGGCGGGACCAATAGGAAGACCGTCAGGGCTGATTGTCAGGTCCACAGTCTTCCCCTCATAGCCCTTTACTGTGTACTGCATTGTCACACGACCAAATATGGAGGATCGTTCCTCAGGAAAAATCCCGAACTCCTCTCTTGGAAGTCCCGTCAGACACTCGAGGTCTCCCACAATGCGGTCAGACTCGGCTTGATCTGCAAACTCAATGTCAAATGCCTCACTGGAGTAGTAGAGATCTCGTAGTGAACTGGTACGATTGTTCTTGAGAAGTTCTTTTGCAAATGATGCCACCCAGACCAATTGAGCAAAACTCTTGACATGGCGAATGTTACTTGAGTCGCGCCTTACGCTTGTCGGTCCTATGACATACTCCTGCTCGTCAGTATCGAAGATTATGTTGCCAGTTCGTCTGTCTGGAATGTCGAATACGGGAAACCTGCCAGCCATTATTGATTCTACTATGTCTTGACCAATACGGGTTAATGCATCAATTGATGTTCCTTTGGACATATCATTTCACCTCAAAGAGAGACTCTACAAGCTTGGATGTGTCAGGAGTAGTCTCAACACTTGCTAAAAGGGCACCATATCTTGCTATTAATCTGAAGTATTTTGAGAACTCTCGCATCTTCCTCGCATTACGCTTTGACCGCCTTATGCTAGATGATTCTCTTTTTATCGCTCTTCCGAGGGTCTTGAAGAGAAGCTCTGCCTCTGACTGAATTGCAGGGATTGCTGCGATTGACTGTTTACCGGCTTCCCTGTAGGGAATTCTTGTAGAACACAGGTTTACAAACAGTAGCACTTGAGAGTTAGTATCCACACCATATCTATTCCAGTTGATCCGTTTCATTGCCAATGTGAGAACATCATCACTGGCATCATAAAGCAAAGGCACCTTGTTTGCAAAGCGGATTAGAGAGGGGTTTTCAGCAGGGGTCGAGTCTGTTATTACTACCGCGCCTTCAAGAATTGTAGGATGCCCATTCCACTCAAATGGACCCCGGATTTCATACTTGATGGATGCAGAGGGATATAGTCTGTTCAGAGCCTCCATAAGAGAGTCTTTGCCAATTGGACTTAAACACTGGCTCTCGGGTTTGTCAAAACCATTATAATTACGGAGGGCGTTACTGATTCGAACTATCTCATCACGAGTCAGTGATTCAGTCGTGCGATTGGGATTAAGTGAGAGAAAATGCAGAAAGCGTGTCGCTGTTTTTGTGCCACACTTTTGAAATGTGTCCACGAGAAATGCTTTGAGAGTCATTGAGTTGTTGTTAGAGATCAAATGATGCAATAACTCGATATCGGCTGATCGGGGATGGGGTCTAGATATTCTGGGAGGAGTTGGAATCATTTTCGAATATCTACCAAACTGGATTGGTGGATTGTCATCTATTAGGAGGGTTATTTGAGCATGAGGAGTGGACACCGATGTAAGACGAAGATATTCTGTAATCCTTAGTTTGGACCGCTTGAGGTCCCCACGTATCTTTAGGGTGACTTTGGTCCCAATTGAGTGCGATGAATTGGGACCGCTATACTCTATTATAGGAGTGTTGTTCTTTATGTCTACAAGAAGTCTGAATTCATTGGCTTCACCTTGACCATGTTTTGTGATAATTGTTGCTGGGTAATTAGTGGTCAATTGGCCATAAAGAACCGCCATTGTCACTCCAAGACCAAAGGTGCCTCGTTTGTGGCGAAGTCCATACTTGCTACCGAATAGTACTTTCCCAAATGCTTCTGGAACAAACTGGTATGGCATTCCAGGGCCATTGTCTGACACCTCAATTAGCAAGAGGTCGGATGACTCCCTACGAATAATGACATTGATTTCGGGCAGGATTTTGGCATCTTCACAGGCATCAAGACTGTTTTCAACAAGTTCTCTGATTGTGGAGTACACTGCCTGAGTAGGATTTCCAAATCCCACCATTTGTCTGTTTCTGTAAAAGAACTCGGCTACTGAGATGCTAGTGAATTCAGTGCCCACTAATGAAGCTTCGGTCATTCTACTCCATCTTCAGAGTAGTGCATATTACGATATTAGAGCGGGTATTACATAAAGTTTGGATAAGATAGATTCGCTAAATTTGGTCATAATGATAACAAATGACAATGCCGAGTGTTATTGACCAAGTATAGCAAGTCATTATGCAGTCTTTCTAGTAGAAGTCAGATTCCCAGATCTCAGCCTTTCTTCTGTTCAGTTCGCGACGCATCCGCTCAAGCCACGAGTACACAGTACTGTGGGGGGCACCATTGATCAACATCTGAACAGCTCGTTGTGCATATTCTAATCCGGGGTCAGTGCCAATTATTGATACTGTTTTCCCATAGACTGAAACAAGAGTTTCTGTAGTCTGCTCAATCACTCTTCGGGTCCGTCCATTCATTCCGATTATGCGGCCAGCAACCCGTTTCTGTTGATTTGGTGAGTTTCCAACAATCTCTCTGAGCGAGATCACAATAAGGCGGGCATCTTCGTCTATTAGTGTCAATGCATTCTTTGGGCTAAAGCCGCGGGCTATTGCCTTGACTATGTCCCGTGCTTTCCATGCAAGGACAGGGTCTTCTGTGTCTAGGGGGTTTGTTATTGTGACAACTCCGCTGGAGTCTATTGTCAGTATAGTGTTTGTCAGTTTTTCAATCCTTCTCTTGACTCGGCCCTTGTGTCCAACAATGACTCCAACTCTTTCTGCTGGAACCCTAATGGTTTCACGATAAAGCATCTTTATTCACTCTCACCTACAGACAGGATATGTTCGGTGATTATTTTGGGATCTTCGGTTTCAACTCCAAGTCTTCTGAAATAGTTAGCCACATTTTTAATATCGCGAAATAGATATCGCTTTGCTTTCTCATGTGACTTCAATACTGCCTGTGATACATCAATGAATATTGGTTCATCAAGCCAGAGTATGTTGAACTCGCTAAGGTCTGCATGGACTAACTCTGCCTTAGTATATCCAAGTTCTATCATCTCAATAATCTGGTTAAATGTTTCCACAGGGGAAGGAATTTTCACCTGACGAATCAATGGGGCGGGTAATTTACTCTCTATGTTTCCAATGAACTCCATCACGAGAACATTTCTTTCAATAGCTAATGGTTTAGGGACCCGCACACCAACATCATAGTACCTCTTTAGATTCAGGTACTCCTTGCGTGCCCAGAGTGGAATGAGAGCTCTACTCCGCCTTTTCACTCTTCTAAATCTAGGGTCTCCTTGAATGTATTCTAGCATGAAGTCAGTTTCAGCAGTGGTCATCCGATATATCTTAACCGCAAGGGGATATCCATCTTGGTCTTCGCCGCGGTAGACATTGGCTTCTTTTCCAGTGCTAATTGCCCCAAACAGACGTGAGATTACGCCCTTGTTGAGAAGCCTGTATAATATTTTGAGTGTAGGTGGATCTATTACTCCCTCTACTACTTTGAAGTCGTCTATATCTTTGCGTCGCATCTTTCGGCTTTCAAGCTTAGAGTCAATGAGTCTACGCTTAGTATCAACACGTTTCATGGTCTAAAGATCACACTTCCCCATACACGATTACTGGAGTTTAATTAGTCTAATGTGAAGTATTAGCAGGTTACAGTTAAAACATTTTTAGGATTCCACGTTTCTGAAGCCAGTCGAGTTCATTACCGCGATAGCGATGAACCACATCGCATTTTTGATCCTCTTGAAAGTCCCATGGAACAATCAGCACAGTATCACCAATCCTCATCCAGACCCGCTTCTTCATCCGCCCAGGGATACGTCCCACACGAATATTGCCATCCTCACATCTCACACGAACACGATCGTAACCTAACATTTGAATTATGATTCCGAACATCTCGCCCTCATCAGGGTTTGGAACCCTGACTCGGACTGGTTCATCCCCTGTTTGTGGGGCCCGTTGACCTCGTCCTTTCCCTTTTCGAACCAAAATAATCATCCATTTTTAGCTAAACTCGATAAAATCTCGAGTCTTTGAATAGAAAGAGAAAATGACTGCATTTAAGCATTAGCTATTGACTGCTGTGAAACTGGCTGAAACTTGCTGAATCTGACTATTCTCATTTAATAACTGAGTATTTTGGATTCAATGTATTTGTCACCTTGATACTGGAAGGTGACCAAATTCATCAAAGAATATCACTTCAATTGTATCGCCAGCCTGATATGAGTCGTTGATTATCTCGGAGTCCATCTCAATCATCTCGAATGACTCAGAATCCATCAGTTGAACAGGCTGACCATAGGCTCGAGAGAGTATCATGAAGCGCCTTTTGGAGGATGAAGGAGCCATGAATTGGATGGTTTGCCATTTGGAACTCTTCTGGTGAACTGTGAATTGAGAGCGGTCTTTCAGATCATAACACGTCAGTCCGCTTTTTCCCATTGCATCAACTTGGCAAGGCCTTCCCACAACTATGATAAAGTCGCCCACGGTGTATTGGGGCAGACGTAGCATTATTGTGACCCTGAATTTGTCCCTTCCACCCTTCTCTTGCCCCACTAGCTTGTAGTTCTCCTTGCGGCTTGCTAGAAATTGAGATTGTATCTCATCAGCAATCTTTCTACAGAGGTGCTCTGAGCCAATCCAAAAATCAATCCCATATTTGTCACGGGATATTCCACTCACAAAGGCATGAACATCTTTAGGATGTTCTTGGATAGTCATGTGTTCAACAATCTCAGATATTTGATCCTCCTCTCGTTCTGTCACCGGACGGTTGTCAGCTCTGATTTGCAGTATTGCTTCATAGTATCCCCCACTCAATGATGAACAGCTGTTGCAAATGCCATAATTGACTCTTACCTCGACTTCATGAACTTCAGATTTCTTGGGAACCTGCACATGGGAAGACCCATAGACATCAATTGTGACGTTTATGACCCGATCACGAGCAACTACACTTGTGTATCCAACCTCATATGTCTTAATAGTCTGACTGATTGCGCTGTCAAGGAGGATTTTGAGCTGATGTTGTCTGACATCATCTGGTTCTACAACAGTGATTGGGAGTTGTTTCCACCCGCCGGGAATCTTTACAGCACCACACCGCTTGCATACGGTCATTTCAAGCCTATCTGGAAGTTCCACTAGGGGATATTCCTTGCGATAGCAATCTATGCAAAGACCATCAACAACCGACTCTTTGCCGCAGAGGTAACAGGGTGCTGGCATCTATATCAACTGGCCATTTTTATGCATGAGTCTTTAAAACATGAATGATTAGTGAAAAAGTCCTTCCATAACTCTTTTCTTGTTATGAATCCATATTCAGTTCATGCCACGACGAAAAAGACACAGGATTGTTTCAAGAGAACCACCTGTGTCAATATTTAAGCCTGCAGGAATCCCAGCAAGAGAACTCAGAGAGATTCTGATCACAGTGGATGAGCTTGAGGCGATTCGTCTTGCAGATTATTTGCAGATGAGTCAGAGAAACGCAAGTGATGAGATGAAAATAAGCCAGCCTACGTTCAATAGGGTCCTTACCTCAGCCAGACGAAAGATAGCAACAGGTCTTGTTGAGGGATGTGTGCTCAGAATTGAGGGGGGTAGATATGTGTTGGCTGATGGTACAGGCCATCTTGAGTGTGTGAACTGTGGAGAAACTGCAGCTACAACAGAGGGCTATGAACAACCATGTCCAAGGTGTGGATCAACGGATTTCAAATGGACCAGATAGGAGTTGAAAAAATAAAATGACTATAGAGAAAATTGCAATACCAATTGATAGTGATAATGGGCTAGAGAGCCCCATTAGTGGCCATTTTGGACATACACAATATTTTCTAATTGCATCGTTAGAAGATGATGAGATTGTTGATGTTCAGACAATTCCGAATGTCCCGCACAGCAGTTGTGCCGGACCTGTAAACCTGCTCGCACAGAATGGTGTGAGTGTGCTTCTCACTAGTGGAATGGGAATGAGACCATTCATGATCTGTCAGCAGTTGGGCATCTCTGTAATAAGGACTAGTGATAATGTTGCTCACAAGGCAATAGAGAGATACATCAGAGGTGAGAGTCGAGCTCTTGGAGAGGAGGGCCTGTGTCAAGGCGGCGGTAGGCATCAACATTAGTGAGATGGACTCTTTATAGTCGCACCCATTGAGCATGTGGATGCCCATCGATATATATCACGGCTTGTTGATGGACATAACCCGCATCGATTGCCATCTGAACAGCATGTTTGCCAATGAGATTTACAATCGTTGCCTTTTTAAAATGAGTAAGACACTCTTCTAATCCCATCAGAGTGCCACCATAAAATTCCTCACTGATAACGAACTTTATCTCGCCCTTTGATAGAGTCTTTCCCAATAGGTTTTCATCACACAGAGCAACCATATAATGCGGCTTGTGATCATGAACCTTTACGTATACCCGATTTTGTTTTTGGCTCCCTGTAATAGTAATGACCCCACACATCTTTTTTGATAATGCCATGGAATCCAATTTAGATCGGTCTGATTGATGTTTTTGCACCACAGGCAGAACAGGATAGATAGTATACCTGTTTCTCTTTGACTATTGAAGTGTCAGGTCTGGAACAGACTGGACATTTGACATAAGAGTTGATGTATCGATTCAGTACCTCTTCCACTACATCGGGAGTGAATTTTCCCTGAAACACTGCAGTGCTTCCCTCAAAGGTACCAGCTGTTGCTAACTGACCAGCAACAAACTTCATGACCTCTTTGCCAGGACGGTTGAGTACTGTGATTATCTCTTGAAAGTTCTGCCAAATGGTCCTGTTACCTTGTACCATTAATTGTACCTCTGGCACCTGAAATCGTTCTCCAGAACGGCGGAATGCATCATCTGGTACTTGAGCCCGTGCCCGATCCAGGAGACTCTCGTAATCGTCCATGATTCTTTCTCTCTCCCATATACTATTGAATCTTCTGCTCCGACTGATTATTATCGAGATGATGGGACATATTTTCCTATTCCAACTTCTTCTATTTCCTCACGGTCCTGTAGATCTAAGACCTTCATCTGGATGTCATCCTTCTCAAATCCGCGCTCCATGAAAAAGTCGATTATCTCGTCTATAGACACTCCATTGACACTGCCGTGTTGCTTGATGAACTTCAATATCTGACGAATAAGAGGGCCAGAATATTCCGAGGGTTCAGATGTGCCAAGTTCTGAAACTGCTGGTTCGGAGAGGGTCATCTGAGGCTCGCTGGCAGGAGAATAATGCACACCAGTCTGGGACAGAATTGTCTGATATCGCAATAGCAGATGGAGTGTCATGAGATTAGGGTCTGACACCTCCCGGATTATCTCAGGGTCCACATACACATCATCATTATATTGTTTGATTCGGCCGATTAGCAATACAAGCTTGTTGTTTTCGACTGCTGACAGTAAATCGACCTTGCGTCTATCAGTACTCCAAGCCTTTGCTTGTATTGTTTCAGTACCATCATCTAGTGTGATGCTTGCAAATTCACCAGGCTTAGAATAGGTACGAACAACAAATGCAACAAACGCGGCTCTTCTTATTTGAACCCCAAATGGAGATATCACATATGAGCTATCTGGGTCTTTAATGAACTCACCATCAATAACGTCTGCAATTGATGCCCTGATTGCAGTCATTCTTTTCTTCATGAAATATAACCACACTTGTTCTGAAGAGGTTGGGTCTTGACCACCCCATTCGGATTCTCTCTTTCATATTTTATATTTGTCATTAGGTCAGTAAACCAGCATGATTTCGTCTGACAGTCATGAATCATATGTGTTATTAAACTTCTATAGAAGAATGCAGGAATGATTCAAGGTTAGAAGAACTCGCTGAGTGAACTCTGATACATTGACTTGTCAAAGGCATCAAGCAAACGTTGAGTCGCCCTGTTCACACGTTCTTCACCAAAATCATGTTGTGTGCAGAGAATATCAAATATAGTGTCAGGTTGTGGCTCGGGCCATTTGATGGGATCAATCTCAATAGTTGGTGGTTCTAGGAATATTTTTCGAATCTCATTGTATGGAAAATCAAGCACTATGCCCTTTTCAACCACTATTTTCTCAATAGATCCATATTGCTTCATCAGTTTCAGAGCCGTCTTTGGTCCAATCCCCTTGATTCGTGCATTATAGTCAGTTCCAATGAGAATTGCAATGTCAACCAATTGTTCACGGGTCAAGCCCAGCCTTTTCAGATTTGTTGTCAATTCTATGAGCTCTGGATGTATTGTCTTGTATGACCTTGATCTTGCTACTCTACGACGACCAGTAATAGAAAGATTTCGAACCATACGGGGGCAGTCATACAGCAGCGAGTCAAAGTCTTGACTTGCACTAGCCCAGACAATACCTTCCTTAGCCATCTGGGCAGCCAATGCCTCTCCTTCAGATGGGGCTTGAATCACAGGGATGCCCATGGCAGTGAGAAGTTCTTTGCTCTCCTGAATTATCTCATCAGTGAGCTTTGAGCTTGCTTGAGCAGCCCGGCGCGCATCCTCAATACGACCCTCCTCCAATGCAAGTTCCCACTTGGCCCGTGCGTCTTCACGTTTCTTGCGTCTTCTCTCAATCTCTTTGGATTTCAATTCATGGGGTTCACCATCGAACACGTAAACCAAACGTATTCCATGTTCAATTAGGTTGGTGTTTCGATAGAACAGACCACTTAGATGGCTTGTGAGGCGACCAGACCGATCCTTCAAAGGGGTACCATCAGGCTGTCTAATGATTGCTAAGAATTGATAGAGTGTGTTGAAAGCATCAATTGCAATAGACTTGTTATTCAGATCAGTCAATGAGATAACTTCTGATTCGATTATATCACCAAGTTGAGTTCCCATCAGCGTCACCTCTTGTCTGACAATATGATTCTAACACAAATCGCATATAAATTGGCACGAAGAATAAGACTAGTTTCTGTTGTCCATCTACGCTTCGGTATCTTTATAATGGCTCATTAGTGGGCATGAGATGCTCCTAATCCACTTAGATTGGTGATTATCTGTGACAATTAAAGCAATTAGATGTACATCATGTCATTGTTCAATCTCGCCGCAGGAGAACAGTGTGAAGTTTCAATGCCCCTCCTGTGGAGCATTTACCATCTGGCGATGTGAAAAGTGTAGACTGTTTTCTAACAAATATACATGCCAGAACTGTGGTTTCGAGGGGCCATAAATTCAAAGAGGTGTATCAGTTGGCCAGAGTTATAATTACACTGAGGATTATGCCAGAGGATGTCGATGTTGACCTTGAGGAGCTAATTGAAAAGATTAAAGGAGCAGTGCCCGAGGGGACTGATGTAAGGGCCAATGAGATCGTACCAATTGCATTTGGTCTGAAGGCCATTAGGATGAATGTTGCAAGAGACGAGTCACTTGGGGGCCCTAATGACATCGAGGCCGCTATCATGGCTATTGAAGGAGTGGCTCAGGTAGAAGTTGAGATGTTATCTAGAATGTGATGACTCTTACGCGCCAATTCTGCCCATTCTTGGACGATAATTAGATTAAAGGAAGCCTACATCACTGCAAGTCTAAAAAGTATTAAGCCATTTCGAAGACCTTAAAGACATTCATACTGACAATAGTTCATTGTCAAAGAGGTTTTGAATCTTAAAGAAAACTACCAATAAATTCAAACTCACTCATAGACCAAATGGAAACATGGAGGCTGGTTTGAGGTATTGACGGAAATTATTCTTAAGGTCGCAGAGGCCGAACATAGAGACATTGGAAGGTATATAGTCAGAATTGACACCATATCAATGGAGAAGCTTGGAGTCAGAACAGGCGATATTGTACAAATCAAGGGAAAGAGAACTACTGCTGCAATCGCATGGCCAGCATATCAAGGGGATAAGGGAAAGGACATCATCAGAATGGATGGTAGAATAAGAAGAAATGCAGGAGTCAGTCTTAGTGAGAAAGTCATAGTCACAAAAGCCAACGAGGACCCAGCAAGAAATATCACTCTGGCACCGACCTCTGTTCCAATCAAGCCAGAACCAAGGTTTGAAGAGTTTGTAAAGAGAAAGCTGCTCAATTGCCCAGTGACCCTTCATGATACTGTCTTCATCCCCATTCTTGGCAGAGCAATTCCATTCAAGGTCACTTCTATCAAACCATCGGGAACTGTTGTTGTCCAGCATTCAACCATCCTGACTATTGCTGAGAAGGTCACTGGGGACATTGCAGGTACATCACAGGTCACATATGAAGAAATAGGTGGATTGTCGGAACAGATTCAGAGAATACGGGAGATGGTAGAACTCCCCATGAGGCATCCCGAGCTTTTCAAGCGACTTGGAATTGATCCCCCACGTGGACTGATTCTTCATGGCCCACCCGGAACTGGGAAGACGCTCATGGCCAAAGCAGTCGCCAACGAGTCTGAGGCTCATTTTATACACATAAACGGACCGGAGATCATGTCAAAGTTCTATGGCGAGTCTGAACAAAAGTTGAGAAAGATCTTCGAAGACGCTGAGAACAACGCCCCAAGCATTCTCTTCATAGATGAGCTTGATGCTATTGCTCCCAAACGAGAGGATGTACAGGGTGAGGTTGAACGAAGAGTTGTGGCTCAACTGCTCGCAATCATGGATGGATTAAAGGGACGAGGAGAAGTAATTGTAATAGGAGCGACAAACCGAGTCAATGCCCTTGACCCAGCCCTCCGAAGGCCTGGCCGCTTTGATAGAGAGATTGAGATTGGAGTACCAGATGAGAAGGGAAGGTATGAAATCCTTCAGATTCACTCAAGAGGAATGCCTCTCACAGCGGAAGGTAGTGGAAAGGTGGACTTGCAGCACTTGGCCAAGATAACACATGGGTTTGTTGGAGCAGACTTGCATGCATTATGTCGTGAGGCTGCAATGAAAGCTCTTAGGCGGTATCTACCAGAGATCAATTTGGATGAGGAAGAGATACCTCAAGAGGTCCTCGAGAAACTAGAGGTCAACAATGATGATTTCTTAGGCGCCCTACGTGAGATACAGCCCTCGGCAATCAGAGAGGTCTTCATTGAGATTCCTGATGTTCACTGGGATGACATAGGCGGGCTTGAACAGGCAAAGCAAGAGCTCATTGAGGTTGTTGAATGGCCCCTAAGAAAACCTGAGGCATTCAAGAGAGTTGGAATCACACCCCCCAAAGGAGTTCTGATCTTCGGACCACCTGGCTGTGGAAAAACCCTGATGGCCAGGGCGGTAGCCACCGAGAGCGAGGCCAACTTTATCAGCGTCAAGGGGCCAGAGCTATTGTCAAAGTGGGTTGGGGAGAGTGAGAAGGCCATTCGCGAGGTGTTTCGAAAGGCTCGTACCGCGGCCCCTGCCATGGTGTTCTTTGATGAGATTGATGCTATTGCCCCCATAAGAGGCCGAAGTATTGGCGACAGTCATGTCACTGAGAGAGTGATAAGTCAGCTGCTGACAGAGATGGATGGGCTCGAGTCAATGAAAGACGTTGTTGTTCTTGCAGCCACAAATCGGCCAGAACTTCTTGACAGAGCATTATTGCGAAGCGGAAGGTTTGATAGATTTGTCTATATTGCCCCACCTGATGCTGCCAGCAGGAAAGAGATATTCAAGATATACACCGCAAAAATGCCGCTTGCTGATGATGTCAACATCGATGAATTAGTACAAAAGACCGAATACTACGTTGGTGGAGATATTGAGGGGCTATGCAGGGAGGCAGGCATGCTTGCTCTTAGAGAGAGTCTTGATGCGGATATGGTATATATGCGACACTTTTTAGCTGCTTTGAAGTCTATTCATCCATCAGTCACAAAAGAAGTGCTTCAACACTATGAGCGAATGAATGCCGAACTTAGACAGACCTCAGAGATAGGTTCTGAGAGACCAGGAGTGATCTAGTCGTTAGAGGTAATAACTATGGCACCATGGAATGCATTACCATTGAGAAATGTGATAGTGTCCATTATTCAGAAAAGGCATGGCGTAATTCTTGATGATGAGCTTGTTAGAATACTAAAAAAGCAGATGGGCTCTGAACCTAGTGACGCAGAGCTGAATCGGGCATTGATGCAACTGGAGATAAATGGAATTGTCCATGTGAGTCAGATCACAAAGACAAAAAGGCGTATCGAGGTAATAGAAGAGGGACTGGAATTCCTTGCAGTTGACGAGGACTGAGTAAGGGGCAGTCGGATATGCCGGGCAAAAGAGTGCTTGTAGCAGGTAAGTTTGACATTCTTCATTTAGGTCATATTGCATACCTCGAACAGGCGAGAGAGTTAGCAGGCGCAGATGGGGAGGTCATTGTGGTTATTGCAAGAGATAATACCATTTTGAAGGAGAGAGGTGCACCTCCAGTTTTCCCTGCCGAACAACGCAAGAAGATTGTAGAGTCTCTCAAGATGGTTGATAGAGCAATTGTTGGATATGACACAGATGACCAATCAAGAGTTGTGATTGATATCAAACCAGATATATTGGCATTGGGCTACGATCAAAAGGCCAACATAGAGAGGATTCAGGGCGAGTGCAAAAGGAGAGGACTGACAACTGAAATTGTCAGACTTGAGAAGAAAGATGCAGATGGTCTCTGCTCTTCAACATTGATCAGGAAGAGGATTATTGACTTCTATCGTGAGAATGGGACTGCAAGATGAACATTTTTAGAATATCAATTCACCCCGGGCTTCTGCCTCTTTGATCAATCGCATCTTTTGTTCTCTTCGCTCAAACAGTTTTTTCCAAATGACATAGGCAATGAATACAAGCACTGCCAGAAAGCCAAATCCCAGAATTGTCAGCCAGCCATGTGGGAAGTGTATCAGAAAGTCTGGGAGTGGGCCACTGATGAAGTATGGCCAGTTGCAGACAACTCCAAAGGCGTATAGGAAGCCAATCACAGTCAGTTCTTTGAGATATCCAACTGCATGTTCATCCTTCTCAAAGAACA
Source organism: archaeon (assembly GCA_024276825.1). Taxonomy (GTDB): domain Archaea; phylum Asgardarchaeota; class Thorarchaeia; order Thorarchaeales; family Thorarchaeaceae; genus JAJRWI01. The sequence goes on from JAJRWI010000053.1 coordinate 55,053, forward strand.
TTATCATGGGTCCTAGCCAGAAAAGATACCAAGGCATGACCCATTGGAAAGCAAATAACATGGATGGCAATAGATAGACATACAATGGCTTCAAGAGGTTTATCTTTTCACGAAAGTTGGCAGACGTGAATTCGGCCTTCTTTGGAAAATAGAGCGGGACAGTATATAGCATAAATGCTACATATATTGCCAGAGGTATCAATGCGGGAGCCCACATATATGATGATGTGGTGGGCGATACAGGGTCTGGAGTGCCAAAGAATAATCCGGGATACAGGGGATTCACTGGGTAGGGGGAGTATTCAGTTGAGTTTACGAAATGCCCCATCAGCGAGTTAAAGCTTGCACCCAAGAATGCAAATGGGATAACTGTCAGTAGTGTGGAAACAAAGAACCAGAAAATGGAAATAGGTGCCTCAATGAATAGGAGAGGTAGGGCAACTGCAGAGTATATCTTTGTTTGTATTGACAGTCCAAGTACAAACATGGACTTACCCATCTGGCCCTCCTTTCTCAATACAAGTGCCATCAGGAACAGGCAGTCAACAATGGGTTCTAACTTGCCACCGCCAGCGGACATGATCAACCCATATACATAGTATCCAGCAAAGAACATTCTTGCCCAGTTGGTAGTGTAAATCTTATCACGGAGTAATATGGCTATCAATGCTAGGTTTAAGTTGAACACAAGAACGAGTATGAAATTGACCCATAGATGTTGCAGCCCATGCACGCCTGGAAACAGCCCTGTAGCTATTGCAAAGAATATCAGACCAAAGACGGGATACTCATAGGTTATGTTTCCCAGATATTCTGGAAGTGTGTGATAACCATCATTCCATTCACCACCCATTGCCTGTGCGAGGTCGTGATCAGTCCAATTATAGACATTGAACCCATAGATCCAGAATGCCTCTCCGTACATCTCATTTCGGTTTCTATCACGCTCAATTACAAAAAAGTCGGCTATAGGGATTGCAAGCATAGATATTACTAGACTCAGCACGAAGTACTTTCGAAACTCGTATATCTTGAATGATATCGCACTGAGCATGTTTCTTGCATCCCATATTTTTCTCAGATTGATTGGGCTTTATTCGACTGATGTCAGTAATTAAGCTTCTGGATGAAAATGATAATCAGCTGATGTTTTTAGTGCTTTACTCAAGATATGTGGGGCAAGGCCAGCGGTCACACTTCAGACAACGAGTACATAACTCAGAATCCACTGCTATTTTGTTGTTATCAAGGGAGAGAGCATTCTGTGAGCACTTGGGAATACAGGAACCACATCCTTGACAGAATAGAGACCTTCTAACTGCATGTTCGATCTGTCCTGCAATCTTCTCAATCCTAGATGGGTCCTCGCCTCGAATCACTAGAGAACCAGAACTGAAGAGGATTATTGAATACCCATTGCCCTTGACTCTTATGGCGCCAAGTTCTTCAGACACCTTTGATTTGCCAAAGATATGCATAATATCAGCGATTCTAGTCAAGTCTAAGCCCATTGAGAATTGGCCCTCAAGACTGTAGGCAGCAGCCTTGCATGGGGAAACTCCCTTTGCAATAGACAGTTGCAGTTGACCTTCTACACCCTGTCGTACTGGGCGAATCTCCAGTCCAAGCTGAGCTGCTAGGTTCTGTTGGCCCCCAGGCAGATGTTTCCATCTCCAAAAGCCATAGTCAATCCATTCTTGAGGGAACTCATGGGATCTTGCCCATTCGGAGAGCGTGTTTATCCATCTATTATACAGTTCTGGATGAGTATTCTGTATGCGCTCAATCTCAGCAAGGGGAGATGAAGGACACAGATAGCAACCCATGCGTGTATAGCCGCTGTTGTATAGGGGGTTGTAAGCCTCGCCTTCTTTGAATATATACAGCCACACTTCCAGTGCATTCCAGTTTTGAATTGGGTTTGCAGAGAGCTGTCCCTGAACCCATGGATTTCTAGTCACTCTTGGTTCTATTGAGCGTTGGAATGACTCCAGCTTTCTCTGACCCATGAATGTGAGTACTTCTCCCCCAAGAATCTCAGCGATTGATGCTGATGCAGGCCCAAGTTTGAGGACTTTGCAGCACCATCGAAAATCACGAGCAGGAGGGCCGAATTCTTGCAGGGAGTCCCAGAATTGGTCACCAGCATCATAACCAATGATCTCAGCATCATGCTTCTCTGCAAATTCATAAACATGCTGAACGGTTTCGGGAAACTCAATGCCCGTGTTCATGAAGAATATCTTTGGACTTTCTTCAGTTGCCTTTTCTACAAGAAGGTACACAACAAGCGAGTCCTTGCCACCGCTGAAACCAACTACAACAGGCAGATTGTATCTATTGATCAACCTCTTAATGAATCCAATGGATTCATCTTCTATCTTTTGAAGATGGTTTATATTCGCCTTTACTGCATCATCCCAACTCGCCAATCTTGGGTTTATTGACGGCGGTCTTGGGGCATCCACTTCACGTATCTTGACTGCATATCCCTTCTCTTCACGAGCCATCTCACTGCCGCTCATCCTTGCAATTCCTACGCCAAATACAGTCCCAGACGAGTCGATCAACCAGACCTCGTCATTCACCTGAATATCAGAGTCACAGCCAGCAATGCCAGGAACCATGAGGTTGACTCCCTTTTTCAAATACGGCAGCACCTCATTGTGACAAGACACCCACTTTCGTTTACTGACTTGACTAAGTCTTCTTCCGCCCTCCAGCGAGAGAATGAACTTGTAATTTAGGGATTTAATATCATATCGAAGCTTGCCTATGATGTGTCCGTCCACCACCACTTCAAACATAACATCTAGGGAGGACACTTTGTTGAACACTATGGTCTTATCATGTGGTAGGATGTGTTGCCCTATCCCTTGACCAAATTGTGAGTCAATTGCATCAACCGCTTTGGAAATGTGACCATACATGGCAGGAAACGGATCGCCGGGAGGTGAGAGTTCCACCTTTCGGGACTTTGAACCGCAGACAGCACATTGAGTTTCATCAACAAGAGGAACATTGCAATGGTCACACCAGTAGAGTCGTATCCTTGCAAGATATGGAGCATGGCCTCTTCGGAACTTTCTACGACCTCTACCTTTTCGTGCCAGTTCTATCGACTCCAATACGCTCTATGTGCCTGACTTGAAGTTGATTTAATAACTACGTCGATAGGACTGTAGGCCTTCAAGTTGTCTAGAAACATCATCCGATCTCTAATTCTGATATGAGGGCCTTTGTCGGTATGCCCTTCTCGTCCCATTTGCGAAGTTGGTAATACTTCGGAAGGAGTTCATCAAGATGAACAACACGGTTTCGGGACCCGCCCTCTGGGAGGGGCTTGAAGAAACGTTTAGGAAGCCGGTCGTCAGCTGCAGTGAGTCCTTCGCGAACATTGAACAACCGCTCCAGAGTCCATATGCGCTCACCAATCTTAAGGAATTCGTCGCCACCGATTGGGATTCCCATAGCTGCACTTATCATATCAGCATAGTCATCAATCGTCCAAGCAAAGTTTGTAAATCTACAAACGACGAGAGAGTCCATTGCAGCCGAGAGGTTTTGGTACAATATCACAAGTTCTGGTTTTCCTTCAGTCCTGTCCCTATCAAGTCGAACGGGCGAGCCCATGACCTCTGGGCCTATCATGTAAGAGCGTAGGTGACAGCCACCACGATTTGATGTCGCATAGCCCAATGCATGCCCCTGGGCTCCACGGGGATCATAAGCTGGAATCTCGAGACCTTTGACATGCATTGATAATTCAGGTGCGCCGTGCTTCTCCGCTAGCGATCGAGACCCTTCGGCCAGTTCTGCACCCAGGCCCCGTTTATATGCAATTGCATCAATCATATCGAGTAATCCTTCAATTTGGCCAAAGTGAAGTTGGGACTCCATAAGCCCCTTTTCAGTTAGTTCTATTGCACAACCGATTGTGCTTCCCACCGAGATTGTATCGAGACCATAGAGGTTACACTTATGATTTGCGAGTGTGATTGTTTCGAGGTCATTGATACCGCACTGCGGACCAAAAGCCCAGACGGTTTCATACTCAGGTCCACCAATCTCAATATCATTCACTCGTGTGATGCGACCACATCCAATGGGACACCCATGACACCGATAAGTCTTGACCAGCAGTCGTTCGAGTATTTTTTCTCCAGATACGCCCTCCGCATCGTTGAATGTGCCTTCCTGAAAATTATGTGTGGGCAACATTCCAAACTCGTTTATGAGATTGACAAGAACCGCAGTGCCATAAACAGGCAGTGCCTTGTTTGTGACTGGATTCTTCTTAATCAAAAGGCGTGCACGCTTCACCGCTGATTCCAGACTGTCTTCGTCAGACACACTGGGACTCTTTGATCCTTTTACTACTACGGCCTTAAGGCCCTTTGAGCCCATGACTGCACCAACACCACCACGACCCGCGGCTCGGTGCTTGTCATTGATTATTGCTGCAAGCTTGACCCCATTCTCGCCAGCAGGGCCTATGCAGGCCACTTGTGCTTTGGGACCTGTTTCATCTAGAAGCCGATCAGTGGTTTCGTAGGTGTCAAGACCCCACAAGTGGGTTGCGTCTTTGATCTCAACCTTATCATCATCAATCCATAGGTATGCAGGCGTTGAAGACCTTCCATGAATCACTATTGCGACATAACCAGCCTTTCTGAGTTGAGCGCCAAAGTACCCACCACAGTGAGAATCAAATATTGTGCCTGTGAGTGGAGATTTGGTGATTACTACAAAACGTCCAGCGGTTGGAACGGATGTTGCAGTGAGAGGACCAACTGCAAATATTAGTATATTATCGGGTGATAGAGGATCAACACCACTCTTTAGTTCATCATAGATGAGTTTGACTCCAAGCCCACGACCACCTAGAAAGCGAAACATTATCTCTGGGGACAGATGTTCGGTCAAGGTCTTATTATCTGTAAGTGAAACACGCAGAATTTTGAAGTTGAATTCAGACATGGCATTGACCTCCTAATCATTAAAGATGTTCTCATCTCTATGGGGACATGTTATGCATCGTTGTTTGTACCACAGATACACATCCTTTGGTTGCTTGTTAAGGTTGGCAGCCCTACTAGGGCATCTCCAGCATGGCTTTTCTGGCTGCATCCATGAGGTACTATATCGTGCCCATCTGTAGTCCTCAATGATAGACACTCCTGAACTCGTCCCCAGTCGATTGGCCCCTGCATCGATCATTATCAGAGCGTCCTTGAATGTTCTTATCCCACCAGCAGCTTTCACACCCATGGTTGAACCCACGACCTCTCTCATCAATTTCACGTCATAGGGTGTGGCGCCCATTGGACCAAAACCTGTAGATGTCTTCACAAAATGGGCACCGGCCTTCCTTGCAATCCGACATGCTTCTCGTTTCTGATCATCAATCAGCAGGCCAGTTTCAAGAATGACCTTGACATGGGCATCACCAGATGCTCGAACAACTGCCTCAATATCAGATTGCACAAGTTCAATATTGCCATCACGAAGAGCGCCAACATTCATCACCATATCAATCTCTTCCGCGCCTAGACGAACTGCCTCTTTGGCCTCAAATGCTTTTACCGAGGACAGGTTTGTACCTAGGGGGAATCCTACTACACAGCAGACCTTGACATCTGAGTTCTTCAACAACTCTGCAGCATATTCAACATGAATAGAATTGATGCATACTGCTCCAAATTCATAGGTGAGTGCCTCTTCACATAACTGCTTGATTTTACTCCTCTTGGTATCGGCCTTGAGTGCTGTGTGATCAATCATCTTGGCAAGTTCTTCTACTGAGAGGGTCATGGAAACATCTCCCTTCATAGAGAGATTAGAATATCTTTCGAAGTCACTATTAATCCCTTCGAAAGCATACGGCCCTCATTATCGATTGCCAAGATATGCACGAATGTCATCAAGGACCTCTTTCTGTAGACGGATGACATCATGTACCTCGATTTCTTCTGCATCCTTAACAACTGTGGAGAGTTGCACAACAGTGCCAACTGCCTCAATCTTGTCAAAGTCAATTGGGAATTCCACTTCGGCACCCTTTACTATCAGTTCTGATCTAAAAGGATGAAGAGAGATGCGAATACTTCTCACAATGCCGATTCGTCTCGCCCGGCTGTCCAGCACCTCTTTTCCAAGCAGACGTCCAGGCATGCTCAGTTCGTATAGTTCAGCTTCAATAGTGGGCATTGGTTCTACACTCGTCATCGCTATTTACTCCTTGCATGTCAAATAGTGTAGATGATTATTATTATCAGTGTGTATTATGATGTGAAGAATAACAGTCTTTGATTAGTAAGAGGGAGCCAAATGAAACAGAAATTTGTGAATATGCCACTGATTCGGGAGGAAAGCATTGTATACAGGGCATACCAGGTGAATCTAGCAGAGATAGCTAATGAGAAGGACACTCTGATAGTTTTGAGTACTGGCCTTGGAAAGACTGTCATAGCCGCACTTGTCGCTGCAAAACGGCTGACTGAATATCCAGACTCAAAGGTCCTTTTCTTGGCTCCCTCCAGGCCTCTTGTTGATCAGCAGGCAAGATTCCTTAGAAGGACCGTCAGTCTGAGTAAGAATGAAATCATCTGTCTAACTGGTCAGGACTCACCAGAAAAGAGAAGGGAACAATGGAATCAAGCAAAGATTATTGTGATGACGCCGCAGGCACTTCAAAATGACCTGATTCAAGGCAGTTATGATTTGAGTGATGTGTCGTTGATTGTCTATGATGAGGCGCATCGTGGTGTTGGGAACTATGCTTACACATTCATTGCAGAGATATATGAAAAGCAGGGGCTTCATCAACGAAGTCTTGGTTTGACCGCTTCACCTGGTCATGATTCAGAACACATCAAAAGGGTATGTGGGAACCTGAAACTTGAAGCTGTGGAGGCAAGAACTGAGAAAAGTCCAGATGTAAAAGAGTATATTGTTTCAATTGACACTAATGTACAATATATCACTCTCACACCAGAGATTGAAACCCTCAGGGATCTGCTTTATTCATTATTAGAAGACTATCTCAATCCAATTCGAAAATACGGTTATTCTGTACCAAGCGGTCATCGATTAAGCAAGAGAGAGATATTGGAACTCCAAAGAAATGTAAGACGTGAGATTGGGAGTTATACAAAACCACCCAGGCATCTTTATCTCATTATTCGGAACCTCACTGCCGCTCTTAGAATTGTACACCTCTTGGAGTTTATTGGTACACAAGGTCTCACGCCAACATTGAGGTATATTCAAGGGGTCTACGAGGAAATAAGAAACAAGAAGGGCTCAAAGGGAGTCAAAGACTTGGTATCGCGTGATGAGTTCAGGCAATTTGAGAGGCTCTTAGAGGTACTCATCGAAAAGGGACACCGACATCCTAAGGCGGACCTGCTATTGGAGATAGTAAATGAACAGTTATCGATAGACCTAGACTCTAGAATATTGATCTTCACAAGATTCCGTGATACTGCATCCGAGGTTGTTAGAACTTTGGAAACCCTGCCTGATGTAAGAGCCAGTCGTTTCATTGGTCAAAGTTCTAAGACTGGTGATAAGGGATTCAGTCAGAGAAAGCAAGTGAAGGTGCTTGATGGGTTCAGAAACAACGAATACAATGTTCTAGTGGCCACTCAGGTGGGAGAGGAGGGTCTCGATATTCCAGAGTGCAACCTAGTGATATTCTATGATTGTGTCCCATCGGTCGTGCCATATATTCAGCGGAGGGGGCGAACTGGAAGACATGCACCTGGTAGAGTTGTGATTTTTGTGGCTAAGGACACACATGATGAGTTCTACCATTGGAGCGTGATTTCAAAGCTGAAAAGGATGCCCAAGGCCCTTGAGGAGGTTGGTGGAGATGAGAGAGAGCAGACTAGGCTAGATCATTTCATAGATCAAGAGGACACTCGAGAAGAGGCAGAGCTGGGTTCTGGGACAAGAGAAGAAAAGCAGGTCATGGGTAGTGAGAGCAGGATACAAATCATTGTGGATTCCAGGGAGTTGCCAACTGGTGTCCCGCGAGAGTTGGCCAAACTGGATGTTAAAATAACTAGTGAGAGCCTTAATGTGGGAGACTATATCATTTCTGACGAGGTTGCAGTGGAGAGAAAAGAAACAGGGGATTTTGTGCAATCATTGATTGATGGTCGCCTCTTTGGCCAATTGTCTGCCCTCAGATCAACCTATTTGCGGCCCGTGTTGATAATAGAAGGGGAGCAACTCGTAGGCCTTAGAGCCGTGAACCCTGCTTCAATCTACGGAGCTCTTGCATCTATTGCCATTCGACTCAGAATTCCGATACTGTGGACAAGAGATTCGAGGGAAACTGCAAATGTGCTTTATCGTCTTGCACATCTTGAACAGATTAGTGAGAGAAGAATGCCACGTACAAGACCCACAGAGGGCAAGGCTACTGACGCAGAGACCTTAGAGTATATACTTGCAGGGTTTCCAGGTGTTGATACGGTCATATCGAGGGCATTATTGAATGAGTTTGGGACCTTAGGAAGAGTCTTTAATGCTTCAGTTAAAGAACTACAAAAAGTAAAAGGGGTCGGGCCGAAGATTGCTGGTCGAATCAAGAGGTTGCTAGAAACTGAGTACCGCTTAGGTTGATTCAGTTAGTAGACCTCTGGATTGGCACCACGACCTGTTTGAAAGGCCTTTCGAAAACGTTCAATTATCTCACGGTCGAGTTCTAGGTAGCGGCTATAATCTGTGTTATCAAGGGTTATTATGCTGAGAATCTTGAGGAGAATCATGTACAGTGCGGGGTCAATCTGATCTGCCTTATTCAATATCTTCTTTGCTCGATCGCGTCCTTTTTTCAATAGATTGTCTCTTTCTACATATTGTTCAGCAAGTTTTACCATTTCTTCATAATTAGAGATCTCAAAACCTAATATTCTGAGTGTCTTCACTAGGTCAAGACTCTGCTCAATGTCCTTTGGTGGGCGTTCGGGTAGATCTTCCATGCTACCTGTTGCAATAAAGATGGACTCAGCTGTTGCACGCCATAGCTTTTGCATTATGTGCGTATCACCATTTCCAGCAGGAGCAAATCCATCTTGTCGAATTAGGCCGCTCTGTTCTAGCATCTTCAAATGATAACGCACTGTTTGAGGTTTGACCTCTTTTGATGACCCTTGACGACCTAGGAACTCACAGATCTCTGATGTTGACATTGTCCGTGCTCTGAGTGCATGTAGAATCTGTCTTCGACTTTCATCATTGAGAGCCCTCACAGCTTCTACAGCCTTTGCGCCAGTTAGTATCAACACAGCATCCACGGCGTGACCCCCTAGGTTCGACAGCCCATCATTGTCTATTCCTGCAATCATGGACTTCGCCTAGTATCGTTAGATAATGTGAGAATCACTCACGAATATATCCCAAGCTATTAGGCTGGGACATAGATCCATTGACGCATATCTTGCAAGCAAGGCACGCGTTTGATCAATTTCTTCTTCAGGAGCTTCCTAAGTGCATAACGGACTGTTCTAGGGGCGAAAGACACCTTGTCTAAGAGTTGCTTGGGTGTGACTCCATCTCTGCCGCTGCTGCGGAGGATGTCCAGCACAATCATCTGGCTCTTTGTTAGTTTCATGTCCTTTAGCTCTTGAGCAAGTTCCTCGTCTGACATCATTTTTTTATCACCTACTTTTTGTCATTGCGATGGCCCGAGGCAGCATCACAACATCCTGGTTTTATTTAATATTAAACTATATAAATCTATCGCAGTTCATTGTTGTTATGTCGCAGTCTTCCACCGCGCCATGTGCAAAAATGAGTAATAATGAATATTAGTGCGGATTCACAATGGAGTCAAACTCATATTGGTCATTATCCTCTGATTACATGGGACTTATCATGAAAAAAGCAGCAATATTGGCCGCAGGCGATTCAACCCGAATGTTGCCACTATCGGCATATTACCCAAAACACCTACTCCCCGCAGGAGGGCGTCCGCTCATATTTCACACCTTATTGGGATTACAGAAGGCGGGAATAAGTGAGGTCTTGATTGTCTATGGATATCATGCTAACAAGCTCAAAGAAGCCATTGATAGTAAAGACTGGGGCAAAATGAGTATTAGTTATACCTTTCAAAAGGAGAGAAGAGGAACCGCACATGCTGCTGGATATGCAAGGGATTTTGCTGGCGGCGACCCAATTCTGTTAGTCTATGGAGATGTTATGACTGATGGTGGTGCCATCTCAGACTTGATTGTGTTTCATAATAAAGGCTCATTTGACTTGACTATGTCAGTATATCCAGTAAGCAGTCCTTCCAATTTTGGGATCGTCAAAGTGGAAAATGATATGGCCATTGATCTAATAGAGAAGCCCAGTCCAGATCTAAATGTTGGGAACTTGGCAAACGCGGGGATATATTGTGTCACGGATGAGTTATGGGATGCAATTGATAGAACAGTGGTTTCCAAGAGGGGAGAATTGGAGATAACAGACTCCATAATGATGCTAATCAAGAGAGGACGTGTTGGCGCCTTCACAATTCCTACTTGGTGGGTAGATGTTGGTAGGCCATGGGACCTGCTTGAAGTGAACCGGTTAATTCTGGAGAATCAGCAGCGAAGAATAGAGGGAGAGGTTGAGGAAGGGGCCGTGATTAAGGGCAATGTGGTAGTAGAGGCAGGGGCTATTATCCGAAGTGGTGCATATATTCAGGGACCTGTATATATTGGGGAGGGCTCGGTGGTTGGTCCAAACTGCTATATCAGGCCACATACATATCTCGTCAGGGGAGTAAAAGTCGGTAATGCAGTGGAAGTGAAAAACTCCATAGTAATGGAGGAGTCCAGCATAGGGCACCTGTCATACGTCGGTGACTCCATAATAGGCAAGAAGGTCAACTTTGGGGCAGGCACAATAACAGCAAATCTACGCCACGATAATAGATCAATACTTGTCACTGTGAAGGGTCGAAGGGAGAATACGGGGAGACGCAAAATGGGGGCAGTCATCGGGGACAATGTGAAGACGGGAATTGGAACTCTTCTGTCGCCAGGGGTAGTGGTATATAATGACTCAAGAACGGGTGTTGGTGTGATAGTTGATCGCGATATCCCCCCTCATAGATTGGTTTTAAGTGTGCAGCAAAAGAGGACCGTCGACCTTGGCGTCGACTGACCTTGGTGAGTGTAGGATCTTGTCACCAGAGTTATTGCAGGAATTGAATGCAGTGATCAAGGACATCCGTTCAGTGGATGTTCTCTTTGGTTATTGTTATCCATCGACATATAGAGCAGGCATGACGGGTCTAGCCACCCATCTTTTCTACTGCACCATTAATCAGAGAGATGACACTTCATGTGAGAGATACTTCAGGTATGACACGGCATCCCCCATTCATTCAGTTGAGTCGGGACGAGAGTTGCGGAAGAACCACATAATTGGGTTTTCACTGACTTATGAGGAAGACATTATTGGCGTTCTGCAGATGTTAGAAACAGGGTCAATCAAGATTAATGCCAAGGAAAGGACAGAGAATGACCCCATTGTGATCATGGGTGGGCCAGTTGTGAGTGCCAATCCCGAGCCATATGTTGATTTTATTGATGCTTTTGTCATAGGCGAAGGCGACTACGTCATTCATTCAATCATTGATTCTGTAGCGAATGCCAAATCGCGCCAACTGGCACTTGATGACATTTCTGATATCAAAGGGGTCTATGTTCCATCAAGAGAACCAGAAATCGTTGAACGTGTATATGTGAGAGATCTGAACAGTGTGGAGCATCCAATACAGCAAATAGTTCCAGATGTGCCGGAGGGGTCGGTTCTGGAACCGGTGTTTGGAAGGTCATTTCTTGTCGAGGTTGCGAGAGGTTGTGGACACGCCTGCAAGTTTTGTCTCGTTGGGCATATATGTAGACCAAGACGAGTGAGGTCGCTGGGTAGGCTGAAAGAGATTGTCAGAGAGGGAGTGAGGGCCACACAAGTCAATAAGATATCACTCATAGCATCATCACTTGGCGACCTTGATGGATTAGAAGAGTTTGCAGAGTGGATTGTAAATCAGGGACTTCAGTTGTCTGTACCATCATTACGAGCAGATTCGGTCACTGAGGAACTCTTAGTAACATTAATTCAAGGCGGGCAGAGAACCCTGACGATTGCACCTGAAACTGGGACGGATTTGCTGAGAGCAACAGTTGGGAAGGGATTAGACAATGAGGACATCCTGAGGACATCTAAGTTAGCTGTAAGAGTGGGTTACAGGTCATTGAAGTTATACTATATAATCGGACTGCCTGATGAGACAGATGAGGATGTCAGAGCAATTGCTGAACAGGTGAGGGAGATTGCCAAGGTCACAGGACTTCGTGTGATTGTAAGTGTGAATCCATTCATCCCAAAGGCCCACACTCGATACGAACGCATCGCACAGCCACCCATTGAAGAGATTAGAGAGAAGATGAAGATTGTCAGTTCAGGCCTACATAATGTGCCTCGGACACGGATTGAGAGTCTTGATCCAAGAAGGGCACGGATTCAGGCATCCCTCTCTCTAGCAGACAGACGAATAGGTCCAGTGATTGAGATTGCGGCTAAGCATGGTGGCCTTGCAGGGTGGAGGAGAGCAGAGAAGAAAACGGGGATTGCCTTCTTCTCAATAGCAAATGATCAAGACAGGTTAGAGGGAGAATTGCCATGGAAATTCATCAAAATGAACCCAAGATGAGATGAATAATCCATTACGCTTAGGATTATAAGGCATAAATTCGAGATATGAGTGAATACGGAAATACATTGATGCCATAATCTGGTGATAGCAATGTCTAACCATCGAGAGTTCAGAGATCTCTTTCCGGCTCTTTCAGAGGAGCTGGAGAATGATGGCACTCAAAAACTCAAAATTGACGGTGTTCGTACTATGGAAGAAGAGTCTGAACAACCCCAAACCCATTTCGTACCCAGTGTGATTGATTATATCAGGCGTTGTGACACTGAGGAACAGGCTGTTGAAATCGTCGACTATCTTTTAAAACGGGGCGAGATCACACGAAAGGAAGCAAGGGCAATCAAGACACAATTGCGCACACAAGGCCTGAGAAGCTTTGGCAGCAAGAAGGAGAGAGATCACTATCTTCACCATGGCATCGGCAGTGATTGATCATTTCAAATTGATTGCTCCAGTGACTAATGTGGTTCTTTGTCACTTTATTATGCAATATAGCATGTTACAGGGATTATTAAGAACGGCGTTTTGTGTGCCAAATTAGGCTGATCTTGACCACTTCTGAGAATTACCGAGTCTTACAATATGAAGACCTATCACTTTGGACTGTAGACTCCTCTCTCCTTTGCCCATGCAATTGTTGAAGGGTCGCATCTTTTCAATTCTCGCTCTGGAAACGCACTCAATAAGTTCCAGCCAATATCTAGGGTCTGCTCAAATGACCGGTCCTCATATTCTCCCTGATTGATGAATTCCTGTTCGAACTTATCTGCAAATTTGAGATACTTCTGGTCACGTTCGGTCAATGCTTCAGACCCAACAACAGCAACCAAGTCACGAAGGTCTCGCCCTTCAGAGTAAGCATAGTATAATTGTGCTTGAATCTCCTTGTGGTCGAAACGGGTCATACCCTCACCAATCCCTTCTTTCATCAGTCTGCTCAGGGATGGTCCAGGGTCAATAGGAGGATAGATACCGCGCCTATGAAGTCCTCTCGATACAATCATCTGACCTTCAGTGATATAGCCTGAGAGGTCAGGAATGGGATGGGTCATGTCATCCTGAGGCATGGACAGGATTGGCATCTGAGTGATTGTGCCCCTTCGACCCTTGATACGACCAGCCCGCTCATAGATTAAGCTCAGGTCTGTATATAGATAGCCTTGGTAACCTCTACGGCCAGGAACCTCCGAGCGTGCGGCACTAATCTCTCGCAGTGCTTCTGCATAATTTGTCATGTCAGTGAGAATGACCAGTACGTGCATATCTGACTCGTAAGCGAGATATTCAGCAGCAGTAAGGGCAGCCCTTGGGGTGATAATTCTCTCAATTGCAGGGTCGTTTGCCAGATTTAGAAACAGTGCAGTGTGTTCGAGAGCACCTGTTTCCTCAAAGGAGTTCATAAAGTATTGTGCCTCAGTTGCGGTTATGCCCATAGCACCAAACACAATTGCAAAGTCACCCTCCTCACCAGGAATCTTGGCCTGTCTGACAATCTGTGCAGCAACTCGATTATGTGGTAGGCCAGAACCAGAAAAGATTGGGAGCTTTTGGCCTCTCACAAGAGTGTTAAGACCGTCAATTACAGAGAGACCTGTCTGAATGGGCTGGCGGGGATATTGACGAGCATAGGGGTTGATGGGGGATCCATAGATGTCCCAGTGATCCTCAGCAGTCAATGGAGGACCTTTATCTAAGGGACGCCCAGAACCATCAAGTACTCGTCCTAGGATCTCAGTTGAAACTGGCAGTTTCAGTGTTTCACCAGTAAACCTAATAGATGTCAGGTCGGTATCAAGACCACTTGTGCCTTCAAAAACCTGAATAATAGCGCGACCGCGGCCTGTTTCTAGAACTGTTCCCGTGAGGGTATCGCCAGAGGGGGAATGAATGCGTACAACCTCGTTATATGCAACATTGTGAGTGTTTTCGATAATAAGAAGTGGGCCACGAACATCGGTTACCGTTCTATATACTATTGATGATTCTCTTGACATGGCAAAGACCGCCAACAACTGACCTTTTGGTCTGGTTTTGAAATTAAAGGAGGGTCTTGTTAAAAGAATTACGACCGAGTCAATTAGGAGCTAAATCAGTGTTGTGATGTAAAAAAAGCTCATGACAGGGAACATCATTAATGAACGTACAATTAGAGATTGGCCACGTGTTTTCAACTCGTTTGATGACGGCACGAAATATAATATCGCACCAGCTAATAATCCAACATACATTAACATATCGCCGAGCAGGATTAGGGTGCCAATAAAGTCGGACTCACTCATGTTGAAGAGAGCATTCCAGATATTCATTGCACTCTCAACTGTGGGAGCAGTGGCCCCATATCGTTGTGCCAATTGACTGATTACGAATGGTCCAACAAAGTAGATGATGACGCCTATCGTGATCAGTGTTTTTGCAAACCCATCATTCAGTCCTGTCATATATATCATGAACCCTATTAGGATGAATAGCAGATAGCCTTTGATGACAAGTGCAAATAATAGACTTAACACTATACTGATGCTTTCCAACCATGCAGTAAATGGCAGGTTGTCAAATTGCAACATCATCAATATTTGAATGGCATGGTGGAGCAAGATGATCACATATTTTAATTGCAAGATGCCAATTTAACCGCCACATAAATCGAGTTAATTTCGCAGAACTTGAAAATCTGCCTGCATCACCTCTTTGATTCTTGGAAACCTCAAGGCAGCAGCGGGATGGTATGTCATGAAGAAGGTAAAATCGCCGCCCTCATAGAACTTGCCATGAGCTTCTTTGACTGGCCAAGGGCCTATTATGGATGAGATTGCAACGCCACCAAGAAGAACTACGATCTTGGGTCTGATTACAGCCATCTGGGACTCAAGATATGGTAAGCAGGCCGCTATTTCGGAGTAAGAAGGAGTTCGGTTTTTAGGAGGTCTTGACTTCAATATTGAGGTGATAAAAACCTCTTCACGAGTCAGGCATATTGATTCAAGTAACTCAACCAAGATCTCACCAGACCTGCCAACGAATGGTCTGCCGAGTTCATCTTCTTTTGCGCCAGGTGCTTCCCCAATAAACATGAGAAGGGCATTTATAGGGCCTTCTCCTGGGACCGCATTCTTTCGGGTCTTATATAGGGGGCATTTTGTGCAGGTTTTTATCTCTGCTGCAATTCGTTCGAGTTGGTGTTGATCACTCATTTGAGGTTGATTAAGCACCTTATCTGATAAACGCAACGTATCACGAGGGGGCTGTAATCTCAGGATGTTCAATCTCAGAGGACAGCGACTGAAACTCACGTTCCATCTTCTTTTCGATTGTGTCCATTGTCTTATCATAGGAGTCCCAAGGTGCAATTTTCATTCTGGCAATGTTATCAAGCACACTGAACTCCAGAATCCTTCTGACACTCACACCCATCTGCACAGCCTTCATCATCTTACGGGCAAAATTGATGATTATTCTCAGCATTCTGTAGGTCTTTCCAATTGGGCAGAATGTATCAATCTCATGGAGGGCACTCTGAGTGAGAAAGTCTTCCTTTATCATTCTTGCCGCTTCAAGGATTGCGCGCTCAGACTCTGGTAGTGCGTCTGGACCAACGAGCTGTACAATCTCACGCAGTTCTTGATCCTTCTGCAGTATTGCCATTGCCTCTCTTACAAGATCGGGCCAGTCAGGGCCCAGATGTTCTTTATGCCAGGCCTCCAATGTCTTATGATACAATGAATAGCTTGTCAGTGTATTGATTGCAGGGAAGAAACGTCGTGCAGCAAGGTCCTTGTCCAGAGCCCAGAACACCTTGACGATTCTTAGGGTTGCTTGAGTGACTGGTTCTGAGAAATCGCCACCTGGAGGGGATACTGCGCCACATAGGGTGATAGAACCCAGACGATCATCAGATCCTAATGCTTTCACTCGACCACCTCGTTCATAGAATTGAGCAAGGCGGGAACCAAGATATGCAGGATATCCCTCTTCAGATGGTAATTGACCCAGACGACCTGAGATCTCACGAAGTGCTTCTGCCCAGCGGGAGGTGGAGTCCGCCATAAGAGCGACATCATAGCCCTGATCGCGGAAATACTCTGCGATTGTGACAGCCACATATATTGATGCCTCACGGGCTGCGACTGGCATATTGGAAGTATTAGCAATCAGGACAGTACGCTCCATCAATGGGCGGCCAGACTTTGGGTCTTTCAAATGTGGCCATTCCTCTAATGCCTCAGTCATCTCATTTCCACGTTCACCGCAGCCAACATATACCACGACCTGTGCATCAGCCCATTTTGCAAACTGATGGAGAGTCACAGTCTTCCCTGTGCCAAATCCACCTGGAATTGCACCGGTGCCGCCTTTTGCTTGAGGCATGAAAGTGTCAATGACACGTTGACCAGTAATCAAGGGAGTATTGAGATGTACGCGTTCCTTGAAGGGACGACCGACACGGACAGGAGTCTTCTGCATCATTGTCACTTCATGGATGTCATCATGGGAGTCCTTTACCTTGCATATTGTTTCTATTACTGTATGCTCGCCCTTTGCAATCTCTACAATCTCACCCTCAATGCCAAGTGGAATCATAATCTTTGATGTAATGATGCCAGTTTCAGGGACTTCACCGATAATATCGCCGGGTATCACCTTGTCCCCTACTTTGACAGTTGGATGAAACTTCCATTTCTTGGTCTTGTCGAGACCCTCAACTGTTAGACCACGGGTGATAAAGTCACCAGAGAGATCTCTCAAATCTGGAAGCGGTCTCTGAATACCATCATATATTGATCCAATAAGGCCTGGTCCAAGCTCCACAGATAGTGTGTCGCCTGTTGTAATCACAGGTTCACCAGGCGCAAGACCAGAGGTTTCTTCGTAGCACTGTACCGTACATATGTCTTCACTGACCTCAATCACTTCGCCAATCAGCTTTTCTTTTCCTACGCGGACAACCTCATACATTCTCACTGAGGGGAGACCACCACATTTCACAACAGGACCTGCGATGCTTTCGATATATCCAGTTTCTTGAGCCATTTGGTACAACCTCTTTCATTATCATATCTTGATATCAATACCCACTGCCCGTCTGACAAGTTCTCTCAGTAGTTTCTCATAGGCCCCAGTAGTGCCCGTTCTATCAGGTACTAACAGAATGACGGGGATGGGGGCTTCAGATATCTCAAGAATTGTGTCCTCAACTTCTTTTGCCAAGGATTCTGTGATTATTATGAGCCCCACGTCAGGGTTTCTAAAGTAGTCAATCAGTGTGGAGCGGGTAACTTCTTGCGACCGAGAGACCGTGCACATTCGAACGCCGGCCATTTGGAAACCTGTTACTGTATCCCTATCACCAATAACGGCGATCTTGTCACTCGCCATATAGAGTACTCCATTTCAATCGATGCTAACCTATAGTTTTGCATTCTACTAAAAAGCATTTGCAAAATGCAATTTTTATGAGCAGAACTGTGCAATAATGTCATCTTCATTGATCAATGTCCAACAATATTTGCATTTGAGTTGTGTCGGATGTTTTGAAACGACCTCGTACTTTGCCTGAATTGGCTCACGTTCCTTATTTGTGATACATCTCATATTAGTACATTGGATCACATCAGTGATGATGTTGGGGAGTTCAACGCGGTTCTTTTGCACAACCTCATAGTTTTCAATTAGGTTGATAGTTGCTTCTGGGGCAACTAGTGCAATTCTGTCCAATTCCTCCGCTTTGAGAATCCTGTCCTCAATCTTCACAATGTCCTTTCGTTCAATCTTGGAGGAGGAAATATTCATCGCGAGTGTGACAATGTTTCCTTCTTTACCTGTGATTCCAAGAATTCTAAGAACATCCAATGCATGGCCCGCACGAATATGATCGATAACTGTGCCATCCTTTATTTTCACAATGCGAATCTTTCCAGTGGGGTCCTTCTCGTGCAAGTTGTCACCTGGGTTTTAATTAGGAAGGACTCCAGATTTAGAAGTTACTATTGGGAACTGTAAAGTTCAATAATAACGTAGGCGAAACTTGATATGTGAACATCTCTGAAGACATGCTGTAAAACACTGGTGATTTGAATTGGTACTGGAGAGTCTTGGCCGATCCCTTCATTCTGCCTTGAAGAGGCTTATGGGCGCTAGTGTGATAGACGAAGACCTAGTCAAAGAGTTGGTTAGGGATATTCAGAGAGCGTTACTCGTGGCAGATGTTGATGTCAATCTTGTGATGGCAATCACTGAAAGGGTGCAAAGGCAGGCCCTAGATGAAACTCTGCCAAGAGGCATATCTCGCAGGGAGCATATCGTCCGTGTTGTGTGGGACACACTTGCATATTTTCTTGGTGAGAAGACAGTCCCCTTGACGATTCATCCTGGAAAACCCAATGTGATTATGCTGATTGGAATACAGGGATCAGGAAAGACAACTACAGTGGCCAAGCTGGCGAGATACTTCCAGAAAAGGGGTATCAAAGCAGGGGTAGTGTGTGCAGATAATTTTAGGCCAGGAGCATATGCTCAGCTCGAGCAGCTTGCCAAGAGATCTAATGTTCCTGTCTATGGTGATGAGAATGAACAGAGTGCTGTAAAGCTTGCCAAGAAAGGCGTCAAGATAATGAAGGAGAAAGGGATTGAACTTATTCTTGTCGACACATCTGGAAGACATAGAGAGGAGTCGGCCCTGATAAAGGAGATGAAAGACATTGCAAAGGCCATCAAGCCCCAAGAGATCATACTGGTGATTGATGGCACCTTGGGACAACAGGCTGGGGTCCAAGCACATGCATTTAATCAGGCCACAGATGTTGGTTCAATCATAGTCACCAAGCTTGATGGTAGTGCAAAGGGAGGCGGTGCCTTGTCTGCCGTTGCAGCAACTCGTGCACCAATCAAATTCATCTGTACTGGAGAGGGATTGGATGCGATTGAGCCCTTTAACCCTACAAAGTTTGTCGGTAGACTCCTTGGCATGTCAGATATCAAAGGGCTGATTGAAAAGGTCAAGGAAGCCCAGATTGAGGTTGATGAGGATGCTGCTCGCAGGATAATGAAAGGACAGTTTACTCTCACTGATATGATGGCACAGCTGAAGCAGTTTAAAAAGATGGGACCACTTGACAAGGTCTTAGAAATGTTGGGGGTCAAGTACCAGTTACCAAGTGATATTGCCGAACTGCAGGAGGAAAACCTCAAGAAATTTGAGGTAATTATGGACTCGATGACTAAAGAGGAGCTTGATAACCCTAAGCTGATTAAATCGTCGCGCATCAGGAGGATTGCTGCTGGTTCAGGGACATCCGTAAGGGATGTTAGAACACTCTTGAAGCAGTATGAACAGATGAAGAAAATGATGAAACATGCAGGCAAGCAACGAAAGAGGGGCAGAGGGGGTATCCCGGGCTTTCCGGGAATACCAGGCATGGGAGCATAGGTTGCTTGATTGTTGTGAGTTCGCGTCATTTTGTGATTATATTGGACTCATTACCAATTGACAGGTCGAGTGTTAAATCTGGAAGGAACTCAGAGGAAACAGTCATAGTTGCAAGATGTATAAATGTGGGACTCTTCCTTTCAAATGGCCTTAGGAGAGATGTTGTGATTGACACTGTGGTCTTAGAGAAGAATGGTTTGGTTGAAATATCATTTCAAGGTCACAAACTTCGAAGAGTATCCCCAGATGAGAGATCAATTGCGCATTTCTTATTAAAAGCAGTCGATAGCCTTGATAGTATTAGTCAGGGGCAGAGTGCAGAGATGCCTAATGGGATTCATCTATTTAGAGGAGGGTTCGAGGACCTATTATCACAATGGCAGGCTCGTGAGATTTTTATTGCAAAGGAGGGGACAAAATGGGAGAACATGGTTCCAGAGGGGATATACATCTATGATATGACCAAGGGCAGAGAAATTGAGAAACAGATACATGATTACACTGAAACCCCCCGTCCATCACATCCAGAGAGGTTTATTCTTGATGTTAATTCATATATTGATAATCTATGAATTATGACTGTGAGGAAATCTTCATAATGATTGTATTTGAGAGAAGAGAGAAGACCATAGACAATGAACAATGGATGTGAAGAGTTTGCCTACCAATGTGTCACCCGAGTTTGACAAGCAGCGGCAGATCTATGAGGACACTGAAGACCTTGCCCAGCGGATAATAGAACTCGAGAAGTTACTATCACTTGCCCCAAGACACAAGGGCGCAGAACGCATGATTGGTGATTATCGAAAGAAACTTGCACAACTCAAAGCCAAACTGGAGAAGCAGAAGGAACAAGAACGGGCCCGAAAGCGTGGCGGCTCGGATGAGGGTGCAATAAGAAAAGAGGGTGCTGGACAAGTCTGCCTAGTAGGTGTGACCAATAGTGGGAAGTCAACATTGATCAACTCGGTGACCAACGCTGATCTTACTGTTGCAGATTATGCATTTGCCACTGCAAAACCCACTCCAGCAATGATGCATTTTGAGGACATCAATATTCAGCTTGTTGAATTGCCTGGGGTGTTTGATGGCAGTTATGAAACCACAATTGGTAGGCAGTCATTGGCCTTGGCAAGAAACACTGACTGTATCGCGTTGATAATAGATCTGTCTCAAGACATCGAGTCACAAATGACTGTTATCA
>JAJRWI010000054.1 GCA_024276825.1 archaeon
ACCATAACCTCTATCAATGAAAACGACCTCAATCTACTGGGGTCATTCAATGGCAAAGGGAACATCGATATCTACAGAGAATGATGAATCTCTTGATGAGGCTATTCAGACAAAGCGCAGAAAGATAGAGCATATTGAGATATGTCTTGAGGAGAACGTACAGTGCCAGAGATCAACATTGCTCGAGTGTGTTTCATTCATACATAATGCCCTGCCAGAGATTGACAAAGACAAGATTGATCTCACGATTGACTTTTTCGGACTTCGCGCTGATGCTCCCATAGCTATTGCCGCTATGACAGGCGGACATCCTGCAACTCTTGATGTCAACAAACGCCTTGCTGAAGCGGCTGAAGCATTGCACATTCCAATTGGTGTTGGCAGTCAGAGGGCAGCAATTGAGGATCCAACGCTCGCAGACACATTCAGAGTGATCAGGGACAATGCCCCAACAGTGCCGGTGATTGCAAACATCGGTGCAACGCATGTAGAATTTGCATCATCAGCAATTGAGATGATAGATGCAGACATCTTGGCAATCCATCTCAATCCGCTGCAAGAGGCGATTCAACCTGAGGGTGACTGCAACTCTGAAGGTGTTCTTGACAATATTGCCGCTATTGTTGAATCAGTTGATGTGCCTGTGATTGTGAAAGAAACCGGCGCCGGAATATCATTCAAGGTGGCTCAAGAACTTGAGAATGTTGGAGTAGCTGGCGTAGATATCGGTGGAGTTGGCGGCACAAGCTGGGCTGCCGTTGAATATTTCAGAGCAGTTCGTGAGAATGATGAGCTCAAGGCTCAGTTAGGCATTGAGTTCTGGGACTGGGGAATCCCAACAGCACTGAGCATAATCATGGTGAAAGATGCATCTGATCTTGACATTATTGCAACAGGTGGCATTCGGACAGGAGTCGATGTTGCCAAAGTCCTGAGCCTAGGTGCAACAGCTGCGGGAATAGCGCATCCGTTGTTAAAGTCAGCTGTCAGGGGTACAACCGAAGATGTGATTGCAGATCTCAACCTCTACATCGAATCACTCAAGATTGCAATGTACCTGACTGGTTCCCGTGCTGTTGATGAACTTCAGGCCAGGCAACTCGTCTTAACTGGTGAGTTGGTTGAAGCTCTCGAGTCATTAGGAATCGATCCCATCAAAGTGGCAAGTGGTGACTAAAAGCAACCCCCATTCTCAAAAGCGTTTTAACGAATAAACAGCACTCTAGAATGACCGAGGTCTCGATGATGAGTCTTGATGACAAGTTCGAAGAAGAGATGAAAGAGATATGTGAAGAGTATTACGAATTGGACAAGCAACGCGATATTATAGAAGAGCAATTGGAGCAATTGAAGAACTATATGGAGATCACACTCAGAAAATATGGGAAGGATGAGTTTGATCACCCTGATGTTCCCATTCAAGTCCATCGGATACGATACAAGACTGAACGCATGAGGAGAGGTGCCAAAAAACTTCTGAAAGAGATGCTGACCGATGAACAATGGAAAGAGATCTACGAAGAGAATGAAGTCGAAACTGTCAGAGTGACACCAAGAAAGGAGAAGTGAACTCTTTCGAGCTCACTTTACCACGCCAATTCTCTGTAGATATCTTGTGTATTTTCTAATACCGTTTAGCATTTGAACTGCTTCTTCTATTGTGTCGCCGCAGGGAATCCCATTGAGCTCGAAACCCCTTATAATTACTTCATACTTCTTGAGATTGGGCACATATGCAACAACTGTTTTATCATAGCCCTTTGCAACATTAGCCACACGAGCCCCAATTTGAAGTGATATTCCAGGAGCATATGGCAGGAGAAGCAATAATGCAGCATCAATCTTGTCTAATTGGAGCATTCTGTCCAGTACTCTCTCATAGTCAATGTCTGATGCACTTCCCGTCAGGTCGCACGGGTTTCTGAATGATGCGATTCCCTGATATGCGGGTGTCATTACCTCTCTAAGAAACGCCTGCTCTTCTTCATTGAATGAGGGGAATATCAGCCCGTAGGAATCCGCTTCATCTGATGCAATGACCCCATGGCCTCCACTTACCGTCAGGCAACCAATATTGGGACCTTTCATGGGTTTAGGCTTAAATGAAAAGGCTTTGGAATAGGCCATTACTTCATCCTCATCAACTGCCTGAATAACTCCACATTGCCGAAATGCTGCTGAGGTGATTGCTATATCTCCAGCAAGTGATGATGTATGACTTCTTGTGGCACGATGTCCGGCCTCTGACTCCCCTCCCTTGAGCACAATAATTGGCTTCTTTGGAGTGATCTTTCTTGCGACCTTTACAAAATGCCTGCCTTCATCTTTACCAAAACCTTCAATGTATGCAAGGATCACATTAACCGAGTGTTCCTTTCCAAAGAATTCGATGAAATCAGCAACTTTTGTTTGTGCTTGATTACCAATAGACACTGCGGCTGCAATTCCCACATCTCTTCCTGAAAACTCTTCAAGTCGCTCTATAAGCCATCCACCACTCTGTGAAATGATTGCGACTGTCCCTTTTCTTGGTCTGGCCACACGTTCTGATGGCAGGAAGAAAGTATCAAGCCTATCAGGTACAAAGACTCCAATGCAGTTGGGTCCTACCATGGTCATCTTGTGCTTGTTAGCAATCTCAACAATCTCATGCTGCAATGTTTTTCCAGTACCACCAGTTTCGCTGAAACCACCAGAAACCACAATGACAGACTTGATGCCCTTTTCTCCGCATTGCTCAAGCACTTCGGGCACATATTTCGCAGGCACAGATATGACTACAAGATCGATATCGCTTGGGGCCTCCTCGATTGATCTGTATACCTTATGTCCTTCAACCAATCCGCCTTTAGGATTAATGGGGTATGTCTTTAGACCATTTTCAAAGCAAAGCTTTCGAAAGATCACATTACCAGGGCTAAATGGGTTTGACGTAGAAACACCAACAACTGCGGTCACTTCGGGATTCAACATTTTCTTCAAGCCAGACATTCTTTTCCATCCCAGTCCTATTTTCTAATGATTTTGAATACATGCACCCTTATATGAAATATGCTGCTGAGGTTCACTGTTCTTAAATTGCAACAGGCATACGGATATGGACTCGCTAAGCATAAGTGTTAGAACGCAATGGTGATACTATGGCCATTGATCCCTATGATACCATCAGGCAAATTCTAAAACGCAAGTGTCAAGTGATCAATGTTGACTTTCGTGATATCCAATTCTTATTCTATCCAATTCAAGACTGGAACAACGATGACTTGGACGGGCCTGAGGGAATCATGGTTGCAAGAGTCAATGGCGAGCAAGCTGATATTCTGAGAAACGAATATCTTCCCCCTGAAAGTCGTTATGCAGCAAGGATTGGGTTCATTATCACTGATGATCAACTGCTACTTGTTGACTTTAGAGACGGAAGAAAGGCTTTAGCATTAAATACCCATTGGCTGACTAGAAGATTCATAAGGCGACTTCGAAAATTCCTGAGAAATCCGTGTGATGCGAATATCGCCCAATTATTCAGCAAAGTTGAGCTCATCGAAGAGCTTTTTCCCTTGTTTCTAAGTACTCGAGGCTTTTTATTGAAAAGCATTACTGGAATCGCCGATGAT
>JAJRWI010000055.1 GCA_024276825.1 archaeon
CTCGAGAAGTCTTCTTCCCTCGGGCTTTCGTACGTCTGACCTCTGGGATCAGACGCGCTAGTCCAATAGACAATTCACAGAGTACAATTCAAGATCATACAAAAAAATGATGAAACCCGTGCATAGACTGCCGAATGCCCCCTCCTTGAGATGGATGACCTGTTGGGGGAGGTTTCGTAACGCCTGTGCCCGCCGGGTGTCCTGAGAGAGGGAGAGAAGAGCCCCGGGCGTTCCCATCATCTGAGAGTGGAGGCGGAGACTCCAAGCTTCTCCACCATGACTCCAATTCTGACTGATATGACAAGTTTGAACAACTTTTCCTCTTCTGAATCTTACTGTTCAAATAGGTGGTGTTAGACAACTTCATTAATGGTATGAATTTAGATAATATCACAGGATGGTAATGCCATGACAGACAGAATATGCAATGTTGAACGAAACCTAGAGAGATGTGGATGCTCGTATCCCGGATGTTCAAGAAAGGGATACTGTTGCGACTGCCTTCATTATCACTGGAAGCACAGAGAACTGCCGGGCTGTCTGTTTCCTCCTGATGCAGAGAGGACCTATGATAGATCATTGGAATGCTTCATTGAAGTATGGACCGAGAAGCTTGGAAAGAAGTAGTGGTGGGCGCGCCCGGATTCGAACCGGGGACATCCAACTCCGAAGGCTGGCGCCCTATCCAGACTAGACTACGCGCCCAGAATAACACGAGTGTGTTGTATTCTTAAGCACTTCTATCGGGACTGGGACATGGCCTAATCAAACAGGGAACGCATCTTCTCCTCGGTGGGGTCATGAACGACACCCTTGTCAGTGATGATTGCAGTGACGAGTTCAGGCGGGGTCATGTCAAAGGCGGGATTATACACTTTGGCATTAGGGACTGTGATGTACTGCCCGTTGATGACACGGATCTCATCACCGTTACGTTCCTCGATTACCACATCTTCTGGATTTGTGTCCATGTCAATGGTGGAGGTTGGAGCGGCTACATAGAACGGGATATTGTGATATTTTGCAGTGATTGCCATAGTATACGTGCCGATTTTGTTAATGATATGACCTGTTCTCAGGATTCTGTCAGCACCAACAACACAACAGTCGATTCGGCCCTCTCTGAATACAGTTCCAATCATTCCATCTGTGATGAGAGTTGTGTCAATGCCATCCTCCATCATCTCAAACACTGTGAGTCTGGCGCCCTGTTGACGGGGACGGGTTTCAGCAGCATAGACCTTGATGTCACCATCGTATTTCTCATGAGCGACCCGAATCACCGCACCGACAGTACCAAGATGAACGGTGGCAAGAGACCCTGCATTACAGATTGTCTGAATTGTGAACCCGGGCTTGATGAGTCCGAGAGAGTTCTCTCCAATGCTCCTGCACATCCTGACGTCTTCTTCAGCAATCTCTTTGGCTTCATCAATCAGTCGTTGGATGATATTGGCTATATCGCCCTCTGCGTCCTCTGCGACCTTGAGCATTCTTCTTGTGGCCCATGTGAGGTTTACAGCAGTGGGACGAGTGTTGAGTGTGTTAGCAGCCTTACGTAGAAATGCAAGTAGTTCGTTCTTTGATTTCGCATTGCTCTCAAGAGCAGCAAGTGCCATTCCCATTCCGGCAGCGGCACCAATGGCAGGTGCCCCTCTGATTTCCATCACTTTGATGGCATGAGCAATTCGCTCATGACTAGAGGTAATAATATGTGCCTTGATCAGGGGAAGTTTTGTCTGATCAACAAGACGAACC
Source organism: archaeon (assembly GCA_024276825.1). Taxonomy (GTDB): domain Archaea; phylum Asgardarchaeota; class Thorarchaeia; order Thorarchaeales; family Thorarchaeaceae; genus JAJRWI01. The sequence continues at coordinate 1,759 of JAJRWI010000055.1, forward strand.
TCATTTGTATCATCTAGCCATTCTATAGTTCTAAACATTCTTGATTCCTCTCAGGTGTTGTTCTAGGACTCTATTAAGGGTTTCAATAATCTTACGGGCGACCTTCTCAATCTCTGGAGTCAGACCTTCTCCAAAGTCAATAGTCTTGGGTTGAATCCCCAGAAGAACGGTTTCACCACCTGTAGAGTCCTCAAGGTACATCATCAAGAACGAGAGTGGCATGTGGTGGGTACTGATTGCTATCCCACCAATCCTGTCCGTTTTGACGAGTTCAACATGACCAACCGGTTTTTGCATGTTTGCAGCATCAATCATTATGACTCGCTCTGCCCCAAACTCAGCAAGGGGTCTTGCAAAAGCCTCCGGGACCGAGCCAACATTCTCTATGTAGACATCAGGGTTTCGGACACTCAGACCTTCAATAATGAAAGGACCGAGACCATCATCTGATCTCAAGGGATTACCGATTCCAAGGATTGCAATCTTTCTGGCATTTCCGAGAAACTCAAGAAGCTGCGTTGCGATATTCTCGATTGACACATTGCAAGACTCGTTCATGGTAAATATAGGAGTTGCTGTTTGGTCGTGTCGAAGAGTTTTTCAAACCAATTATTGACAAAAGTGGTATAGGAGACCAGACTTGCCAGACGATAGAGAGAATAGTGATGACATAGATGTTGTCGAGGAGCAGGAGCTTGAGGAGATACTAGAAACCCCCATAGAAGTTGTCTATGACAAAGGGTGTGGGCATGTTGGTAGGGATAATGCTGACAAGATCTCACAGCAGGGGTTCTATGGTGTTCGCAAGGATGATGATACTCTTGAGTTGAATGCAATCGAGGTCTTGCATCTCTTGGAGAGGAAGAGGATAGTCATTATTGATAGGCAGGGCAACTCTCTGATGGCAAAGGATGTGGTCAATGAGGTCATCACGAGAGACCCAGAAATATGGGTCAAGTATCTCGTGTTTAGAGACCTGAGAAGCAGAGGTTATGCCGTCAGACAAGGAATTGGTGGGGGTATAACATTCAGAGTGTATGCTAGGGGTGATAAGCCTGGAAGCTCATCAGCAAACCAACTTGTGTTTGTAATGAGAGAGGGTATACCAATATCCCTTACTAATCTTGATCTCGTGATACAAGCTGCTTCTGCTGCAAGGAAAAAGCTGGTCTTTGCTCTTGTTGACCAGAATGGCGAGGTCAATTATTACAAAGTTGCACATATCGAATTGGTGAATAGGAGAAGTGACCCCCAGTGAGTGAAGAATATGATGATTATGAGGAGGATATTATTACCCTCAAGGAGTTTTTTGATGATCATACCATGAGTGTACATCTTGTAGAAAATAACCCACCCAGAGCGAAGAGAGGAGAGCCAGGAAACTGGGAACTGGTAGATCTCTCTGACAGACTGCTCACACATGAGGAGTTAGAGATTCTTGCAGAGGCAATCATGGAAAGTGCTAGATATGACAAGGCCTCATTCATCGAGATAGAGGAGGAGGGTGCAGCGGTCATCCAGTTGAGAAACCTGAGGATTGCCATTGCAAAACCCCCGTTTTCGGACAAGATGGAGATTTCAGCTATCAGACCCATCATCAAACTAAGCATTGATGATTATGATCTCAGTCCAAAGCTCACTAAGAGGTTGGAAACCAGAGCTGAAGGAATCCTTATCTCGGGGTCTCCAGGATCTGGAAAGAGTACTTTTGCAGCGGCCTTGGCGGAGTTCTACAGTGGAAAGGGGAATGTCGTAAAGACGCTTGAACAGCCTCGTGACCTACAAGTTTCAGAGGACATCGTACAGTATTCACCCCTTGATGGAAGCATGGAGAAGGCTGCTGACATCTTGTTACTGGTGCGGCCTGATTATGTCATCTATGATGAACTGCGAAAGGACTCCGACTTTGAAGCTTACTCTGACCTGCGTTCTGCAGGAGTCGGGATGGTAGGGGTTGTTCATGCAGGTTCTGCTATAGATGCAATACAGCGACTGATACTTGGAGGCAGGGTCGAGCTTGGACAGCTGCCCAGTACTGTTGATACTGTGATTCATATTGAAGCAGGAAGGGTTTCAAGAGTCGCAGCCCTGAGCCTTAAAGTCAAGCTTCCAACGGGTATGGGAGGTAATCAGCGAGACCTCGCAAGACCAGTGGTCGAGATTCGTGAGTTTGAGAGTGGCACCCTCGAGTATGAGATCTTTAGCTTTGGTGGCGAGAAAATAATAGTGCCTGTTCGAAGTGGTCGTGCTCCTTTATATGATGGAAGACGAGAGCGACCTAGGGGTCGTAGTGGTGAAGTTGTTCCCATATCTATCAGTTATTCAAAGAGAAAGTGACTATATATGCTGGACGAAAGTATGCCAAGACAAGAGTGGAAATATTTGCGGATGAAACATATCTTTTCACAACCGTGATTGGACGAAACGGCGAGAGTTCAATCCGCATCAAGACACGGCAGGGCAGCTCATTAGTTGATGCTCTAGAGGCAGGAGCGACCATCACTGCGAGGATTGCATGAGCGAAGAGTCTATAAGTTGCATACTGAACTCGACAAAACGAGGGCCCGTGGCCTAGTCTGGATAGGGCACCAGCCTCCTAAGCTGGCATTCCGCGGTTCGAATCCGCGCGGGCCCGCCATCATTTCCTTTTGATGACATAAGAGTCGTCATCGGTTCCCACATGAACCTCATCAGTCATGCCAATAAATAGGCCTGTTTCAATAATGCCCGGTATCATCTTGAGTTAGATGTTAACTTTTGCGGGATCATTTATGGGTTCAGGAAACTTCAAGTCAAGGATGAAATTTCCATTATCAGTGACAACAGGACCCATCTTTCTCTCTGCTTCTCGAAGAATGGGTATGATTCCCATGTCAGAGAGTTTTCTACGCACTAATCCGACAGAAAGGGGGAGGACTTCAACTGGAATCAGAAACTTGGTAGCTAGTGCATCAACAAGCTTTGATTCATCCACTATAATAACAAGACTCTTGGATGCAGATGCAACAATCTTCTCTTGGAGTAATGCACCACCACCGCCCTTAGTGAGGTTCAACTCTTTGTCCACTTCATCTGCACCATCCACAGTAAGATCAAGATTGGGGTTGATATCCAGATTTGTAATGGGAAGACCATATTGAATTGCTAACATATATGCTTGATATGAACTTGGTACTACGGAGATTTCAGCTTGCCCTTCTTTCATCAACTTGCTGAGCGCCTCAGCAAAAAATACAATGGTAGAACCACTCCCCAAGCCAATGACCCCACTCTTTGGAACTCTCGATAATGCGCTTAGTGCAGCATTCTGTTTTGCTCTTGTCATCTTGTGGCCTCATCAGACAAAGAGTAATTACTTGATAAAAGCTTGTTGAATTAATCTGCTGGATAATAATGCTTGTCCCAAGCGGGGAAGGGGAGTATCAATCGCCCATCAGTTCTTTGAGCCGTTCCATCTCTGCAAGCATCTCTGCTTGCAATGATCCCCTCGAACCTGTAGATGTAGGGACACCGCTTGGACCAGTGCTTGTTGGAGGAGCACCACCAGGGGGAGCACCACCAGGGGGAGCACCACCAGGGGGAGCACCACCAGGGGGAGCACCACCAGGGGGAGCACCACCAGGGGGAGCACCGCCCGGAGGAGCACCACCCGGAGGA
>JAJRWI010000056.1 GCA_024276825.1 archaeon
ATATTGGCTTCGTATTAGATGTCCAAGAACTCCAGTTAGAAGCATGGCACCAAAGGGTATTAGCAACATAAGCAATGACCACATTCCGGGACCAATCACATCAAAGTTATTCTCTGGGCTGAAGAGTATGGCAATCACAAATTCATCTACGCCGCCAGGTCGGAATATTATTGTCCTGAATGTGGACCATGCGAAGCTAAGAGTAACTCCCATCACTGAACCAAGGATTGCTCCCGCAACAAGAATTCCTACAAATATGGCAGAAATAATGTTCTTTATCATGCTTGATTTCTTTCTTGGAGCCTCTTCCTTCTTTACTCTGTAGACAAATTCGAAAGTCCTTTTGTATAGAATAACCGAAAAGTCTTCGAAGAGTGGTAGCAGAAGGATAGCAAAGACAATGGGCCACATTGCAAACCAGAGACCAGTTGTGTAGTAATCAATCAATTGAGGAAGTTGATCTACCTGCGCATAGTTAATCACATTGAATACAATAGTGCCCCACGAGAGTAACAAGTTGAGTCTGAAGAACCAGCCCAATACGCCGCGCATCATTTCGTCGCCAAGGTCTCTATCACCAAGTTTCATTCCAGCGCCTTTAGCAATCCTGTTGGATGCAGGATATCCAAATCGATAGATCCAAGTTAGAAACACTAGGACCCCAGAAACATAAGGGTTAGTCACCATGTATACAGGGATGGATGGCAAGATAGTGACTAGACCAATTATCAAATAGTCCTTTGCTGCACCTGACCTCTTTCGAACTGCAATGTTATCAAGTGGGTTAGGGTCAACCCCTTCAAAAGTTATGTTGTCAAGCCGTTCTCGTAGGCCTGAATAACCATCTGAAACGGGCTCCTTCCCAGTGATTCTCAGAATCGTGTTCTTGAACATCATCTTCAAGGGGTCTTGAAAAGTCAGTTTTATTCCAAGCACGAGCATACCAAAAAGAACAGCAAAGAACGATATCATCACCCAAGTCAGGTACTCTTGTAAGGTGACTCCAAATTGAAATAGCAAGTCTGTGATGAATATCCAATAGAACAGATTGGAGGTCACCGTAGGATCAAAGCTTGTAGGTACATTTGGACTTGTGTTGTAAATAAAGTACAGAAAGAAGGATATCGTCTTAATGTACATCAATGCAACAAAGGCCTCAATGAACTTGTTCCTGCTCTTTCTAAAGAACAGAAGGTAGGCAAGTGTCACAAGTAATGGCGGTATGAATTCAAAAATAATCGTGAGTGGCGTGAGAGCTACCATGATCATTCACTCCAAGCATTTCAAAGACTTGATTACTATTTAACACTCAGTAAAAAAGATTCATGCGATAAGCTCAGGTCAACGAAACATTTATTAACAATAGTTAATATGCATTTAACAACCCCTGCAAAGGAGGGCATAGCAGATGCAGATCAATAAGGAACTAGAGGACTTGATGAATGACCAGTTGAATTTTGAATTATACAGCGGCTATCTCTATCTCGCAATGGCAGCTTGGTTTGAAGACCAGAACTTGGACGGAATGGCAAGTTGGATGAGAGTGCAAGCTAAGGAAGAATACGAGCATGCAATGAAATTCTGGAAGCATGTTGTCGACAGAGGCGGACGTGTCATTCTCAAACAGATTGATGCGCCAAAGAGTGAGTGGAGTTCGCCGCTGGAGGCATGGGAAGATGCTTATGAGCACGAGAAAATTGTCACAAAAAGAATTTTCAAAATAGGTGACCTTGCAGAGAAACTAGGCGATAAATCAGCAATTCCATTCCTCAATTGGTTCTATGATGAGCAGATTGAGGAAGAAGAGCAGACGATGAAGGTTCGCGACTTGCTTAAGAAAGTCGGGGATTCAGTAAACGGACTTTACATGATTGATAATTATCTTAGAAAGCGAAGTGATTAATCATCCTTTTACTAAGCATTTGATCTTGGGGCTTAGGCCCCTTTTCTTCTTTTTTATTCCATGAGAATTGGCGAATTCGTATAGTATTAATGTGAGTTTTACACGTGAAAGACAGTCAGAAAAGGGGTGTCAATTCATGTTATCCAATGATATTGCAAGACGCGTGGCTGAACTCGTTTCGGGCATACGTGCTAAAGACTATGTCAGAGAGATTTCAATATTTCATCGAATTCAGGGGAGTCCAGGAATACACCAGGCAATGGAATATCTGAGAGAGGAGATAGGCAGAATATCTGGTGCGGAGGTTGAGATCCTCAAGTATGATGCATCAGGTAAAGAAACGATTGGTACTTGGGAAGATCTCGTAGCATGGACACCCAGATCGGCAACACTTGAATTGATTGAACCAGAGAGGGGAGTCCTTGCAGACTTTAATGCAGAACCCATTTCTTTAGCCGCATTTTCATGTTCAGCGAGTGTTGAGGCAGAAGTTGTTTATGTTGGTAAAGGGCTTGAAAAGGCAGACTATCAGAATAAAGATGTCAAGGGAAAGATCATCCTCACCAAGAGTAAGGCAGCCACTGTTCATAAAATAGCATGTATCGAACATGGGGCTATTGGAATACTGACATTCGTGCCGCCTACGGGAATTGACGAGATCGCTGCTATGCGTCGGTATGAAGGCCTTTGGCCCAGAGTCAAGGATATTAAACAGACGCGATTCGGCTTTGCACTGACACAGGCGGATGGTCTTCGTATAAAGAACTGGCTGGAGGAAGGCAAGACTGTTAGGGTAAGAGCGGAGGTTGATGCTGAGTTTAATAATGGCACAAATCCTGTTCTTACAGCAGTGATTAAGGGCAAAGACCCATCCCAGGAGATCCTGCTCATCGCTCATGCATGTCATCCTCATCCTGGTGCTAATGATAATGCATCTGGAAGTGCTGCGATTCTAGAAACACTTAGGGTTCTGTCAAGAATGATCAAGGAAGGTACAATTGAAGAGCCTGAGTATTCGATCAGATTCATGTGGGTTCCTGAGTGGCATGGTACAATAAAGTACATAGATGCGAATGCTGACAGGCTAAAGCTCAGGGCAGTCATAAATGTTGACATGGTGGGTGCAGATCCCGCAAAGACTGGTTCGGTCTTGCATCTATATAGGACACCCTACTCATTACCAAGCACTCTGAATAACATAATCAGGTACTGGCTTAGAGAAGAAGCGAAAAGAGATGTTGGCAAAGGACATGGAGGGTCTCTTGTACCATCGATATGGGATTATCGGGTGTATTCAGCTGGCAGTGATCATTTCATGTTTACTGACAGCACCATTGGAATTCCTGCGGTAATGTTGAATCAAGACCCTGACAAGTATTACCACACATCTATTGACACGCCAGATCAGATATGTCCCAAGCAGATGGCGTTTGTGTCCAGAGTTCTTGTGTTATCTGCAATCTCACTTTCCATGCCGAAGCAGGTAATCAAGGAAATAATGCTTGCTGAAGTAGGCCAAGAGATCAGTGAATTACTCACACGAACATGTTATTGGGGAGTGGATAAGCTGGGCCGTTGTGAGGGAGATCCAGAGGAGGTTTATCCACGGGTGATGCGTTGGCTCGGTTATGCTAGAGACTTGAGCATGAAGACTCTTCAGAAGGCAGCTGAAGAGTGGGCATTAATCACAGTGCAGAGGGCCTTGCTTGAGGCCATCAAGGGTTCAATAGAGCTTGACTATACATCTAAGATGATGGTCGCTAGAAAGGCATACGAGGGCGCATGCATAGAGGTCGGTCTTGAGGCCAAGGATGAGATTCTCCCAGACATTGGAAAGATAGGTCTCGAAGTGGAGGTCAAGAGAAGCATTAAGTATGCACTCTCACCGAGCTATTTCATCGATAGCATTAAGGATGGTGCTGCAAAATATACAAGGATTAGAAAAGAGCATGCGGACATTCTCAATAGAGTTGATGAACTTCTTAACCTGTCAGATGACTGGACATTGCTATCCGAGATCTGGGACAGGTTATGCTTCCAGTTCGGAATGATGGAGCCAAAAGTACTCCTTGATGTTATTGATGATCTAAAGGCACTGAAGATAATTGATGTAAGGGAAGTGTGATAATGGGAACCAGCATGGGACTTTACAAGAGAGTTGTCTTTGCTGGTACATTCGATCATCTGCATCAAGGACATAAGCACCTCTTATTGACAGCACTTAGACTTGGCGAGAAAGTGGGCATAGGTCTCACAACAGACAAGATGCTATCTGGCAAGAAGGAAGCAGACAAGATACAGAGCTATGAAGAGCGGTTCAGAGCTCTTGATGAGTTTCTCTCAATGCACGCATCACGGGACAAGTATGAGATATTTCCCATAGAAACTAAGGAGGGTGGGGCAGACAAAATGGAGGATCTCGAGGCGCTTGTGGTGTCTGATGAAATTAGGGTTGTTGAGAATGCATTTGAGATCAATCGACTACGGGCGAAGAATGGACTCAAGCGGTTTCACATAATAGTTGTGCCCCGGGTCAGAACAAAAGACGGAAGACCACTATCATCATCGCGCATACGTGATGGCGAATCATTTAATGGTGAAGAACTTGTCTACTGAATGGGCCTGAACATTTGTAATCTTGACATCAGCTCATCGAACTGGGGGTTGTCCATCAAGTTCACATATTGAGTCCGTTCAATATTGTCATTCATCATGGTCATTGCTTTGGGATCCTTGAGAATCAGGCAGGCGCCTTCCAAGGCACCATTCTTAATCTGAGTTATTTTTGATTGTGATAGGTCAGGAATGAGACCTATGTCAATGGCATCTTTGAAATTCAGATTTGTTCCGAAAGCGCCCGTGAAGATAACTCTAGCTATCTGTTTCAATGAAACCCTTGCAGATTGTAGTAACATCATGATTGATGTCGCAATGGCCGCCTTTGACTGCTGCAACATCCTGATATCTACCTGAGAGATGTAGATGGGGCGGCGTATTGCTGAGTTGTTTTCAGTGACAAGAAGGTAATGCATGACATTGCCATCTCGTTGAAGCCATTTCGATTGCGACTCTCGATTAAATGACCCCACTTCGTTCATTAGACATGAGCGTTGCAACTCAGCAAGCACAGATAGAGCACCAGTTCCACAGATTCCGGCAGGAGCAGTGTTACCAATGACATGAACCCTGGGCTTCTCTAGGGGGCTTGTGATTTCCACTTTATCGATAGCTCCTTCTAATGCAGGCATTCCACATTGCAGGGACATTCCTTCGAAGGCGGGGCCCGAAGGAGCAGAGGTCGCCCAAATTCGTTCTCTTGTGATAAGGACAAGTTCGGTGTTAGTTCCGACATCCAATAGTAAAAGGGGATAATCTGCGAAACTGTTGATCACATGGATGATATTGGAGACCGCATCGGAGCCAATGAACGACTTAATCAAAGGTGGTGAATAGACAGGTACATCAGGAACCATTCTAAGCCCAAGTTTCATTGATGTTGTATCTATCTCATCCCTGTGACTTGTGGAATAGGGTGGATGGAGCAGAGAATTGATTGGTAGATCAAACAGAATGTGATGCATCACTGTGTTGCCAACAAACACAATCCTTTCTAATGATTTCATTGACAATTCAGTATCAATCAATAATTGTGAGAGTAAGGAGTCAATTTTTTCGAGCACCAGTTTCCGAAGTTTTCTGGCATTATCACTCGTTTTCGTGTAATAACGAGCCCTTGTAATTACATCAAGCCCGATTGTGTTCTGTGGATTGTAAGCACGCGTAGTGCTAATGATTTCGCCCGTATCCAGATCTATTAATCGAGCCATGATATTGGTTGTTCCAACATCAACTGCGGCTCCTATTGATGTGGAATCTTCCACATCTAGTCCTCCATTCTTTTGGCAGCTTGCCTTTGACTCCAAACTTGCTACCGTACTATCATTACTGGACAAAAGGCCTGTTTCATAACTTTGTCACTGATAGAACCTACAAAGAGCCTTTTGAACCCGCTGATTCCACGCGACCCCATAATGATCAGGTCCACCTTGCGTTCAGCAGCTATGTCGATTATTCGTCTGGCAGGATCACCATGGTCCAATAATGCTTCAACCTCGCAACCCAGAGAGAGAGCCAGATTCTTTGACCTCTCAAGGATTTCTTCACCCACCCGTTGAAGCTCAAGGAAGGGTCGATCAGACTGAATATCATGATAGGGAGTAGCAGAAACCAACATGGGCACTATATAGAGGAGGATGACTTCTGCGCCAAGTGGAGGCCCCAATGCACTGGCATATCTAATAGCCTTGTCAGAATATTCGGATCCATCAACTGCCACAAGAATTGTCTTTACCTGAATTCTCTCTCCTTCTACAGTCATCGGCCACACTCAGTCTTACAAATAATCAACCGACCTTATCTCTCTTTCTCATTATCTACAGAGATTTGAAATCAACATCGCCTTTGACGAGTTTCTTCAATGTGGTAATGAGTTCATTACGATGAACACGAATCTGTTCCATAGAGTCCCTATCACGAACTGTTACTGTTTCGTCTTAAAGAGTAGTATAATCAATTGTGACGCAGAATGGAGTGCCAACCTCATCTTGTCTGCGATACCTTCTGCCAATTGAACCACTCTGATCGAACTGAGTTATGAGACCACTTTCCATAATCTCCATGAAAATCTCTCGTGCCGGAGATAGGAGTTCTGGCTTGCCCATAAGTGGAAACACAGCCACTTGAACAGGAGCAACTTCTGGGGGAAATCTCAACCAAGTGCGCTCTTCGTCTTCAACATATGAGTTATCAATCAAGCAGAATAGAGGCCTTTCGACACCAAAAGCAATCTCGAGGACATTGGGCACAACAGGTTTCTTGTCGACCTTGACTGATAGACGTTCTTTGGAGAATTCCTGATGCCGAGTGAGATCGTAGTTGCCCCTATCATGAATTCCGCAACATTCAACCCAGCCAAAGCTGTTTGTATGAATCTCGACATCCCATGCATCCGCGGCATAGTGTGCCCTCTCAGTGGGCAAGTGCTGTCTTAACCTAATAATGTCGTCGGAGAACCCCATTCCTCTGAATATCGAATAAGCCAATTGTACACACCATGCATATGCAGGCTTCTGAAAGTGTTCCCTTTTAATAGCTTCAGCCAAGCTCAAACGAATGACCTCTTCACTCTCTACCTCTTGTGTCTGATAAGGTAGCAGGGGCAGCTTCTTATCAGCAATCTCTTGAAACCTTGGCCATTCAATCTCATCTTTTTCAAGGATGAATATCTGACCCTCAACCTGCGTAAACTCTCTCAGACGAAGCATTCCCTGACGTGGTGATATTTCATTTCTGTAGGCCTTCCCAATCTGAAACACTGAGAACGGAAGTTTGTCCCGGAAGAATGTCAAGAACCTCTTGAATAGAAGATAAGTTGTAGTTGCGGTTTCGGGTCGCATGTAAGCCTCTTGATCCAGACCAAGTCGTGTCTTTAGCATCAAGTTATATGGTTCCACCTCACCAAGCCTGCCCTTGCAAGATGGGCATACAACACCAAGTTCATTGATCTTCTCAGTTAATTGTTCAACCGAGAGACCTTCTACATGAACCTCTGGAAATTCCTCCTTGATCAGATTGTCTGCACGGTAGACCTGCTTACAACTCAAACACTGGGTCACAGGATCAATGAATCCATCAAGATGTCCTGAGGCCTTCCATACAATGGCTGGCGATACAGTTGGACACTCAACCTCCCAGAAACCAGCCTTCACGAATGATGAACGAATTCTGTCCTCGAGCCGATTCTTGAGTAGCTTACCAAGAGGACCCAGATCATAGAGACCTGCACTCCCACCGTATATCTCAGGAGAGGGGCCCCAGAAAAAGCCACGTTTTCTGCAGAGACCGTAGATGATCTCGTTGAACTCTTTTTCGGAACTCATTGATTAGACCCACATGCGAGTTCGAATAAACCAGTCTTAAACCTAATGCCACAGCAATTTTAACCAAGCAGAAATCTTATGTAAGATAAGCAATGAGTATGGGTGTGGTGCAAATGGTCGAAGATTCGAGGATCTCGGGATTCTACAAGCTCTCGCGTGAGCAGAGAGTTGCAAAGTTGAAAGAGCTCACTGGGGTATCAGATGAGGACCTGAAACCCCTGATAAATCCGGGAAAGGTGGATATGGAGATTCTTGATCATATGATTGAGAATGTTGTTGGTTCAATGACACTGCCACTTGGGATTGCAACGAACTTTCAGGTCAACGGAAAGGATTACCTTGTGCCTATGGCTATTGAGGAGCCCTCGGTCGTTGCTGCTGCAAGCAACGCTGCAAGGATGACTAGAAAATATGGCGGCTTCACTGCAGTGGATACAGGCTCTCACATGATTGCTCAGATTCAAGCAGTAGGGATAGATTCACCATTCGCCGCAAAACATGACATTCTAATGGAGAAGGAACGATTGATTGAGCTTGCAAATGAGCAGGACCCAATTCTTGTGAGGTTTGGGGGTGGAGCACGGGAACTCAGAGTGAGGGTGATAGACTCAAAGGTGGGTCCAATGGTAATCACAGAGGTCATTGTTGACACAAGGGATGCCATGGGTGCAAATGCAGTCAACACAATGGCGGAGGCTCTGGCCCCAGAGATTGAAAAGATAACCGGGGGAAGAGTGCTACTCAGAATCCTCTCCAATCTTGCAGATCTCAGGCTCGTTCGTGCAAAGGCCACATTTGATAAGGAGATGCTTGGCGTAGAGGAGGTTGTTGATGGAATGATAGCGGCTTGGGCATTTGCAGAAGCAGACCCCTATCGATGTGCCACGCACAATAAGGGGATCATGAATGGCATCGATGCAGTAGTGATTGCCACTGGCAATGACTTCAGGGCAATCGAGGCTGGTGCTCACAGTTACGCATCCGTTGGAGGATACCATTCTCTGACAAAATATGAGAAGGACCGTGATGGTAATCTAATTGGAACAATTGAGATCCCAATGGCAGTTGGTCTTGTGGGAGGTGCGACGAAAGTCCATCCAGTGGCACGTGCAAGCATCAAGATTCTTGGGGTTAACACTTCATTAGAACTTGCTCATGTGATTGCAAGTGTTGGTCTTGCTCAGAATGCGGCTGCTTTAAGAGCTTTGGCCGCTGAAGGAATTCAAAAGGGTCATATGGCACTTCATGCTAGAAATGTTGCCGCCACCGCAGGTGCGAAGGGTGAGATGATCGATATAATTGCAAAGCGTCTCGTTGAGGAACGAAACATCAAGGTTGAACGTGCAAAAGAGATACTTGAGGAGTTAGCGGACAAACAGGCCTGAAACCTTCGATTTTTGCACCACAATCCATCGCGCAAACATATTTGTGCTGTATTCAATAGTGGTAGAACAACCTAGCACTGTTAAATTTTAATCAAGGAGAAAGGAATAATGAAACTTGAGGATGAGTGCGGACAATGGGAACGGATTGCGGGCGAGTTCGCAGAGGCAGGAAAGTTCTTCCAAGCTGCCAATCAGTTCAAACATGCAGCTCAGTGTTATCTCGACAGAGTTCTTGAAATGACCAGAAACGCCGCAGAGAACTATCACATTTTTGCAGAGGCAAGTCTTGAAAACGATGATCACAAGAGCGCAGCCACAGGATACTTTGAGGCTGCAACGCAGTACAGACAGATAAGTGAATATGACACTGCACTCACTCTATTTGAAAATGCAGCCAGGGAAGCTTTACTTGAAAGAATGACAGAAATGGCTGCTCAGTCATACTTGTGGGCTGCCTACTCATGCCATATGTTGGGCAATGCAGAATATTTTCTGACCTGTGCCAAGAATATGGGCGACCTCTATAACAGAGCAGCAGAAAATGCACTGGAAGAGGGTAAGGCAGAACGCGCTGTCATTAATCTGTCACTTGCGGCTATGGGCTATGCCACAATTGAGAGAGTTGAAGTGGCCAAAGAGGCTATTGATAAGGCGCAGAGAATAATTGATAAGACAAGATGGGAATGGCTAAAGACCCTTCTCGATTTCAGTGATGCTCTGACAAGTCACAGACTGGATGATGCTGATGATCTCCTCAGAGACTTCAAAGAGGAAGAAACCATCCAACAAGTCATGCGTGCATGCTTAGATATTGTGGTTGAACGAGAGAGGGCTAAAAAGAAAGGTAAATAGTATCATTCAACAATCACAATCGACCGCTTCTCAATGGCCTTGTCGCTCATAGAGTCTTGTACCCTTACCGTGACATATTCTTCTCCTAGACCAACCCCCTTAACAAACAGTTGGAAATGCATCGTTTCACTTGAGCCCAGAAAATTGATGACTTTCTCGGCGTTCCCCATTGAAACCTGCAGTCCATCGGAGAGTTCTACTTTTAGTTCAATATTGTCAGCTGGACCGTCACCCCGATTGATTATTAAAATGTCAAAGATCACTTCATCTCCAAGATCGCACGATATTTTTGAAGGGGTGAGTTCAAGAGCAAGGTCAGCAGGAGCTCTCGAGATTCTGAAACCGATGGAGTTGCTGACCTTGTGTGCAAGTACTGATTCACCTTCAAGAGTCAACTTGAATGGTCCAACTGTGCCATCCCCACTCAATACTGGAGTCAGCTCAAACAGCCATGATTCTTCAGTTGCTGGCTCATGAGAGATGGCTGGCTCTTTTGTAAATCTCAAGCTGCTTGATAGATTAAATCTACATTCGGTCACCCTCACTGGAACAGGACTCTTATAGATGAGCTCAAATTCAATTGGCACCTTTACGCTTACCTCATCAGATTCAGGCCCTGCCCATTCAATACGGACCTCAGTCTCATTGGCCAGTCTAACCGACTCGCTCAGAAACAAGACCATCTCCTCTTCAGCAGGCCTTGGTTTGACCTTGCTAATCACACGATCAAGATGATCTTGTGAGAGAGTCACACCTTCAAAGAGTATTCTCACAGAATGCTGTGCAAAATCGTATTCTGGACATGCTGGTTTCTTGCCGCCTGCGACCCTCTTCTCAGCCTTTCTGAAGAGATTTACTGCAGAGTCAAAGTTTCTTGATGCCAACAAACAGAGCACACCCATTGAGAGTGCTCGTGTAGAGTCCTGCATTTTTTTCTCCCTGAAGAAATGGTCTGATGCCTCGGAATATAGAGTGCCAGCCTCATCGTACATCTTGTCTGTGAGGAGTACTTCGGCGGCGGCAATTTTCATTTCTGCCGCCCGAATGTGATTTTCATCTTCAAGTGCAGCATATGCTGCCTCACGGTAGTATTTTACAGCAAACTCTACTTTTCCTTCTTGAAGAAAGAGTTGAGCTGCCCTTTCAAACTCTACACTTGCATAGTCGGGATAATCCTCATCTAGCTCCTTTAGGGCCTTATCAATATGCTTCTTTGCTTTCTTAATTGGGTCTTTCTTTAGGAACTTGAACATGGGGTCGCAATCCTCATCGAAATGGTAGATGTCCCCCTTTTGAGTTTTATCTACAATTGCAAATCCGTTAGAGATTAATCCAGATGGGTCTATTGTTCAAGCATGCCAGAATCGAATGATGTTCCCATATACTGGACTGACCCTTATAGGAAAGAGTTTGACATAGAGATAATTGAATGCAAGAAGAATGGTGATTTTTTTGAGATCAAAATAAAACCAGAGTGTCTGCGAGCTGCGGGTGGAGGACAAGCAGGGGACAGGGCAACACTTGAGATTAATGGAAAGATTGCAAGTGTTCTTGACACTGTATCGAGAGAGGGTGAGCTTGTTCTGTTATGTGACACCAAATTCAATGTGGGTGACAAGGGCAGGCTAATTGTTGACATGAACTGGCGTCTTGCAATGATGCGAAATCACTCAGCTGAACATCTTTTTGCCGGGCATATAGTCCGAAGCATTGAAGGTGCGAAGCTTGGCTACATATGGATTGATGGTGAGCATGGCACAATCGATATTGATAATGTGCGACTCACATTCGAGCAGGTGTTTGCAGCAGAGAGAGAGGTCCAGAAGGCCATCATCCAAGACTTGCCTGTTGAAACCGAGATTCATTCTGCAGGTGATCTTGAGCCAGAAATAAGAGCACGTGAAGGAGTCATAAGAAAGCACGAAAAGATTAGAATCGTGAGAGTTGAGGGTCATGACTCATCAGCATGTTCGGGCACTCATGTTTCGCGAACTGGAGAGATAGAGTTCTTTAAAATCATTGATGTGCATAATACTGACACAGGAACACGACTGGAGTTCTTGACCAGTGGAAAGGCGGTGTCATTGGTCACAGACACATTCAATCTTGCACTCTCCCGAAAGTATGATTATCCCTTTGAAATGGAACAGCTGGGCGCAATCCTCGACAAGGGCAAGAAAGCGATTGAACAACGTGCATCTATGGTGAGCACAATTGAGAGTTTAATGCTCAATGAGGGACTGTTTGAGGACATTAACGGTGTTCGATTCAAGACATATTATATGGAAGGATTCGAGAACCGCGATATTAAATCAATCATTAGGAAGCTCCGCTCGGATGTCAGAGAGATACGTCTGTTCTTCATTCCAGGAGAGAAGTGTAATCTGACTGTCTGGACGAATGACTTGCCACATTCTGCAAATGAGTATGTGAACAATATTGTAAGTTCTCATGGTGGAAGGGGTGGTGGAAGTGACAGGGTCTATACAGGGGGCTTCATAGATGTGAAGGATCCATTTGTTCTATATGAACAGATAGTGCAGGGAGTCAGAGAACGGTTAATGTTTTGATATCAGGTAAGACCGTGTTTCTTTGCAATATCGCTCCAGAACTTCTTAACAGCCCACGGCACTGCAAAGAACTCCTCACGAAAGCCATCAAAGTTGAAGCCCTGAACCATCTGCTCCTGAGAGGTCCCAATTACTCCAGTGGATTCATCATAGTCGAAACAGACTTCAGCATATTTGCGATTGAATGAGAGTAAGTCAAGAAGCACCTCTTCTCGCTTTTCCTTAGGGATCTTATCAAGTGGGTAGATGTCGCAATATACCTGTACCCAGCGCTCTCCAATTCCAATCTTGATTGTGTATTTGAAGTATAGGTCACTGTCCTCTGTGGGCTCGGGAGCTGCAGGTTGTTCATCCTTACGTTCGGTGAATATTAATTCGAAACAACTCTCTTCATCATTCCATTTGTATTTCATCTTTAGGAGGTCCAGATAATCTGCAACTTGTGCTCGGAGGTCCATCTTAATCAACCAAATAAAACAGCCGCATTGCTGATTTAAATGGTATGTTTCAGATTCAATCAATAATAGTCACAAGTGTCCAGTTGACATAGTATACAGACATTGTATCTCTACCACTGATCACATTGTCCTCCAGATGAACCGTGTATAGGGTGGTCACCGCACCGGGCATGAGTTGCAGCCACCACCGCATAAGTTCATTAAAGAACACAAAATACTCACATCCATGGTCTCGTAGATAGATTAGAGTCTGAAGAGAAGACATATTTCCATGAATAATGTCCGGGCTGACAAGTCCAGCCAGGTCAATGAC
The DNA here is from genome assembly GCA_024276825.1 of archaeon. Taxonomy (GTDB): domain Archaea; phylum Asgardarchaeota; class Thorarchaeia; order Thorarchaeales; family Thorarchaeaceae; genus JAJRWI01. Next base: position 13,421 of record JAJRWI010000056.1, read on the forward strand.
TGTTCGATTCGAGAAGAAACGGATGGCACCCGCGTCATGAATAGCAAGGACTGCATCCTCAGGGGTGTTCTCGTAAAGCCACTTTCCAATTGCCACTTGTTGCTCATTGATGTTCTTCACAGCATTGCCATAGAGGTCCGCCTGATACATGTAACTCTCAACGATCGGAACAATGAGCAGAAGTATGAGGACAATACCAACCAACATCTCAATAGACAGTTCCTTCTTGACCTCTGGTCGATATTTGATCAAACGCTCCATGAGGGTGGCAAGTCCCCCAACAGCCGCAATCATCAGCAGGTCAAATATCGGGACAAGGTATCTTGCATTATTGATCAATGAGAGGTAAGGAAGTGTCATACGATAAAGAATAGTGAGTGATACAGCCAATATCCAGCAATAGGGTGCTTTCTTAGCAACCAGCACAATGCCAAGAATCGCACCTATCAAAATGTGTGGCATCTGAAATATGAAGTAGTTCCACCAGAAGTTCCAAACAGCAATCTCTTCTTCTGTTGGCACATGGACTTTTGCATAGAATGTATCGGGCAGAGGAAGACCAGTTACTGAAAGGCAATGTAGAATCCAAGGCATTACTACAAGAACTGCAATAACGCCCATGAGCAGAAACGAACCAATCCTTTGCAGACTAACTTTACGCTGTGTTACTGCAATCAAGAATCGAAGTGGGACACATACAACAATAAGGAGAATGCCCTCTGGTCGCGAGAGAAAGGCCAGACCACATATAACACCAAGAGCAATGTCAAAACGCACACCATCTCGTTCCAGTAGAAATACGGCTAGGAGAAGTATGAACATGAACAGGGGGGTTTCCATCCCTGATAGCATCAACCATGTGTTTCGAGGAACCATAACAAAGCCAATCATTCCAATGATGGCAACATAGTCGCGTTGGGTGTAGCCCCACAGCAGTCTTCCAACAATGAACGTGCAGGCAATATAGAATATTGATGAGATGACATAAACACCCCAGACCAGCTGGACGGGGTCCCGTGTGAAGACAAACAGCGATGAAAGAATCAATGACCAGAGTGGGCTTGTAGAACCAGTGCTCGGATATCCTGGGGAATATTCCCAGGGTGTGCCTTCATATATGGTTCTTGCAAATTGAAGATGAATCCATGAGTCATCAAGAGTAAGGCCAGGCTGAGTCCAATTAAGCATTGTTAGAATATAATGGATCACTGAAAGTGTCGTAATAATAGTTGCCAAGAGCAAGTATAATAGCGTATGTCGTTGCATGAGATTCTTGATGGAAACCCAAGCATTAGAAACAATCACTCTGAGAGTTCCAATAACACGCTCCTTAACACTCATTACTTTACATCTCACTGATTGAGTTTTCTACATAATATGAACGAATATAATTTGTTCGACGCGGAATTACTTTCGGCCATCTCTCCCCACGCTATTAGAGTTCGATTCAGTGGACAGCGTTTGATGAATATCTCCAAAGGATTTCGCACTGATTATCTATTGAGCTCAAAGCGGGGAATGAATAATGGCCATAGAACAAGTTATGCAGACTCGTCTGCCAATAGAGGACTTGCAGTTCTTAAAGAGTCATACTCTTTTTACTCCCCCCGGCATTTTCATAGAAACCGCAAGATATCCAATTCTAAATGCAGGTGTTCTCGCATCCCCCTACCCTCTCGAGACCCTGTCCATCTATGACCATCCTGAATCATGGCGCGGTCTTGGTCGCGACGCCATCCTCGCTATGAGAAGGCATCTCTATAGCATCGTGATCCCCGTAAATGCAAGAGAGATGCAGCCAAAGCAGATCATCGATTCCCTGCAGACAATCGCTCTTTCCGTGAATCCTGTCGCATTAGGCGTGGAGGTGGAAGGCTTGCCCCCACGCCACCTTTATTCTTCTGAGGGTCAACTTCCTGCAGGACCCGTAGTCAAGGCCAGATCATTGGAGATTCTTTCTAAGCCTGAAATAAGTAGAGTGGCCCAGAAAATCACAGACAAGGACATTCCAGCCGCTGAAGGAATCTGGAAGCTCTTCGAGTATGATTACTCTCTTGAACAAATCACGCGGATTCTTGCTGTGGGCCTTCTTGGCATGAAGAAGAATCGAAGGATGATGACTATAAGGAGCGCTTATCGAATTGTGATTGACACTTACATAAATGAAGTCATCATGAATTTGATTGATCAGTCTCAGATTGAAGACTTTGAGATATATATTGGGAAGTGCTGTAATGACTCATTCACAATACTGGCTTCACCAGGCGAGTCAAGAGTTGATTACATACGGCTTGAGAAATATGGCCCACATATATCAAGAGGAGTAAGCATTGATGACCCCAAGCTTTCAAGAGATGATAGCCGAGCTGGCAATTTTGCAAACTTTGCAAGATACTCTGCATTCAGGCATCTTCTAAAGAAGCAGGCAAATGCTCACCTCATAATATTTCATCATACTGCAATTTCTGAGAATCAGATCATCACACCATGGATTGCTCGCGCTGGAACACATGATGCCTTATCAAAGGACCCCATAGTGATTCAAGACCTTAATGGGGCAATTGAAATTCTTGACTCCATATTGCCCTTAGGACTAAAGACTTGGGTCCATGACACACCATTGATCAACCGTGTCAAGAAGCATCTTGTTCTTGTTTAGAATGGTCTACTCAAGAGGGTCACACACAAATCAACAATCGCCTGATTCTCGAGTGGCCTTGCAATGCATATAATTAATCTGCGTTTCTCATGTTTACATTAAAATCGGTGAGAGAGAGAAAAAAAAGAAAGAAGGATTAGGAATATTCCTATACCTTCTCCTTAGCCTCCTTTCTTGAAACACCCTTGTAGAACAGGACAAGACCAAGTATAAACAGAATTCCTCCTGTAAGGTTTCCAAATCCCATGAGTTGTTGAGGTCCAAGATATCCATTGGCCATAGCGATAAGAGCACCGCCTATGCCCAAAAACAGAAGGCCTGAAACAATGCCCATCGCTCTGAATGCCATAGATCGCGGGTATTTACTCTCTATGACATATCCCGTAGAAGCAGACACTGATGCCCGATACTTCGAGTTTCCATATCTATAAGTGAGTTCCCACACGGGGATATGAATGAGAAAAGTCTCACCGACATCAATATTATCATCACGGCGTTCTATCTTGTCAACCTCTTGCAAAATCAGAGCTGTCTGGTTTTCATATGCCTTTTTCCTTGCGAACTCTTTGGCCTGCTCTTCAGAGACCTTGCTGTGCAGAACTACACCATCATATTCTTCAGCATGGGAGTGACTGAAGTATTCATTTGCTCTTGTGGGAATTGGAAAGTTCTTGATGTCCTCATCAATGTCCTCTATTCCGGGAGTCTTGATCTCATATCGTCGGATGAACTTTCCAGACTCGGGTTTCCAGAAATAGCTGAATCGCTTGTAAGCACCAGGATACTGGGGCCAAGGATCATGGAAGGTGGCATCGCGTCCGAGACCATGGTATTCGGTATGTGCATCAACCCGCGAAACCCAGAAGGGATACCAGACTTGCTTGTATTCCACAAATCGCGCCTTTGCCGCAAGGTCTTCAGGAACACCTAATTGTTTTGAAAGCCAATCAAGAAGCACAGCTTGAGCCTCATGTTGAGCAAAGTGCACACGTATCATGTAGTGGTTCTTGAACTTGGCACCTTCTATAGTCTGGGCAGTTCCACAATAAGGACACACCAGCAGGACATCGCCGGGACCAGTTTCAAAATCAGCATCACAAAAAGCACATCTTGCCATGGTTATCACCCCTTCTTCTCCCGCTGAGTCATCAGCATTGTCTTGAATCCAAATATGGCCATTATCAACCCAATGATTGCACCAGCAGCTCCAAGCCCAATCATTGACCATATCTCAGCATCCCAGTTGTTAATCAGCAGCTCAGCACCGATTCCTGAGATGATTGTGCCAATGAATCCAATCATAGCCCAGATTATTCTCTGACCGCGAGTGATTGGAATCTCACCAAGAACAACATCACCAGTGTTTCCATCAATGGCACACTTGTAAAGATCTCCCTGAAACTTGTATCTGATGAGTGCAAACGGGGCCTGAAGATATGTTGTTCCTCGCACCTGAGTCTGAGTTCTGCAGTCGAATAGCTCGGTGAGACCCGACTTTGCCATCTCACGATGTCTGTCAGCAACACGACCATTAATTGTCTTTTCAAACTCTTCAGCACCAATCTCGGCATTAAGGATGATTGGGTTCTGGTCCTTAATCCTATTAAAGTCCCATTTCTCAGTCTTGCTGAGGTCTATCTTTTCCAGATATTCTTCAAGTCCGTAAAATCGGGCCCCCTTTCGGGCAAGGAGTCTCTCAGTAGTGTCTGTATGAATCTCGTCTTGAACTGGAACATATCCGGGCTCATAATCAGTGTAGGTTTCAGTACGATAGTTCCCATCCGAGTCGCGGACCCGTCTAGTCTTTTGAACAGGAACTTGGACTGTCTTGTAACCCTTGTACCAAGTATCTGCCTTGACCATAGCAGTCCAGACAGGGACATAGATTAGGCGGTTCTCGACCACCTCTGCCTTCTTGACAAGTGACCTGTTGATCCCCTGGTTCTTTTCTAGAAATTTCCTAAATTTTCGCTCGCGTTCTTCAGCGTCAACAGCTGATTCCATGAGGTGGTCACCAATGGCCTTTCCCTCGATAGTAGTTGTTGAACCACAGAAGGAACAAGTTATCACAACATCTTCGGGGCCAAGTTTGACATTGCCATTGCAAACAGGGCACTTGAAAACATCTGCTACTTCTGAATCTGACATTATCTGACTCTCCAAATAGAGTTCCTATTCTCCTAATACTTTATGAGCGTCTATTAGTATTGTGGTCATAGATAGGGGGAGCTGGGATAGTGCCCAGACTCCTATCTTTTGATTTCATCTCTCAGTCTTGCCGCTGAGAACTCATGAACTCGTTCCTTGGCCTCTTCACGGGCAGCCTGATGCTTTTCCAGAAAGTCTATCATTCTGGATGCAAGAATCTGTTTGCACTCGCCGCACAAAATCTCCCCACTCCGACATTGCTGTTCAATCTTATTAAGTTCATTGTCATCAGGCATGAAGATAAACTGGTAATATTTGAAGACTGAACAGATATCGGGGTTGGCTCCCAGCTCACGCTGTTCCTTAGCAGTTGCTCTGCCACCTGTGAAGGCATTCATGACTTTCTTTCTTGCAAGCTTTGGCTTATCAGTCGTAAGTACTGCAGACATCGGATCTGAAGCAGACATCTTGCCACCCTCTTGCAAGCCTGGAACAAACTTGTTCTGAATAGATGCAGGTTTGTAGTAGCCAAGGCGTTCAGCCACGTCACGAGTGACCCTCCAATATGGGTCCTGATCAATAGCACACGGGATGACACAAGGTGTTTTAGTCCCATAAATCCAAGAATGGAGGAACGCAGGAACAGCTTGAAGGGCGGGCCACCAGATACCACCGATATTCATACTATTCTCAAATCCAAAGGCAGCTTTGGCAGTGGAGAAAGTAATCTTTCTGGCAACCTGCACTCCAATTTCATAAAGTATGTCAATGTGCTCAATATCATTTATCAAGTAAGTCTTCTCGGGTTCGAACCCAACAGCAATGACATCCAGTGCGTTGTCGTATGTGAATTGCTTTACCTGATCAATACTGAGTTCAGGATTGAACCAGAACTTTTCATCATTAGTAAGCTGAAAATAGAGTGGTGTGTCGAAACGGTCTTGCAACCATTTTGTGAACATCCATGGTACAAGGTGTCCTATGTGGACACTTCCGCTTGGTCCTCTTCCAGTATAAAGAAAGAACTTGTTGCCCTTCTCGTACTCATCAAAGACCCACTTGAGGTCTCGATGAGAGAAGAAGAGTTCGCGTTCTAGAAGTATATGCTTTTCGCCCGCAAGTCTGTAGATTCGCGCCCTGAGTTTCTTGTCAATCCTCTCGGTTCCGAAGAGTTCTATCAGGCGGTCATAGTCGACCTTGCCTGAAACTTCCCAAGGAGTCACCACAAAGTCGTCATCCTTTCCTGCCATTCTTTAATTCTCCATGGATGTTCAAGTAGGTTGATTTGTTTAGGTTTGGCAATTAAGTATGATGGTGATCGTCCAATAGAGGTAACATAATATAGTGAAAACATTTCACTAATAACACAATCAATGCATTGGTGACCCGAAATGAAGATTGAGGATTTTGAGTTTGAGGAGCTCAACACCCAGATTGCGTTGGCCGAGCTTCTCGAGAATATAGCAAGACAAATCAGAGAGGGCAAAGAATTAGAGCTACCAATGCCAACTGTCAAGGATGGAATCATCAAGGTCGCGTTGGGAGAACCCATTGAAACCGGGATTGAAGTGAATCTTAGAAAATACTTCACACACATCACAATTGAGATGTCTTGGGAGAAACCCCAGAAGGAGGGTAATCCATGAGTTCGGAGAATCTGTCAAGACAGGAGATTCTGGATCATCTATTACTAATTGTTGAAAAAATGGAAAAAGTCAGCGAGATGATTAATCGCGACGCTGCTCAAGAGGTGAAGAAGGAAGGCGAGGAATGGATTGAAACTAGGGAGCAGGCAGGTAGGTACATCAAAGAGATTCATGATCTTTACTCATTTGTAAAAAGGCTGCCATCTGATGAGGCCGGAATAGCTACGCTCTCAATACTTTCAATTCTAATTCAGATTCAATCATCATTCAAACACATCTTGGTCCTGCTTGATATGCTGAAAGGACAAGCATTTGATGAGGTGTTTATGGACTCGTTTAGGAGAATTGCCTCTAAAGTACACGAGGCGTTTCTTGTTCTGAAAAAGATGCTGACAACCTGCACCTCTGAAAGTGAAGAAGTTGCAGCTTGCCTTCAAGAAGTCATGCGACTTGAGCGCGAAGTAGATGAGGATAATATCATAATTTGTCGGCAGATCTCCATCACTGGAGATGCAAGCACAGTATGTTATCTCATGAGAAAGATTGTGCGAGAGCTGGAGCATGTTTCAGACTTTATCAAAGAGTGTGCAGAGATACTCGCGGACTTTTGAGGTGTGCTAAATGGCTGTGGAGGGACTTTATATCGTTGCAGGGGTCCTCATAATAGGCGCGGCCATTTCAAAGATTGCAGGACAGTATAAGTTTCCATATCCTATTGTCTTGATTATTCTTGGAATAGTTCTCAGACAATTGATTCAAGAAGAACTTCTTGATATTGTTGGATTTGGTATTATAGCCTCACTCACATTGGCCAGCGTACTGTTTTATGCTGGTCTAACAATGAATGTTAAAGAACTGAGACTCTCGATACGATCAGTGCTACTTCTTGCGACGGCAGGGGTTATGCTCACATCGATTATTGCTGGTGTGACGATCTCAATGTTCTCAACAATTGGCCTTGTTGCATTCTTGATTGGAGCAATCCTTTCACCAACAGATCCAGCTGCTCTGTTTTCTGTCCTTGAGAGCGGTGGTGTAAAAATCAAGAGAAAGCTTGTTTCAATCCTTGAAGGAGAGGCGGTGTTCAATGATGCCACCGCTGTGATTGTAGTCATCACAGTCTTCCTACCATTTGTTGTGCCTGAATTAGCAAGGCCATGGTATATTGTGATAGTTCAGTTTGTCATGAGCATAATAGTTGGAGCCATGATAGGTGCAGGAGTCGCCTATGCAATTGGAAAGCTACTCCTGAAGACTGGCGAGGAAACAAACATTGCGATTCTAACAGCAACCACGCCCATCCTTGCCTACGGAATAGGTGAGTTGTTTGCGGTTATCGAGATTCATCCCGGAGCCTTGGCTGCGGTCTCTGCAGGCATTTTCATGGCAAACTTTAGACAGATGGGATTTGGTATATTACCCCAAAAATCTATGAGAGGGGCCATGAAGCAGGTTTCATTCACCTTTGAGATCATTGTGTTCACAATGCTTGGATTCTCACTGAATCTTGAGAGCATGATAGCAAACCCATCGATCATGCTGCTAGGAATCACAATTGCTATTCTTGTCATATTTGTCGCAAGACCAATCTCAGTGTTTCTGGTGACCATGTATGACAAGTCAATGAGTGTTAAAGACCGCTTCTTTGTCAGTTGGGCAGGAGTGAAGGGCGTAGCCAGTGCAGCTCTTGCAGCTATTGTCTTGAGCAGCATAACAGACCCAATAATCAGTGAGTTGATTAACTCGATAGTGTTCATAGTACTGATGGCAAGTCTCACAATACAAGGGCTCACAACACCATATTTTGCCACGAAACTTGGACTTGTAGAAAAAAGAGACATTGCAAAGGAGATCACAATTCAGCGAGATGCTGCAAGGCAAGTGCTTCTTCATCTTGTTGACCAGTATACCGAGGGGAAGATAGACCACGACCTCTACCTTCAACTCAAGGCTGAGCTAGAGGAAGAGATCTTCACTTTAGAAGATGAACTAAAACGGGTCATCTCTGAAAGGAGGGCCAGACTGAGAGAACTCGAAATAAGGAAAGGGCTGCTTGAGCAAAAGATCAAGTTCTATCGAAGTCAGTTTGAGAGAGGCCTACTTGAGAGTGCATCACTTGAGGAACATGTCAGGGAACTCGAAACAGAGATAGATGAACTTGAAACATTGATGGTCAGATTTCGTCAAGAATAACATCTGCCTCATTTGACCAGAGATTGATGAAATATCTAAATTAGAAAGACACTTTGCGAATGTTCTCTGGAATACTCACACCGGTCTTCCCAGCAAAGATGTCTCTTAATAGTTCGAAATGCTCATCGAGGTCTCGCAGTAGTTTATCAAGTGCCTGAGGAGCGATGTTTGGCTCAACGGTCCAAATTGTCAGATAATTGCTAATCACGCCAAGGTCCACTGTTCCCTCTTCGAGGTCCTGATAGATTGTTATCTTGACAAGGAATTCTGCCTCGAACATGTTGAGAATGTCTTGAATTGACATGATGATGAGGTCAAGGAATCCAACAAAGTCATCAAGCTGTTCGTTCTTGTCAATGCTTCCTCTGAGTGATTCTGCAAAAGTCTGAATAGACTGCATGTTTTGACGCAGAGTTTCGAACATCTTCATGAGTTTCGTAAATTCTTTGATTGATGACTCCAAGGCAGGCACGAGTTTGTCAAAGAGATCAACTAATAGCTTTCCCTTTGTCTTCTCTCGCAGGTCTTGAAATGTTTCAAGTTTTCCCAATGAGCCCTCCAAGTGCTCAAGTTGTACAATCCTATTTGTCACTGCTTGAATGGACTTGACAGAATTACGTTGTATCTTTGCCCATCGTTCAACAAATGTTTCGATCCCATCACGGAGATCTTCAAGAACTTCTATTTCGCGTGCCAATGTCTACTCGTAATTACAATCTGATTATTGCTTGATAAATGATTCTGCGTTGGCACTAATTAGACGATTATTTTGGCAATTGATTTTCTTAAAGTGCTTGCTTAATGATATCGGAACGTGTGATAATCCCCTGAATGCGGCCTCCGCTCTCAACAATGACAGCTTGGTATACTTCTAGCAATGGGATGATTGTATCAAGGGGAGTGTCTTCATCCACTTTTGGCACCCCGCCTGAACTCATGACTGCCTCAACGGTGACTTCATTCAGATTAAGAGAGATATTTCTAATGATGTCGCGTTCTGTGATGACCCCGATTGTCTGACCAAGCCGAACAACAGGCAACTGTGAGAAACTACGGCGTCTCATAATCCTTACTGCATCTGCCACCGAATCGCGCGCATTAATAGTGATGGGATTCTTTGACATTACATCCCCACACTTCTTACCACGGGGCCTTATCAGAACCCTGCGTATTCTCAATAAGGTCGACAGTTTGGGATCCACCTTGCCACTCTCGAGTCGGGCTATATATGCCTGTGAAACCCCGAGCTCATCAGCAAGTTCCTCTTGGGTCAGGCCGATCTCTTTCCTCAATTTGACCAGAGATTCAATCTCATTTTGGACTTGCTTCATCCATTTCCGTTTCTGCCATGATGTTGTTCTTGGTGACACCTAATCACCACCTATTACATATTTGTTATATTTTTTTCAGAAAATATAACTTTTATTACATAGACTAACTAAAGGTATTTAAGACAAAGAAAATGGGCAGAAGGAAGAAAAAACACCATTTGATGTGATGATAATGGAAATAGAAATTACACGAGGACTTGGAGTTCCTGTTGCTGAGAGAAAAGTCGAGATTGTCGAGAGAAAGGGAAAGGGGCACCCTGACACCCTTTGCGACAAAGCAGCAGAAGAGCTATCAGTCAGACTCAGTCAGTATTATCTCGAGGAGTTTGGCAGGGTTCAGCATCATAATGTGGACAAGGTATTACTTGTCGGCGGTCAGTCCTATTCACCATTTGGTGGTGGCGATGTGATCGAGCCCATCTATATTTTGCTAAGTGGTAGGGCAGTCTCAAAAGTAATTGATAATGAAGAGCATATCATCCCGGTTGGAAAATTTGCAATCGAGCATACACGTGAATGGCTTCAGAAGGACCTGCCACATCTAGATGTAAATTCTGATGTTATAATTGACTACAAGATTCGAGCTGGAAGCACTGATCTTGTCGGAAACTTTGATGTTGCAGTAGATGTACCCCGTGCAAACGATACAAGCTTCGGAGTTGCATACGGCCCAATGACTGCCACCGAATTACTTGTGCTTCATTCAGAACACATGCTCAACGATCCAAAAACAAAGAAGAAGTGGCCGCAGATTGGTGAAGACATCAAGGTCATGGGAACACGAGTGGATAACACAATTCATGTTCAAGTAGCAGCGGCAATAATCTCAACTGAAACCAAAGATGCCGAAGAGTATGCAAATGTAATGGAAGGTATTGATAATATGGTAAGAGACCTTGCTGCAAAGATAACCGATCTCAATATTGAGGTGAGCGTGAATACAGCAGACAAGCCCGATGAGGGACTATTCTATCTCACGGTAACTGGCACTTCAGCAGAGCATGGCGATGATGGTCAGGTCGGAAGAGGCAACAGAGCCAATGGACTGATCACTCCTTATCGGCCAATGACACTTGAGGCAGCAGCTGGTAAAAACCCCGTTTCACACGTTGGTAAGACATATAATGTTGCCGCACGTGAGATTGTAAACAAAGTGGTCGATGAGTACCCAGATCTAACACAAGTCTATTGTTACATGGTGAGCCAGATAGGAGCACCAATCACTGAGCCAAGGGCAGTGAATGTTGAGGTCTTTGGCGATGTCAACCTGAATGATCTTCGATCTTCAATTGAGAGCATCATTGAGGAAGAATGTCAAAGGCTCCCCGATGTCTGGAAGGGATTCATCGATCGCAAATATCAACTCTGGTAGCATAATGCATTCAGTGCGGCCTATGCTCGCACTGATATTAACTATTTTTTGTTGGATGCGTATGGATTTCCTTGAGATGGATCTTTGCCACTTCAAGGAGTGGAGTCTATGGAAGTTGCAAGAATGGCAATGCATTAGTCAACGGTGGAGTCAGGAGTAATCCTGTGAATAACCAGAAAAACGCGAAAGCCATGTAAATTGATGCTAGCTTGAAGATCTTGAATGTCTTCGTAGTGCTTGGATTCTTAAGATTTGACAGGGACTTCACAATTACCAACACTGCAAAGATAATGAGCGGAATCTGTGCAACAAGATGAATCTTTAGCGCAATTGCAGTGGTCATTATCATGAGAGCGCTGAGCAGTGCCGCTCCAGCAGTGACCCTGATAGCCTGGCGTTCACCATTGACAACAGGCCACATCGGCACTCCAGCCTGACGATAGCCCTCAAGATTTTCAGGGATGAGAGACAATGTGAGAATGTGAAGTGGAATCCAAGTAATCACGAAGAGGGCCATGAAAATCCCAACCAGATCGATAATGTTCAGAATTGCCGTTCGCCCGGCGAGAGCGGGAAGGCCTCCCGCAATACCACCAAACAGGATTGAATACTTGGTTCTACGTTTCAACAAAACAGAATATACAATGACATCAAAGAAGAAGCCAAAGAAGACCACCACCATTGTCAGGAAGTTAATGAATATTCCACAGAGAAATATACCCACCGTGGTCCATGTTGCACCATGAGCCAAGACCTTTCGTGGTGAGATCAAACCCTTTGGCAAGGGGCGATCACTGGTACGACTCATCTTTGCATCAATATCCATGTCAATATACATGTTCAACATAGTAGAACCAGAAATTGCAAGAACAAGGGCGATAATCACCCAGAAGAGAAGAAGGGGGTTAATACCCACCGACCAAGAGCTGATCAGGTAGGCAAAGCCCGTAGTGTATACAAGCAGAAAGGTCTGCTTACTCTTGATGAGTTCGCCATACAGGGATCTGATGGAGTATGGTTCATCACCCATCTGAGCACACCTCACCTCACAGTGTAATTCTTGCGTACAAGAATCTCAAGTGCCATGTACAGACACAAGACGGCTATTCCTGCCACGAAGAACATGATACCAACATCAATCATTAGAAAGTAAAATGATGTGTCAGCACCAAGCGTTGTGAACATGTAGGGCACTGCAAATCCAAAGGCCAAAATGCTTCCTATTGTTAGAATCCAGCCGATCACTTCTTTTATGACACCCTTGATTCCAAGATAATCGATGGTGAGCAAAAGAATCATGATTGCGGACAAGGTGGCCAGAACATGCCAGTGTCCCACTGCAATGGTTCTCTCAATGTCCCATGGTCCAGCCCGAAAGTCCTCGAGATTGATTGCAAGATAAATGCCCGGTATTGCCATAGTAATTATGACCCAGATAAAGAGAAAGTATAGGCCAAATAGCGATGAGTTTTTGAATATGGAGATTATCTTGCGTCCTATGGATGCAGAATCATATTCATCACCCAACACGTCGCGACTGATCTTTCGCCAACCTTCAATGGCAAGAATTATAGCTGCCATGAGTGCAAAGGTTGCACCAACATTGATGACGGTGTGAGCCTTCTCATAGCCAATAGGAACGAGCCAGCTTCCTGCAGTAGTTATAATTGTTCCAAGAATTGCAAATATCATCGATATGAAGTATATCTTGCCAGTTTGTTGAGGATTAGTGTATCTGAAAACGAGAAGGAGAATGATAAAGTCGATCAATGTGAGCATTATATGCAGATGGCCAATGATTCCGCGCTCAAAGATATTATGCTCAACTCTGAGGAGGTCTTCCATCAGTGCTGCTTCAAAGCCATTTCCAAAATATGCACCCACTGCGGCCCCGAGCATCGCTGAACCAAGTAAGCAAATGCCCACAATCACCAAGCTGAGTTGACCAAGGTGCACACTGCCAATATAGGGTCCTTCACTGTGCCCTGGAAAGCTCCTTGTTGGCCAGACGCCTATGACTAGAAGTATCCCACTAAAGAACACCAGTGTCAATCCAACAAGAAACAGCGCATGAACAATCCAGTTCTCAACTAGGATGTAAGCAAAAGTCAGTCCAGAGAGAGAGGTCAGGATGAATCCTGGAAGTATTGACCACTTAACAAGATTCTCATATTTTGGTCTTACATCCATTAAATCCAATATATAGAATACTAGAGCACCAAGAAATGTTATCGCCAATGAATGATAGACCATAATTATTCTCGCAACCCGATGAGTTTCCTCAAGTTGTATTGGTATGAGTGGCGCACCGAAAATCTGGACAACAGGCTCAGAAAAGGTTGTAAGAAAGATTATGAGCAGAAACTCATATACAATTGTAAATGTGATCAGTCCTGGATAGGACTGCAACCATTTCCAAAAGCCCTTTTCTTCAGTATTAGCCACTTCAGGTCCAATTTGCGTTGACTCCATGGCAATATCCTCGGTCTTTTTTTCAGAATTTGCTAATATTATATGTTCCCTAACATAACAGATAGCAAGTAATTATTTCGTAAGCGAACGAAAAAAAAAGGTAGAGAGGGATGAAAATGCGTTTCATCCCATCTCTTTTTCGGGCATGGTCAATCACTTGAACACTGGATTATTGGCCCTCCATCTAGTGGGCATGAACACACCTAGGAAGAAGAATAGGCCAACAATGAGTAATAGAATTGGAAGGACTGCAACTATTTGATCCAGTGTCATGATTGGTGACGAAGTCGCTGCGAAGGCCAGCAAAACGCCACCCATTGAGATTGATATTCCTCCTAGTGAGAAGAAGATGGAGGCCATCTCGGTTTCCTTCTTTGCGGCGGCGAGGAGCGGAATAAGAACTATGATTAGACCACTGGGTATATGGACGGCCATGAGTGTTATTGAGGCATATCCTGAAAGGCCTGCAATGCCATAACGGGCCAAAAACTGGATGGCAATGAGAATTACTGAATACAACAGGAAGTACAGGCCAAAGGGTTTCTCTGCATATAATGCATAGAGTAATCCAACAGCTAAGAATGCCGGAATTAATGTTGTAATGACAGGGATTATTGGTTCGAATAGAATAGTCCAGTCAACTAAGACAATAAGCAGGCCAGCTAAGAACAGGACTATAAAGCTAATTGCCCATAGTAAGTGATAGATCTTCTTGTTCTTAAGGTAGTCCAGCAGCAGGAATATTGCACCAAGCAATGCAACAATTCCAGTGAGTAGCAGAAGCACCACGGCTGTAATGTCAGTAAGCATTTCAACACCTCTTAATGTGGATAATGTTAGCTGTTTAGACAAAACCAATAAAAAAAGAGAATAGTGGGCTTTTCATTAGAGGGTAATGAAACAGTAAGTTTCAGTAAACATAAATAATGGGTGAAAATTCTGCCAGATTTGGCAGAAACAATGTAGGACTTGAGAATGTACGATGAAGCAAGAAGATATGTGTTCTGTAGTTTATGCATTGAGGATCCTTGGGAAAAAATGGACTCCATGGATTCTATGTGAGCTACTGGTTGAGGACAACCAGTTCTTTTCAAATCTGCTTGAGAGGGTAATGAGCAGTAGTGGTACCAAGATATCTGCAAGAGTTCTGTCAGAGGTGCTCACAATCTTAGAAGAAGCTGGAATTGTCAGTCGAATTGTCGAAGCTGATACTATGCCAATCAGGGTCAGGTACTCTCTAACGCAGAAAGGCAGAGATTTTGGAATAGTTCTTGCAGTTCTTAAGGGCTGGGGAATTAAATGGGGGGGAGTGGAGCAAAAGCTGTGCAAGTCATTCAGATGTGTGCACAACAGTGTCCCAATGATAGACATTGACAAGATTAGAGGTATGTTGGACAAGCGTCCCAGTGAGGATGAAAATTTAGAATAATCAACTATACATTTGTTTCGATTATTTAATAGCAGGCCTCATGAAAGTATAATAGAGTAGTAAACAAGTAATCGACTTCTGAAGAACTCACTATCTATTTTATTATTGCCTAAAAAACGGAAAATACTGCATAATCATGCCATATGCGCGATGATAATGGCACAAAGCAAATCATGGTGATTGATAATCCTTGAAAGCAACACATTACAGGAGCAGTATTGACAAACATGTTAGTTTGATCCTTGACCATATCTATGTAGACCTTGAAGAACATTCAGAGGACTCATTCTTGCTGGATATTGTTAAGACTATGCTGCTTGAGAAAAGGATTCCAATTCATGGACTGATGCCACTTCTGGTCCATAAGAGCTACGGTGGCGATATAAAAGACATATTGCCAATTGCCAGTTCAATTGAGTTGTTGAAGGCTGCTATTGCAATTCATTATTCGTCCCAGCCTGTTTCTGATGGTCTTGAAACTAATGCTGCACTCGGCATATTATCTGGCAATTTGCTTATAGCTCACTCAATCAATGCTCTGAGAAGCACTATGACAAGGGAGATCTTGACCCGTCTTAGTAATGCAATGATCGAACTCATCGATGCGTATGTTCAATTGGTAAGCATCAGTAGTAATGGGGGGTTCATACCAGATGTTGGCACTTACTCTAGGATTAATAGAAAATTAAGTACCGACTACCTTAGAGAGTCAGTAGATATGATATGCTCATTGAATGAGATAAGTGGGTTTCAACATAGCATCATTATGAAAATGACAGACTATATTGGACTTGCATGGCAGTTGAAACAGGATTACAGTGCAGCTCTTGAGGTCTTAAGGCGTGATATCGAACTGCCGCGTGCTCTGATGAATTATCCGATGATCTATGCGATTGAAAAAAGCTCAATCAAGCCAATGAGGATGCCCAGTAGTGAAATAATTATAACATTGCTTTATGAAACTGACGCTTTAGAACATACTCGTCATTATGCAAGCTCAATTGTTATGCAAGCAGAACTACTATGCCAGAGATTGCCCATAAACAAGACAGAGGAGTTTTATGATCTGTTTGAGATGATTACCATCTAACACAGTTCCAGTATTGAAAAAAGGCCTAGACATCAAATCTAATCCAACGCTCAATTGAGAATGAATTGGTCAAACGAGATATGTTGGACGTAAGATTGTTTTTAAGTAAAGTTTGAGAGTTTTTAGTAGATACCTTGTTGGAATATACAGGGTTGCTAAGATAACCAGGTGAAGAATAATATGGTCAAAGACCCAATTGCCAAAAGGATTAGGAAGAAAGCCGCTAAGGACATCAAGGGCGGCTTTATTGGAAAGATAACCCACTACATACCAGGTTGGCATGGCTATCAGGAGAAGGAGGAGCGCCGTGCAGCTGATAAGGTTCTCCGTGAGTTTCTTGCAGATCAACTACGACTTGTCAAACAGGACCTTGAAAAGCTGCAGATGATGGTAGTCGATTACAACTTGACTAAGACATGGGAAACATTTGATAGGATGTTGGCTCTCTGCGATAAGATTGAGTCTGCCATCAGATATGCTGATTACGGCTATGCAGCCTGGGGCTCCAAGGAGAAGATCAATGAGAAAGAGCTTGATAGAATGTATGAGTTTGATGCAACTATCATCGACGACATTGGTAACATCAATGATGTTGTTGAGGAGTTCTTAGATGAGATGAATCAGGGCAACTTCGACAAGGCATGGGAGTACACTTATAGAATGTGGCAGATCTTCCAACGACTTGAGGAGAAATGGAACCAACGCGAGGGCTACATGAAGGGCTATCAAGAGTAGACGATTCTTCATGGATTCCAGGTGCAACCCTGGGATCTGCTCTTTTCTTTTTTATAACATCCTAAAAGAGTAAAATATGACTTGATAATAGATCGCCTCCGCTAGTATAGTATGTTGCGAGCTATCTCACCTCAAGGCCAATTTGAAGCATTGGTGTATCCTGTTTGGGTTGCGCGTAGTCTGGAAAATTTTGGGTATCAGCAACAATGCATTTGAGAGAACAACTGATGATTAAAGGAGAGGTTAGATAGTAAAGTTCAGTATGCATTGGCATCTACTGTACAATGTTATGAATGTCATCAGTGCCATTTATGAGCGAATATGTCTAAAATTTCCAATTTGCAATGAATGACTACCAATGCGAAGTTAAAATCTGTAAGTAAAATCGAGGCAATATTTGCAAAAATGATGAAAAGCAAAATGTCTTCCGAAAGCCTATGCTAGACATTTTCATTGTAAGAATGGTTGCAGGAACTATTCTCATCACTTCAATTGTAGTCTTCTATTGGATAAGTAGAAACAGAATCAGTAAGGAAGACAGGTCAGCAGAACCACCGACAAGAGAGGATGTTCAAGAACTTCTTCAGATGCTTTGGAAATCAGTTGCGATATATATCCCATTCATATCAATCATTCTGACGGTACTGTCACCAGAAATGATCTATGAAACCTGGTTTAGTCTATCCTTCACAGGAGATGAGATTGTTCAAATTGCGGGTATTGTCTTTTATCTGCTTGGAGCTGCTCTCCTAATATTTAGCAAAAGACATCTTGGCCGGTTTTTGGTTGTTGACATCATGGTGTCTAAGGAACATCAACTGATAACAACAGGACCTTATGCAAGAATTCGACATCCAATCTATACAGCAGTCATACTTCTAAATATCTCTGTGGTCTTGTTTACACTCAACTTTCTTTTGGTTCTGAATCTCTTTGCTGCCATAGCCATTGCAAATTACAGGGCAACAATCGAGGAGGCATTGCTTTCATCTCAAGATGCCTTTGGTTCAGAATACAAGAGATACATGATGCGAACAGGCAGATTTCTTCCTAAGTTAAGATAAACCTCAAGTATCAGGACTTTTATCTACAAGTTCAGACAAACATAAACTGGAGAATGAGTCATGCACTGCCCAAAATGCAACAAAGAAGTTGTTATCATGGCAATCTCTCTTCATTCCATATCAGAGGATGAACTTGAACTCCTTCGAAACAAGATCGAGTCCGAAGGGAGAATTATTCTGTTCAATCCCCCTCCTGTTGGCCCCTACATCTGTCCGATTTGTCATTCACAACTTCAAGAGGAATGACCATGCATATCTACGCCCATCCCTACAGCATTCAGTATATTGTTTAGATAAATGCGATATTATTCGAAGTATATTAGAAATAATTGCTAACAAGTAAATCTTTGATTTCCCTTAAATATCAGATTATACCTGGTCGTGAAGATATACAATGATGGATCAGCATGATATGTCAATATGCCATAATGAACAGAACACCAATCGTGACACAGTTCTTATCCAACTTAAGCAAATCACCGATGAATTCATTGACAATGCTGTGAAAAATACAGAACGAGAGAAACTTCTGGACTGTCATAATCGACTTATTGATACCCTGATGAGGGTTTGGAATGAGGTTGAACAGGGAACGCTTAAGATCGACTGTAAAGCAATGTTAAGAAGTATCTGCAACATTACATGTCCAGACCTCTTGACTCAAATAAACAGCATGGGCATTAACAAAGCACAATTAATACGCGAGCTCAGACTACTATCAAACACAATAAAGTTCATCTTTTGATTCGTGATTTAGAATAAGATTAATTGCCCTGTTATCCATTCATAATTTTGGTTATCATGCGACTCACAGTATTGGGCTCTGGTACTTCATATCCATATCCATCAAGGGTTCAAGCAGGGATACTTGTTGAAACAAGGGAAACACCATTAATTTTTGATATTGGTTCAGGCATACTTCATAGACTTGTTCAGACTGGTGTTGAACTGACAGACATTGAACATGTCTTTTTCACGCATTTTCATATTGACCATTCTTCAGACTTTCTAACCTTCTATCAGACTTTATGGCTCTTGGGCTATGATATGACACTGAATTTACATGGACCATCTAACATTAGTGAGTGGTACAAGGGGCTCTTTGAGATTGCATACCCATACCTTCGCGATAAGTTCAATATCGAGAGAGGAGTTCTTGATGAGAATGATGTAGTGTATATTGGAAGTGCGATAGTCACCACATGCCCAACATTGCACGGAAGTATTCCAAGCAGGGCATTTAGAATCGAAGAAGGTGGAAAATCAATTGTCTATTCGGGTGATACTGCCCCTTGTCAAGAGCTGATTGATCTTGCACACAAGACTGATGTGCTTGTGCATGAGTGCAACTGGCTTGATGGCAATCATCCAAAGGGGGTTCACACGAGTCCATCGGAGCTTACCAAGATTATAGAGGCATGCGAGCCTAAGAAGGTCATATTGACACATTTAGCCCCAGAGGTTGTAAATGATGAAGAACGTGTTCTTTCCATAACAAAAAGACGGACCAATGCTGAGATCTTGCTAGGTAAGGATCTCATGACTATCGAGGTGTGATCATTCGGGCAGATACATCTTTCTGATATTAATTAGACCAAACATTGCTGTTGCAACAAAGAGAGGAGCCAACATCGTCAAGCCTGTGAATTCAGGGAATAGCAAATATACTCCATGAAGTTCGTAATAGTAAGCATTGATTACGAAAAACACAAACCATGCAGTTGAGTGAATGATATTGAAATAGGTTGCTATTCGTCCAAAGCGATTCTCAAGGACCCTAAGTAAATAAATGACCTCGCGAAACAGCCAAACCAATAGAAATAGTGTGGCAGCAATCATGTACAACATTCCAATAATATATCCAATAGAGTAGATGATTGCTAATACCGCGATTAGATAAATCCACGTGACCATTGGATTGAAGTATCTAACATCAGACTGTGTGCGTTTCTCAGCACCACTATCAGAATTATCATCGGTCAAGATTATTCAGCAATACTAATCATTTTGAACTTATAACTGGGACCATGATAGCACATGAACCACTATACTATTCTGTAGAGCCACTGGTGTTATTTTCTGGACCTATGACAACTACCTTGTCATCAACAATCTTTGCAATTCCAAGCTCCTCATAGCTCTCGGCCCATTTTGTGACAACTGCAGGAGACACACCAATAAACCGAGCCAACTCACGAATAGTCATTTCACCAACATCAGCAACTGTGAGAAATGCCTTCGTTTTCTCTGCGGTGTTCATCAATTTTGTAAAAGTATCAATGGTTCTCTTGGCAGTGGCCAGTTCCTGTTTGATTGCTTCATAGTCGCGTGCCGTACGTTCGTGAGATGCGGAAACTCTTTCCAGTTCTGATTTTAATCTGGCTGTCTCACGAACAATATCACCTGACTCGTAAGATCGAAGTTTTGCCCGAAGCTCGTCGATTTCAGTGAGCCGCTCCTTGTTGCGTTCAAGCTCGGCATTGAGTTGGTGAATTTTTACTGTCAGGTCCTCAATCTTGAGGTCTCTCTGCGCAATTTCAGCACGAAGCTCACTGCCGACTCTGACTGCTTCTTCGGTTTCGTTCTTTGCAGCGCTAAGTTTTTCCTCAAGAAGTTCCTTTGCTGCCTCTGCGGCCTTGAGCTGCTGGCGCAGTTCAGCAATCTGTGCAGTATCCGCAGCTGGTGCAGCCTTCATTGTGCTTATCCTAGATTCAAGGGCCTCAACGCGAGCCTTTTCAACTGCCAATTGGTCTTGAAGTGCACGGATTTGTTCCTCTCTATTGGCTAACTTCTCAAGGGCTATATTCAAATCGCGCTGTAGCTCCTCAACTCGTCGCTCGAGTGTTTCAAGATGGTCCATGGTTTCTTTAGGGATTGTTTCCTGAGGCTTCTTTATTAGTTCTGTCTGTAGGAATTCAAGTTCTGTGAGTGTGCGTTGGGTATAATCGCCCACCGAAGATTTCAGGGTTGAGAGCTCCTGCAGCGAATTCTGAAGAACAGATTTGAGTCCTTCAACAATGTCCTTTACTTTTTCAAGCAGGGGTTCGGACATGCCAGAAGTCAGAGTCCCCTCGACGATCCCAAACTCTTCCTCGACTATGGGAGCAACATCATTCTCAATAAATGTTAGTTGAAGATTGGTCTTTGCTTTCCGACGGCTTCGACCGATGATAGTTTCCTTTAGACTGACAAGACTACCCTTGAGGTTTACAAGGAATGTAAGTACTATTGGAACAACATCACGTTCAACGCGATCAATCGCCTCATCAATCATCATAAGGTTATGCTCAAGAAGATTCATGCTCTCCTTGAGAGTTTCATAGCTCTTCTCAATCTCCATGTTTCTTCTTACATCGCGAGCAGATTCTACACGAACAACATCACTCTTAAGCCGGCCTGATTCAATGAGCTCCTCCTTTAGTTCAGGATCAACGCCTAGTTCATCAAGCATTTTGTCTACGACCTGTGATTCATCATGCGAAGGGGTTTCATCATCAAATTCTTCTGGCATTGAAAATCCTCCAAGGACTATGGATAAATGACACCTTGATAACACATATATCTTTTCGAAAGACTGGCGGATTGTAAAAATCAGGTGTTAAATCATGAGACTACTAATTGACATGCAGGCAAACATCATCAACCAAGGATCCTCCAAGATCTCTGATGGTCTCATGATCTGGCATCTTTTTACAGACATGGCAAATCAGTTTGTCACAAGCTTTGATGTTTTTCCACCCGCAAGAGTTGTTGAAAAAGCAGAGAATAATATGGTCGCCATGGTAAAGATTCCCGAACTCAACCCGGGAGAGAGTTTTTCGCCAACTGTCATTCTTCGAATCGACACAACAACAAGAGACTGGTTGATCGAGAATCAAGACTACACAGATAGGGACATTAAGCAGATTCGTGGCACATATTGTAAGATGTTAAGGTATTGGGAGATAGAGGACCCTCTGATTCAGGACATCTCACAGAGTATTGCTGAGAGAAGTAAAGACGATGAGAGCTACGCGCATATTGCTTATCAGGTTGTTCGAGAAATGGTGAAATTGAAGACCCATCTGGATTATAGGCTTGGTGCTTCAGCAGTAGCAAGGGGAAAAGAAGGAGATTGTGATGAACATGCGGACCTCTTTGTTGCCTTGAACCGTGCTGTAAAGATCCCAGCAAGGAGGGTTGTGGGTCATTACTATAATGGCAGGGATGAGCCTGAGCCACATGCCTGGGCAGAGGTGTTTCTAGAAAACAAGGGATGGATTCCAGTAGACCCAGCTCTAGGGTCATTTGGCTTGCTCAGCGAGAGATACTTCTCAAGAATACGAGAGGGGTTGGTTTCTGAGAGACCTACTATTCAGGTAAAATGGAATAGTATGAAGCGCAAGAAAGAACCTGTGCAGATCGAAGAGCAGGTCAGAATGTCCGTCATCAAAAACGGAAAGAGTTTTGACAAGTGATTTCTTTTTTAGAGAAGATCTATTAGACCTGATGCTTGAAGCACTACAAACATCTCCGCCCCGAAAATCCAGCATGAATGAGTATCAAAGATGCAACACTGTATAGTTGGCAACAGGTCCTTTTCATAACCCGAGTGAAAAGATCCTGCAATATGATGCACCATCATTTCTCCATAGGCAGAAACCTGGGGGAGAGATTCCATGAATCGCTTCGGAAGTGATGATAAGGGTCCGGGCTTGTAATCGCAGACCTGTATCCGGTTATCGGAATATCTGATTAAATCGATGTGTCCTGTGAGATGGAACCTATCGCTCCAGACTGGCACCTCAATGGCAATGGCATCTGGATCATGATAGAGAAAGTCTTGTAGTATCCCATGATTAGCAGAGTACGATGTGTCATTCCGATTCTTATGGAAATCGCGGATAAACTTGACAAGTGGGTTTTGAGGATCACTCTTGATCCTTCCTGTTTTAAAGAACTTCTTGCGCAGCGATACCAATTTCATTGGAGACATCTTGGTAAGTTTCAGTGATGATGCTCTTGCATAGAATGGACTGTTGAATGGGGTTTCTGGAATCTTACTTGAAAGAATCATGGAGAGCAGAGCCCAGAGTGATGCAAGGTCGCCCTCATCCTTTCCAAGTCTTCTATGTGTTGTGACATTCCATTGAAATTGATAAGCAAGTCTTCCATGTTGGATTGTCCGTCTTACTATCTCAGGGCTCCCATTCATTCTAAATCAAGATGTGGAGTAGACTTAATCTTTTTAATGCACCGACCTTCTCTTAGGCATGTGGGACAACAATGACATATGCATTCTGTGTGTTTTATCGGTTCAGACTTCTCTCACCCGAAGAGAGTGAAAAAGCCAGAGAGTTCTGGAAGGTGTTTTCAAAAGAGGATTGGCCCCAGGAGTTGAAGATTATTGGTGACTACAGTTTTGCATGGGGCACTGAATGGAATGGATTCTTACTTATTGAGTCAGAAAATGCTGAGATGTTCTTCCAGTTCTGGCCAAGGTTCAGAGAGAAGACAAGATGGTATATTGAAAACACAAGAACAGTAATTGGAAAGAAACGTAGTACAGATGAATTGCCAATCTGATCAGAAAAAGGCATGGCAGGAGAGGTCATTGGACCCCTCTGCACATTTTCGTCTAGATTTCCAGGGCAGTGTCTTCCATGAGGTTGACAATCCACTCTACATCCTTCTCAGGAATGCCTTCGCCAGTCTTGTAGACGACTATGCTTCCTGCGAGTGCATTGATTATTGTTGTAAGATGAGCCCCACTAGGATAGCTGAACGTGCCTCTGAACCTGACAATCTCGCCATTATATTTTCTTGTGTACAAGGACATCTCAGAAATAGTCTTTATTCCAGGACCATGAAACTCAACACCACTAAGGGGCGAAGAATCTACTTTTAGGCCCGATACGAAAACAGATGATATGTCCATAGCCTTGTCATAGATTACTTTTGTGCCGCCATTGAGATTCAAGGGGGACATCTTGGCACCTGTCAAGTCTTCGAGAACCCGTTTGAATCGCCTAGCCATTCTCTCTGAGCCTCTGATTTCAACAGTGCCCTTGTCAAACTTGACAAACACATGTGCCCTATCAACGGTCATGTAATTGGAAGAGACAAGTTCACCCTCAGAATTCAAGCTTAGAACTGGAACGCTGTAGTTTGAAACAAATTCGGCACTCACAACTTTTCCAGAGGTCTTAACCTTAAAGAATCCGGATGTGATTTTCTTCTTGCTGGGCTTGAATGGCTGGTTCTTAAACTGGTTCGCGAGTTGACTCGGTGACAGATTCATGTCTTCAAGCCGGAATAGCTTGATTGACAGGCCTAAACCTCGAGGCTTGATCAGCTTCGATCTTGTTCGTTTGGTGGTCTTCTTTTTCGTGCTCAACGTCACTTCAACTCGTATTCGTTTGATTGGTACAACTATACCTTAACTTCCTGTGGAAATTGGATTTTACATTAATAAGCTATACATCAAATCTAGGACATATTTGGATTATAACTGGGATAATATCCAGAAACATATGAGTGTATGAAAACTCTGAAAGTGTTTAATTATTGCACTTTTTTGAGACACCCCAATGGCGCCAAATTGTAATATGCCATCAATACCGAGAGATAGTCCAGTCATACTCGATTATTAAGAATCAGCTTGATGATTCTCTTGTGCATTGTTGCTGGATCTGAAACAAACGGTTTGAATTCAGAACTACGGGCAGTCTTAATGCAATCAAGAAGTTTGTCTATGTCACTACACCATACAAGATGTCCTCTGCGGGCCATTTCACCAATTAATTGAGATTGGTGGCCTTCCATGAGAGTGGTGTTTTCAATCACAACTAGTCTAAGACCTCGCTTCACACATTCAATTGTTGTTCCTGCACCACCCGTACTTATGATCAATTCCGCTTTATCGTAAGCTTTCATCAGAGAGCGGATAAATCTGAAATATTTGAAGTGTGATGGAATGTATGAACCCCGACCTATCTGTGCAACCACCTTTTCTTTGATAAGACCATCACCAACAAGTTGATCCATTTTTTCAATCAACGGATCAAAATGTGCAGTCCCGACAGTCACGAATATCATAGTAGCTGACCTCCATAAATTGCTCCTGGGATTTTCTGTGCAAGCCCAGGCCATTGAACGAAGAATAGGTCTGTCTTTCCAAGAAGGATGCGGCCTGTTATTGAGAGTGTTTCGACTCTTGACATGCTCTCTATGAAAACTGTCCTTATTCCTAGAAATCTGGCAGAATAGAATATAGGCACTGTCAGACCTGTGCCACAGCTAATCACCACTGTGGGTCTAAACATCACGAAGTAGAAGAATGAGAGAACCAATGTGAACAATGTGCGGATGACTGCCATGATCTTGGAGTCTTGGGGCAAGAGCCGTGGTGCAAGAACGGGCAATGCACGGCCAGGGATTCGTATCTTTTTAGGAGTGAGCGGGTCAAGAAGACCAATCAAGTACAGATATTGAAATTGTGTGCCCAAAAGATCAACCAATGCGAATGTCTGGGTGGTATGGCCTCCCCGACCAAGGACAACTGCAACTTTCTTCATTAGATTGACCACACTTTGGTGACCCTGAATTAGTTATAGTATTTGTGAGTATTGCTGGCTGATTGTATTGCTTGTAGTTTGAAGTTCCAGTATATTTTAATTGCCAGAAACTTTGCAAGATTACGAGTTGCTTGAGAACTATGAGCAAATCTAGCATATGTGGAGCGAGTCATAATGACCATTGTGAAAGCAGCCAAGACCCACCCGCTATATGATAAACTGGTTGAAATAGTAAGTGAAGAGCGGATAAATGATAATCCAATCATTATTTCTTCATATAGTCATGATGCCTGTCATCTGGAAGCTGAAAGGCCAAGCATTGTAATAATGCCAGAAACCGTTGAAGAAATTCAGAAGATAGTAAAGATCTGTAATGATACAAGAACAGCAGTAATCCCTGCTGGCGGACGAAATGGCATCTGCGGCGCCTGCCTACCAAGAGTCAAGGGGGCAGTCATGTTGGACATGGTCAAGATGGATAAAATCGTCACTCTTGATGAGGATGCTATGACTGTCACCGTTGAGGCAGGGCTACGGTGGGCCGAGTTGATACATCGCCTTGATGAAAAAGGATACAAGCTTGGGTTTAGAGGCCCCTATGGTGGCAATGTGGGCACTGTTGGAGGTTCGGTCAGTATCAATAGTATTGGGTACGCTGCTTCGAAGTTCGGTCCCTCAACCGAAGGTGTGGTCTCATTAGAAGTCGTACTGCCTGATGGAAGTGTTATCACAACTGGAAGTGGATGGAATCGTGATGCTCAGCTATTTGCAAGGTTCACTTCATTTAACGATATCACTGGTGTGTTCTTAGGAGACCATGGTACTCTTGGTGTCAAGACTAAGGTCACGCTAAAGATCTATCCAAAGGCGGAATTCATAACATATGGTGATTTTGGTTTCAGAACTTTGGAAGATGCAGTAAGGGCATTTCATGAGGTACAGAAAAGAGGGCTGACCGAGGAGCTCAATCTTCTAACAGACAGGCAGTCAACTGACACATTCTTCCCAGGCTTTCTTGATAACCATCCCGAGATCAATGCCATGTTTGCATCAATTGTCCAAGAAACCGACCAGCAGCTTGCAGACAGAAAGATGGAGATAATAAGAGAAACTGCCCTAGAGCATGGTGGGAAAGACCTTGGAAACTTTGCATCTCAAATGCATTGGTCTGAACTATTCAATCTCGTTCAACCACTCTACAATAATGGTTTCTGGTTGAACACATGCCATCTGCGACCCATACTAAGAGTCCCAGAACTGATGAAAAAGATGTGGGAAATCTTTGAAAAATACAAATTATTGAATAATGGAATAAAGTGGATTGCAAGTTGTCTTGGTGCTGAGAGAACATATGCAACAGGTTGGGTCACAATCTTCGCTCCTACAAAAGACAAGATGGATCTTGCTTTGACAGCATGGAATGAAATGCTTGATGCAGTCATCGCTACAGGTGGTTGCCCCTATTGGAATGGGCTCCTATGGGAAGATCACACTCTACGTCAAGTAGACCCCGCATTTCTCAATGTCGTTCATACGTTGAAGAGAGCAATCGACCCTAATGGAATCATGTGTCCGCATGTTTTCGAGGGAGTGAAGTAAAATGAATGATACAAGGTTTTCAAATGTGATGGAGTATGAAAAAGACCTCTGGTTATGCGCCCGATGTGGTGACTGTTCACTTGCAGACAAGATTGTTGCTTCAAATAGAGAGATCTTTCACCCCTGTGCTGTAAAGAATGTTCTAGGTTTCGAGGCCTATACAGCAAGAGGAAGGATAATGGTGATAAATGACCTTCTTGCAGGCAAGCTCGAACTGGATGATGACTTGGTCAATTGGGCTTTTACATGCACTACTTGCAAGAACTGCCAAGAAACCTGCACAGCTACCGCTGATGGGATCAGAATGGCAGAGATAACAGAGGCTTTGCGCAGAGACCTTGTTGATAAGGGACTAGACATGCCAAAACATCGGATTATTGAAGAATATATTGAGAAAGAGGGCAATCCTTACAAAGAACCACGCGAAAAGAGGCTTGAGCTATTCGGAGAACGCCAGTGGCCAGAGCGGGCAGAAGTCGTATATTTCGTGGGTTGCACAAGTGCTTATCGAGAGAGAGAAATAGCAATAGACACAGTTGCCCTTCTTGATAAGGCTGGTGTCGATTTTACCATTTTGCCCGATGAAGAGTGTTGTGGTTCAGTCATGCATAGGCTTGGGCGAGAGGGGCCATTCAATAAATCAGCACAGAAAAACATCAAGGCCATTGAGAAGACAAAAGCAAAATACCTGATCACTGCATGTGCTGGTTGCTACAGAACATGGAAGATTGATATTCCTGAGAATGGTCATAAGTTCAAATTCGAAGTATTGCATATCACCGAATTTCTGGACAAGTTGATATCTGAAAAGAGAATTGCTTTTGAAGCCCCAAATGGGATAAGGGTCACCTATCATGATCCATGTCATCTCGGTCGTCATTCAGAGGTCTATGAGGCACCTCGTAGAGTGATTCAGTCAGTGAAAAATGTTGAACTTGTTGAAATGATGACTAACAAGAGATATGCTCATTGTTGTGGAGCGGGTGGTGGAGTCAAGAGTAGTCATGGAGAACTTGCTGACAAAATCGCCGCTAGAAGAATAAATGAGGCAGAAGACACTCAAGCTGAATTGCTCATCACTGCTTGTCCATTCTGTCTACGTGGACTTCACGATGGAGCTGACTATATCAAGAGCAGCCTGAGGATAATCGATATACCACAGTTTCTCTTGCCATACGTTATAAAAGGAGTAATTGAGGTTTCAGAAG
The DNA here is from genome assembly GCA_024276825.1 of archaeon. Lineage (GTDB taxonomy): Archaea > Asgardarchaeota > Thorarchaeia > Thorarchaeales > Thorarchaeaceae > JAJRWI01. Next base: position 41,923 of record JAJRWI010000056.1, read on the forward strand.
AAGAGAACCCTCTGAAACAAGAGTTCATGGACTATCTGCGTGCTCATCCTAAGATTTTCGATGGACTAAAGCCTGATGCTGTGATCGATTATATAATTGAGGATGACAGGTTTCATGTTCGAATCGTAAAGAAGGGCCAGATTGAGGTCAATCCGATTAGAGCTGAAAACCCTGATGTCGAACTGACATTTTCAGAAGGTGCAGTCCGTGAGTTGATACAGATACCTTCAGAGGACGAGTATGCCGCACGCTTTGGTCAGTTCTTCAAAGAGCCTACTGATGAGAAATGGATAAAATTCAATCTACGAAGAAACATCGTCAAGCTCTTGATGAAGGGATATAGAAAGTTCGCACAGAAAGCAGGACTGATATGATCTAATGATAATCAGTCCAAAGATTGAACAGGAGTAATTGCTAGACTAATGGCAGCAGCTTCAGGTTGTCAGTTTATGAAGTGGCTGTAGTTCGGTACTAGAGCGAAAACACACCCTCATTGATTCAATCTTCAAGCAAGGAGTCCATCAGGTGATAAACAAGATTGTCGATTCGCACCTGAACTGTCTTCTTGGTGGTCATATCGCGGACAGAGACCATCCCTTGCTCGAGATCTTTTGGACCAATGATTAAGACAAAGTAGCATCCTTTGGAGTCAGCGATGTCAAGGTTCTTCTTTAGAGGGCGATTCATTAGGTCCACCTCACAAGATATCCCTGCCTCAACCAGTTCTCTTCTGATACTCATGGCATATTTGACCATAGGCTGCTTGATAGGAGCAATGTAAACATCAGGACCATGAGCCAGTTCTTCATCAATACCTAGTTTCAACACAATGTTGATAAGCCGGTCTATACCAAGCGATATGCCAGTTGCGGGAGTTGCAGGACCACCAAAGCGTTCAATCAGATTGTCATATCGACCGCCTCCAGCTATAGAACCCACTGCTGGTTTGCCCAGCCATTTTACCTCAAAGACAGGACCAGTGTAATAATCAAGGCCTCTGGCAAGTGAAATGTCAAAAATCACAAATTCGTCCACATTACTCTCAGTGAATATCTCAGCCATGACTTCTAGTTCTTCAACACCCTCGATTCCAGTTTCAGAACCCTGAATCATTTCTCTGAACTGTTGAAGTGTTTCAAGTCCATTTCCCGAGATTGAAATCGCATCGAGGAGAAATTCGCTCTCCTTCTTTCCAATGCCGCGATTCGAGAGTTCTTCAAGCACCCCATCCTTTCCAATCTTCTCGAGTTTATCAATCGCCCTAAAACATTCAAAAGCAAGTTCGCTTTTTATGCCAGCTTTTTCTGTCATTCCTCTTAGAACCTTCCGATTGTTAATCTTGACTATATAGTTCTCGGTCAGAGCTTCTTGAAAGAACTCCAATGCTACAAGCACAACTTCCGCATCAGCCACTGGGCTCTTGGCACCAATGACATCTACATCAGCTTGCATGAACTCACGGTATCTTCCAGCTTGTGGACGGTCGTATCGCCATGCCTTGCCAATGGCATATCTCTTGAATGGTTTGCGAATGTTGGGATTTGAAGCCATAATTCGAGCAAGTGGAACTGTGAGATCAAAACGCAATCCAACATCTCTGTCGCCTTTGTCTTTGAATTTGAAGGTTTCAGCCTCAATCTCAGTACCGCCCTTGGCTGAGAGGGTTTCCCAGAGCTCCAAAGCGGGAGTGTCCAATGGCTCATAGCCATAGAGATGAAAGATGCTTTCTGCAAGATCAACCAAGTATTTTCGTGCTCTCATCTCTGGACCAATCAGGTCTCTCATACCCCGGACTGTTCTCATCTCACTCATTATTAGACCTCAAGAAGATATTTGGCAACAACTTGGGCGGCACTAGACAATAAACAGACCTGCCTTTAATGAACAGGGCCACCAACGCTCACTTCTTGTCACCGACAAGACTCAGGTGCATTTGTTCTTTAAGTCTTGCGTTGAACCTATCAAAGACCGGGTATAAGACCAAGTCCCAACATGAGCAGATAAATCAGGGCTCCTGTTCCCATTAGAATTGTGTCTTTTGCCACACGCTTGAATAGAGTCATTTCAGTATCGCTGAAGTATACATAGAGAGTCTTGTTCAAAACAGAAGTTGTTGTTGCGATGACTACAGCATAGACTGCTGTTGATAGGCTAATCACCCCACTGGCAAACAGCGGAACGACAATTGCAACAATTGCGCCTGCTGACGCAAAGCCACCCACAAGTGCCGCAAGTATGATACCTTGATCTGCAAAGAAAGTCTGTGCAAATGATGAGAAGAGTGCAACACCAGTGAACACCACAGCGAACCTCATCGCAGCTCCAAATGAGAACGGAGATGTGATCTTTCCTTCAATCTCAGTGGTCTCTTCTTCAAGCTTCTTTTGCTTCACACGAATCATCCTAAACATGCCCATGAACACAAGGATTGCAAGAGGAATCAGATAATAACTGAATATCTGAAGGGTTGGGTCTAGAATTACAACAATAACCCCATTACGAAGGACCATAGCAAGATTAGCAAGAATCGCAGCTAGAGAGATCCTGTCTATGTCGGTCCTCCCAGTGCGCACATAGTATTCGGTGAGACTAGTAACTGTTGCTTCAGAGTTCGCAAAGCCTCCAAAGAATCCGAAAAAGTAGCTTCCACGAGTTCGATATTTTTTGACCAAGATATAGTTAGCAAAACTAATGCCCAGAAGTATTACCACAAGCACATAAATCTGAAAAACAGGGAAGACTATTGGCCCCAATTGAATGGTCTGAGGCATAATTGGCCAGAGAAAGAGAATGAGTACACCAAGTTCGGCCGCACTAATCATCTCTTCATGAGTGATTGACGAAACAGCGGCCGCAAGTTCTTCCTTGAACCCAAGAACAAGAAACACAAGAAAGGATATGGTCATTGACAACAACGAGAGTGTTCCAAACAATTGCCCTTCTGCAGGAGCGTCAAAACCAACAAGCGCGCCAAGAACGAATGCAAGTGCGAACACAATGGTAGTGGTGATTCCCTTCCTCATTGTGCGAAAGATCTTATATCCCATCTGAAATGTCACTATAATCAATGAAACCGCCGTTGCATATATCAGAATAATGGGATTTCCAGGGACAGCTGGGGTTGTTTCAGTAGCAGGGATAGAGGTGATAGTATACGAGTAGGCAGCTAGGGTTCCAAGTAGACTGTGCAGACCAAAAGAACGTACACCAAGAGTGACCTCTTCCTTCATTCGCTTTTGTCGCTCAAGGCCGATTAGAGCACCGACTGCAAATCCGAGAAGACATCGAATGATGAGTTCAGGACTCAATAATAGTTCCAAAGACTGCTGTATCATATTAACCCCAGCTTCATTGCTTGGTGGACATAATCTAACACATCAGTCCAATTTAAGCCGTACTATTGCAGCCAAAAATAATGGAAAAAAAGAAAAGATGACGAGACTGATTCAATCCAGTCTCGTGTTCTTCAATAACGCAGATAGTGGAATGTCATAGTATTCGCCCGTTGGCAGGCTTCTCCTCACAGTCATGGGGAGTACACCAAGTTTGAGTTCATATTCTGCTAGGGCGAAGATGTCCTTAGGAGCCTGATTCATATCAACGAGGACGGGAGCACCCATGGATATTTGTAGTGCGCGTGCGCCGATGATTCTTGCCCTCTCGAACCTTGTGAGCCATTTTGGCGGAACTGCGATTCCCAGTTCTTCAAGGTCCATCTCATAGCCCGTCTTTAATGAAGTCCTTGTGATGGACTCAGGAATATCGTCAGCAGGAGGTAGGTCGTATCTCTCAGGCTCTGGTTCAGTAGAGCGCTTTCTCTTTGATTTCTTTGGCTTTCCTGTGACGTCCAGAACCCCCGCTTCGATGTGCTCGATGATTAGCTTTGTTTCGCTAATCACGCCTTCGGCCTTGGCAACACTCAGACCAGGAATTGCAGCAGCCAAGTCCTCTGGATTGGCTTCCGCTACTTTCTGAAATGTATCAAAGCCCTTTTCCACCATTTTTTCAGCAGTCTTTGGGCCCACCCCAGGAATGTTCTCTAGGGCCTCCGCCGGACTGAACTGAACCTCTTCATTTTGTTCGGGATTATCTGACATCACGTTCACCTGCGCGCACTACATCTATTTAGGTCTAATCCTCATCTGCTCCATCCGGTCGATCTTCAGGGCTTGGCGGACTAAGACCCTTGCCCTTTGAGCTGATGACATCATCAATCTTTAGGATCATCTGAGCCGCTTCTGCTGCTGACATAATGATCTGCCTGTTCACAAGTGCAGACTCAATCACATTAGCCTTTTTCATGCAGCTGACCTTGCTCTTATTGATGTCAACACCATAGGTGATATTCCCGCTGGTATGTGCACTTCTAAGATTGACGATTATGTCAATTGGGTCAAGACCCGCATTCTCAGCAAGTGTTGATGGAAGTTTCTCAACAGCATCAGCAAAGGCGTTGACAGCAATCTGCTCACGACCATGAAGAGTCTTTGCATAGTCTCTGAGACGCATTGCAATCTCAGCTGCAAGGGCTCCACCGCCATAAGTGATGTATGGATGGATCACAATGTCCCTCACCACATAGAGGGCATCATTGAGGGCTCTATTCACCTCATCAACAATGTGGTCTGTTCCACCCCTAACGAGAATGGAAACAACCGAGGATTTGGGTGTACCCTCGATGAAGAGCATTTTGTCCTCGCCCACACGTTTCTGCTCTACAAGCTCCGCGGTTCCAAGATCATCAGCTGTGAGGTTCTGAATCTTGCTGATAATGGTGGCCCCGGTTGTCTTATGAATACGTTCGATATCAGTCTTCTTGATTCTACGGACAGCAAGAATTCCAGCCTTGGCAAGGAAGTGCTGTGCAACATCATCAATGCCCTTCTGAGCAATCACAACATTTGCTCCAGAGTCGATGATCTTTTGAACCATATTCTTAAGCATGCGTTCCTCCTCATCAAGGAAGCTCTGCATTGACTTGGGATCACTGATTGAGATCTTTGCATCAAACTCGGTCTTTGTGATTTCAAGTGGGGTTTCGAGAAGCGCTATCTTGGCACCCTCAATGCGCTTTGGCATTCCTGGGTGAACTATCTCCTTGTCAAGAACTATACCCCTTACCAGTTGAGTCTGATCAACAGGCAGGCCTTTCTGCTTCTGACGTGGGATGTTCTCAAGATCAATGTCCTCATCTTCCTTCCTGTCCTTTGCCAGTGCAAGGACTGCATCTACAACTATGTCGCTCAAATATTCACGGGTTGTGGACACGAATTTACTTGACATTGCGACCTTGGCAGCCTCTTTGAGTATCTTGCGATAAGAGGAACTTGATGGATCTACTTTCTCAGCAACCTCATCAATGATTTCCACAGCCTTCTTGGCTGCCTTTCTGTAACCACTGATTATCGTTGTTGGGTGAATGTTCTGATCTAATAGCTCATCGGCTTGACGGAGAAGGTCACCAGTAAGGACAGCAGCAGTGGTTGTACCATCGCCCACTTCACTATCAACGGTCTTACTGACCTCGATGACCATCTTAGCAGCAGGATGTGCGACATCCATCTCTTTCAAGATTGTTGCGCCATCATTGCTGATTGTGACATCGCCAAAAGAATCGACAAGCATCTTGTCAGAGCCCTTTGGACCCAAGGCAGTTCTCACTGCTTCTGCAATAACAATAGCAGCCATGATGTTGTTTCTCTGAGCATCACGGCCTCGTGTCCTCTCAGTATCTTCTTGTAGGACTATTATTGGTTGTTGACTCATATGTACTTCCTCCATTTGTTAATAGAGTATTGTATAATACAGAGTAGTTTGACAAAACTGTGCATGCACTTCGTCAAACTATTCGCATTTAAGACTTGCCTTAGGTCCATCTGTAGACTCTGGCGGCGTTTGTCCCCTTAAAAGAATGACTATTGAGCAGCGTGATTATATTAACGGATGTGTCCAAATTATATGTTTTTGATTTGAATTAGACAATTTTTCTTTTTCGCCAGTTTTCAATTGATTCAATAAGATCACATGTATCTTGATACAATTTTTGAGCTAGTTGTATATTTAGGCTAAATTTCCGTCCCTCGTGTGTTATAGCATTCCGAATTTTTCGCACTTCATTTGTTGACTGCCATATTTGGTCAAATTTATATCTTTCCAGATTTAGCTTTCTTGCTGAGAAGAATCTACGAGCTGTATTGAGATTCTCAGATAGATTTCCATCAAACCAAGTCCGCCACATTAATACTTGCGTCATCAATGAAAATTTGTATCTACTTAATTCTATATTGTGAAACATTTTCTCTAACGCTCTTGTTAGGCTTTGATAGAACTGTTGTAAGTTTTTATTGATAAGAAAGCGGTTTGATTCAGCTTTAAGATTATTCAGTTCTTTTTCATATTGACGTATCTTTTTGAAACTATATCGCTTGAATGGCCTGCGGTTTGGTAGACCCAAATTGACTACAGTACTTGTGACTTTTGATATCAAGTATAAGGCAGCTATTAGAAAAATGTCATTAGGACTTAAACCATTGAATAAGCCCCAAATAAGGGCTAGACATATTATTAATTCAGAGAGTCTAATGTAAATTAATGAGCCTTCTTTTATTGAATCTAATTCAATCGAAGGCACATATGCCAAGCGATTTAATCCAAACCAATGTAATGAGATACCCATTATCCCATAAGCTAGTAATAATGGCAAAAACTGCAATTGTGCTAATTGAATCCAATTAATATCTATCAATATTAGCCAAAGACAAAGAAGTAAACTAGTAAACATTCCGCCGCCCAAAATGTAGATGAACCATATTTTATCATGATCTTTGCTCAATGCTCCTACCCAAATTTAATTAAGAAATGATCGCATTATAAAAATATCTTGTATTATATAACAATAGAATTTAATAGATATTAATTTATTTTAATTTGGGTGAGATTCATTGGTAATTTGG
>JAJRWI010000004.1 GCA_024276825.1 archaeon
ATCTCTGGTCTGATCCTATTGATACTGATACTCCTCGAATGCAGAGTCCCGCTGAGCGTAAGAAGATTGAGCGGTATGTCAATTGCATTCTATGTGCACTCTGCTATGGGTCTTGCCCTGTGAATGCAGAACATGAAGAATATGTTGGACCTGCAGCCTTGGCCAAATCTTGGAGGTTCGCTCAGGACTCTAGAGTCCCCAATCCTTCGAGATATAACGAAGAAGCAAAGAAACCGAATGGGGCTCCCATGTGCGATCTCATAATGAATTGTGTACGTGTCTGTCCAAAGGGTGTTGCTCCAGGCGGAGCAATTCGAAAGATCAAGAATTTGTGAGAAATCTTGCAATTCATTCATAATTATTGAAAGATGACCAATATAGGCCAAATTCCCCCTCTAATCGAGATTAATCAGATTTGACATATCTTTTCTAATTTCGGCAATGATATTAGGATGATTGAGCTTCATCTCAGACCTTGTGCATTTGCAAAGGAGAATGTGTCCAGCATGAAGTTGGGAAGATTACTTCTTGTTGCTATGTTTGCCAGCATTATGCTTTTGCCTGCTGTCATGGTGGGGTTTGTACTAAGCACTCCTCTTCAACCTGCTCAGGCGAATGAGCCTGCGAATGTTGCAGTGGTTGGTTCAACAAGAGCTCCTGCAGTCTTATCTGCCCTTCAGCTCGATGAAAGCTCAATCTCTTTAACAATCTTAGGTTCTATTTCTGATGCACTTGGCGTGGCAAATGTTGAAACGATTATCATAGTTGACACTCAATTGAGTTCAACTGAAATTGCATCACTCTATACTTTTGTTAGTAATGGTGGTGGGCTGTTTATCTTTCTCGGTCCACAAATGACCACAAACGGCAGCGGTCTTCAAGGTCTAGGAGTGACGGTTTCAGATGTTATGACCTCCTTTTCCAGCAAATGGGGTGCTGTGGTCAGGATGATGAACACGACCCATCCATTGATGACTTACGACTGGGCATCTGCACCGGTTTCCAAGAACATGACAATTCTCCCGCAACTGACCAGTCAGACACAAGTTCTCCTTGCAAATGACACAGGATTGGATGGTGGAGCTCCTGTTCTAACAGACACATCAATAGGTCTTGGACATATCATTGTTTTCACTCCTTGGGTCACGATGGACAATGTAGGTGATGTGGCTCAGACAAACAACGAACTCGTTCTATGGCCATATTTCAATTATTTTGTCTATTCGACCTCTCGCTATCTGTCCAGCAAGACCATCTATACATATGCTGAATGGTCATACTCACCTGTGCCCCATGAGCAACAGCAGATCATCATCGGCATCATTGTTGGTGCCATTGCTGTTCTGACAGTACTAGCTTATCGTTCAATGAAGAAGAAGTCGAAGGAGCATGTTGAGATTCTCACAGAGATCGAACGTGCTGAACTTCTTGTTAAGATTGAAGAGAAAATTGATGATTGGGAAGACATTGGTCTCCACAGGCAGGTTGGCGGATTTCTCATTCAATTGTTCATCACCCTACTCATTGTGATTCCCCGAGTTGTACTCAGTATTATGATTTATCCGCGATTCATCATGCCGTTTCCAACAGCAGCTGGATGGTACAGTTTCAGTGTAAACCTCTTCTTAGGCCTGTGGACGGTCTTCGATCTGGGGACCAGTGTTGCATTGGCCAAGTACTTTGCAGAGTACCGAGTGACAAAACCTGAAGAGGCAATCAAATACGCACAGATCTTTGTTTGGTTTCAATGCTTCACAGGGGTCGTTCAGATCAGTCTTGTGGCGTTCGTCGGATCTATTGTATTCCCCCACACATATCTTGCTCATCTTTCCTATGTATTCATTGCACACTCTCTGTTCCAGTTCCCTGGATTCACTCTGCTCTTTATTCATGTATTTAGGGGAATGAATAGAATTGACTATCAACAGATTGTGAACATTCTATACTATGCGGTGTTCAACATTGTTGCACCCTATGCCATGATTCTTATATTCAGATGGTGGGGCACTCAGAATCCAATCTTTGGAGAGGCTCTCGGTGGTGCGATCGGTCAAGCAGTGGGCATGTATTTCACTGAATGGCTGACGTTCGCAGTTTCAATCTATCTGTTCAAGAAGCTCGGATTTAAACCCATGACACTGTTCAGAGTTGACTTTCGGTCGGAGCAGATAAAGAAGGCTCTCAAATTCGGTGCTAAATGGGCGTTTGGAGCAAGTATTGTGCCCATCGTGTGGACCTATCAAATGATTCTTGTCAGCACGCATCTCCTTAACTGGTCAGCACTTCAAGGGCAATTCCAGCTCGCTTGGGATCTTGCTATCATGGTGAGTGTTGTCGGTCTGTTCATGGAGAGCATGCTTGGCGGAATCTCGGAGGCCCATTCGCATGTGAAGAAGCGTCTGACAGAACTTTATACCGTGGAGGGTCTCAAGTGGGGCGCCTTCTTTGTATTCTGGCTGGTGTCTTCTCTTGCAGCGGTTGGTCCTCGGGCAATCCTCGGTGCGGCAGGTTCAGACTGGGCATATGCAGCTGTTCTCTTCCAGTTCTTCCTGATATTCCAGATAATGGGCTTCTGGTCGTGGCTGGGTGATTGGGTGTTTGCAGGTGCTGAGAGAACGGGTCTCGCAGCAGGAGTCTGGATTCTGGAACAGTCCATCCGAGCAGTGGCCATGACGTATTTTGTTATCACCGCACCTGTTGTATTTGGAATCTATTTGGGCGGAATGCCTGGAATCATAATTGGCTATTGTGTGGGTCTCTTTGTGAAGAATATTGCAGTCTGGTACTTGATCAGAAAATACATTGCGGCTCCCAAGTTCTATGTGTGGCAGACTTACATTGGTCCTGCTCTGGCAGCTGTTGTCAACTACATCTTGTTAGAGATGTTGTCACGCCTTCTCTGGGGTGGCATTGATGATATCGGCTCTTCTGCGCTACTATTCTTTATTGGTGTCTTGCCATCTCTCTACATTTACTCATTTGTGAGCGGACTGTCAGGAACTTGGGACGATAACACATTGAATGAGTTCAAGAGAGCTTCAAGAATGGTCAGAATTCGTGGCCTTGGCTGGCTATCACGAAGGTTCTATGGCTCAGTAGCCCTAGGTGCCAGAATATCTCCCTTGCACAATAGATTCCCAATAGACATCTATGATGAGGCAATGCAAGAGGCCAAAGAACTGACCCTTGCCAAGAAACAATTAGTGATCTAGAGTGGGGACATCCCACTCTTTATTTCTTTTTCTAAGAATAAGAAAGGATTTTACATCTCCATGTCGCCAACAACTTCCTCGCCACCCTGCTGGGCCTCAGCGAGTTCGTCAGCCATTCTAATCCTGACAAGTCTGACTAAATACCCTGCTATGCGGTTACGTGCCTTCTTTGCCTTCACATCAGTGTATTGTTCCACCAATCTCTTGTTTGTTTCAAAGTCTGTGGTAAACTCATCTGGATAGTGGTGTAGCAGGGCCTTTGCTGCCTTCTTGATGTGTCTCTGTCTAATACTTCCCAATTCAAATTCACCGCATTTTAGTCAGTCAACAAGGATTGCCCAAGACTTTGTTTATAAACAATATGGTGCATACTGTCTGATTATGGATCATATGGACCTTTTATCAGTTTCTTGATCAGTCTGAGAAGAAACGAAATCTCATTATTGGTCAAGTGTTCTAATGACTTCTCCAACTGTGTTAATGCTTCTGATTTGAAGGCGGTATATACCGTTCATTGTAAGTTGGACATTCTTGGACATCAGAGTCCAGTCCTTCCTGGAACGGCACAGGACTGCTTTTCTCCTGTATATGTCACACAATTTAAGCTCCTACATTTTTCAAGGGTTCTATCAAACATTTATTTGAAGAGTGTCCAAGTTTGTCCCATTTCTCAGCATCTGTGCACAACCCTTCTTCCTCTTACAGTCATCTTAATTAAGATTCGCTGTCTGTCATCCTTCCACTTACTTCGAATGACATATTTCCTATCAACTAGCCTATCAACAAGACCAGCGGCTGTGCTTGGGGGCATTGAAAATGTAGCAGTAATATCTTTCATTGAACAGCTTTCAGACTCAAATATTAGATTAAGAATCATGAATTCTTTACGAGTAATCTTTGGAGATCCCAAAATGCCACTTTACCTTGCTTAACCGTCTAAGTGACTCGACAAGCTCATAAGTGAGTTCCTGGCGGGACTTCATTTCATCTCATTATTCCTCTCTCGTTGAATGATATAGACCTATCGCATGGATATATTTCTATGTCGAATATTTCGTATACGAAATAACAATATATGGGTTGATGGGGGTCTTGACCATGAGCGTTCTATTGACTGGAGCATTTGGAAATGTGCGCGAGAGTGCAGTTCTCCCTTTTCTTAAAAGCGAACAAGAACTGGTGTGTTTTGACTTGCTTGTGAGTTATGTCCTCTCTCAATCACCCCCTCTAATGACTTTGCCAATTTATCAAAGCTGAAATCATTGGGGCCATCTGACATGGCAATCACCAACGAAACAATCTAAATTCTCAGTGGTTAACAAACATACATTGGTATTTTCAGGTTTTCTATTGATTAGGCGTTTTCGGAATGACTACTTGGAGTTTATCCAATATTTCCCTGCTGAATCTTCGTGCGTCTTCTGAACTCATTTGCTTCAGAAGATGCGCGTAATAGATTGAATCTAGCACTTCAGGCCTCTCAATTACAATTGATCTGGTTTTCATACTGACAAGTCCTAACATGATGGTGCCTACTAGTTTAAGTACAATCGCAAAAACGAGTCCGCCAGCTATTGAGAGAATTATCCCTCCACAGAATAGAACAAGAATAATTGCCAGAGTTGCAGACCAGTATGTGCGAAGCCCCCTCTTCAAATCCTTAATGACAAGGAATACAGTCAAACTCAAAATAATTGCCAACAAGAATGAGAGAGTGATTATTAGATTGAGATCTGTTGTAGGTAGCGACCCATATGTTGAATATCCATAGTCCATAAACGCACTAGTGATGAGAAGTATTATTGTCTTGGCCCACATTACAGAGGTTTCACGATTGAATACTTGTATCTCAAGTCTGGAATTGGGCATTCGTGATAAATCTGCAAATGGCCATCTCAGGATATTGTGTCCCACAAGATGGGCACGAACCGCAACTATCTGTCCTTCCAATCGAATAAAACTAGGATGAAACCTACGTACGCACTCGCGACCAAGCCCAATAAAACATAACCCATGAATCATTGCAATTACAAAAGACGCGCCAAGAATCAAGATGTAGATTTGGCTGGCACCTTCTGGAAATAGGTCTAGTCCCCAGACAATCGTTGATTCAAGAATTATTCCCAGTCCAATCGATAGTAAGAGCCATATTGACAAACTCAACATCAGCCAGATTCCCAGACTACGAGGTCTATCTCTGAGTAGCCAATACATTGGTAGATCAATTGTCATTATTATTAGGGTGCCTATGAATAGTGAGATTGGTACCAGGATATAGCCAGTCAGGATGAAAACAAGTCCCCCTTGCAGAGAAACAAATGCACTAAGAAGACTATTCCAAGGGTTTCCAGATAGAGTGATTCCTGTAGAACTATTTTGAAATGAGGCAACCATAATAGATGTGGAAGCCGCAAGAAGAGCAAGGCGAATCGCAATCAGCACTCTCCCTTTGGCTTCTCCAATGAGTGAAAGCAGTGTCTTCAGTCTCGGAATGCCAATATGAGAAATGATGAAACCAGTTGTCGGCTGCGGCAATGGAATATCATGTTCATTCATTACATCTTCGAGTTGATCAATGATTGTTTCTTGTTCAAACTGACTTGCCGAGTCCATCATCTCTCACCATGTTGATTTACATTCCAACAAAGATTCTGCCATAGATACTATCTGAATCAGCCATGTCATTGAGCATATTGCTTACAAGACTCACCATTCCAATGATCATTATTATCAATGACACAAGTTTTGCAACACCCATCAGAACCGCTTCTGCTGAACTAAGTATTTGTACGTACCATGGAGCACATCTTATTATTGCGTAGACCACTGACCCCATTGTCGAGATTAGTTTTGATGCCACTGTCAATGGCGAGAGAGTCCCACTACATGCACCACTCATGAATACTACAAAGCCTAGAAGGACAGACAAGAATTTCATTGCAGCGGCAAACACCACCATCGTAGATTGAGGACTGAGTGTCCCTCTCCATATTGCAAAAGATGTAGATAATGCACTGACCATGAAAATTGCCGCATCAATGCCAAACCATGCCTTTTCTGTGGCTGACCAATATAGATTGTCAGCTTCAGCCATGCCACCATTTAGCTCTTGAACTCGTTCATATGCACTGATTAGCGTTTGTCTTGAGTCAGTGAGAAGCCATGCAACAAACAAGCCCTCAAGTTTCGCATCAACAGGTCCATCAAATCCCAGAGCTTCTTCATAAGAGACAAAATCATTAACTTTTGCTGAGTCGTATGCTAAAATGATGTCACTTGATGGCGTAGTTCTAATCCTACTTGTAAACTCTTGCCATGACAAAATCTCATCGTTAGCAAGAATTCCCATTTCAGATCCATGTGACACCCAAGCAACATGACCCATTACTCTATGAATGATCAATGCATAATCCAAAGCTCCATAATCCACAATGCGAAGTCTGCGTGCATTTTCCCTAATTGCCTGAACTGCATTGAGAACAGATTTATCATTATGCATAACGACAACGACATCTGAGATTACTGGTGTTGACAACGGCATCAGCCATACCGGCGATATTGCCAATAGCGCAATTAGCAAGGAGCAAATCTTCAACTTCTCATTACTGCATGAAAAAGACACTACACTAAATAGCGATCCACTCTTTTTCATACTGCCTAGTTTTTCCCCTTTATTCACGCGATACCTCTCCCAAGATTCGTTAGTTATAGATAATTTGAAAATAAATTTAGCGACTAATTTCTGAAAAAGATCTATTATCATCTGAACTGAATCTCACTCAATATCCTCAGATTCCGACTGACAGTCTTGAAAAACTTCTATAGTATCACTATTCTAGCTACACTTGCATGTTCATTGCGGGGATTACGTTATGGGCTCAATTGCAAGCTAAATAACAACAATCAAGACTCGCTCTTTAAGAAGCATTAATTAGCGAGAGCCCTTCATATTGATGTGAGTTGAAGAAAGCGCACCAACATGTCTTGATACCACAAGGCTTCGTAGCAGTGAATGGCACTCAATCGAGGGATAGAACTTGATGCTTTATGAAGAACTAGCACTTGCTTACGACAAAATAGAGAACACTTCTGGCACTCTTGATAAAATCGACATCTTGACAGAGGTATTTAGAAAAGCAGATGAATCTGATATTGCAAAGATCATTGCTCTAACAACCGGAAAACTGCATCCAGACTGGAAGGGTGAGCCTGAATTGGGAATTGCTGAGAGAATGGCAATTCAGGCGGTTTCGACTTCTGCTCTTGTGTCTGAATCTGAGATAAACAAGCTACTCCAAAAACTTGGTGATATTGGAGCAGTAGCAGAAAAACTGCTGAGAGAATCCGGTCAGTCCACATTATTCGCTGAAGAATTGACAGTTGATTATGTGTATGAGAAATTGAATGAGATTGCTAGTGTTTCTGGCTCTGGAAGCAGCAAGCAGAAGATAGCGCTTCTCTCTGGCTTATTGACCAATGCCTCTCCTATTGAAGCCAGATACATTCTTCGCACAGTTACTTCGACTCTACGTCTTGGTCTTGGTGACATGGGCATTCTCGATGCACTTGCATTGGCATTTACAGGCACTCGCGACAACCGTCCAATGATTGAGAGGGCATATAATATATGTAGTGACCTTGGTCGCATTGCGCGGGTCCTGGCCGAGAAGGGTCTTGAAGAGATAAAGAAGTTCAAGGTGGAGGTAGGTGTTCCCATAAGAATGATGGCTGCAAAGAAGCTCTCAAGCGCTAATGAGATTCTTAAAAAAGTGGGTGGCAGGTGTATCGTCGAGTACAAGTATGATGGAGAAAGACTGCAAATACACAAGAGTGATGATGATGTGATTTTATACTCAAGACGTCAAGAGCGAATAACTGATCAATACCCGGATGTTGTTGAATTAGTAAGAAGGCATGTAAAAGCCAAGTCTTGTGTGGCAGAGGCGGAATGTGTGGCCATAGACCCTGAAACTGGAACAATGCGGCCTTTTCAGGAACTTATGCGAAGACGTCGAAAAACAGACATTGAAGCAACAATGGACGAAGTGCCAGTTGCCTTGTTTTTCTTTGATATTCTCTTCCTCGATGGCGAAGACACTACTCAGAAGCCCATGCTTGAGAGAAGGGCTCTTCTTGAACAAATTATTGACACTTCTGATAGAGTTGGTCTGACCAAGGGGGAGGTGACTGACGACCCGACTCGACTTGAGGAGATATTTCAGGATGCCATATCAACGGGACATGAGGGAGTCATTGCAAAGGCCATTCACAAGAATGCGATATATCAGGCAGGATCCAGAAGCTGGCTCTGGATCAAGCTGAAAGCGTCATACAAGGAGGGAATGACTGACTCAGTTGATCTCGTTATTGTTGGAGCATTTCATGGGCGCGGTAAGAGGGCAGGCGTCTATGGGACAATTCTTGCTGCTGCATATGATGACACAAATGATACATTTCCAACTGTCTGCAAAATTGGCACTGGTTTCACGGATAATATGCTTGAAGATATGAAGAAACGTCTTGGGCCTCACATCATCGAGAGAAAGGATCCCAGTGTCATATCTGATATGAAGGCTGATGTATGGTTTCACCCTGTTGAGGTGATTGAGGTGCTTGGTGATGAGATCACTATCAGCCCGGTTCATCCTGCGGGAAGAGGTCGAATTCCAGGATTTGAGGGTGGCCTTGCTATAAGATTTCCAAGATTCACGGGTCGATGGCGAGATGACAAGGAGCCCACACAGGCAACTACTGTTGAGGACCTCATTGACATGTTTCTCAGCCAGAAATCAAGGTCATAGTGTTTCCGACAATTTTAACACAAAGCGGATTCCCATCTGCTATAGCCCGGTGAGTCATATGCATAGTATTAGAATCGCAGATCCTAAGGCGCACTTCAGTGTGGCCCATTTTGTCTGGAGCTCTGGAAAACTGGAGCCTCTCCACGGTCATAATTACACAGTTAGTATCGAAATATATGGGACTCTTAATGACTTTGGCATGGTCATGGACTTTAGGACAGTCAAGGAACAACTTCGCAGAGTGTGCAAGGTCCTAGATCATAAGATTCTACTCCCAGGTGAATCAACAATAATCAGACTTAGAGATCTTGATGATGCAATTGAGATCAGGGCAGAGAATAAGCGATATTTGTTTCCAAAGGAGGACTGCCTGATTCTTCCAATTACTGCATCCACCGCGGAGCTTATTTCTGAGTTCATTGCCGGGCAATTGGACATTCCTGAAGCATTTAGACTCAAAGTGTGTGTGAGCGAATCGCAGGGAATGGAAGGCTGCTTTGAGAGAGAAAATAAAAAACAACGAGGCGAAACTATTGGTCATTGACACTCAAAACTCGCGACCCAAATATCAGATACGACTACAGAAGGTCGGTATTCGTGGACTAAAGACCTTCTTCATAACCGAAAAGGGCGGTCTTAGACATCATTACATTCCCACTGTTGAACTCACCATCGATCTACCTGCAGATATTAAAGGAATCCACATGTCTCGACTCGTTGAGAGCATGACTGAAATAATCACTGATCAGTTCAGTGTCCACCCCTCTGTTGAAGAACTGCAGATTCGCATACTTGAGGCCTTGGCTGAAAAGCATAACTGTGAACAGGGCGAGATTAAGTTTGAGTTTGAGTTTGGATACCAGAGTCACACACCAGTTTCAAATAAACGGACCTGGGAGGTGTGTGACGTTGTTGCTTCTACAATAATTGAGAAAGACAAGCCAATCATTCACGATATCAAGATCAGTGTGATTGGAAATACCGTGTGCCCACATTGCATGGTAAATAACAATGGTCTCACCCATATGCAGAGAGCAATCGGAGCCCTAAGAGTTGTAGGAACAACCGATCAGATTCCGAATTATGGTGATATGATCAAGATAATTGAAGACTCATTCTCAAGCAAAACTTACTCTATCCTCAAGCTCGAGGATGAGATGCATGTCACAAAAGAGATGCATGACAATCCCTTGTTTGTTGAAGATGTCTGTAGAAACATCCTGCAAAATGCTAAAGAAAGGTTCAAAGATAGAGACCTGGAGATTTGCGCTGAGGCACAGTCTCTGGAGAGTATTCATAAACATGATGTGATTGCTCAAGGCATGCTAGAACTCAGGGGGAATAACAATCACTCACATGGTTAATCTGCACAGAACCTGTGAATTATGATGATAATAAGACTCGAAATTATAAATGTCTGTTCTCCTGACAGAACCATGATGCATGCATGAGATAGGTGAATCATTGGGCAGTCCATTTGTGAAAATGAATTCCTTTCCAAAAATGAATGATCTTTGGTGTTATTTCGATTACAACTCTAGAGCCCATAGGGAATCCAACCTTGAGGAAAGTCAAATACTTCTGCCAGTATTGATTCATTAACACATCTCCCATTTCCTCTATCTTGATGACTCTTGCAGTGCCACGTATCAAGACCCCGCAATTGCCCTCAGGTGAAATGGGATCTCTCTCGTCGATGGTTAGCGCCACATTAGGATTTTGTCTGATGTTTTGTAGTTTTTTTGTTGAGCGGGAAGTGATGACATAGAACTTGTTAGGCTCTTCATCCCAGATATAAAACATCGTGGTAATGTGTGGTGGGGCACCAATTTCTCCAGTGGTGAAATAGGCAAAGAAGCCATCTCTTATGATTCTAGCCGCTTTGGGATGAAGTAGGTTTGCACTCCTTTTTTGTCTATGTTTGGAACAAGTTTCACTCATGATCTCACACTCTCAGGAATGTTGGGGCTGCCTTTCTCCAATATATTGCACTCTTTACTTGAAGTCTGACAACAACTCTTGAAACAAACGGTTTTTCCTTCCATGCAAGTGGAATTGATTCTGCTTGTTCTTTGTAGTATCTCAAATACATCGGATATTTCCTTCTAAAGAGTGAGCGAACACGAAGCAGCCAAAGCCCGTATATGAGCAACCTAGCTATACCAAAAGGACTGAACTGACCAAGAATGAGTCCCTTCCCTCTCAATAAGACGGACCTATTATTCATTGGATTCTTGGAATCTCGCATATCAACCAGCACTGCAATGCTATTATTCTTCTTGATGAGTCTGTATTTCGCTGACTTCACGCTTATTGCAAAGTAGATGTATTTTCCATCATAGACAAAGATTACTGGAGTTGTATGCACTGTTTTCTTGTCATAGACAGCAACATATGCGAAACGTTCCTGAAAAAGTATATTTTCAACGTCTGGTGGAAACCACGGAATTGTTTCCATTGAGAGCAAGCTAATAAATGATAAGACAAGAATGGACCCGAAGAAAGCGATAATACTAAAGAATAGCAATTGAGATGAAAGAGCGATTGGGAGAAGAAGTATTGCAGAGCCGGCCCAATAGAGATTGATGATGTCCAGCGATATTAGTGTTTGAACCTCCGAATAGGCAGTGTACTTCAGTCCTCTTCTTTCCTTGGCAGCACGAGCAAGAGCTATTGACCGACGAGCCGCCGAGAAAGTAGTGAAGAAAGATAACCAGAGTCTATATGCTATATCCCAAGAGAGGATAAGAATTAAAGCATACAAAAAGAGATTACCGTACCCCTGTCCAAGAAATCGCTGCAGAAGGTCCTGATCATAGATTAGGTACGATGAGATTCCGATAAAGCAGGCAATGCTTCCTATCAGCTCAATCATCTTATTTTCTAAGAGATTTTGCTTATAGCTTCTAAGAATCATTAATTCTTTCTCATTAGTGGGATTCTTAAGTTTCCTAAGGAGGGGAATGACATACAAACAGCCAGCAGACCAGATTACAGTATACAAGATTGCTAGAGACCCAAAAATGAGTGATTCGGTTGGCATTTGAAAGTACAAGAATGCAAATATTCCAATGGTTTCTACAAGCATCAACTGCGCCAGAATATCCAATCTGGGCGGTAACCATTTGAACGGAGGGACATTCTCAACAATCTGCTCATAAAGCCAACGGTCTTCAATCGGTCTTTCGCTAGGCATATCAACAAGTATTGGCAATCTTGTCTTATTTGGTTATCTGTACCACTCATTCTTAGCTCAATAGAGTTAGATATGCAGGTCTTACCCGCACAGGAACCTCACTGGACCCGCTCGACACATGGTGTCCGACAGAACTATCTGAACTCACTACTATTTTTATCCAATTCGCTTTAGATCTTCTTTTTATTGCTATTCGAGATCATCCAACCTCTACGCATCTCCGCGAAACCCCTCTCCCCTAAACTTCTCATGGAACACTATTACGACCCCCCTGTAGAATGCCCTAATTTGCCCTGAAACATCGCATTTTTGCAGTGATACTAGCATGTTCTCAATATATTATCCCAGTGATATTAAGATAAGGTCTTCATTTTACCAAACCTTATATGGGAATTCAGTGGAAATAGAGGTGGGTTATATCACACATTCAAAATATAATGGAGAATTAAAGAATTGACCGAAAAATCCAGACCTCTCTCAACCCTGCAAAAGAAAGCTAAGATCCTGCATGTACTATACGGACTGCTCGAGAGCGACCGTGACCCTACAGATGAAGATGCTCAAAGTCTGCGATATCTCTATGCCAGCTCATAATTATGCTCATCATTAGATGAGGTCATTCTTCTGTTCTCATGTCCCTCCCGGCGCGAGACGGAGGAAAAGTGAGGGCCGATTCCCCCTATGGCCCTCACACCAACATCATGTCCTCTTTTAACAGTAATTTTGATTAGCCACGACATTAATGCCAGTTTGATAGAACTGCAGAGAGAGTTGGCCATTATGAGTGAGAATCCAGATGATTTTAGCTTTGATAATCTATCACGGAAACTGGAGGGTGCAATCGAACAGGGTTGCGGGTAGATGCGCAGAGGTTGGACAAACTTGACACCAATAAAAAGGACATCTAAGAGATATACTACAAAATTGTTAGGAGTTTAAATAGTATCATCAGGAACAATGGCGTGAAATGTGTCCACTGCTGTTCGTGGGCGGACAGGACTATAATGTCCAAGATCGTCCAATTTACAATGAACGGCATATCCGATAAACTAGTAAATGGTATGATGAACGAACTTGAGCAGGATTATTTTGAAACCATCAAGCGAGCTAGGACTGCAATTGTGATGTTCTATAGAACTGCATGTTCGTATTGTAAGAGGCTGCGACCAGTCCATGAGGACTTTGCTGATGAGTTTGAATCATCAGTCTTTTTCACTACTGTGAACATTGATCTTGTAGATGAAGCTCGCATAAAGAACAACATCCTAGGAGTGCCGCTGGTAATCGCATTTAAGAAAGGAATGTCTGTAGATAGTGTCGAGGGACTTCGTTCAGCAGAAGAGTATCACAAGTGGATTGACCAGATTAGAAAGGGTCTAAGACCAATGCGTTTAGACCATGGTCAGGCAACCAAGTTATAATTAATGGCGTTGAAAATTACCTTTTAATGCGAGCAAAATGGAGTTATCATAAAGGTGCAGATGGTTGATTAAGAAACGAAGAGTTCCAAAGAGTATTGAAGAGATTAATGAGAATATAATCTGCGAGAAGTTTGAATGGTTTGCAAAACAACCATGGTGCAGGGGGATCATGCTATGGGGAAGTAGGGCCACAGGTTTTGGTGCATCTGATAGTGATTGGGATGCCCTCATATATGTGACCGACGAATATTTTGACTCACTCAAGCTCGAAGAAACATTATTGCTTGAATACGACGAGTCGGTTGAGCCAAAGCGACTGGTGATTGACTTCTCACCAATTTCAGACAAGTGGTTTAAGATTCAGATCAATTCACCATTGGACATCGATCACTTCGCATATGCTGAAGGTGTTACCATTTACGATCCAACAGGAGAGTTGGAGGAGTGGCGACAACGACTGGCCAGATATCCCGAGGAGGAGCATACTGACAGGTTGAAGAACAAGTACTTGCTTATGATTAGATCGTTTGGCTATGCTATGATTGACTACAGACGTGAATTCGAATTGGACTCGAGAATCAACCTATACAGGTCTGTTGTTGCTGCGGTGAATCTCTGGTTCACTATCAAGAGATCGTGGACTCCTCCATTAAAGTGGTGGAGCAAGCACGCTAGAGAAATGGGGATGACTGATGAAACATATGAAATTTTTAGGAGTGCCCTTGTTGATACCAATTTAGAGAGTGTCAAATCGCTGATATCTCATCTCAAGCAGATGATATTAGATGAGGGATTTGAGTTTCCAAATGACACACTAATTGCATTTCTTGAAACAATCCACCCCAATGGCCGTGCCATGCAAATCAAACATTCGTATCTGTAAAGTTCATCTTAGTCGATTGTGACTTCCACCAATCCTACGCCTATTTCACACTGTGACTGATTTAACTCTCACACTCCATATTGGTATGTCTTTGCAATATTATTCACTACAATCACTGTGGGCCGACCTCATCAATCTCCTATTCACGATTTCTATAGTATGGTGACATTCTCAGTAAGCGTCTTCTTGCTATTGGCCTGAATAATCGTATAATATGACGCTTAAATCCAAGGGCTTCCCGTAATTCGTTCAGATAATCATCAAATGTGTGCTTCTGGAAATTCAGCAATTTCTGAGCCTCCAGCGTTTCCATGAAATCAGTATGAAACCAGTCCTCGTCGCGAACGGGTGTTAGAAATGCACTGTCAGGCAACATGCCAATGCCCGCGGTTTCAAGCATCCGCGACACAAAATCCCGATACTTCATTCTGCATTGTTCTCCACCACCGAGTAGCAATATTTTTCCCTCAGTGGGAGCAACGACCACGTTTCGAAGGGCAAGTCCGAGATCTCTTGTGTGAATGAATTCCAGTCGCTGTTCTAGAGGAATATTAAACATCATGGAACTCATTTCCTGTTGCAGCCATCGCTCGCCCAAAGGAGGTACTACACCAAATCTCAGAATTGTCCATGGCAAGCCACTCTCCCTCACTTGGCGCTCGCACTCAATCTTTGTCTTTGTGTAGTTATCAGTCACGACTTGAGGATCATTGGCAGTTTTTGGTGGGCCATTCCCCTTGTTATGGCCATAGGTGGCAATGGAACTGGCATAGACAAACTTTGGGTTCAGACCTGTTTTCTTACTCTCCTCTAGTAATGACTTTGTGCCCTCAACATTTACTGCCCATGCTAGGTCTGGCTTACTCTCGGACAGAGGAGGAATAATTGCGGCCAAATGGATTATGCAATCGATGTCTTGGACTATCTCATGGACAATGTCCCTGTTTCTAATGTCCCCCCATACAATCTCGAACTTGCCCCTCTTAGAGAGTTCTCTTGCGACTTTGTCCGTCATGGGGTTTTTAATATCAAAGCATCGTAACTGATGCTCGCTTCCCAGAAACGATATTACCGCACTCTCACCCACATTTCCAAATGCGCCGGTCAATAGAACTCTCATGTTCAATTTTAAAAAACCATGGATATATAATTATTTCGCAAACGAAATATTCAATAACGAAAATTTCGAAACAGAAACATATCTATTCGATAGACCTATATTCCACAATTATTCTGAATAACTGGCTCAAAATGAAGACCAGGCAAGAACTCACCTACGAACTAATCGAGTCGTTAAGACGTCTGAGCAAGGTGAAGTGGTTTCTAGGCTCCTCAAAACTCACTCTTGAGGAGTTCATGGTTCTCGACCTTATCTACGAGTCTGAGAATTGTTCTATGAAAGACATCACGACTACTTTCTCAATGCCCCCAAGTACTGCCACAGGCCTTGTGGATCGACTTGTTGAAAGAAAGTATGTCACACGTAGCAAGTCCAAAGATGACAGAAGACGAATTCTCATCAAGATGACTACAAAGGGCAAGAGGGTATATACAACTTTCAAGTCTGAAGCACTGGCTCAACTGGAAGAATCATTGAGTCATTTGTCTAATAACGAGATTGCAACTCTTCTTAAACTAATAAACAAGTTGATTGATGGACTTCACGAATCGTAAGGATTCGATTTTCCTCTCATGATCATCACAGCTCAACCAGCCCTCTCTCATAATTTCACAACCCGTTAATCCAAATAGCAAAACCTTTAGAACACGTGTTCTAAATCCATTTATTAGTCTTGGTCCAATGACCATCATTCATACTTTCCAATGGATTGAATAATGAGTCAAATTGCATCGTCCAAAATTGTTTTGAATGAATGTTTAACCGCAAAGAGTGTTTATTTCTGGTAGATGAGCAGGATGGTACTGGAACGACCTCAAAACGCGAAGCAACTTGAAGACTTTGTTGAGAAAGCGATTAATGAGTACAAGCTCAGCTCCATTAGAGAGATGAGCGAGATCGCAAATGTCAGTAATGATACTATTGTTGAAGTGATTCAGAAGCTTATCACTGAGAACCGGATTGATGGACGCATAGACCTTGAGGATGAACGGTTCTTCAGCAGCAGGATTGATGTCTCTACTGCTCCAACAGTCAAGAGCTCAACAGAAGCAAGGATAGTCCAGCCAGATAATAAATATGGGAAATATGCGATATTGTCCGGTGCTGCCATCATCATTGTCGACGAGCTTATCCCAATATTTACTATCAACTCGATCTCCATGGCAGATGTCAAGGGGATCCTATTATTGATGGGTTTGGGCCTAATTATTGGAGGTCTATATTATACCAGCCAGAGAGGCACAGAGATAGTCACTGAGTGAATGCTAAATGACCAGTGATTGGCATGTCCCTGAAGATAGACCTCGTACTCACAAGAAGTATCGCTAACAGGCAATTGGCAACTGACTTACGACAGTTGCTGTGATCTGAACAATGTTAAATCACTTTCGTTGGATCTTCTCATGTTGAAAGTTCAAATGAAAATGTATTTCTTATGCAGTTCGTAATTGTTCGCTATGCCTACTCCGTTTATGCGTAATGGCAAGTATCTAGTAGCAAAAGCCACTTTGGATCCAGGAAAGAGCCTGAAAGCAGTCATTACTACAGCCATTGATGCTATTGGCGGAATTGATAGGGTGATTCAACCCGGGGACAGGGTGACCATAAAGCCCAATTTAAACACCTCAGATCCTTACCCTGCATCTAGCGATCCCGCCTTTATTCAGGCTATTGGTGAATTAGCCCTCGAAGCAGGGGCTGCAAAGATCGAGATTATAGAAGACTCGATGTTTCGGCTCTCTACTCGCGAGGTGGCACAAACTGTTGGTATTGAAGAGGTTGCACACAAACTCGATGCTGACCTGATATTTCTTGATGAACATGAGTGGGTGAAGGTTTCTTTTCCACGTGGAAAATATCTCAAGAGTGGTTCAATTGGAAAGCCCGTTTTGAATATTGAAAAGCTAATTCTTGCCCCATGTTTAAAGACACACTTTCTTGCTCGCTATACAGGGAGCATGAAGCTATTTGTGGGTTGGTTGAAACGAAAAGAACGCCTTCGGATGCATCTTAGAAACCTTGAACATAAAATACCTGATCTTGCATCCTTCTTTTCACCAGACCTGATAGTCATGGATGCTCGCACTTGTTTCATCGAAGGTGGACCTGCAACAGGTACTTGTTCTTATCCCGGGTTGATTTTGGCGAGTGGAGATATGGTTTCAATTGATGTTGAAGGTGTGCGAATTATTCAGTGCTGCAACGGTAAGAACAAGCTTAATCTTGATGTCTGGGAAATCCCGCAGATAAAGAGAGCTGTCGAGATTGGCATTGGTGCAAAGAGTGATGAAGACATTATTGTCATAGAAATCTAATTGATTGGAATTCAATTCGAAATGCACCCCGGTAAATCATTATGCGAGACTCAATTATGTAGTCACTCTAAGTCCGTTGAATTGCTCCAAAAATCTCCCCCTTTGCCCTTTTTATTGCGGCCTTGATCTCAGGGTCCTCTCGCAGCTCTGCCCATTTGTAGATTGCACCAACAATCTCCATGGGATTGTATAACTCAGTAATAGCTGCTAGTATCTTATCCTTAACGCTCAGCACAGCTGCTCTGATTATTGGGTCATTTTCCAATACCCTCCATCCGCCAACAGCATCTAGAATTATCCATGGCTCATTGTCACTTTTAATGGCTATTGCAATAGTTTTGTTGCTATTTTGAATCGATGATATTATCAGTGTGTCATGCATTATGTTTTCCCACTTTCGAATGGCACTTATTATTCTCCAAGAGGCGGAGTTTTGCTCAATGGCCTTTGCTATTGCCTGTCGTATTTGTGGGTCGCTAGTTAATTCACTCCAGCCACTGATATTATCAATTATTGTCCATGGTGCCTCATCATGTTCTATGGCCTCAGCTATTCTTCTTTCGACACTTTCAATTGATTCCAGTATCATTGGGTTATTCCTAAGTTCACTCCATTTCCGTATCTCATGAATCATCATCCAGGGTGTTTCACCATGTTCAATGGTCCTAGTGATTGCTGCTATTACATTAGGGTCACTTCTCAGATCTGCCCATTTACTTATCTCTCTAATTAATAGCCATGGCATTTCATGTTGTTCAAGAATCCTTGCTATCATTGCTTTAATTTCTGAGTCGTTTCTAAAATCATCCCATTCACAGACTTCACGTACTGTTCTCAAGTTTTTGATTGACTCTGTTATTGCTTGTCTAATATGAGGGTCGCTCCTAAGATGGTCCCATTTACAGACCTCACGAATTATCCACCATGGTTCGAAATCCAGTTTAATTGCATTAGCTAATGCCCTCGTAATTCTGGAATCATTTCGAAGCTCATCACGCTGCAAAATCACGCGGGTAATTCTCCAAGTCTCATGACCCGTTTCTAAGGTGCTTATTATCTTCCCTTTTACTCGTTCAACTGCAGCGCATATTTCAGGATCATCTCTTAGTCCCTCATTACTTAAGATGAAACTAATAACACTCCATGGTCTTTCATGCTGTTCAATACTATTCCTGAATAATTGGTGCCACTCCGTAGAGAATTGACGCCCCAACATCTCATCAATCATCACGGTTGTGCCTAAAAGTCCTCGGAAAAGATTCTCATATCTTGATATTGCTATATTGAAATAATTGATATAATCCATAATAGTTGATGGGATTATATGACTTGCATAATACTTCTCTATATTAATCACTATTAAGTTATAGATGGTATTTTCTAGGAGATCTGGGGCATTATTTCTGCACCACTCAAGAAGTGATAATATGAGTGTTTCATTAATTGTAATCGGTTGGTCCGCGATCGTATCTGATGGTAGAAAGAAAACACTACTCTCATCTTTTGGTGTATGTCTCCAGAACTCCTCGGCCAATGTTCTATGGGGCAATTGAACCAGATCCAAGTCTTGCATATTTACAATGATTAGCTCTCCCCATTCAACTAGCTTGGATATTATCATCTCTAAGTCAAACTTTAGGTTTCCCCTGAGCCTTTTCCTTACAGCTGTTATGTCCTCAGTAGACTCAATTAGATAATCTATTGGAACTGGCATATCATGCGCATTGAAGAAAGAAATGGTTGAAACTAATGCCTTGAATAGCCTTTCCTTTTTTGATCTATTCACAGTGAATGGTGTGTCAAACACATGTTTATGAATCCGATACAACAGCGAATGAGTCGAATCAAGGTCATAATAATACTTGCGAATTTCATCCCCAATATCAAGTTCATCTATGTCCTGACCCGCTCTAAGCGAATTGAGGGCAAATGAAAGAAGCCATAGACTACCACGGGACTTCTCAGATATTTTTCTGACCAATGTTGAATCAATGTCTATCTTCTCTTTGAATTGGCTTATGATTCCCTCAATTGTTCTATCAAATTCCTCCTGTTGAAGCTTTGTTGTTGGAAGAAGTTTAGATGGCTGCTCATCATATGACTCTGCAATCCTTCTCTGCAAATCCATTACTGACCTGTCAAAATCATTATAGAGTGGACGTGCTAAAAATAGGAAATTAATGGCCCTATGAATGCTTTCTTTATTATGCTTTGAAGTCCTGTATCTTGAAAAGATCTCATTAGATACATCTACATTCACATGAATATTGTCTATTATGAACAGCACTCTCTCTGGTAAAACCTTCTCGCCCAGCGATTGAACTGCTGAAACATTGTATAATGAGTTGATGGTTCCGAGAATCCGTTCAATATCCTCTATTATTTTATCTGCGATTTCTGCTCCAGTCTTGGACTCGAGATTCAGATAGTAAGTGAAATGTCCCCATTCACTGATCCGCTTAAACCCCAGGATAAAGCTAAGAGTAGTCTTGCCCGCGCCTGACTTTGCTACTATCAGCTGCATATTGGAGGTGTTTTCAAAATTGTGTTCAATGCTTTCAATCAGGTCGTTTCGTTCATAAAAATATTCTTCAATGAGATCCAGCCAACTTATGTGCGGCTTTCTGAAAAACATTGGCTTCGGCCGATGGCCCCCATATAGTTTCCATTCTTCAATGTCATTCAACACATCCTCAAAGAAAAGAACACTTTGCAACGAACGAAAGTATGTTGACCTGATTGGAGGAATCAATGTTTGTGATATATATTGTTGAACGGTATTGATGTTCTCATGTACGGTGAACAGCAACTCCAGAATACTGGAGTCTGATGCCTGAACAGCTACGACTCTTGCAAGTCTAAGTCTTAGATGCATGGCAATGGCTTGAGAAGTCTGTTGGTCAAATCCAGCACCTGTCAATATTGCTGAGATAATCTCAATAAATGACCTGTTGTTTTTTATGCTCTCAAATACAAGGTCCTTCTCTTTGTGAATATGGTCTACAAGGCCATCAAGAACCTTCTTTTGCTTCCTGTCCAGTGTCCTGTAAATCTCTAGCTCCTTGATACTCTTTCTTATGCTCTTTCTTATTGCTCTTTGACAGTTCTTATTCCATAGCCACTCAAGAACCTTTACTACCGAGTCACCTGCCAGTTGCGAAAATGCTGATGATGCAAAATTGCCCGCCACATTCAACAGTGTTTTTATACTCTCTGAACTTGTAAGAATAAGAGCAATTCTTGAAAGGATACTCGGCGCGTCATTGGCATCGTCTGACATTGTGGACTCTCCATATATGCAAGGTTTCTAAACAGAGAATAGAATTTGAATCTTGTTTATCTAGAAACCATTGTGATGACTTTCTCGAATCTGGCATTATGAAACAAATAGTGCACTATTGAAGAGTGGTACTACAAATCATTATGATATGAATATGGTCATCTGCATATTTCGATCTTTGAAGATTATTGTTCATCGTTACAGTTATATTTGCTTTTAGTAGTAAAGACTTGACCACCAATCGAAGGCAGGTATGAAAACTCACAAAGGACAAGACAAAGACATGTGGTATGAAAATCAGCAGCCTGAGAATCGCTGCAGTTGATATTACGTGTCCTATTCTACATGGTTTTTAATGCCTAGAGGAGACTAGGTGGTATGCCCGCAATAAGGAGTGTGATAAAAAATGAAGACCTATCCTACTGACAGACCTGTTCTTGTGACATGTGGATTGCCTTATGCAAGTGGAACCATGCACATTGGTCATCTTCGCACTTATGTGCCAGCTGATGTTTTTGTCAGACTCCTCAGAAAAATGCGGGTGGATGTGACCTTTGTGTGCGGATCGGACACCCATGGTACTCCAGTTGTGACCGCCGCTGAAAAGGAAGGTGTCACTCCAAAGGAGTTGTACTCAAAGTACCACCAGCATTATCTCGAGATGTTTCCAAAGATAAACATAATCTTCGACAACTATGGCACAACTGATGACCCCGAGAATATTGAACGGACAACTCAGATTGTAAATGAGTTGAAGAAGAATGGATACATCTATCCAAAGGATTTAGAAACCCCATATTGTGACAAGTGCTGACGGTCTCTTCCTGATAGATATGTACGAGGTGAATGCCCTTACTGTGGTGCTGATGCACGTGGCGACGAATGTGATCAGGGATGCGGCAGGTATCTCGAGCCCGGTGAGATTCTTAATCCACGATGTGCCATTTGTGGGTCTCCAACAAGGCCAGTCACGCGTACTCATTACTATTTCAAACTGACAGCATTTGAGGAATTCCTGAATGAATATCTAAAAAATGTCGATGGTACCAAGAACGCAAGAAACTACGCGTTGGGCTGGGTAAAGGAAGGTCTTAAGGACTGGTGTATCACACGAGACCTTGATTGGGGCATCAAGTTCCCAGGAGATGAGGATCTGACCCTATATGTTTGGGTCGATGCTCCAATTCATTACATGTCAAGTACTGAGCAATGGGCCAAGAAGACGGGTAATCCTAATGCTTGGGAGAAGTTCTGGAAACCCGGCGATGGTATTATCGTTCATTACATTGGTCAAGACATTGTATATCACCATTGCATATTCTGGCCATCTATGTTAAAGGGAAGTGGATATAATCTCCCATACGCAATAGTTGCATCGGGCATGGTCAAGGTTGAAGGACATAATTTCAGTAGAAGTAGGGGATATGTTGTCTGGATAGAAGACGACTATCTTGCCAAAGGAATGGACCCAGACTATCTACGATACTATATGGTGAGTGCGACCAGTCAGACCAAAGATCTTGACTTCTCATGGGAGACCTTGAAGGACAAGGTGAACAATGAATTGGTAGCAACTCTTGGTAATTTTATCTATAGGGCTCTTCATTTCACAAGGAAGAAGTTTGGAGTCATACCCGATGGTGTTCTTGATGCGAAGTTGAAGGATGAGATTCAAAAGACGGTTTCCACAGTAATAGATGCAGTCAATGAATATGAACTCAAGAAGGTCAGTGACACAATACTTCACCTTGCCACAATTGGAAACGAGTACTTCCAAGAAAACAGGCCTTGGGAACTAATACACACTGACAAGGAGCAATGCGGTCGCGTTCTGTTTAATGCGCTGAGTCTAGTAAAAGCCCTTGCAATCTTGATTGAACCCATAATGCCCTCGGTTGCTGAGAAGGTCTGGGGTCAGATTGGATACTCATCAAGTGAAATCCATTCAACTACTTTTGATGAAATTCTCTGTCCTCTTGAATCTGGAAGGGAACTCCCCTCCCCAGTGCCAATAATCACAAAACTGGAAGATGACGTGCTAGAGTCCCTGAAAGATGTCCTAACAACAAGGATTAAAGCGGCAGAGGCTTCAGAGCGAGGTGAATCATCGGAGGAAAAAACCGTGGCAGTGTCTTTTGAAGAGTTCAAAAAGCTTGATTTGAGAGCAGGCAAGATTATCGAATGCGAGAAGGTACCAAGAACCAAGAAGTTGCTAAAGCTCACTGTTGATATCGGCGACGAAGTCAGGACAATTGTCACAGGCCTTGCTGATCAATATGAACCGGAGGACCTGAAAGGAATCACAGCTCTGTTCTTGGTGAACCTCGAGCCAAAGAAATTTGCTGGGATTGAGAGCAAGGGGATGATTCTTGCTGTTGAGAAGGCCGATGAGCCCGGTCGTTGGATTCCAGTGAAGGTGGATGGCGTTCCGCCGGGAAGTAAGGCTGCATAAGGGAGACTAGCCGGGAGCATCCTTAGCATGATGCCCCCTGTTTTTTCTTTTCCAATCTTGATGTATGTGGTCTGATCTTCTGATGCCATAATCGATACATGATATGATTTTATGCACCTTGTTGTAACTCAGCATAACATTCTCAGGACTTGATCATATTGCCTGCTCTGTTGTATCTCTTGAACCATACAGAACCTGAGGTAGAGTATGGTGAGATACCTAGCAAATGGAACCTCTCTCGAAAGGGCCGTGAGCAGGCTGTGGCTCTAGCACTTTCTGGAGTCTTCTCATCAGTTGATGTGATTGTGTCATCATCAGAACCTCGAGCTTTTCAGACTGCCTATCCAATTGCTATTCGAAACAAAGTAAAGGTAATCAGAAATCCTCTATTCAATGAATTAAACCAAGATGGCGGGTTCTTCATGACCTCAAGGGGCTATGAAGAATCGGTAAAGATGGTACTGATGGACCCTGACTACAAAGTATATGGCTGGGAAACTCATCGTGCTGCTCTGGCTAGATTTCAAAATGGGATCAGGGAAACTCTTGATGAGTACAATGTTGGGAGCATTCTTGTAGTCTCACACAATATTATTCTAACATTGTTCTTTTGTTATGTTCTTGGAGCTTTTGAATCAGCAATAGAAAGATGGCAGTCACTCAAATATGGAGCATGGGGCATCATAAATGGTGATGTTGTGGTTAAAGACATAGTCTAAATTCAATTTTACTTTTCTGCCATGCTCAATACGCTAATAGGAATGTTGTCTGGAGTAGTCTTTTCAAATGCTCCTGCAATAAGCTTGGCTACATATCCAACTATTGGAATATACAATAATAGGAATAGAGCTAAAATCAGATTAGACGCCAGACTGAATGGGATGAAGAAACCTCCTGTAATCCTTACGGGAATATCAATAATGAATAGAAAGACTATAAGGCCGATGCTATGCATGAGTTGAGATGAAATGCTATTATTAATCTCAATCTTCCAAAGAACTCGAGATATATATGCATTGATTAATCCGAAAGAAACTAGAAACGCAATGGCGAAAATGAAATGGAACAAGGCCAGGATTTGAAAAGTTGCATAAATGAAAATAATGCAGACTCCGTGAATCAAATAGAGAAGCCAAGGCGATGGTCCAGCTTGAGGTTCTTCTTCAGTTGAGTTGTCCCCTTCATAGATGGCCAAGGATCCTCCCCAATTTCCTACTCGATTCAAATTGATATTAACTTTGTGAATTTTTTCTTGCATATTCTGAGAATCGTTATAAACAGATGGTGTAATCAGTTATCATTGGTGAAATTAATGAAAAAACTCACAAAGAGCCTTATCACTGACTATGAGAAGTTCAAGTCCGAATGGGAAAAGGATTCTGGCACTCCTGAAGAAACTATAATGTATTATATTATTGCAGCATTGAACTTGGAAAAGGATCGCAAACTCGGAGAAGCAATGATGACAGTGGTCGTTTCAAAAAAGGACCTAGTAGAAGATAGCAAGTCCCCCTCTGGATACAAATTGCGAAGAACTGGTTCTGGTTATTATATCGGACAATTTCTAAAGGACAAGAACATTGCAAGATCGTATGTGGGGGGCACGCCCGAGAACGACTATGAGATCAGCAAAAACAATCTTGTTATGTCTGTTGTCAAGGTTATTGATAGAAACGAGAAGACGAAAAAAATATTCATCCAGAGCGGTGGCAAAGACAACCCCACACCAGTGACGCTCAAGATGAACCGCCATGGACAGTGGAAGTTGGTCGAATATTCTTCCATATGTACAGGTGTGAAGCCTCCTGCCTCTCAAGTTGATGATTTTTAGGAAGCCATTGGCTTCTCCTTTTTTGCCAAAAGTGCTTTGAATCACCATTCCTCATTATGAAACATATGGTTTGACACAACTACTGACTAAATCATTAATTCATTTTATGGCAACATGGCATTTATGAACATAGAACATCCTTCCACAGATAATAAATAGAGGAATAATTGCCTCTCATGGCAGAATCATGGCTCCAAAAGGAAGGAGTCCCTTAAAAACCACGGACGGCAACTTTCTTAAGAGGTCTGTGGACAATAGATAATAATTCAAATAAATGTCGAAAATGAATTCATCCGTATATGCATTGAGGAGATGCTAGTTATGGTTGGTATCGTCGGCTATGGAGTATACATACCAAGATATAGAATAAAAACGGAAGAGATCGCCAGAGTCTGGGGTGATGATGGCAAAAGGCTTGCCAAAGGTCTCGGGGTTTTTGAAAAGTCCGTGCCTGGACCTGATGAAGAAGTGGCGACCATTTCCGTCGAAGCGGCCAGAAACGCTGTAAAATATGCAGGAATTGATCCAAAGGATATTGGGGCAATCTATGTGGGTTCTGAATCCCATCCATATGCGGTAAAGCCCACTGGAACTATTGTTGCAGAAGCACTCAGTTGTACAACTGATCTGACCTGTGCAGACTATGAGTTTGCATGTAAGGCGGGAACTGCGGCAATCCAAACCACGATGGGTCTTGTCCAGTCTAACATGATCAAGATTGGGTTGGCAATAGGAGCCGACACTGCCCAGGGGCGTCCGGGTGATGCTCTCGAATACAGTGCAGCAGCAGGCGGTGTTGCAATACTTGTTGGAATGGACAATGTGGTTGCCACCATAGAAGCGACCTCCTCATTCACAACTGATACCCCTGACTTTTGGCGTAGAGAGGGTGAAGACTTTCCTAGCCACGGAGCTCGATTTACAGGAGAACCAGCCTACTTCCGCCATGTGGGAGAAGGAGCTCGATTGCTCATGAGAAAGACTGGAACTACAATTGATGATTTTGACTACTTTGTGTTTCACATGCCAAACGGAAAGTTTCCGCTTGCCATGGGTAGACAGTTGGGAGTTCCAAAGGAAAAACTCGAGGACAGTCTTGTAGTCAGACAAATCGTAAACACATATTCGGGCTCAGCAATGATGGGCTTAGCACGAGTGTTGGACATTGCAAAACCTGGTGATAAAATCTTCATGGTAAGCTATGGTTCAGGTGCTGGAAGTGATGCCTTTATTATTCGTGTGGAGAAAGAGATTCTGAATCATCGTGGCAAAGTCCCGACAGTAGATGATTTCATTGCGAGGAAGACCTACATTGACTACTCAGAGTATGCCAAATACAGGAGAAAGATCAAGGCTCTTGCCTAAGGAGGAGATTGAATGGGAAATAGAGTAGCAATTGCTGGAGTTGGACTTACCAAATTCGGTGAACTCTGGGATAAGAGTCTTAGAGACATCACGCTTGAAGCTGGAATGTATGCAATATTTGATGCAGGAATCAAAGGAAGCGAAATTGATGCCGTGACCATTGGCAATATGAGCGCCGGCAGATTCACTGGACAGGAGCACCTAGGTGCCCTTGCGGTCGATCAGGGTGGCCTTGGAACAATACCTGCGTATAGTGTTGAGGCCGCCTGTGCCAGTGGTGGTGCAGCTGTTAGACATGCCTACATGGCAATAAAGTCTGGCGAGCATGATGCGATTCTCGTTCTGGGTTCTGAAAAGATGAGTGATGTGAATCAGTCACAAGCAATGGACACAGTTAGCGTTGCCTCAGACTGGGAGTGGGAAGGTCTCTTTGGTGCAACTTTTCCGGCACTCTATGCATTTATGGCACGAAGGCATATGCTCGAATATGGTACAACTGAAGAACAACTGAGTCTTGTAACAGTCAAGAACCATGCAAATGCGGCCAATAACCCATGGGCTCAATTTCAGAGGCCTGTACCATTGGAGATCGTGATGAACTCTGGGCTTATCGCCGATCCAATCAGGGTCTTACACTCATCACCAATCAGCGATGGTGCAGCAGGTCTGATTATGTGCACTGAAGAGAAAGCCAAGGAACTCACAGACATTCCCGTTTACATTGAGGCATCCACACAGGCCAGTGATACATTGGCCCTACATGATCGTGAGGACATTACAACAATGGCTGCCGTGAAGAAGTCATCTCGCGAAGCACTGCAGAAGGCGGGTCTGACCATTAATGATATCGATGTCTTTGAGGTCCATGATAGTTTCACAATAGGTGAGATAATAATCACCGAAGATATTGGGATAACTGAAAAGGGAAACGGTGGTAGGATAGTGGAAGAGGGACTCACAGCCCTCGATGGTAAATTCCCAGTCAATCCCTCTGGTGGCCTTAAAGCGCGTGGTCATCCAATAGGAGCCACAGGTGTCGCTCAGATTGCTGAACTGGTCCTTCAACTCAGGGGCGATGCTGAGAAACGACAGGTTGATGGTGCTGAGACCGCTATGGCAGTTAATATTGGAGGCACGGGTGCAACCTCAATTGTACACATCTTAAGGAGGTAATCGAATGGGAGAACAAGGTGTAGCACATGTCTGGAGAAAACTGAGAGCCATCTACAACATTGAAGGTAACCACTGCAAGACCTGCGACTCATACTTCTTTCCGCCACGTCTGGTCTGTCCCAATTGCAGAAGAAAAGGACAGCTTGAAGAGCATCATTTCAAGGGCCTTGGAAAGGTCCATACTTTCGCAATTGTTAGGCAGGCCCCAGAGGGCTTCAAGAGACAGGTCCCATATATTGTGGCTCAGGTTGAACTCGATGAGGGTGTGCGTCTGACAGCGCAGATTGTCAACTGTGATCCTGAGGATGTAGAGATTGGGATGCGTGTTCGTGCATGCTTTCGAAAGATCACCGAGTACGGCGAACGTGGAATCATAGTTTATGGATACAAGTTTGAACCTGTGCTGAAGGTCACTGGACACCCCTATCCTTAAACTGATAATGCTGTTAGAGCTCTATCTCGGTAATGGTGCCAACTGCTGGGATTGATACATTGTATACGAGTGTCTTTCCCAGCTGAGCTCTATATCTTACAGATCCATGCACATGTCCATGAATCACCAAATCTGGTTGATGCTCCATTATCACTGTGTAAAACTTGCGACTTCCCAGCCATCCAAAGGTTCTGCTGTCCTCTCCTTCACAGGTTTCTAGACATGGACTATAATGCATTAACAGGATTCTAAAGTCAACTTTGTTCATTAACTTGTTCAATAGAAATGCAGCTCGTTCTGCTCTCTGAACATATAGCCTACGGATATTGGGGATCATTCGTTTCTGCCAGTTAGTAGGTCTATCAAGAGAGCCCTGAGTTCCTATGATGCCCACTTTTATGCCTTGAATTTCTTGGGTCACTAACTTTTCGTCCAAGAATATGACTCTGTGCCCATCTGATGAGAGCAGCTCCTTGCGCGACTCTGCATATTCCTCATTGCCAAAGCACGCAATGATTGGGAACCCATCCCCTAGAATCTGATGGATCAGATCGACAAGTTTTGGAAACTCATCAATTTTGCCACGATTTATCATATCACCTGCCATCAGAAACAGGTCAGGAGTGTTAACCCGTTCGAGACCCCTGATGAAATCATCATAATAGCGGGGGCTGTGAACATCTGACACTGCTAGTATTCTCATGGCATTTACGAATCATGATTAATGAGTAGAGTTATTAAAGTTTAGACAATCGGGTAGAATGTGAAAGAAGAAAGGACAATTGCACTCAATCTTTTTGATCGGCTGCATCTTGGACATCAGGTGCTTATTGACCGCCTTTCTGAGATGCCCAATCCAATCGCAGGAGTGAGTGATGGCGGTCTAATAGGCAGTGAACTCGAACTTGCTGAAATCATACAGCCTGTTGATTTGCGAGTTGAGAACTTAAAAGCGTATTTGTCCGAATCAAGGCTTGATAGAATTGATGTTCAAGTGTTCTCTAGTTATGATGCCCTTTTGAACATACAAGGACCAGTCAGGTTTTTGATGTTCATGGGCCCATGTTGTAGTGAGATTGAAGAACACATAATCAAATCACTGCAGGCAGATTCTAAGCCGAAAGTGTCCTTTGAATTCATGAAGCCCGTAAGGGCAAATGATGGCGACAAACTGTCATCTGCAAGAATTAGACTGGGGGAGATTGATCGATCGGGTCGCCCACTCGTAGGCACTGACGAACCCCCCAGAAGACTCGGCGAAGAACTAAGGAAGGACCTCCAGACCCCGAAGGGCGAGGTCTTTGCAGCCAAGGATGGAAATCCCGAGGAACGAGTAGTAGAGAAGATCTATCATGAGGGGCCGCCTTGCATTATTGCAGTTGGCGATGTCACATGCGCAACCCTTGCTGAAGTTAATTACTTTCCTGATGTTCAAGTGATAGATGGCATAACTAAGCGTGGACGATATGCTCGTGAATTCAAAGCCCACATCGAGTATACGATATACAATCCCCCTGCTACTATTTATCCTGAAGCATGGTCAGCGATGAAGACTGCCATCAAGAATAAAAGAACTACTCTGATCAAGGTTGAAGGCGAAGAAGACCTACTTGGATTCCCTGCTGCATTACTTGCACCTGATGACGCTGTCTTGCTCTATGGCCAACCCGATGTTGGAATTGTCTGGGTTCCAATAAATGATGAGAACCGACGGCGTGCAAGAGCGTTTCTTGAAGCCATGCCAATCATCACTTGTAATGACTAGCTAACGCATGGCATCTGGAATTTTGGAAATGCAGTCTGTGGCTGTAATATGTTCTCCATGATCTTCAACAGCCTTCTCACCTGCAAGTCCCGAAACATACGCTGCTGCCGCAGCTGCAAAGAATGCTCTCTCACCTCTCGCCATAAATGACGCACAGATTCCTGTAAGCACATCGCCTGTTCCTCCAACCGTCATTGCAGGAGTCCCAGTTCTATTTAATTTATAACTTCCATCTGGCATTGCAATAACGTCAATTGCTCCTTTCAAAAGCACCGTGGAATTGTACATCTTTGCTGCATCATTTGCTTTCTCAATGCGCCTTTCTAGACCCCCTGAATCCTTGATGTGCGAATGCAGTAATATATTCAACTCTCCCCAATGAGGCGTAAGGATGCATCTTTCTGGGTCAAAGGTAAGACCCGATCCTGATAATGCCTTAAGACCATCGGCATCAATAACTAATGTTTTCTTCAGCTCAGTCAAAGAATGAGCTAGCTTCACAACTGCAATGCTTGTTTCGTGGTCAAGACCTAGACCCGGACCTATCACAATCACATCAGAACTCTGTGAAGCCACTATTATCTTATCAATTGACTCATCAGTCAAGATGTTT
The DNA here is from genome assembly GCA_024276825.1 of archaeon. Classification (GTDB taxonomy): domain Archaea; phylum Asgardarchaeota; class Thorarchaeia; order Thorarchaeales; family Thorarchaeaceae; genus JAJRWI01. The sequence continues at coordinate 30,861 of JAJRWI010000004.1, forward strand.
TCATCAAGTGCTTGGACCATTAGGTTGGGACTGTAAGAACGGATGGCAGGAACTACTGGATTTGGTGCCATTATTGAAACAAGATCGGCACCTGCACGCAGAGCCGCCATGCCTGCTAAGGCGGGGGCCCCGGAAAAGACATCACTCCCCCCAATTATGAGAATTCTTCCAAAGTCTCCCTTATGCGAATCAGGTTTTCTGGGTCGATTGAACAGCCACAGGTCGCCAGGTCCAGCAGTAATTTCAGCTTCTGGTGGGATCCCAATTGGCACTAGATAGAGTTCACCTACATATTCCTCAGCATTTAGAAGTCCTGTCTTGGGCGCATGAAGTGTGATTGTGGTATCAGCCTTAACTGCCATTCCCATGACCTCCCCCGTGTCTGAATTGATGCCAGTTGGCACATCAACCGAATACTTTGTTGCTGATGCCTTGTTAATCACCTTGACCGCTGTCGCTATTGGTTCTCGAAGTTTCGACTTTAAGCCAAATCCCATAAGTGCATCGATTATAATGTCAGCTTTGCTAATCGATTTGCAACTCTTGATCTGTGACTCTGTTGGAAGTGCGACATTTGGGATTGTTCGCATGCTATTCAAGATGTCCCAATTGAATACAGTGTCCGGACTTGAAATATGACGCTCGGAACCAATGAGATAGACCTCCACATCTGCGCCAGCCTCATTCAGGTGGCGTGCGGCAACCATGCCATCGCCGCCATTGCCTCCACCTCCGCATAGGATGACTACTAGTCTTGAGTCGAGGTCTTCATTCATCTCAACTATTCTGGCAACTTCTCTCCCTGCCTGCTGCATCAACATGCTAAGTTCTATGCCCAAATACTGAGCATTCAATTCCAGGACACGCATCTCTTTTGAGGTCATTGGAGTGTGCTTCATATCTCAATCACTCTCTAATCATATAATGCAATTTCTACTTCATACCTATTTGTCTTTGGTTGTAATGACCTCTGAACAAGTCCTCATTCATGGGTGGTCATAATCACTGTCCCTCCACATAAAACTCATACTCATCATTTGGCTTCATTTGAAGCCAATAGCAACATATACTCACAAAGATCGCAACGCCTCCAAACAATACTAGATTTCCAAAATCAATTACTGATTGAGGTTCCATGATATCTTGCATAGTGATAGCTTGGATTGTGGTTTCATTCCAGTTTCCGAGAGTGTCATTAGCCATAAACTTCAGCAATAACACCAATTTAGACACTCCAATTGTGCTAAATGTGATATTTCCGAGATATGTGTTGCGACTAGAATTCGTTGGAACATGTTGCAATGTTGTGTTTTTCCAAGAGTCTGTCCACTCATTTGGTTCTCTCACAGACAACTGCCATGACACAAGTGCTGTGTCCACGCCATCGATATCCCATATATCGGCCCATACTACTAATGTCTGATCAGTTCTTTGAACTCCTCCTGATATATGGATACTTTCTGTGAAGTTCTCAATTATCGGCGCATCGCTCTCAGCTAGAGTCCAAACAATGCTTTGATGATTCAGTCCTATTTGATAGGAATGACTGGACGAAACTCCCGAAATAAAAGTGAATATTAAAACAATGCAGACTATCTTACATCTTCTGAAGAGAATCATCTCTTAATCACTGAATGTTTTGAATTTTACAAGATATGTTTTTCTCAAAGAACTTGTTAAAATTAACAAGGCCAAATTGAAAACTGCTGTTTTCCGTCCAAAACCCATTTATTCGGCAATTTTATTTGAATTCAATTTCAATTTCTTTTTGCTATTATTGTAATTTCTATAGTGTATCGGGTCCGCTATGGTTGGGTGGAAGAATATGATAAGTCTGAAGAAAATTCTAGTGTTGGTTCTAGTGAGTATGATGCTATTATCTCTTAGTCCAACTCAAGGAATAGTTGGACAAATGGAAGAACAGGGGCAAATGCAAGGAAATGTAATGGTCCTCGCAAGCTACACCCCTCATGCTCCCTTTAACATAACTTGCAATAAGGACTTTATTGATCAGGGATGGCCAGGTTCAGGCACCACAAGTGATCCATATATCATCTCAGGTTTGAATATCACCGATGAGAATCAAGCAATATGGATCTTCAACACATCCGCTTATGTTGTCATTGAAGACTGCTATTTCAGAGTCACTAACACAACTAAGTTGATTGCAATATATCTGGCAAATGCAAGCAATATTGCTTTACGTGGTTCAATATTAACAGCCCTTGGTTATAATTTGGTTGTTCAAAATATGACAAATCTTGAAGTCAAAAACTGCACTCTCAATGGTGGTCTGGGCACTAATGCTGTATTTGCAAATGTGCATAATGCCATGATCGAATACAATCAATTCAGTCCTGGGTACTATGACACAAATGCTGTGAATTTTGCTGGCGTTGAAAATGTCACATTTCAGCACAATCTGATTGATGGTTTTCAATGGAGTGGGATAGAATGGGGATATGCCAGCTCTGACTGCTTAGCATACAACAACACCTTAATTGGTTCCACTACTGATCCATTTTTGCAAGCATTCTATGGTATAATTATAGAGGGCGACTCGGCGGTTGATATCATTGATAACAGAATTCAAAATGCTTCAGTAGGCATCCTTCTTCAGAACTACAGTTCAACAGTGGAATTGAACACAATCACTTATTGCACCACAGGCATTGTGTTGCAGGACTCTGTTGGGGCCTCTGTCCACAACAATTTCATCAATTGCACATTTGGAATTGATTTGCAAAGCACTGTGGATTGCACCATTCAATTGAACACAATTAGGGCCCTACATTCTGGGATAACGCTTGCTCAGTCTCTGAGAGCCAATGTGAATAGCAACACAATATCATCACGCGTAAATGGTATTGTTCTATATAATGCCAACAATTTTGGACAGGACGCACCGCATCTGGAGTTCTGCGATATAAGCAATAATTACCTCTCTGGTGGTGGATTTCAATTTATGGTTAATGATGTATCCGAACTAAATCATAAAATAAGGGGCAATGTCCTTAATGGCGGTGCATATGGATATTTCCTTTCCAACGAGAGTATCACTATTGATGGTGAATTATTCAGATCATTGACTCTGGTGAATGTTTCAGATGTGACAGTCAAAGGTGGAGAGTTTCAAAACACAACCGTGGGAATTGAGGTCTTATATTCACATGATGTGACAATCACGGATGCGATAGTTCATAACACAACCTATGGAATCAGCTTGAAAGAGTCCCTTGAATGTGATATCACCAATAATCATCTCTACTATAATGGGATGCCTTTGAAATGGCAGCATTTGTATATACAGATGGGAGCTGCAATCTCCATTGAAAACTCTCGCAATGGCACCATGAACAATAATGACATCCACGACAACTACGATGGCATTGCACTTGCTTCCACAAACAACTTCCTCATAACTTACAACTTGATCTATAATAATTCCAATTACGGAATCTCTCTTGATGGATTATGCTCCAATAACCGCATTTACCAAAATCAAATTGGTTGGAATGGAATCAATGCCAAGGCACAAGCGGCTAGCAACTACTGGGACGATGGTGTATCGATGGGCAATTACTGGTCTGATTACGATGGCTCTGGTGAATATGAAGTACTGCCTAATGGCCTTGACCATTATCCAAAACTACTCACCCATCTGATGCCATTCATGACTGAGGGAATTCCCCTCGATGCCACTATCATTCTTATTGGCGGAGTGGCCATAGGTGTGATTGCAGTGGCTATAATCTTTCTAAAGAAACGATGAATATCTATGAGCATGATGGCAAATGCCCGCTCATGCTCTCCCTTCCTTTTTGTTTCATGTTCTTTCAGGCAGGCTCTTGGTATCTTTCAGAGTGAATTACTGATTTTGGTACAAAGTTCAGCCAGCATCCTAGCTCTTGGTCCGAATAGGTAAAGGATTGGCTCAATACCAATTCCTCCGGGTACATGTATTGCAATCAGTTCTTTTGTCCTTGGTCTTCTCTTGATTGCGATCTCAGTTGCTTTAATTATGTCATCAGCATCAGCAAATGCCCTATTCAACGAGATTACATAAAATCCCTGTTTCTTTGCAGCACTTATAATTTCTTCACTACCCCGTATGCAAAGGCATGCATGCACTGCTTCAAACTTCTCCTTTGCCCATAATAGAATGCTTGCAGTATGTCTTGATGCACCAAACTGTGGACTGCTGTGAATTGTCGCTCGCCCATTGAATATGAATATCCTCCCTGGCACCCCCAACACATCAGCAGTTGTGGTCGCATCTTTAAGACAGACGACAAGATTTGCCCTAACCTGAGGGATCACTCTCTCAAAGGCATCATTGACTTCTAGTATCTCCAGTGCGGCGTTCATATCACTCAATAGCTTTGCCCGTTCACCAAGTTCTATTGGCTCATTCCTGATGAGGTCACTACAAATTTGACATTTCTCGTTTCCAAGCTCTCTAACAGACCCCTGATGAGCCTTGCATATTGCCCCTCCAATTCTCATCTCGATGCAGTGTTTGCAGATCTCATACACCATGCGGCTCACTGTTTCACTCTCATCGAGAATCATTTGTTCCAGTTTTTGGACTGCGGTATCTATCTTATCAAGAGGAAGACAAGTGGATGGCTGCTGCTTTAGATACTTGCTGACTGCAGCCTGTGTTATCAATAGTTTCTCTGCTATCTCTATCTGAGAAACTCCTCGGTCATTCAATCTCCTTGACAGTCGCGCTCTGAGAACTGGGAGGTATTCCTTTTGCACAAGTTCGCATGGTGGTCTCATTGACTTCACCCACGGCAACATATTTATTCAGGTGTTTTCTATAACTGGGTTGTATAACTCAAATATAAAGGTGATTGGTCTTATGACCTCGCAGCAGTATCCGACCCGAAGAAACCCAAAGTTCCTGATTGCAGGCGTTGTAGTCGTTTCTGTAATAGTCATAGCATCAATAGCAATCATTACAGCTCCCCGTCCTAAATTCATTGTCTATACTTACGACTCATTCATGGTCTGGGGAGATGATCCAGACACCATCGATGAGCGGGCGTTTGGTGCCTTTGAGAAACAATTCGGTGTGGATGTCGAGATAGTGCGTCTAAACCTAGATGCAAATGGGATTGTGGCAAGACTGAAAGCTGAGTCTGCAAATCCAGTGGCCGATGTTGTGATAGGCATCGATAACATTCTTATTTTGCAAGAGGGTGTCAAGGATGTTTTGGAGCCTTATACTCCGGAAAACATCAGCTTTGTGAACTCTGACCTCATTAATGCTCTCGACCCCGAACATTACATTGTGCCCTTTGATTATGGTCTTGTGACAGTAATCTATTCAACAGAACTCATCAACACTACAACTCATCCCGAGCTTGCAGAACTCACATTCACCGACCTTGCAACTCCCGACCTTGCATCAAGTTTCGTCACTGAAAATCCCCAGTTCAGTAGTCCAGGTCTTGCATTTCTGCTCACTCAAATTGCAGTATATGAGAAGCTGATGGGCGAAGACTGGAAACAATGGTGGCAGTCAGTAAAGGAGTACATTGACGTACAACCAGGCTGGTCTGAGGCATGGGCGAAATGGGACTCGGACCCAACCATATCAATGATGGTGAGTTATGGCACTGATCCCGCATATTCTGCATGGGCATCTGGAACGGCTCCCACAACTGCAATTGCTCCCATACATCATAGCGGCACAACATATGCATGGGTGCAGGTTGAAGGGATAGGTCTTGTGAAGAACGGGCCCAACCCCGATCTTGCAAAAGCATTCATTGACTACTGTCTATCAGATACCGTGCAAGAACTCATCCCATTGAACCAGTGGATGTTTCCTGCAAGCAGTCATGCCACGCTCCCTGCAGTATATGACTATGCCATTCATCCCAATGAGGTTTCGTTGCTCAACAACATTTTAACTAGGACGGAGATCGAGCAGAACCTGACTGCTTGGCTTGATGACTGGGCAGCAATAATGACAGGGTGATGGCCTCAAGATGAAGATTCTTCGAGGGAGAGACCCTTTCTCCCTCACATCTCTATTTCCAGTTGCTATCCTCATCATATTTGTTGTTCTTCCTGTTTCATATGTCATCATAATCGGAATCATGGATGATCCAGTAGGGGCATTTATCACAACCCTCTCATCACCAGTGACTCAGAGAACCATAATCTTCACAGTTCTGCAGGCCCTTGCAAGCACCCTCTTGGCAGTCATCCTTGGGCTTCCTGGTGCATTCCTGCTAACCCGCCTTGAATTCAGGGGCAAATCCCTTGTCCGAGCATTGATTCTGGTACCGTTTGTTTTACCCCCAATCGTTGTTGTTGTGGGATTCCTGAGGATGTTCGGTCGAGGTGGAATCATCGACTCATTCCTCATGCTTCTAGCAGGCTCTGGTCAGTCGGTGATTGATCTCTCATCTGGTATATTTGGAATAGTCCTAGCTCATACTTTCTATAACATCCCCTTGATCATACTACTGGTGTCAGCATCACTCATAAGGCTCAATCCCGAGGTGGAGGAGAGTGCTGAGATTCTGGGGGTGTCCAACTGGCAAAAGTTCAGACATATTATATTCCCACATATTCGGCGATCACTCTTTGCTGCCAGTATTCTTGTATTTCTGTTTTGCTTCATGTCATTTCCCATAGTCCTTGCTCTTGGACAGAGTCGGCTGATGACAATCGAGGTGCAGATATTTCATGCATTCAGAGAATTGGACTATGCAGGAGCAAGCACTCTGGCCCTCATGCAGCTATTGGTCACTCTCTCACTAGCATACATCTACATTAAGGCTGGATCATCAGACAACGAGTATATGGGTTCAACATCTGAGATTAAGACGCTCTCATTTCAAAAAATGCCAATGAGATACAAAGTGACCTCAATCGTATACTCATTACTGATAATAGTGTTGGTAACAGGTCCATTCATTGCAATTATAGAGTCCTCAATATACGACCCCTATGTTGGGGAGTTCACCTTACGAGGGTTTGCAAACCTGTTGAGCACAGGCATTGGCGGAGGGCTCCTGCCCTTGATGAACTCTCTAATGTACTCGACTCTTGCAACATTATTGACCTTATTTCTTGCAATTCCACTAGCTTACTCTCATCGTTCCAAGACATACGGTGTATCATCTACCCTATCCTCATTGACGCTGCTTCCGTTGGGAATATCTTCCATCACTCTTGCTTATGGCCTTATGATCGCCATCACCGTGCCACTGGGTCTCACAACTTACCCTTGGCCAATAATTGTAATCGCACAGACCATTATAGGGCTACCATTTGCAGTCAGGGCAATCGAGGTCTCTCTGCAAAATATAGACCCGGAGATTTTGGACCAGGCCACAGTTCTCGGGGCAAGTCGATTTCAACGCCTGTTCTTTGTAGAGCTCCCCTTGGTTGCTCCCGGTATGCTTGTTGGGGCGGTTTTTGCATTTGCCATGGCGATTGGTGAGATGTCAGCCACATTGTTCATTGCGTTGCCGCAAAACATCACACTATCTATAGCTATATATCAATATTTAGGAGTAAGAAAGTTTGTGGAAGCTGGAGCGAGTGCCTTTGTGATTGCTATGGTCTGCTTCTTTGCATTTTTAATCCTTGAACGCTATTCTGATGTCACAGCAGGAGGAAGTCCATAATGGTACAGGTTGAACTAAGATCACTGACTCGTGTCTTCAAAGATGGCACGCGCATCGGACCCATTGATCTGACTGTTAAGGATGGCGAATTCATAACCCTGCTCGGACCCAGTGGGTCAGGCAAGACCACAACACTTCGTCTTGTTGCGGGGTTCATTGAACCTGATGAGGGGAGTCTTCTGTTTGATGGTGTGGATGTTATCAATGTCCCTCCCAATGAGCGACAGATTGGCATGGTCTTTCAATCGATAGCCCTGTTTCCGCATATGACTGTCTATCAGAACATAGCATTTGGTCCTGAAATGGCTGGATGGACCCGTGAAGAGACAATCAATCGTGTTGAAGAATTGGCAGACCTACTTGGCATCAGGAGTCTTCTATTCAGACGAGTTAATGAGATCAGTGGGGGCGAAGGACAGCGCGTTGCCCTTGCGAGAGCTCTGGCCCTGAAACCAAAACTGCTTCTTCTTGACGAACCTCTGTCTGCTCTCGACCAACAATTGCGCGAGCGACTTCAAGGCGAAATAAGAAAGATTCAGAGCAGATTGAAGATAACGACCATATATGTGACCCACAGTCAGGATGAAGCATTTGCAATCTCTGATCGGGTCGCAATATTGAACAATGGGATTGTTGAACAAGTTGGAACACCAAAGGAATTATACTCTTCACCTAGGAATGAGTTTGTTGCAAGATTTCTGGGTGGTAATGTGTTTGAAGGAACTGTCGAGAGTTCCGAGTCTAACATCTCAACAGTAAGAATCAATGGTTATTCCTTCAGAGTACACGAACCCCTGCAGACTGGCTCTAAAATACTGTTCTCAGTTCGGCCTGAAGAGGTCAGGATTCACTATGATGATGCTGTGTCATATCCCTCTGCGGAACTCATCTCAATAACACCGCAAATTGGTATGGCCAAGGCTTCGTTGGACTTCAACGGCCAGATTATTACTGTAGCAGTGTTTGATCTTAATCTAGTCGAACGATTGAAACCTCTAATTGGCAATCATGTGGGTTTCTCCTTTGGCGAAAACTCCATTCATCCATTGAATAAATAGATAAACTTTCTAATTGACTAGAAAATATGTTAGCCAAGATAACATAAGAAACTTAATTACTGCTGCTTTTCAGTATGTCCTAATGTTGACCCGTGCTGAGGGTCTAAAAACTGCTATTCAGAGGATACATAATGGTCATTGAGCATACTGATGCAAATGGGCATGAAAACGTACAGCAAACAATATTATATTACAAACTGTTAGATTTGACTGTACAAAACATGCTTTATAGTGGAAAAATATGCTGCATGGATGATTATGGTCATAGCTGAAAAAACGCAAAGTCGTGATTGTTATGGTAATAGGGTACGAGGTTTCTGAGGATGGTACTGTCCAAGAAATAGAGGTCACAAAAGAAACTCTGGATCCAAAAAGCGTGATTTGCATTATTGATGAGGTTTCAAAGAGTATCTTTCTTTGGAAGGGGTCTCAATCGGGAATACGTAAGAAATTCATTGGAGCACGAGTCGCTACAAACTTGCGGTCCGAACATGGTTTTCATTTCAAAGTGAAACCACTTGACGAAGGTGAGGAACCTCCTGCCTTCTTCTCAGCATTGGATATGGTTGGGGCAGTTGCTCCCCCACCAAAACCCAAAGCTCACGGTCCTCCCCCAGCTCCTCAAGAATCGGCCCCAGCTGGAATGCCTGCTGCTTCAGCACCAAAAAAGCCTACTGTACCAACTGAAACTCCTCAAGCACCTCCTCCAACCCCGACCGCACCTCCTCCTACAAGACCCACAACTCCACCGCCTAAGCCTCGAACAACCACAACGACCCCTCCCCCTAGACCCCCAACAACAACTACTAGACCGAGTACTACTGCTGCCCCAACTAGAGTTTCCGTGGATCAATCAATTATTGATCAAATGATCAGCGAGCTTGAGCAAACAGATCCGCCAGAGGGCTATCAACGGGAACTACTGATAGTATATAATGAACTATACACTGTTGTTGAGCACCGAAAAGTGGTTTTTGGAAGAGAAACCGTTGAACACCGTTTTGAAAAAGTAAAAGACCCGCCCGAGGGAACATTCATGGCAGAGGGCTTTATTCCCCGAGTCATTGTGAAAGACGGAAAGGTCTTGGGTATCGAGCTTCTCAAGGGCACACCCGAAGCCATTTTAAGCCCAATAAAAGCAGAAATGAAGGAACGCCTTACTGATCTTATTAGTTTCTTCAAGTCTGAGATTGAGAGTGCTGAGTTAGATGCACCGGCAAAGCCTGCAAGCAAGAAGAAGAGAAAGAAGAAGCTTGTCGCAAAATAGACTAATGGAGAGAATACGATGTCATCACAACTTGATCCAAACAAAGAGAAAGAACTGGTCGAGCTCCTAATGGGGCTAACGAACTACGCCGATCTGGACGCAATTGCAGTAGTGAGCAAACAGGGTGTTAAGCTTGCATACTTTGCAACAGAAGAGTCCGATGCTGATCCAGACCTTATGGCTGCTATGAGTGCTGCACTCCTAGTGCAGGGCGAGATGGCTGCAGACAAACTGGAACTCAGTGAGCTTTACGAAGTCATCATTCGTGGTGCTGATGGCTTTGTTGTACTGTCCCATGCAGGTGACTTTCTCCTCATGGGATCTGCACGGGATCTGCGTTCCATGGGTCTTGCCATAAGCCAAATGCGAAAATACGCAAAAGAGATCGGCAAGCTGCTGGGAAAATAGGTTTCATCTAAGGCAAAGGCCAGAAATAAAATCTGGCTTTTACAGTAAATATATTTAGTCGATGGCTTGTTGCTCAAATTGTGAATATGATGAATCTGGGCATAACCTCTCGGGCATCTAATCTCAAATATGCAATTCGAGACATTGTTGTTGCAGCCAAGGCCTATGAGCGAAAGAGCGGAGAATCCCCATTGTATCTCAACATTGGGGATCCGATCAAATATGACTGGAAAACTCCTGACTTCATGGTCGACGCAATTTGCGAGGCCGCTCGTAAGGGGATCAATGGTTATGCCCCTTCTGAAGGTCTTGATGAACTTCGTCAGGCCGCAGCCGAGAAAGAGAAAAGAGTAAACGGGATTGATGTTGACCCCTCTCGGATTCTTGTGACCACTGGAGTGTCAGAGGCCATTCAATTTCTTGCTGGAGCACTTGTCACTGATGGTTCTGAATTACTTGTTCCTGGGCCCTCATACCCCCCATATCTCTCATACATACAATTCTTCGGCGGAAAACCTGTCCCTTACAGGACTGTTGAGGAAAATGATTGGAACCCCGATGTTGATGATCTTCGTTCGAAAATCAATGAAAAAACAGTTGGCATTGTTGTTATTAATCCAAATAACCCCACAGGCTCCGTTTATAATAGAAGCACGCTGAAGGCCATAGCTGACCTTGCGGGCGAATACGAATTACCATTAGTGAGTGATGAGATATATGACCAACTCACTTTTGATAAGGATCAGACCCCCATGGTCAAAGTTGCTAAAGATGTTCCAGTGATTGGCTTCAATGGTGTGAGCAAGGTCTATCTCGCACCCGGCTGGCGTGTGGGCTATGTGTATTTCCATGATGGTGATGGCGAACTAGAACCTCTGCGAGATGCCATGGTCCGTCAGGCAAGAATCCGGATCTGTTCAAATGCCCCTGCTCAATATGCTTCCGCGGCTGCACTACGAAGTGATGGAAGTCACTTGAAGGATGTCATGAAGCGGCTTCGAGAGCGTCGAGACCTCATTTACAGGCGGCTCAATGAGATTCCATCAGTTTCAAGCAGACTTCCACAGGCCGCATTCTATATCCTGCCAAAAATTGAATTGAATGGAAGGTGGAAAAACGATACAGAGTTTGTTCTTGATGTATTAAACTCCACTGGCGTTGTATTTGTTCCCGGTTCTGGATTTGATCCAATTTACGGTGACGGACACTTTAGGAGTGTATTCCTGCCACCTCTAGATATGATTTCCGAGGCTATGGACCGTCTTGAGAGCTTCATGAACTCCCATGAATAACCTAGACTGATGACTGCTTCTGATTGAATATGTCAAGCAGCTTTCTTCTTATCTGTTCAAGGCTTTCCAGTGCAACTCTTATCCTTTCTGGGACCTCTGGAACTGTTCTGTCGGCAAGATAATCAGCTTCTAGAAGTGAAGCAATATATGATTGAATCTTCTTGATCTTCTCACGTTCCTCCTCAAGGGCTGTCCTCACCTTGGTTCTTGCAGCAGCCTCAGCAGGATCTTGAGTTGAACTGGCAGTTGGAAGACCGTTATAGATCAGCTCAAGATTATAATTGATGTCTGCAATCCTACTTTTGAGTGATGATATTGAATCAAACACCTCTTTCCGTTTTGCATCAAGGTCCATGATTTCTTGTTTCACAGGTAGTATCTTCTCCCGCAATTCCGACTCGATAGATTCCAGTGTTCCCTTAATACTCTCCTCGAGTTCTTGTAGCAGTTTAATGCCATGCTCCCTAAGTGCCTTCTCTCTCTTTGCCTTGATCTCTGAAATCATCAAATCATCGCCAAGCAACGAATCAAATGCATCAATGAGTTCATTGACTATTGAAATGCGAGTTTTTGCTGCTTCAAGGTTCTTGCCGCTTATGTCCTCATTTACTCTCATCAGAGTACTTGTCAATGCATCAATCATCCTGCTCAATGGTTCTTGCTCTAGTATGGATTGTTCTACGGATGTTCTTAGTAGTCCTATGCGACCGTCAGTCACATCTCTATCATGCTGAAGTTTTTCTGTTTCACGAAAGTCCTTGAGAAGAATCTTTGCTGGTCCCACTTGCAAGGAGTACTCGGTGTTCAGCTGATCGCGATATGTGCCCTTCAATAACACTGAATACTCCTTTGTCCCTGTGAGTTCTTGTGATGCCTTTGCCACAATCTCAAGTGTGATTGATTCATCAGGTCCTAAAACTTCAATTGAACGCTTGATATCACCTGCACTAACCACGAGTTCAGGGTCAAGATGCCATTCAACTGCCAAATCAAATGCGTTTCCATCCCCAATGTTATTCAAAATGGCCTTTATTGTGAATTCATCGGAAAATGTCTTATCCACAGGTAATTCAATATGACTTGTGATATTTGGAGTTTTGATCTTTCCTCTAAAGATCTCACGAATCATCCCAAGTCCTTTCTCAACATACCTGTAGAATGACTCCGCATCACGACCGAGAGCGGTCTTCAACTCTGTTGCAACTGAATTCTCAGCTGAACTGAATGAATTAATATCGACATTGACCAGAGCTGCTTCAAACTGCTGTGGTATCTGACTCAGCCTGACCACATCCGGATACACAATTTTTGCCGAATGATCAGAGACAAACTGCCTGGCCTTTAGAAAGGCAGTGTTATCATCACCCACCATGAAATAGATCATACAGGCTGATATTGCAAGGGCAGTGCCGCGTTTGATTTCAGCAGGATCATCCCATATCAGATGCTCCTCGGCGGCATGAAGAAGGTCTTCTGCTGCCAAAGAATATGCATTAATAGCCTGTGTGGAGTTCCCAATCTCTGAGTACACATCGCCGGCATTACACATTAGCAAAGCGGCCTTCTTGAAACTCTTGCCCTGTCTATACTCTAGAGCCGAGGTTTCGAAAGCTTGAGCTGCTTCAATCAGCTTCTTCTCAGCCTCATGAAGATTACCCCTTTCTAGCAGCTGCTCTGCTTCTTTCAAAGATTGATTTCCCGCTGCTTGACGCATGAGATCTCTACGAATCATTTGCAAAAACCGATTTACTCTCTCTTCTGACACAGGCTACTAACCTCCCTCATCTTATATGTCCAAGACAAAAATGAAGCTTTTCATCCATTGATTGAATACTATCTTAATATACCTCACGCGGTGATTGCTTCAGTCGCTCGGGAAGAGCGCCACCTTGCCCTTCAATTACAAGTTCGAAATCTCTTCCTATTCGTCCGCCTTTCTGAAGCTGAAAGCCTGATTTCTGGATTGATCTGGCATTTCTTTCTGCGGCTCGTCGCATGATCATACTGACCCCATTGGGAACTGTAAGTATCAGCTTTTTTTGAGCCATATCTATTTTTAGTGTGATCTGGGTTGTTGGAGTCCCAGTGCACTCATGAAACTTGCTATCTTTATACTCTAGAATCGTCATTTTCTTTCCCGTCCTAGATGATGTCAATTATGGATTACAACATGTATTATATTAGCGTTTACCAGATGAAATCATCTCACTCAAGCATGACAAAAGCCCTATTTATCATTTTAATGAGCAAACCTTTGCATTCCTGATCTAATGGAATTGCCAGAGTAGGTCTTACCTATTATCCATTTTGATTATAAAAGAAATAGCCATGAGTCCTGAGAGTCTTGCCCAGAGAGCTCCTCTCTAGGACTCTATGCTCAAATAAGCTCGGTGCCTGGCGTTTTAGTCAGGTGGGGGTGGCGGAGGTGGTGTGTCCTCAACCCTTGTGTCAACTGGAGCAGTGACTGAATCGCGTTTCTTCTTTGTGTAGAAGAACCCAAGAATAATGAATACCAGCCCAATTATTGCAACGACTCCTCCAATCAAAGTCTGATTCATCATAAATGATGGTCCCATATTGACCATGATTGCAAGAATGGACCCCGCTATTACCAACAACACGCCAAGGCATATCAGCCAAGACCGTGCATATTCGCGCCATGTTAGATATGACATATCCATAAGTCTCCTTTTCGAGGTTTTTATTCCTCGTCTAAACAAATTCTATTCAGTAAGATTGATTTAAGCATATCTACGAACAATAATGCCGGTGATAGATTATCAATCAACAGAGATTGTGATTATACATCCAGTGGATGAAGTGTTTATCCTTATTTTCAGGCTTGTAACCTCACTGACTTTCTCTGCTATCGCTTCATGGAATGCACAAGGAAATTTTGGCGGGGCTTTTGTTCCAGCATCCACATACCACTTGCCATCTATAAGAAGTTGACATTTTCCGGACTCAATCACCAATGTATTATCGGCTGTGGTTGGTATCTGCCCCTCATTAGTGCAGCTCATGATCATATCAACAAATAGTTGGATTGGCATTTTCGGATCTTCATATGCGGACCATCTTCTCACAGTTGCCTCTGCAATTCTTGAGATCATTGCTTCAAGGTGTCCTTTCGGCAGGTTTGAACCGTATGCAGTGATCTCCTGAATGGCTGCAGCAAGAACCTCAATCAGACTCTCCTGTTTTCGAACATTATCCGTCGCATAGACCTTTGGAACTGCACCGAGGGGTCTGGCGACAAGGTCCCTCTGCGATGAGGAGGTTGCGTTTCCTGCGGGAATGTCGATTGCTTGTTCACTAGATGTTTCCGCAGCTCCACTCCCAGTTGTTGTGCCATCTTCTCGCACAAGGCCTGGAACTTCGAAATTTGGACATATTCCTGACTGCTGATAGCGTCTAGCAAACTGCATGAGACGCCCTGCACATTGAGCCACCTCATACCTGCTTAGCCCTGGAAGCCTTGCATGACCATAAATAACGCCGACAAAGTTGTCGAGAGTGAGGTCTGAGATAGTCTTCTCTACAAGTATCTTCCTTCCTCTAACAACCCTTGCGGCCCACATGTCATTCATAACGCCAGCCTGAGCTGCGTAGCTCGTATTCTTGATGGGGACAAGGGGCGAGATAGGATAGAACTCACTCAACTTCTGAACCTCTACTTCTATTATTCATTGGTCTTTATCACATAGCGACTCAAAAGACTATTGTTAATGTATCTGTGATGTCATTGTTTCTTGAATTGTATTTTCAAGGTTGCTATCGCATGCGGGTCCAATGCAATCTGCGCTGAGTTCTTCTCAAACACAAGGTCTCCAATCTCTCTCTCAGTGAGGTCAACTAACTTGACTGATTCAATGTCTTGTGAAAACTCAATATCAATGCACGAGGTCTCGCCATTCATCTCAAAGAGTCTGAATATGTATTCTTTCTCATTAGTGGTTGGCTTCACGCAGGTGATCATCACCTCGCCGCCACGCACACTAACCAGTGAATATTGCACTGGCATTGACCTGTCGGTCTCGTCTATTACCCTGTGCAGTAGCGGAAGTCTATGCTCTGATGCTCTCCTCCAGACTTCTGAATCCTCAGGACTGTCTTTGAATGTCGAGATCATGTACCGATAGAATAGCCTGCCTGTTTCGCGGGATGTCTTGGTTTCAACAACATCATCATCAAGGCCACGCGAGAGATGGTCTACACTCCTAAGTAATGTTGCTCTAAGTTTTCCATCGGTAAACTCGAACTCATGCAATCCTGGAGCTGATATGCAGATGGCAAAATCTGGGCTCTCACAGAGCACCCAGTCCAAAGCACTAAATGCCCCTTCTGCTGGGTCTTCCCATGAATAGAGCTCTTGGCTTCTGGTACTCCTGCTCTCTGCGATGAATTGTGCTCCAACTTTCACATGATCATTGAAGACGGTCAGAGGGAAGTTGAGTCGCATTCTCTTTGAACGGCCTTTAAAATCAACCCCCAGCGTCATATCAATGCGTGTGATACTATCATAGACCATGATCTCCTGTTCAATCGCCATACCTCCCATCTCTCGCGTGACTCTCATTACCCCTCTTACAGGACCTTCCTCAATAACCTCAAGTTTGCCCGAAACCCTTTCACTAGTGAGGTCACTCTCTGGTGTACTGAGCTCAGAACGCGAATACCTGTATAAGTCCCCAACATCATTCTCTATGGTTATGTAGTTTCCAAGATCAGATAGTACCTCAAACTGTCCTGTTTTGTCGAGGATTCGAGATATTGACCCACTAAAGTCTTCAAACTCAATTGAGAAAATCCTTGACTCAAGCCAATTCTTTCCGCTTCGTATTTGTGACTCGAACTCTGGTTGTCTTTCCACTGGAACTACCGAGAACACCTTGTATCCCAGGGGCGGGAGGTCCCTAGCAACGAATACGATATCAGCAGAGCCCGTTTCATCATTAATTCCGTTTATCTGATACACCATGTCATTACCCTCAGTGTCCTTGATAGCAAAGAACTCGCTATCAATCTTCGAGAGGTCAATGACAGTTTCCACAACATCTGTGCGTTCCCAGTTTAGAGGGTTAAACACGGCAATGCTAAGACACTCATTAACAGTCGCAATCTTCCTTGTTAGCTTCCTAATTGTTTCATCAAGCATCTGCTTAGCTCGCTCTTTGCCCTGATTGAACCTCTTTACTGCAAGTTGATATGGCGCATCTGCACAAGTCCCTCGAATAATATTGTGATCCTGATTGAACAATAGAATCCTCCATATATTCTCAATTGATGTGCCATTGTTCTTTTCTCCCAGAATAGAACGAAATACCTCAATCATATATAACAGCCCTTCCAATTCTCTGTTAAGAAGTTTTAACCTGATTCTTCCTGACAGTCCGCCAGACCTGATCCCTGCAAATCTCCCTGCAATTAGGGGACCTGCTATGACTGGAAACTCTGCCTGAACTGACTTGATCTTGTCAATATACTCTCGAGGGGTTGTGATAACCAGACGCGTGTCTTGAAATGTCATGTTCCATTTGTGGACAAGATCTGCCAGATGCGGGGGTGGCGGTACCAACTCTCCACCGACAGGAATGAACAGATTTGACGAGACCGATCTCTGACTACTCTCTTCAATAATCCCCAGTAAATTAGAGAATGCCTCTCGTGCGTTCTCCGATAGCCATGCTGCTACCTCATAGCCCATTGGCAACCAGATTGCATTCACACGACTTCCATCTGGACCTTTCCAAACGAACTCGGTTGGTGCATCATATGGCATGCCCCTCCAGAAGAAGAACGAGTCAATTCCACACAGTCTCAAGATCTGAGGCAGTTGGGAACAATGACCTGCCGAGTCGATTGCCCACCCTGTCTTTACATCAATGCCAAACTCTTTTCTGAAGTAGTTCATCCCGATTAGAAACTGTCTAACAATTGACTCACCATCAGGGATTATGAAATCTGGCATGACATAGGTTCCGCCCACCAGCTCCAATTGTCCATCCAGCACCTTCTTCTGCAACTCGTCCCAGTAATTTGGAAATAGTCGTTGAAACCCTTCAAGGAGGGTGACTTGATCAATACAGAATTTGTGTTCCGACTCGATATTCAAATAATCAAGAGCGCTCTTAATGTTCCATGAAGCTATACTGATATTATGCTCGAAGGTCTGTATTCTAGAGTTATCAAAATGCAAGAACGGGCAGACATTTACCATCCAACGTTGCATTGTTCCTCAACTCGCATGTTAAGAGAAAAAATGGCATCTCACCTTTATAGGCATTCGGTGTGTCTGCCATCAACACTCAAAGGGATATTTGTGTTGACATCTTCTAAAAAGAAAAGTGTTGAACGCCTCTAATAGAAGGATTCAGCACTTGTGAATGTCTATTAGAGGCATTCAACATCTTGGTTATATCTTCTTGGCGGGTCTGTTTCATCTAGAAACTGGCCTTGGTTGAATGCTGGCAATCACACAAACCCTGGTGGCTCCGCCTTTCTTGGATCCGGTCTTCGTCGGATGACTCTGTCTGCCATCTCCCTGAATCGTTTGATGTCTTCAGATGCAATGCTCGGTCTGACTTCCTCCATTGCCTTCTTGAAGTGTTCCATTCTAATGGGTTTGGCTTTCCAGTCATCACGGACAGCAGCCATTGCTGCCTCCCTGCACAATCCTTCAATGTCCGCACCAGAGTATCCCTCGGTCATATTGGCCAATTCCTCTAAATCCACATCATCATGAAGTGGCATGTTCTTGGTATGCACCTTTAGAATCTCCAGACGGGCATCTCTATCAGGAGGCGGCACAAAGATCACATTATCAAACCTGCCTGGTCTGAGCACCGCAGGGTCAATGATATCTGCCCTGTTTGTGGCACCAATCACAAGGACATTCTTGAGACTTTGAATTCCATCGAGTTCCGCAAGGAACTGGTTCACAATCTTTCTGCCAACTCCAGAGGTCTCATCACGTAGACTTCTTGATGCAAGGATTGCGTCAATCTCGTCAAAGAACAGGACGCATGGAGCCGTCTGTCTGGCCTTCTTGAAGATCTCTCTGATGGCTCGCTCAGACTCACCGACCCATTTGTTAAACACTTCAGGCCCACGGATTGAGATGAAATTGGCCTCACTTTCGGTTGCCACTGCTTTTGCAAGTAGGGTCTTGCCAGTACCAGGAGGTCCGAATAGAAGCACTCCCTTTGGAGCTCGGATCCCCATCTCCTTAAACACATCAGAGTGTTTCAATGGTGCTTCTACTGCCTCCTTAAGCTTCGCCTTGACATCCTTGAGCCCACCGACATCATCCCAATGGACATTTGGCTTCTCAACAAGAACTTCTCTAAGAGCAGATGGTGAAACCTCTGACACTGCTGACTCAAAGTCTTCCTGAGTGACAAACAGCTGGTTCAATACATCTGATGGTATCTCACCAGTCACCGGGTCCACGTGTGGTAATGCACGACGCAGCGCATGCATTGCAGCCTCTCTTGCCAGAGCCGCAAGGTCTGCACCAACGAAACCATGGGTTCTGGCAGCAAGGCTCTCCAGGTTAACATCATCTGCAAGGGGCATTGATCTGGTGTGAATCTCAAGTATCTCCAGTCTTCCCTTCTTGTCAGGAACACCGATCTCGATCTCGCGGTCGAATCTGCCTGGCCTGCGAAGGGCCTCATCGAGATCATCAGGCCTGTTTGTTGCTCCAATAACAATGACCTGACCTCTTCCTGCCAGGCCATCCATTAGTGCAAGGAGTTGTGCCACTACTCTTCGTTCCACCTCTCCAGTCACTTCAGACCTCTTTGGAGCAATGCTGTCAATTTCATCAATGAAGATTATGCTTGGAGCATTCTCCTCTGCCTCTTTGAATATCTCTCTCAGCTTCTGCTCTGATTCACCATAGAATTTGCCCATTATCTCTGGACCATTGATTGTGAGGAAGTTTGCTCCAGCCTCATTTGCAACAGCTTTTGCAATCAATGTCTTTCCTGTGCCTGGTGGACCGTGCAATAGCACTCCTTTTGGCGGGGTGATGCCAAGACGCTTGAATAGTGCTGGTGACTTCATTGGGAGCTCGATCATTTCTCTGATCTTCTGCAGCTCCTTGCTCAAGCCACCAATGTCCTCATAAGTGACAGATGGCGTTGCATAGTCTTCTGGTGACACAGGCTTCTGCATGACTTCGACTTTGGTGTTCTGGTCAATCTTTGCAAATTTGCTAGGACTCACACTTGTGACCACGAAGTACATCCCGCGTCCGAGTACTCCAACGACCATCACATCGCCACGAGTCACTGCCCTGTACAATATCCTGTTCTTTATATACTCGTCAAAGCCACGTCCAGTTGGAATTGGTTCGGTTGGTGCAATGACCACTTTCTGAGCAACAGGTGGTTCTACCTTCCTCACTTCCACCATGTCCATGAGCTTTACACCTGCATTATTACGAATTATGCCGTCCATTCGAATGATGTCTTCATTCTCATCTTCCATCATTGCAGGCCTGAATGTGGCTATGGTCTCCTTCTGTCCCTTGATCAAGACATAGTCGCCAGTCCGGAGACCTAATTTCTCTCTCACTCTTGAATTCAATCTTACAAAACCGCGGCCATGGTCTTTGGGAAGGGCCGCGGTCACCTGTAGCTGTATTGACTCCCCAGTCATCTTCTTTCCCTCCTTTTAGATCATCCTGATGCTCCTATACTCGTCATCGTTGCTTTTTGAGTTCTCAGCTTTAAACAGCTCAACCTCGATGGTCCCGTTTCTGAATGAACCGGTTGACCTCTCTATGTCAACCTCAAAGGGCAACTCAACTGTAATCTCCTTGCCCTCTTCCTCCTCACTAAGTACTCTCATCTTCTTTCCTCTCACTAGTATTGATGGCTCTTTCTGATATGCAAATCCATCAATGACCACTAGCATCTTGTCGCCGAGTTCTATCTTCTCAACAGATGCCTTGCTTTCTTCCTTAACTCTTGGTCTTACCTGATTGGTTTCAATGTTTGGAGCACTGGTCGCATGAACTCGTATCTGAAATGCACCATTGCCACCTAGACCAAAGGAGTTTCCAAAGAATCTCTCTATTATCTCTCGAAACATTCTGTCAAACTCATCTTCTATCATAGCTATCAACCTCCTTTGGGGAAGCCCAGGCGGCAGATGCCGCCTCAGAATCACTTGGGCTTCTTTTTGTGCGTGTTAGCTAGTGGGACTAAAGCCCTTTTGGTATATTAGTGCTAGGGACCTTTTGGTATATAAGGTTTACGTTTGCTCAAGAATACATCTGGTCTGTGCTTCACTGAAGGATGAAAAACGAAAGGTTAACGTTTAGGACTGAATTATAATGTTCAATCAACAGTGATGTTTTCTTTTCTTAAGATGTCCCTTGCAATTATGACACCTGATACTGAAGCCTGCATCAGCCCTCGCGTCAGTCCTGCACCATCGCCAGCAACATAGAGGTTTTTGATCTCAGTTTCGAGATATTCATTCGTTCTCAATCGTGTCGAATAAAACTTGACTTCAACCCCGTAAAGTAAAGTTCCATCATCAGCAACGCCTGGACAGAGTTTGTCAAGGGCATCGATCATTTCAAGTATGGAACTAAGATGTCTATATGGCAGGGCGAAGCTGAGGTCGCCAGGACAAGCACTTGGTAATGTGGGTTTTACAGCACTTCGTGAAATTCTCTCAGCAGTACTTCTTTTTCCTCTTCGAAGATCTGCTAGTCTTTGAACGAGAACACCATCTCCAAGCATGTTTGCAAGTCCTGCAATTGAACTTCCATACCTGATCGGCTCGTTGAACGGTGCAGTGAACTTGGTTGATACAAGAAGTGCAAAGTTTGTATTGCCAGTCTTCTCATTGGCAAAGGACTGTCCATTGACAGTGAGGATGTCTTCATAATACTCAGTCGTAATCACACCCCCAGGATTGAAGCAGAACAGTCTGACCTTATCATCGAACTGTTTTGAGTAATAGATGAGTTTAGGTTCATAGAGTGCCTTGGCAATATCTTCCATCACTGGTGCTGGGATCTCCACTCGCACACCAATGTCTACGTAGTTGTTCTCCTGAGAGAGAAACAGTCTGTCAGCTTGACTCTTGAGCCATTGACTGCCTACCCTGCCTGGAGCCGCTATGACATATTTTGAAGTTATCCTTGTGCCTCCGTTAGTGTCAAGACCCTGGACCAGCGAACCATTAACATGAAGGTCCTTGGCCTCTGTATTGAATTGAATCTCGACATTTTTGGCCAGATCATTAAACATTTTACTCATGACCTCAATGCAGCCCTCCCTGCCCATATGACGGACTCTCTGAGGTATGAGTTCCATGCCCACTAGAGCAGCCCTTCTTGAATATTCATCAATGGCATCCTGATCTGCTCCGAATACTTTTTCGGGCGCTCCATACTTGATGTAAATGTCGTCAACATACTTCATCAGTTCTAGAAGTCTTTCCTCTCCAATAATCTCATCCAGCCACCCGCCAACTCTAGTGGAGAAAGTGAGCTTGCCATCTGAAAAGGCTCCTGCACCACCCCACCCCGCCAAGATATGGCAGGGGTTGCATTTCTTACATCCTCTGGCCATCGTAGAATTTGGACAGTGCCTCTTTTTAATGTCCTTGCCCTTCTCTATCATTACTATTCTTAGATCCTGCTTGTGCTTTATCAGCTCGAGCGCACAAAAGATTCCGGCTGGACCACTACCGACGATCGCTACATCAAATTCCAAAGTAGAACGCTCCAGATAATTGGCTCCGGGTCAATCGCAACTAATGTGAATGATTCTTAAGGCTTTGCGTTCATTGCAAAACTTCGACCATACCTCAAAGATTTAACTAGGATGGACACATTCAAAGATTGGTGCTAGAAATGGCAAATTGCTCCCTCTGTGGTGCCGAAACCACTGCCTTCATTTGTCCCTACTGTAAAAGCGTGTTTTGCTTTGAACACAAATTGCCAGAGAGCCATGGATGTCCGGCATTTCAAATGACTCAGGCTCCAGGAATTATAGATAATGAAGAATATGAAGAGCCTGAGCCATCACGAGTTTCTCGCTTTCGGCCAAGAAAGAAGCAAATTCAGTCCCGGTCCATTCCATATCGCGGATCAAGAAGAAAGACTAGGTTTTCAGAAAGGGAGAAGAAAGACCTTTTAATTGCATCAATTCTTGTGATACTGGTCAGCATATCCATGATGGGCTTTGGTCGTGGAGGAATCATTAGTGCTATTGCCAGTCTTTATGTATTAGTTATGTCGGGCTTTTGGTGGGCTCCAGTCATCACCAGTTCTATCTTCCTCTTTTCGTTTATGGCACATGAGATGGCACACAAGTTTACGGCGCAGAAGTATGGAATGTGGAGCGAGTTTCGAATGACAGTTTCTGGCTATTATCTCTCTCTCATTGCGATTCTATTCTCATTTCCAATTTTTGGCACAGGTGCAGTATTCACTAGTGGGACTGCAAGTGAGGATGAAATTGCCAAGAGTAATCTTGCTGGCCCCCTCACGAATTTTGTGATAGCCTCGATTTTGTCTGTTGTGATCATATTAGCAGTAGGAGCCCTTGGAAGTCCCAGTTCAAGTTATGCATTGTATGTGTTCATTGCAATGGTGAACTTTGGAGTCATTCTAAATGGTTGGCTTGGTCTATTCAACATGATTCCTTTTCAGCCCTTTGATGGTGGTACCGTGTTCGCATGGAACAGAGTTGTATGGGCAGTACTAACAATTGGACTTGTATTTCTCATGATTCTGGGATATCTGATCTTTCCAGCGCTATAATCTAAGCCTGCATAAAATATTACCATGGTTTATAGTATTCATCGTGTTGTTCATCTTATTATCTCAGATGAGGGACCATACGATTGATGCTAACCACTCACGACTCTCATGTCATCGAACTCTCCATTTCGGAATGGTTCTATCGAAATCGGAATATTGCGGGTTTTGATAATCCTGCAAGATCACTCTACGTTTCAATCAGAGAGATAGTTGAGAATGCATTGGACGCCTGCGAGTCAGCGGGAGTCCTACCAGGTGTAAGAGTGACTCTATCTCCTGCCTTTAGACTGGACACTGAGATTGGAATTAACACGGGACCCCAGGTCTTCACTCTGACCGTCTCAGATAACGGTTCGGGAATAAAGCGGGACCATATTCCCAAGTTGATTGGCAAAATGCTGTCTGGTACAAAGTTCCAGAATCAACAGAGTCGCGGCACTTTTGGTCTCGGTGGAAGTCTTGCATTACTCTATGGTCAGATCACCACTCAATCACCAATTGTTGTCAAGACGGGTTGTTCAGGCGAAGACTGCTATCATCATCTCTCATTGAAGCTAGACATCGAGAAAAACAAGCCACTCATCCTTGAAGAGACCATACATACAAAACCTATTCATGAACATGGAACAACAATCTCATTCAATCTTCGTGGCGACTGGTTCAGAAGTAAAAGAAGAATCATTGACTATTTTCATCAGACCAGCATCATTGTGCCATATGCTTCAATTCGGTTTGACACTCCCGATGGTGAGAGCTTGAAGTTTCCAAGACTGGTAGAGCAGCTACCTCCAGCTCCGAGAGCAACCAAGCCCCACCCCCGCGGTATTGATGTGGAGATGCTGAAACAGATGATAAACACCACCAAGAGAAGCACATTATTGAAATTCATGACCTCAAGTTTTCAGAGTATTGGGGTCTCAACAGCAAAGAAGTTCTTTGAATTTGCAAAGATTGATCCTGAGAGAGCTCCCAAGTCCCTGACATCTGAAGAACTGATCAATCTCATGGCTGCCTTTGAAATCTATGACAAGTTTAGGCCACCCTCCTCTCGTTCACTATCACCTGCGGGCGAAAAAGTCCTGAAGGCGGGTCTCACCAGAATCAGTCCCGAGTTCATTGTTGTCAGGCAGCGACCTCCGAATGTGCATGGTGGTCATCCATTCATAATTGAAGTTGGCGTTGCATATGGTGGTGGCATTAGTCCTGGAATCTGCTTACTCAGATTCGCCAACAGAATCCCACTACTCTATGATGAGCGGAATGATGTTGCCAACCGTGTAATTCGCGAATTGAACTTGCGAAACTATGGGCTGAAGCAAGATGATCCCCTCACTTTCCTTGTTCATATCTGCAGCACTCGAATACCCTACAAGACAGTCGGCAAGGAGTTCATTGCAGATGTGGATGTGATTCGCAGAGAAATAGACCTTGGATTCAAAGACTGTCTTCGACGATTGGGTGACATGGTGAGAAGAAAGACAAGGACAATGCGCGTGCGTGCACGTGAGAATCGACTTATGAAATACTACCAGTTTATTGCTGAAACTCTTGGAGAAGCGGTGAGTCGACCAGTAAGCATTGAGCGTCTGTTTGGAGAGTGAAACAATGGCAGATTTCGGACTGAACAGAGAGGTGCTTGATCTAATAGATAATATATTGGAGACCTTGGCTGAAACAGTGGAGGATGGAGCATTCCCACAGATTGGTTATTATGGCTCTTCGAAAAAGAATGTGAAGTACTCTCCAGAAATGGGATACAAACACATTGACTCCGTGCCCTCCATCATCGACGGCAGAAAAGTGGAGAGTGCAAAGACGATTGCTGGACTTGTATACGGGATGACACGCTTCAAGGAGCATCTTGAGCAGGGCATGTCCATGTCATTAAGAGATTTTTATTATATGCACAAGGTCAAGCATGTTCAGGACATTCTGAAGATTTCTAATCAGAACGAAACAAATCGACTGATCAACCTCTGTGAGAGAATTCTTAGGATACGTGGGAAATTTGTCCCACGCGAAGAATTTGGAGTTGTCAGTTCTCCCAAAGGTACGTTCTATGGTGATGTCACTCTACAAGATCTGTCAGGCAAGGTAATCAACTGCACAAGCACTGGCGAATATGGATGGTTCATCTCATCAAGACCGTTTGAGGTCAAGATTCACAATATCAACATTGATGCTGCCATTTTTGTTGAGAAGGAAGCCATGGCACGAAACCTGATCGAACTTGGAATACCTGAAGAGCTCAAGGTTGGAGTCGGCGCTCTATTTGGCCAGCCAGGAAGAAACATGCGGGCTTGGATTCGCAGATTGGCCGATGAAGAAATTCCAATTCTTGTGCTTGTTGACATGTCCCCGTGGTCACTTAGAATATTCTCTACAATAAAGAGCAATTCAATCGAACTTGCCAATATCAGCGGTATTTCTACACCCGAGGCAAAACTAATCGGTCTAGCAACACAAGACTTCTGGGGGCGAAAAGGACTTCTTAAGGACATCAATCACTCTCTTGAGGCCATGTCGAAGTCTGACATCAAGTGTGCGCAGCAAAACAAAAACATTCCTGCAATTGGTCAGGACCCAATACTCTCGCATGAGAATCAGGTCATGCTTAAGAATCGCAAGAAGGGCGAACTAGAGGCCTTCAAAGCATTTGGACTTCCTCTCGCAAAACTCAGACAGAAATACATTGAATACATTATAATCAAGGCACGCGAAAATGATGTTTCACTAAAATAGGAAAATGTGTTCATAAATTGTTATAAGTGAAAAAGCGCCTTGGCATTTGAGGAGAGACATATGTCTGCAGAGAGAGAGCAACTAGTTACAGCCATGGATGACCTGAAGGAGAAGATTATCAAGCTGATTGATGAATGTGAACGACTGGAGAAAGAAAATGAAGAGTTACGCTCCGCCCGAAGAAAGGCTGAAGAAGAGGTCTGGGCTGTTAAAGAGGAATTGAAGACAAAGACCGAGGAGTTGCAGACAGAACTTGATTCCGTCAACTCTCAACTTGAAGAGGCAAAGGGAACAATTGAAAGTCAGAAGTCTGAGATTGATGAGGCAACTAAAACAATAGAGTCATTGAAGTCTGAAATTGAAACTCTCAAGTCGGAACTTGAAGAAGCAAAGAAGTCAAGCGAGTCAGCTTTTGAAGAGATTACGAGGGAACGCGACGAACTCAGGGCAGAGCTGGACGAGATCAACTCAAAATTGCAACGGGTTTCAGAGCTTTATCGTGAAACAGCTGCAGAGAAGGCAAAACTTGAGGAGAAAGTGGATGTCAGTGATCTCCTTGCAATCTATATCATGCTCATTGAAACGGTATTTTATGGAAAGCCGCATGCGCGAATTCTATATACACTTCACAATACCAAGAAACCAATCACTCGCAGAAATATTGCATCAAGCACTGGCATTCAACCAGCAGTGGTACAGAAGGCTATCTTCGACCTTGTAAATGCTGGTCTGGTCAGCTATGATGAAGAAACGCAAGAGGCAAGACTAATCAAAGAAATAATGTAGAACAAAGGAGAAAGTGTATTGGGCAAAAGAGTTGTGTATCCTCCTGAATTGAAGAAATATGTCCAGAAGTATAATCTGCAAGAAAAGATGAGGTCAATCCTCGGTCTTCTAGGAACCGAGGCTCAAGATATAGTGAACTGGGCTGCAAAAGAGGTAAAGGCAGAGTCCTCTAAAGGCAAGACTGATGTTGGAAGGAAAATCTTTCAGAAAATCGCTCGGGAAGCAGCAATCCGTCTAGTTCAGCAGAATCATCGGCGTGGCAAGATTACAACAAAGGCAGAGGTCAAAAAGAGGACAGGAATTCAAGTTGAGATGCCAGTCTTGTACAAAGATGCGGGTTTCAGGCATCCTCAAGAGGCTAGAAACCTACGACACAATATCTTTCACCAAGCCTTCCTTGCTCTCGTCATGACATACTTTCCTGATGTCCACACATGGGTGCCAGTGACAGGGCAGGGTTCACTCACTCCTGACTTGATTGTTGAACACGAAGATCCCAAATGGACGATTGCTGTTGAATACAAGGGCTATCGAAATGTGACCCTTTTGAGTGAATCTGAAATTCTGAAAGGAATGCGATATCAAAAAGTGTATGGTACAGCATGGCTAGTCACTTCAACA
The DNA here is from genome assembly GCA_024276825.1 of archaeon. GTDB lineage: Archaea > Asgardarchaeota > Thorarchaeia > Thorarchaeales > Thorarchaeaceae > JAJRWI01. The sequence continues at coordinate 58,484 of JAJRWI010000004.1, forward strand.
GAGAAGAGTGTTCATAGATTGTATGGCCGATCACTGAATTCTGAGAGTCTAATAGATCAAGGAATTGAACGTCTTCAGCGCATTCTGAAAAAGAAGGCTTATACTTCTGAGCAAAAGGAGAATAGGGGAATTGCAAGAAAGGGACTGAAGCATCTTGAAAAGCACAGGGGTATTAACATACGATGCAAGATGATTTCTGCTGAAGAATTGATAGAATCATGTCGAAATGGCCGCCCCCTTAAGGGTCTAGCAATCACTACGGGCATGGAATTGGTAGAAATGCTCCGTGGGGCTGGTCTTGATGAGCATGCTGACAACATCTTACGTGTGATGAAGTCTCCAACTCGATTAGTCCACAGCGAGAGTGTTACTTCTATGCGTTTGATTGAATGAAAACCTCGAATCATTAAGTAACACAAGACTTGATAGCAAGTTATTCAAAGGATACTTGATATGCTTACATGCAACAGGCTTAAGTAAAGCTCTTATAAGAAAAGCAGGGGTTTCAACCTTGATACAGGATGAGAATGACGAACTCCAAGGGCAGTTGAAGAGACTCCTCACCGAGTTTGCAAATAACACTCCTATTCTTGGAGCTGCAATTCTTTCTGTTGAAGGCCTGCCTTTGGTCAGTAATTTTCAAGCGGGCACGGAAGAAGTGGCTGTTGCTGCAATGGTTGCTGGGATTCATTCCGCCAGTGAGCAAGCTGTACAGGAGCTTCGTCAGGGAAACCTCAAGTCAATAATTATTGAGGGCGATCAAGGGACCATTGTAATCATATCAATTCGCGGTGGCTATTTACTGGCAATCACTTCTCCTGAAAATGTACGACTTGGGCTGGTCTTTAACGATGGAAAGCGCGTTGCCCGTAATGCAGCAAAGATCCTACTAAACATTGGTTGAGATGCAATCATGAGATATCCCTTTGATTTTCACCCCTGCTGGGCTAAAGACAGACGTCATCTGTGGGAGCGCATTCATCTTCCAGTTGCGCCCAAATGCAATGCAAAATGCTTCTTCTGTGACCATAATGTTGGTGCCTCTTGCCATTTTCCAAAGCCTGGCAGAGCAAACAGGGTAATGACCGTTGATGAAGCTATTACTGTTTTGAAACGCGAGTTGTCAAGCAGGCCAAATCTTCGAATAGTTGCGGTTTCGGGTCCTGGCGAACCTCTATACAATCCAGAGTTCTATGAATTAATGAAAGCAGTTAAGGAGATAGACGCTGAGCTCAAACTTTGCACCAGCACAAATGGCATCTTACTACATAATGCAATCGAAAGTCTACTGGATCTTGGTATTTCAACAGTGTCCATATCGGTTCATACTCTGTCAATCGATACCGCACAGAGTATTTATGAATGGGCCATAATTGATGGTGTGCGGCTTTCAGGTGTGGAAATGGCTCATGAGCTTATAAGGAAGCAAAGACAGGGAATATCTGCAGCTGTGGACTCTGGAATCCATGTTAAGGTGAATACTATTTTAATTCCTGGCGTGAATAATGATCAGATGGCACATATTGCTTCTGAACTGTCGGGAATGGGTGTGAGATTACAAAACATTGTACCCCTTGTCCCACTTGGGAATTGTACACCTGGCCGACCAACCCATGATGAACTAATGGCAGCACGATTGAGTGCATCTCATCACATTAAACAGTTCTATCATTGCAAGCAATGTAGAAGTGATGTTGTAGGAATTCCTGGAAATGATGTCATTCTTTAGCTCTTCTTGACTAGGCATCCAACTTCAACAAGCTTGTTGATCAAGAACCACAATGCAGTACTGTCATATGGGAGAGACTCTAGTACATCCTTTATCCTTCTTATTCCATCAAATGACAGCATCACATCTTCAAGAGGCTTGCCATACTGGGCCTTGAGTCTAGTCAGCACAAACTCTTTGACTTCTGCTTTTTCAAGGATATCTGATTCACTCAGTCTACTTTTGAACTCGATGCAGTCGAATTTGCCAAGAATAGAGATCAGAGCGATGACTTCCTCATCTGGCAATTGAATAAGGTCCATGATTTCTGCAACTGTTCTTTTTCCATTAATGAACGCTTCAACCTGCTCAAGCTTCTTATCTATGATCCCAACGCGATAGGGAATACTATCACATGACTTGATAAGAGATGGCACAAGATCCAAGTCTGGAACAAAATATGGAAACGCTTTCAAGACATCTAAAGTGAACTCCCTATAGACTCTAACATCGCCTTCAAAATTATCGAGGACTGTCCCATGCTTCTCCTCAATCTCTTCTAGTATCCTTCTCATTCTCTCTCTATAGGGCTCCTCATCGGGGACTGGGTCTACAACTAATAGAATAAGCACATGCTTGCCAACTTCTATCAAAATGTCATAAATGGCTTTCCGAATTGTTCGGATTGGATTCTTGGCAAAGATGATCACCGCAGTCACAAAGCCTGCAATGAGGTCTGGATCAACAGTCATCTTGGCGTACGGCACATTTAGGATTGATTCACCACCTTCTAGACGTATCACCGAAATGTACCGTACTTTCGAAGTTTCCATCATCATTGTTCCAGACCTTCTTGCTTGCCGCTACTCACCATAATTACTTGATATGATTTCACCCTCCATGTTGTCAAGACTTACCCTGAACATTGAGGGAGCTTTTTCCCTCTTCAATCTTCAGCTGCCTCCTCCATGTCTGACTTGTGGGCGAGTACATTCAGAGTTATAAGTGTCTTGGCTATTGTTCTCACAACTTCAACACCCGTAGGGAGCAAGTCACAAACTTCTTTAAGAGTCCGCGTTCCATCGAACAAATCAAGGATTTGGTTCAGCTGATCGCCATAAGCTACAAAATAGCTTTTTGGCGGGTCCATCACCTTGATCAGCACGGTATTGTCTGTGAGTGGGCGCGAGAAGATGATCCATTTATATCTATCAAGCATGGAGAAAATCGCTACAACCTCTTCTTCTGGCAATCCTGAGGCTTCAATGATCTCTCTGACAGTTCTCTTTCCATTGATGAATCCGAGGATCAGCTCGATTTTTTCATAGGTTGTTTCCACGCTCCATGGAATCTCCTGTTTGTAATCTGGTGTCGCCTCTGACTTTGCAACAATGCTTGGCACCAGATCAAGATTAACACGATTGTATGGAAACACGCTAAGAATGAATAAAGCGAACTCCCTGAATGGGCGAATGTCTCCCTTCCAATTGTTCAATTTTGTTTCATATCTCTCTTCAAATGCATTGATGATTAATTTTAGAGATTCTCTATATGGCTCCTCACTCTCGACTTTATCAATGATCAGGATTCCAATGATATGCTTTCCTTCCTCTATGAGAACAATATAGCCTTCTTTGGTGAAGTTCCTTAATTGTTGCTCCTCGTATATCACCACCGCAAGAACAAAACTGGCAACAAGGTCTGGATCCACTTTCATCTCTCGATATGGTATTCCTAATATAGGCTCACCACCTTCTCTTCTCACAAGTGATATGTAGCGGATCTTCTCCTCATCAACAGTTTCGTTCATCATCAAACTCCAACTATTACATTTCTCTAATATATAGTTGGGTGATATATTTACTGCATGACTTGCAACAATTCAATGATTCAGAAGAACTCTTCAAGCGACGATTGAGCCTCTACACTGATGCTTTCATTGATGTTAAGGTCATACCCTATAATCCCTTTAAGGTCCACGATTTGATATGAGTGTGATATGTCTGTTATCAATAGTGAGCCCTTCATACCAACCACTTCTCCCACAATTCTGAGGTTTCTAGAATTGTTTCTCATTGTGAACAATGAATATGGGTTGCGCTTAATATTTGGAAAAGCATAATATTTCGATAAAGGAATAATCATATATTCAGGATATTCGTTTAACAGACCATTATTCTTAAGGAATGCATGGACCAGTTCTTTTGCGCTTTTCCTGTCTGGTGACTTGAACAACATCACAACTTTTCTCTGACTACGGACTTGCTTCGCAATTCCTTCAAGTTTCCCAATCTTGCTTTCAATCTGCCTTGCTAATTTTCCGCCTGTCACTCTCTCTAGGATAACCCCAAAATCTGCCCCTTGTTCAACCCACCGTGTGAAAAGGCGGTTCTCAGTAGATACCCCAACTTTAAGAATAGAGTCACCGAAAATTGCTAGATAGACCACATAGTCAGTAATTCTACAAGTTTCCCAGCGTTCGGGAGTGGCCAAACAAGTGTTTCCAGTACATCTGACACATGATGAATAGAAGTCAGCAGCATCACATGATTTGCATCTTGCGCCAATCGATGCACGAGCATGATCCGGACATGGGACCTGCATAGCTTCATGGTTTGCAAACCCAATGCACATCCTCGGACCTGTCACCTGCCAGCTTACTCTTTCGCCTGATTGTATCTGCAAAAACTCAAGCCTCGTTCTTTTCTCATCCCAAGCCATGATGCCTGAAGTGAACTTGTCATCTTGTTTTTGCCATTTAATCGAAACAATTTGCATCTAACAGCCTCAAAACCAACCGATTCGTGACTTTCCAGTTACCATCCATTCAACCCCAGCAATATTAAGGTCAGCGTGACATTTCGGACATTTGCCATCTTCATCAAGATGATTTGCTTTTAGGAATACCGAATAACGATCAACTGCAATAGTCCCGCAATTTGGACAAAAAGTGTTCTCATAATCGTGTCCTGCAATGTTTCCTGAATAAACAAACACAAGACCCTCTTCTTTTGCTATTCTGATATGGCGTTCAAGCATGCTGGGCGGGGTTCTTGGCAGGTGTGTCATTTTGTAAGTCGGAGCAAATGCAATTATATGAAAGGGTGTTCGTTCGCCAAGATTCTCAACGACCCATCTTGCCAACTTTCTTGTGTCCTCTTTAAAGTCCCCAACCTCTGGAATGATCAGATTAGTCAATTCAATGAATACACCATTCTCCTTCAGTCGTTTCATTGACTCGAATATTGGAGTGACCTTGGGCACAGACATCAGATTCTTGTAGAAATCAGGATTTCCGCTGCCTTTGAAATTAATAGACGCTGCATCGAGATTTGGATGAATGGCATCAATGGCTTCTTTCGTCATGTAGCCGTTGGTCACAATTGTATTGAACATGCCTTTCTTATGAGCAAGTTCAGCGGTATCACAAGCAAACTCCCAGAACACTGTTGGTTCAGTATAGGTGTAAGTGATTCCTGAACATCCATAATGTTCTGCAAGGTTGACAATGTCATCTGGGCTTAGATGTTCTCCCACAGGTTTTTCCCTATGCGCCGAGTGATAATTTAGACAGAATTGACATCGAAAGTTGCATGATGACGTACTGATGGAGAAAGTACGAGACCCTGGTGCAAAATGAAAAAGTGGCTTTTTTTCGATAGGATCCGCTGCCATGCCGTCAATGAGTCCATATACCATCGTGTACAGCTCTCCATCCTTCATATACCTCACTCTGCAGAAGCCAAATTCCTTCTCTCTTAGAACGCATCGCCTTGCGCAGAGGTCGCATCGGATACCATTGGGAATTTTGGAATAGAATCTTGCCTTGCTCATCTCACCTGATTAATAGTACTGCGCCCCTTATTCATCTTTGCGTGTTGTCAAATCCGCTCTAGTCATTGTTAAAAGGAAAAGTGTAGTACTCAATTACGATTATGTGATGACAAAGAGAAATGAGCTTCGCCTTGTAGCAGATCTCATGAATGCCCTGGGGAAACAAGACGCTGTATTCTTGGAACATTGTAGAACTCTGAAGCATCTTGCTCTGGTTGACCCCCCACGCGCAATCAATGAATACCACTCACTTGCAAAACAGCTATTGGTAGAATCACACGAATGCACAATATACTCTGAACTCTGCAAGAAGGAAACTGCAATGGCCCTTCGATTAATACAGCGCGGAGTAATCACTTTGGAACTCATTGAAAGTCTGAACCTATTACGGCGCTCGTTTCTTGATCAGGCTGTAAGACCCGCCCTTTCTGCATATCTGAAGGGCACTAGCAACGACTTGAAATCATTGCAGAACCTCTATCTAGCATTGTTCAAAATCGATGAGCTGATTACAATTGCTAGTTTCATTTTACGAATGAGTCATCACAGTTCATGAATGCTTTCAATATTGATTAGTTGTGAGATCCTTTCCATTTTGTAAGTAGATTTTCACTGAACTTTAACGCTTGATGCTTGAAAAATTATAGTTCTAATACTTCGCATCTTGTCTGAATTTTGATATCATATATGAAATTAATGGAAATAAAAAAGCGATTGATGGGACAGATTTGTCCCATCAACTTGATGCCACTATTTGCTCCTACGTCTTACAAAAATCTTTGCAATGATTATGATTGCAATGACGGTCCCCGCTCCAATGAAGAAGCCATATTGAGCCAAGGCTGAACTAAGAATGTCAGTGATCACTTCCACTCCCACTGGATTGTGGACTTGATATTCCATAGTGATCACAATACTATTGCCTGCATTATCAATTGCTGTGAAAGTCAGGGTATAATTCCCATTCGTAAAGTCGAGCGTGTTCCATGCAATGGTGTTCCCACTTGTCGATGAAACGGGCTCTCCATTGACTCTAAACTCTATACTGCTCACACCACTGCCTTCATCCTCTGCAGTGACATAGAATGTCACTACATCTCTCACGGGTTCATGAATGGAAGGACCTGACACAGTGAGGATCGGAAGCGTAAAGTCATCGACAAAGTAGCTCAACGGATCGGACTCGTTACCTATGGAATCGTATGTGCCAAAGACATCATATGCCACAATATAGTACTCGACTGTTGAACCATACGACTGCGCAGGAATAACTGATCTGTATAATATTCCATTTTGTGTCATCAACATTGATGTCCACGTGCCATCATTTACCCTGTAAAACAGTGTGATATTCTTGACACCATTGACATCAATCGCGCCAACCGAAATTGTCACAGCCTGTCCATATTGCGGTTCTTCAGGGCTCATTATGAGTTCAGTAAGTTCAGGTGGTGCCACATCATTCTGAACATCTACTGTGATATAGTCCTCAGCTGTGAGTCCTGCCACATCATATGCCCTGACAATCAATGTCCTTGTTCCATTACCTACCGTTCTAGAATTCCAGAGGAACTCGTAAGGTTCTGAGCTATCATTATATACAGACGTTCCTTCGACAATGAATTCCACATGGTCAATTCCGCTCCCTTCATCATCCGCTGTGGCATTCAATAGAACCTCGCCAACGACAACAATGCCTGTGTCCGGGTGATCAAAACTCACTGTTGGAACAATATCATCGCCAACAGAGTAGGAATAGTATGCGCCTCCATTGTCATCAATAGCAATATTGCCACACCAGTCAATTGCTTGCACATAATATTCGACTGTCTGTCCATATGGCTGAGCTGGAATTATGGCCTGATACGAGTTCGACTCAATTGCTTCTATTGATGTCCAAGAGCCAGTGGTGCGATAGTACACACTGACCTGCTTAATGTTATATGGCTGGTTATCAATTACATCTAGACTTAAAGCCGCTGATTGATAATACATTGGTTGTGTTGGATCTAGGGAAATTCCTGTAATCTCTGGTGGAATCTCTTCAACAAATCCGATGTCATCAAATAACACCGTCATGTTATATCCTGCTTCTGTACTGGCGATCAGCTCAATCCCAGTGACATTCCACTTATGCTCACCAAAGCTGACATTTAGATCATGAGTGATATTCCTATGTGTTGTTATCCATGAGTCAGTAATATTGAAATCATCTACAAAGTAAAATACATTGTATGTGTTGTTTATTAGATTACTAGCTGGTGATGCCGCAACTACATAGTGCAAACTATACCCTCCTTCAAGGGACAGAGTAATCTCAGCTATGCTCAACATTGAGGCTTCGATGTTTAATTTGTTAATCTTCCAAGAAAAGTCAAAGAAATATTCTGGTTGAATCTGTGTATGATCATATCTTTCCACTGATATCCACTCTGAATTAACAGATGTGAGATTTAGTGAATATTGACCCGAATGTGCATCGCTAGACCTGGAAATTCGAGAGGTGTCATAAACACTAGTTACCCATGAATTGATGTTTCCAGATGCTGAGTCCTGACAGTTTCCCTCAAAGCTCGGATCACCAAAAGTATATGTGTACAATTTCATGTTATCAATGAGAAGATTAACAGATGAGTTTGCAAATGAACCCAGATTGAGATAAAACCGAACCTCTCTGATACTCATATTGTTGAAATTGTTATCCAACATAGCTTTAGTTAGATCACATGTGAATCTATTCCACTGGTTTCGAATGCCAAAATCAGGTGCTTTAAGGTATACTGAACCACTCGAATTTGTAAAATAAATCTCATCCAAATCACTTCCAAGCATGTAATAAAGCCAGACCGAGCCGGACGAGTTTGCAAATTGTACCCGTACATATGCATATTGTCCTCCTCCATTGTAAATGTCTTTATATTTCCAATCAAACTCGAGTATCGCAGAATACGGTGAAGTTGGATATATTTGCAGATATGGTTGATATGTGACTCTATACAGATTAGCAAAGCCAGTATGGTATTGCCCACTTGACCTAATTGTAATGTTTGCCGCATTATTCCCATCAGCCGTGTCAGATGATGTTGTTAACTCTGCTGGCGATCTATAAGATCCGTACCACGGCGACCCTGTTCCTGACTCAAAGTCACCATTTTCTATTAGTTCGTATCCGGTTCCATTCTGAATGCTTACATCATCGATTACCATTGAATTCAGCTCATTGCTATATATTTGGGCATATGTTTGAAGCCAGATTGACGTGATGCGCCTTGAACTATCAAATGGCAAATAACTATATACAGAATAGAAGTCCTGTGTCAAGTTCCTTGAGAACAAGTTCCATACACCTATGCTGCTGTTCATCATGAAATATGTTGTATATGTTGAATTTGATGCAGAATAACTCCCATAACAAACAATATAGATGAAAGAAAAATAGACATTGCTGGAGTTTGTCGTTTCAAAATATATCTGGAACATTGAATTTTTATCTAATGCACCAGGATCCTTAATGTAGTAATAAAGATTGGCAGTCAGACTCTCATTAATAAAACTGTCAGAATCTGAAAAATACTGTCGGATTGATGGATATGCATTGGCCATAGATGAAGCATGCCCTTCAATATATCCTGAATATGCCCCATTGTGAACTATATCTTGATATGTTGAATTATATAATGAATATTCTGTTCCATAAGCTGAGAAGTAGAGGGGTTGTCCCTCTGCACTGAGTTCTTCAAATGATGGGTTTCTAATCACATTTGTTTTCAACAGATCACTATATGATTCTACTGCTTTCTCGTTTGTATGATTGTTCATGTTTCTATTCTGAACAATCTGTACCCTCTCATTTGATGGCAATATTGACACAACAATCACTGATTGAATCAATAAGACTGAAATCAGACAAAGAATCATGATACTATTTTTCCGCACTTTCTCTCACCTTGTTGACTCAAAACCATGACAAGGAGAATTGGCCAGAAATCAATCAATACTGGTTGCACTTTATACATTTGCCTTACTTCCTTGGCGCGGCATCGAGTTTCCTTAATTTTTGAATAATTCACGATCAAGCAATATTAAAGATTTCGAAAAACAGAAACTTCAGTTGAGGGATCAGTTCGTTTGATAGAAGAAATCTGTACAACTGGACAAAGTTATTGAATGGACCCGCTTTCTCATGAATTTGACTAATCAGCAAATGCTGAACTATTTGAGGTAAACTTTCATCGAGACCGAATTGTAAATTATAATTATAGATGCAAATCGGTGGAATTAGATATATTTGATTTATAGCAAGAACTGGGAGGTTTTTTCAACTCATTAATTTCCTCATTCCTACTTACTGCTTGATGGGGAAAAAGTGAATAATATGATGGCACAACAATAGTAGTATTAGAGGACATAATCATGAGAACGCGTGCTTCTGCAATTGTTCTGGCTTTAATTCTTACTGGAATGCTTCTAATTGCCATTTATCTCACACAACCGAAGCCAATTCATGATAAAACACCCCCCGTAATCACAATAACAACCCCCATCGATGGCGCCACTTTATCGGGGCTAACAACAGTTTCGTTTTCTGCTACTGACGACAACACAATAGTGACTTATGAGATCAGAATTGATGATATCATCCGCGCCAATACATCGACCTATGAATGGAATACCACCCTTGAACTTGATGGTGAACATATTGTCCTATGTCGTGCTCAAGATGATTCTGGAAACTGGGGCGAATCTTCAATTTCGGTGACTATTGAAAACAATGAATCTCCACAACCCGCTCCTGCAAACGAATATATTTTCAAGATTATGACCTATAACATCGAAGAGAGTGGTGTGAATCCCGACTGGAAGAAAGTGGTCAAAGAGGAGAATCCCGACATTCTCATCCTTATTGAAACAGGCACATGGGATGACAATAGCAGCGAGGTTCTCACTAAGGTGGTTAATGAGTTCAATGAGTATTTTTCTGATGAGCAGCCATATGTTGGCTATTGCGCTCAGGGCATATCTTTTGATACTGATGGTGAGGCGATTTTAAGCAGATTTCCTGTGGTTGCATTTAACCAGATTTCAACTGTCGAGCTTGATAATGGAAGCAGTTATGATGTGACTCATGACTTTATCGAAGCAGTTGTCACAATTGGTGATGACAATGTACATATCTTCGGCGCTCATCTGAAATCGAGTTCTGGCGCTGAGAATGAATGGCGCAGAGAACTTGAAACAGAGGGCATAATCAACTATATGGACTCTCTGGGGGATGTTCCCATCATATATATGGGCGACTTGAATTCTTTCTCTCCGGATGACACGGGAAACCTTGCACCATCAGGTGATCTGGGATATGGACCTCTCACTATGATGCTTCATTCTGAAGACTCAACTTATGGAAAACACTCCTCAACAGTACACTCATTTATTGATATATTTAGAACCCTCAATCCTTCGGAACCCGGCTATACATATGGACACCAGAATCCCTCTTACAAGTCCAGGATAGACTACATCCTTGCGAATTCGTTCTTCTTAAAGAAATTGATAAACTCCACAACAGGTGATACTCCTTCAGCGGACACTGGTTCAGACCACTATTCGGTTGATGTGTTTATCAACTGGAATTCCACGATTGAACCCGACTCCACTCCTCCCAGCAAGGTCATAGGCATAAATGCAACTGCAGTGAGCACCTCACAGATTGATCTTGTTTGGTCTGCAAACACTGAACCTGACTTGCTGTACTATAGAGTCTATAGAAATGGGAGCCTACTTACAGCAACCTCCAACACATCATATTCCGATACAGGACTCATAGACGCAACAACATACTTCTATGAGGTTTCAGCAGTGGACACAAGCCTGAATGAGGGCCCGCCTTCAGATCCAGTCAATGCAACTACTTACAGAAGTGGGGATCCTGACCTTGTTGTGATCAATGAATTCCTCCCCGACCCAGATGTATCCTACACTGAAGAATGGATCGAACTCTATAATCCCCAACCTTTGGCTACTGACCTAACAGGATACTACCTCGATGATGTGCTAAACAGCGGAAGCTCACCATATCAAATTCCCTCAGGGACTGTTATTGATGCTTATGGTTTTCTTGTATTTTATCAGAATGAAACAGGAGTAAACCTCAATAATGCAGGCGATGATGTTAATCTGTTGAAACCCGACGGTCTAACTGTGATTGACTCGTGCTCATATAACTCATCAAGCAATGATGTGAGTATTGGCCGTGCCAGTGATGGAAATGGAACATGGATATCTTTCAGCAATCCCACTCCTGGCGCAAGCAATAATATTACCAGCAATGATGCTGATCTGATTGTGATAAACGAGTTCCTGCCCAGTCCGAATACCGAATATTCGGTGGAATGGATTGAACTTTATAACCCTCTCAACATTTCAGTTGACATCTCAGGGTATTACCTTGATGACAATATTACTGGCGGCAGCAGTCCATATAGGATCCCAATCGGCACAGTCATACCTGCTCATGGCTTTCTAGTGTTCAATCAGAGCGCGACAGGAGTCATACTTAATGACGCTGGCGACTCGATAAACTACATCAAAGACAATGGCATTGATGTATTGGACTCCTATACTTACTCATCACTAGGGGATGACATCAGTATAGGTCGAACTGTCGATGGAGGCTCACAATGGACAACATTCACTAGCCCAACTCCGGGAAGGAGTAATAATGGTTCAAATAGCAACGCCGAATATATAGTGCTCAACGAGTTTCTTCCCGATCCCAATACATTGTTCAGTGAAGAATGGATAGAACTCTACAATCCCCTAAACATTAATGTTGATGTTTCAGGATTTATAATTGATGACATTATCTCTGGCGGGAGTTCCCCATTCACAATTCCCGATGGCACAATAATTCCTGCCCGAAGCTTTATTGTGTTCACTCAGAGTACAACAGGAATCTATCTGAACAATGCAGGCGACACGGTCAATTATATCGCGTCTGATGGGATCACGATCATAGACTCCCATTCCTACCCCTCTTCCAGTAATGATGTCAGCATTGGACGGATCACAGACGGGAATTCCACTTGGACCACATTCAATAATCCAACACCAGGCTCAAGCAACAACAGCTCAGCTCTATTTTCGCTCTCGCTGGCTCTGTGGACCGACAAGACAATTAATCTAGTCAACAATAATCACATCCTGTCAGTTAATATGAAACCGAACATCTACAAAAGGATTCTTTGCCCAACTAAATGATTAAATCCCCACAACACCCTTGAATCGTAATTTTGAAAACAAACCACAATTTTATTTGCTTTTGACTCCACCATATCAATGTTTAAAACAAGATATTCAACATATCGACATAGTACTCGAATATACGGGTGTAATAGAATGGCTGATGCAATTGAATGGACAAATGCCGGACCAGATCAAATAGTCTGGCGCTATCCGAGCAACCGAATAAAATGGGGTTCAGAACTAATCGTTATGGAGAACCAAGCCGCTATCTTCTATCGAGATGGAAAGGCTCTCGACACATTCCTCGCAGGTCGTCATAAATTGACCACCAGCAGCATGCCAGGCCTTGCAGGCTGGCTTCAGAAAAAAATCAAGGGCGATGTGTTCGAAGCAACTTGCGTGTTTATATCTAGATCACAATTCCAGGGAAAGTTTGGTGGCCGCGGTCAGACGAGTGACCTCGCGCCTCTCATGTTCCATGGCAATTTTTGGTATCGCGTTAAAGAACCTAATATTTTTGTGCAAGATGTTGTGGGCAATCAGAACGCCTTCTCAACTAAGAAAGTCAATGACTACCTTAGATCCTTCATGAATGAACGCATTATTGATGAGTTTGCTCACTACGACCTCCAGACTGTCTTCACACAACTTGATGAAACCTCTTTGAAGGTCAAGACCAAGGTCAGAATGGCCTTCGAGAGAATTGGTCTTGAACTAGTGGACCTAAAGTTCGAAGGAATTGATACCACTGAAAAATACAGGGAGAGACTATTCTGGTTGAAGACCGGTGGTGTGAGTGGTTCACAGGTGATGGGTGCCGAAACCATGGAGAGTGCCGCAGAGTCGTTGGGACACAGTCCTGGAGCGGGCTTTGGAGCAGGCATGGGATTCATGGGAGCAATGGCTGGCACATTGCAAGGTGGTCAGGGTGGAGCAGCAGCTCCCGCAGGAGCAAAGTTCTGTCCCAACTGTGGTACCAAGCTGAACGGGGCGAAGTTCTGTCCAAACTGTGGTACAAAGATCGGTTAGTCTAAATGCTGAGTGGGGAGCGTCCCACTCGCACCTCTTCTTTTTATTTCCTCCTCGCAAATCACTCAGAGTAAGCGAGTGTGGAGCTTTTATCATAATTCTGCGCACAATTAATCATGACACAAATTTGTAATGATACTGTTCTTGTCTTTCAGAACGCGATAACTTATGCTATGAATGAGGAATGGCGAAGGCAATACGATCCTGAGTATATGGACTTAGAGCACACTGCAGAGATTGAACAGGTGCTTGAGATTCCATTTGAAAATTGGCCCTATCTTCCACTGCTAGGCCTACACTTTCTTCTCATGGCCCTGATTCGGCGGGGGCACGATATTGAAGAGATTCATAGCAAATACAATGCTTACATGAATGATGTCTATTGGGCTTGTTGATCGGATAACATCCCACCAAATTAGCAAAAGGGCAAGCTCTCCTGCGAGTGCTTTTCCTCGCATGCATTTTTGATATGACTTTTTGATACACACCCCAGTGTTAATACTTGGGGATTGTGCGTAGATGCGTAGAGCTTGGACAGAGTTGGACACCAATCAAAAGAACATCTAAGAAGTCCTCTATGAAATTGTGAGGAGTTTAAATGGTCTCATCGGAAACAATGGTCTGAAATGTGTTCACTGCCATTCGTGGACGGACAGTACTATTATGTCCAAGATTGTGTTCAATTTACAATAAACGGTATAAAGAAATGCAGTAATCACAGTTCTGATTGCAGAGCCTGAAGTGATGTATCTCTAAATGTGAATGAGCAGTCCAAATGTAGTGTATATTGCTACAAAGGCCAGAACTCTTATCACCACATCCTTTGAATGGTCAATAGAGCTCATTGTAATGCTGAAGGAATTGATATAGAATACAAGCACTTTGGGCGATTGGCTTGTGATGAGACCCCTTCTATTTTGAGTTAGTCTACTGATGACTTTTGAATATTGCAATTTTTCCATAATCCAACTCAATTGTTCTACGAGTTCTTTAATATTGCTGATAATATCTCATGCTGATGAGATTGCAAAGAGAAATGCGAGTCAAGCTTACCACTCAAGATATTTACAGACCTTTGCTCAAAAATTATTTGGGAACTGAAATAATTTGCATAGTTTTGTCCAATTAATTGAATCTATTCGCATTTGCGAATTGGGTTAATGACTTTTATTTTTGGAATAGAATCTCTTTTTCTCTCATCAACAATTGACCTGGCCACTTTTTCCTATTCCCACTTATTCATCCACTGTTATAATATCTGCCATATTAAGAATTATTCTGGGTTGTTGATCAAACAACAAATTGATCTGATGACAAATCTATGCCTATCATTTTGATGCAAGATCATGATTTCATTTTGAAATCATGCAACCTCTCAAGGAGTTCATCAATACTGTACACAATGACTCCCGCCAATTGGATTGCACCCATAACATACTGATTCTTGTACATTCTACCTTGTCCCTCCCGTTTTGCTCTGATGTCGGTATATAGACCAATGATTGGTTTTTCAAGAGCATAGGCAACGCCAATCTCACAGGCAACGCCGCTGTCAATTGGGAACTGATCGATGCATGCCACAAGGAGATCACACGAGCGAATCGCTTCAGTGTCAACCTCAAAGATCTTCTCATTTGTGGGTGCCGTTTCATAAGTCATTGGAGTTTCCTGTGGTAGGAAAACCTCATAGCCAAGGTTTCTTAGCTTCTCTGCACACATTTTATTGAACATTCGATCGGCTTGCGAAAACAAAGCATTAGCCCAGTAGATTTTCTTGATTTTCCCATTCATGGCTGAACACCTGAACTTGATCAGTTGCATTATCTGTCTTTTGATCTGCAGCTAGTATAATGATGAACAGGAGTTCTTAGATGCTGAGGCTTATATACATGAAGCAAGTGAACGAATAATGGAGAATATGTCATGAGCCCTGAATCCGACTTGCCCGATGATGCAGAAGAGATGGCTGATGAGATAGTGAATGCTGTTGAAGAACAGGATGAAACTGATGATGCACTTACTAGTGCTGAACGTGAGATTGAACGAAAGAAAGAGATTGAACGTGTGAGAAAGGCAAGGGAGCTCAAACGCCAGCTGAGAAAGCGTGAGCTGGGATTGCTCTCCTACAGATGGCCCGCACTTATTTTAATAGTCGCAGGTGCTCTCTCAATTTGGACCGAGTTTCTTGATGTCATGGTTCATCCTGATGGTCTGGGCTACGATAGCTTTTGGCAGATGTTCAATCTACGCCCGGAAATCAATGTGAAATTCTATTTCTTTATTCCAGTCATTGCAGGAGCTCTCTTTATCCTATGTGGAATAGTGGCTTATCGAGACCCGCGTGGGGCATTCACTGCAATTCTCCCATCTCTGATGATGATAATGGTTGGAGCAAATGTCTATTTTCAAGTCACCTTCCTAGTCACTTTCGCCTACGAATCCGGGCTTGATGTCACGCTGTATGCCACAGGTGCCCCCCTGACCATGTTGATCTGTGGTCTTCTAGGGTTTCTGGCACTGGCGATGAGGGAGAAGGAATAATCAGTCCAGATATTGATCCAGCTTGCCCTCACTCTCCAGTTTCTGCATCCAGTCTATTCTCACAGTTGTGTCAGGACTGTTCAGTTGTTCGATAATACCCTCAGCCACAGCATTTGCATTTATTCCTGTCGTGTCAATCTCAACCACTCTTCCCTCTCCAAATGCATCTAGGGCATCCAATTGGCATACGCCAATCACTTCTGCCTCAACATTCTCTCTAATCTTATCCTCCTTGTAGTCCCTATCTGCCAGCCTTCTTTTCAGCTCATCTGGGTGGGTTCGGAGAATGATCGCAAGTTTCACACGATAGCTAGGAACCAGATCGATATAATGGCCTTCAATGATTATGTCCTCTCCTTCTTCATCAAGAATTTCAACAAGTGCCTGAACAAGACAGTCCTCATCGATCACCTCTGTATCGCGTTCATCATCATGAGTGCTCAGACAATCATGTTCTCTTGCAAGTTCGCCCAATGACAGGACTCTCAATCCTAGTCTTTCAGACAGAATCTCAGCTGTTTCAGTCTTTCCTGTTCCTGGTGTACCACCAATTACTATTGCTTTCATATGTTTTTGCTAGACCAAGATACAAATAAGGACTAGGAAACCGTATATTGTATGAGTACAACATCTTGTCTGAGGAAAAAGCAGAATGTATAGGGACAACTGGGAATCACGACAGTTCTTTCGTTCACTATTGATAGCTTCAATTCTCATATTGGTTGCAGCATATCTTTGGTGGTCCTATACACTGTTTGCTGTTCTGCTTGTAATTGGGTCGCTGTTCTTCTGTGTTCAAGGTTGCTGTCAGGGCGACTCCCTAGTTACAGGCGTGCAGATGAGAACACGAAAAAAGATGCTGAGACTTCTTCCGCCCGATGAGTTTTCGGAAGACATTGACATTTCCTTTGATGCCGAGGAGGACATTCCTCTTGACATACCACTTGATGTTCTTGAGGGTGTTGATCCCTTTATTCTTGGGAAGCTGGAAGAACTGGATATCACATATTTAGCTGACCTCATTGAATCAGACCCACATGTTTTGGCCGACCTCACTGGAATCTCGCTCAGTACCATCAAGTATTGGATTACTGACGCTAAAGTCATGCTCAAGTGTGCAGGTCTGATTGACCTCTATGAATTAAGCAATGCTAGCCCTGAATCAATCATGGAGGGCTTTGAAGTATGTCTTGAACACGGTCTCATTCGTCTGCCCAATGGCTACAGGTTGACTATTGAAAAAGTAGAGCACTGGATCTCTGCAGCAAAGGATGAGATCACTCGTTTGGGGCTATATGACCGCTGACAAGAATGATTATTCACAATACGCAATTGATAAAAGAAGAATAGAAATCAGCTACAAAAGTAAAATAGAAGGTCCTGACAGAACCATGAACTTTGAGATTCGACAGTTTCAACCTGAGGACATAGGTTCAGTGATTAGTATTAATCGACTCTGTCTGCCTGAGAATTATCCCGAACAGTTCTTCATGGGTCTGTACTATCACGCGCCCAAGGCCTTCTTTGTGGCAGTATCCGAAGACAAAGTAATAGGATACATCATGTGTCGTATCGAAAGAGGGATCTCTCACTTTAGCAGGCGTCCCATAAAAAAGGGTCATATTGTATCAATTGCTGTTAGACCTGAATATCGCAGACATGGCATAGGAACGACACTCATAGAGTCTGCCATTAATGGGATGATTGAATACGGCGCAATTGAAACATTCCTTGAAGTTCGTCAGTCAAATGTGGATGCAATATCAGTCTACGAATCACTCGGATTTAAGGTAAAATCTGTACTCAAGGGCTACTATCGTGATGGCGAGAGTGCATATCTAATGGCAAAACGCCTTCTCACGGAGGACACATCTGTTGAGTGATAGGCCGATAAGAGTCCCCCTCATTCCAGAATGCTCTGCCTGCATTGTTCACAGTATTAACAGGTTTCTTCCAGTTATAGCTCCTGAATTTGAGAAGCAGACCGAATATGTTAGACTCGTCTACTCATTACTTGCTGAGGGCTTTAAGAATAAGATTGATCCATTACCTCTATCAATCAAGATCTATAGTGAGCTTTACAGTCTTGCTGACATGTACGACCCCTACAAGGAAGTCAAGCAGGAGTCCAACAGGGCTGCACTCGAAGCACTTCCTTTTATTGATGAGAGAATATCCAAGTTCGATGGTTGTGAGCGACTACGTGCAGTCTTGGCCGCTGCGATTGCTGGCAACATGATCGACTTCAACACAGCTGGTCATGAACCAGTTCTTGAAAGACTAGAAGTCGCCTATTCCGACATCTTGTCAAAGGGTTTCCAAATTGACGACTCGGCAAAGCTCTGGGAAATGTTGGTTGAGAAGACTGGGACTCTTGCTGTGCTTGCTGATAATGCTGGCGAGTCGATTCTTGATATTCCCTTGCTCCGATTTTTGAATGAGATGAACTGGGATATTGTCTATGTCGTGAAGGGAAAACCAATGATCAATGATGTTACCGCTGATGATATCGAAGGGACTGAGATTGAAAAACTTGCTACCATATTGAGCTCTGGTGCATGGGCCCATGGGGTTCCTAGAGACCTTGTGAGTGAGGAATTCATGAACACCATGGCAAAGATGGACCTGGTGATATCCAAGGGTCAGGCAAATATCGAGTCGTTTCCCGAGATCCAAGATGATTTGAAGATTCCAACATTCTACGTGACTCGTGCAAAGTGTCCACACATATCTCGTATCATCGGTGCAGAGAAAGGCGACAATGTTGTTCTTTATCGATGCGTGTATTAAAATGCAATATTGATGTCTACTGAGAATGGCAAACGGTCTTTGAAAAGATCATTAACTCAGTCTTAGCCCAAATTGCCAATGAATCTCACCCAAAT
>JAJRWI010000057.1 GCA_024276825.1 archaeon
ACAAGTAAGTACCCCCTATATCTGTTGAGGATAATGGGGGTTATTTGCGAAAGGAAATATTGATCAGAGTGTATAACTTAGAAAGTGGGTAGGACCCACATTTTGAATTCGGTTCAGATGCCAAATGAATTTGAGAAAGTTCATAAAATGTATAGTCTATTTAAGAATTATCATATAAATAATATAAAAATCATAAATAATATTAATATAAATGCCGAAAAAATATAATAATTACAATATTAGGTGGTCTAAAAATCGTCAATAATAATTAAATATGGACAGAAGATATTCCAACTGAATGATATATTAATTAATAAAAAGATTATAACATTATAAATATATAATTTGTTCAATAAATAAGAGTGAAAGGATAAATAATTTATTGGCATTTAGACCACATTAAATATGACTCAGTTTGGTGATTTCGATGTCAGAAACAAACGATTCCGGTTGTGAACAATGTATCGGTAGTATACTTTTGTTATTGGCAATTTTATTAATATTCGTTTCATTAGATGAGGGAGGTAATTATCTTTCTCCAATACTTGGTATTGAACATACTGATTCCATATACATTATGTTTATGGGATTTTCGACATTGATGCAGGGACTTGTATTCATGAATAGACAAGATAATTGGTTCATTGAGAGTATAGTAAGTATTATCATGGGAATAACTTATTGCACTCCAATGATATTGGGATTAGGTGGTTTGCGTGTTGCTATAATTGGTTCTATCTTTTTAATATATGGGATCTACGTTCTAGTGAAGGGTTTAAAGCAACGAGTATCAAAACCAGTTATAGACATACAAAGTCTTCAATAACAATAAACTAGCATAAGTACTGAATACCAATTCATAAATTGCATATTTAGCGGGTCAAATGATTCAGCACCTAATACTCATCATATTTGTAATTTATGATCCTCGTCAGGTCAGGAATAATGGTTTCCAATCCAAAATAATAAGACCTTTTGAATCCGGAATCAGTTTTAGAAATTCATTGGTCAATATTTTGACTCTTTCGGAATTTATGTTTCCTGTTACTTCACCAAAGTACAATGGGGGATCATCTGGAAGCATTTTTTGTCTAAACGCCTCAAGTGTCAAGTAAAGAGTCATAGGGCCCCAAAGCTTAGGAATTCGAGATATTTTTTCCGACTCTATTGCATAATCTTTATTATATCGTACAACTTCTCCGAGTAATGCAATTGCCCTTGCAAGCATTACACCATCAGGCATCCAAATTTTAACTGAATACGAACGACCCGTTTTTGGATGTGGGACTCTTATTTTTGTAGTGTTTTTAGAATTAGCACAAGTATGAACAATGATCCAGGACTTACTGCCAACTGGAGTTGAAATTATAAACTTCCATGAAGTAATTAAATATTTACTAGTCATTGTTTTGTACACGAATTCTCTGCAAAGCAGGTTGAACATTTTAATGAGCCTTGATTTTTTTTGATTCTCGACTTCTAATTTTAATGACGATAAAAGAGGATTGTAATGATGAGCAGATGGTTTTTCACCGACATTAGGAAGTGCTGCGAGTCTTTTATGTTTATCAAATAAAAAATATCCTCGTGGAATTGTGTAATCAACAATTGTTCCTACATCAATGCCCGCGAAGACGATCGTTTTTTCATCAGGAGCATGTATGTTGTAAGTTGCATATATGCAATTCTTAACGCCTTTTAATTTAAATCGCTGATGTACCTGGATATTGATTCCATTAGTTGGCTGTTTTGTTTCTGGAATAATTGACAAAGTCGGAGTCCATTTAAATTCCTCTTTGTTTTCTTCCCATTTAACTTCATAGACAGGATTTTCCTCATAGTATTGGGATAGATACTTTCTAGTCACAGCATCTACGACTTTACATAATTCAATCTCGCGCTCATTGAGAGATATTTGGTTATTCGGCATTAAATATTTCCTCCATTTAAAGAACAAATAGGACATTCAAGTGAATGTACTACATATGCTCGTTGACAAGTTTCACAAAACAAGGGTACTAGAATATCACTTCTGATCTCGGTTGATGCCAACGGATTCTTAATAGGGCTGTAAACAAGAAATCTTTGCTTGCACTTTTTACATTTGACAACAATTCCAGCTGAGATTACTGATTCTTCCCAATGGCTGTCATCAATAATTTTCAGTAAAACATGCCATTCCTTTGCCCCGCGCACATCATCAATTTTTCCAAAAGTTGTTTCTGAGTGGCGAATGTCTATTTTATTTTTTTCACAGATTGGACATCTAATTTTTGGGGACATGATGTTTCCTCTAAGTCGATTTTTTTATTAAAGCCGGATAAATAAATTTTCAGATTATTGATTTATAAACTCATTAATATACTATTCTTGATAGCGCTTGAAAATTCATGATAAAACCCACAAATCGCTGCAGAGTTTACTTTATCTATTAATGGGATTTTCAAAAAAATCAAAATTAATATAGTGAGCCTAGATTGTAATTTTTATCTTCTTGAAATAAGAGTGGTTATGCAGACAGGGCTGGGCGTAGATGCGTAGAACTTTGAAAATCTTGGACACTGCAAAAAAAGGAGCTTAATCAGATTGATTGAAGACTCGGTTACGAGAAATATTTCAGTGCTGTTTCTATAAAAGCAAATTTGCAGCTATAAGCTCTTTGGACTCCTCATGAAGTCTATACTCAAGGTGTTTTGGTCAAGAAACTAACATGTCATGTTGGCTAAATATTACACAGTGTAATAATGTAGAAGTACACTAATGCGTTTAATGGATGCATCAAATACTATTATTAAGTAGCATTAATAAGCATGAATGTAAGAATAACAGTAAAAATTGATTTGGGTTGGTAATTTCATGGTGAAAATCTTCATCATAGACGACGAGGTGGTCTTACATAAACTGTACAAGGATGTCTTTGCCATTAAAGGCCATGAAGTCATTGCAGATGCCTATGATGGAGAAGAAGCCATCAAAGTATTTTCCAAGCTCAACCCAAAACCCGATGTAATAATTCTCGATCATCGAATGCCAAACAAAGATGGACTGACTTGCATGAAAGAGATTCTTGAGATTGATCCTAATGCAAAGATTGTATTCATTAGTGCTGATGCGAATGTGAGGGAGCAGGCTATAAAAAATGGTGCGATAAGTTTTGGCTTGAAGCCAGTTACCATAAGACACATTCTCGAGCTTGTAGAAAACGCAGCAAGCAGTTGATTAATATCTCTATTTGCATTTAAGAATAGGGGGATTAATATTAGGCGAAATAATGAGAATATTCGGGTGCTAATTGCTGGCGATATTCCATTCCTAATATTACTGCTAAAAATGTCGATTGAGGATGCAGAATTCAATGTCATAGCCAGTGCTGCATCACCAGAGGAAATGCTGATTAAATGCAGAGAAACCGATCCCGATGTTGTCATTTTCGACTTTCAACTTTCAGAGAGGAAATGTGTAAGACTGGTTGAAGACATTCTTGATATAGATCCTGGTATTGCAATAATAGTGATTACTGATCCCATTAATGGATACGATGAGAAACTTCTGGTTTCGGGAGCAAGAGCATTTCTTCAAAAGCCATTTAGCACATACGATATTATGGACCTTTTGACCAAAGTAAGTCCTCTAAAATAGAATCTGCGGATAGACCTACTAGAATCCTTTTCATCTAATAGTTTATCTTGGCTATGAACTAGAAAAGTAGATATTTGACTTCGTAGGGGATACCTTTGAATTGATAAATAGTCCAATTATTCCCGAGTTCATGACATACTATGATGGTCTAACGGCAGAAGAGATAGAAGAGCTCAATCTCCGCATTGCTGCCTTTAGCAAGACAACCAGAGATAGATTTAGAGCCTTCACTGATCTTTTGTTGGACTATATCGGGACAGATGAGTGGAAAAACAAGAGCCATGCATTTTTGAGCATGTGTGCAAAAGCCGCATTCCTTAGGGGACAATATGGATTCAATCAGATTCTTGCAAAGGAGTGCAATAACATCGCATGCAAGGCGTACGCAGCAGCATCATATTGTCGTCAGAGTTTAAATCCACGTTGGATCAATAATCTCAGAAATTATGTAATGCAAGCCTGGCAGGAAAAGGACTATGTCAACTTTGCTGAGTTATCAGGACAACTTGCTTCTATTCTCATCGACTTGGGTTTTGCTACTCATGCAAAAGAAGTTGCTGAAGAGAGCATTGAGAAAGTGACTGAAGCAACTGTGAAGAATGAAAAGATTCGTAATAAGGTTCAAGCCGCTCTTCTCGGGCCGAGAATCATTCTTGCCTATATCTCATTAGTGCAAAAATCAAGAGAAGAGGCCTTAATCCGATTGAACTCCGCTGAAAAGAGTGCACTACATCTGGATAATCAATTAGCCATGGTAGACATTAATTATTATCGAGCAAGAGCTCTACGTATAACAAATGAATATGATGAGGCCATCGAGATTCTGAGAACCACCTTGAGTAAAGCTGAAGCAATGGGATATTTACAGGGTGTAATGCGTTCATTAAACTTGTGGGGCGTTATTAATCTAGGAAGGGGACTTCTTCATGAGGCTCGCGATCAGTTTGAGGAACTACTTGTCATCCAGCAACAGCTAAACAACCAGATAGGCCTTGCCAATACCTTAATCAATGTTGGTGAAATTGACAGACTATTAGGGCAACTTGAGCAAATGGAAACTTACAATAAGAAAGCCCTTGAGATCAGTCAAGAGGCAGAATATGTAAAGGGGATTGCTATCGCCAAAATAAATCTTGGCGACATAGAAGTCAGAAGGGGCAACCCTGATTATGCAATCAGTCTCTATGATGAAGTTGTGGAGCTTGTAAGTAGTTCAGGAATGAAAGAATTCCTTGATCATGTCTTACTCTTATCGGGAGATGCATATTTCATAAGTGGAAATCCAATGGAAGCAATAGTCAGATACAATCAAGCAAGAACGGTTTCTGAGGAGATAGATGATGCATTAAAGTGCGTTTATGCAGATGTCAGCAAGTTTGTCACTTATCAATACATGGATGAAGCCCCTCCTGCCAATCTTGTAGAGCATGTCAAAGACCTAATGGGCGATTTGGATAGATGGGAGCAGGCATGCAATCCAAGTCTTATGCGTGAAGTTAGGTGTCATGTTTTCAATGATGATTCAATCCAAGGTGACCTGTGCATCTTTTTCAACAATGAGCTGAATTTTGAATGTAGAGTTGATAGGACTAGCATGGACAAGGAGTGTTTTGGAAACATCATGTGGAGTGGTTCACTATGTACCTATTTAATCGATTTTATTAATAAGCTAAAGAAATTGTGATATTACTGATTTCTTAATCAACAAACGGTGACATATTATGCTTCTGCAAGGCGATAATGTAAGGTTAGTTCCCATTGAAAAAAGACATCTCGATGATGTAATGAAGGGGTGGAACAACCCTGAAATGCGAAGATTCCTCTCTCCATTCATCCCATTTAGTCGAGAGATTGAGATTCAGTGGATTGAAAATGCAATTGAAGATATGAAAGAACTAAAAGCCTTGACCTTTGTAATTGAAAAAAATGACGGCAGATTCCTTGGCACTTGTGGGACAATGTCTATTGATTGGATCTCCAGAAGCACAGAGATTGGAATCTCAATACATTCGCCTGAGAACTGGGGCAAAGGCTATGGGACCGAAGCATTGAAACTCTTGATTGAGTATTTATGGGAAACCATTAATCTAGAGAGAATTGAGCTTTGTGTCTACGCATTCAACGAAAGAGCCATTGCTGTTTACAAGAAGCTTGGCTTTGTTGAGTGGGGCAGAGCTCATAAGAAAAGATATGTAGAAGGCAAGTATGAAGACCTTGTTTATATGGAACTATTCAGGCATTGAATTACTCAAATTCAATCTCAATTTCGGAATCCGATCTATTCTTAGATGCCCTCGTTCTTGTTTTACGTTTGGGCGTTTCAGCCATTAGTTTGCTAAAGATATCCACGACCTCGGCAATTATGTCTGAGCCCATGAAATCCCCACTT
The DNA here is from genome assembly GCA_024276825.1 of archaeon. Lineage (GTDB taxonomy): Archaea > Asgardarchaeota > Thorarchaeia > Thorarchaeales > Thorarchaeaceae > JAJRWI01. The sequence continues at coordinate 6,029 of JAJRWI010000057.1, forward strand.
TCATGTGAAACTGGATTGATAATCATTCGAATCCTCTGACAAGTTTCACGGTCCCAATTGCATTGTTCCATGATGGACTCGATTTTTTGGATAATCTGACCTCTGAGATTTGCATACTGCACGCGCTCTTCATCTATCTCTTGCAGCTTTTTGTTTACTTTCCCAAGTTCTTTCAGTAGTACCTTGACTGCCCGTACATCCGGTTGTGCCTCAGGGATTCTAAAGCCAGGTGGAACAGTAAGCCTTCTTGATTGCCGGACTTCAGTTTTCCGAACCACAAATACATTTGGAAGGATTGTTGTTGAGAGGCCAAAGCTCACATTGAGTCGATAATAACTTCTATCAGGTCCAATATCGCTACTTCTCTGCTCTCTCTCGACAAGTCCAGCTTCCTGCAAGATCATTAGATGTTTCAATATGGCTCTTCCAGTTAGTCCAAGTATCTTGCTGAGTTCATATGGATATCTTGGTCGTTGAGCTAGAAGCTGCAGGATACGACGTCGAGTCAGGTTTCCCAACGCTTTGAAGACCTTGTCTAGATGATCTGTACTGTCAGATGCCATATTATCACCACCCTGCTAGTTGACCTTTTGAACCCCTTATCTGAAGTTGGCATTTATGATTGATTTTACTATAATACCGTCTAGTCTATAGATACTAGGGACCTTATGGTATTAAAGCTTTAGGCATGAAACAAAAACATCACTGGTTGGACAATATCTCCTCGGCGATTATTTGAAAGGCGTCTGTGACATTCTGATTGTTCTTTACAGAGGTTTCTAAATGCTTTGCACCAAGATCGGTTGCAAATGCTATCCCCTCTAGTTCTGTTACTTCTCGTTCATCTTCAAGATCAATCTTGTTTGCAAGAACAATGCTATAATAGTTCTTAATATGCAGGTCTACTTCTTTCTTCCATTTGGCAAGGTCTCTTAAAGTGTCTCTACGAGTCACATCATACATGAAAATGACACCTTTTGCCCCCTGATAGAAACCCGCCCTCACATGTCCAAGAAAGTCTTGAGACCCCATGTCCCAGATCTGAAGCTTTACCTTGTCTCCTTTCACATTTAATTGCTTTATAGAAAAATCAGTTCCGAGTGTGGGCGTGTATTGTTCTCTGAAATGACCAGTGACATATCGTAGAATTATGGAGGTCTTTCCAACTGCCGATGAACCAACGGTTACGATTTTAAATAGATAGGAGGGGGACAATTCATTCACCTACTTTATGGGTCTTCAATAATTCTAGTTACAAAGCTAGTATTATAGATTGTCAAAGAAGCTAGATGGCTCACGAAGCCTATCTATAAGACTCTTCCTTTTCTTCTCCAACTTTTCTGGAACTGTAACCGAGTTCTGATAGGCAAGAATTTTGACAGTCAGTCTTGAGGCTGGGCAGAGTTTTGAATACTCTATCAGAAAATGATTCAGTGAGTCAATAGAGTTGGGGGTATAGGTTTCAGAGGAAGCATCATCATGAAGTGAAACCCCTGATTTGGCCTGTAGTTCCACAATCTTTTTGCGCCCATGAATTGTTTGACCACGTTGACTAATAGCTCGTGCAATGTTTTCCAGCAATATTCGCGTTTCTTCATCCTGACTCTTTGCCAACACATATCAACTCCAGCCAATATGAGAACTCCTCAAAACCAATGAAATCGTGAGGACTGTACCACTTGAAAAGGTAATTCAGATATTCATTAACAAGATTCTCGATATATTTTGATCTCTTGCTCTTATCAAGTGCAACAACAAACTTTGCTAAAACCTTCATCCAATCTGAATAGAGACTCATTATCCGTCTTGGGTCCATTCCTTCAAATATCTTTGAGTCGTACTCGATCTGCCATTTCTCATCCTCAAAGCGAACCTCTCCAATCACCTCTGATGCAGCATTTTGTGTAAGGATATTCTGTAATACTTCCGAAACCACTTTGGGTTCGTATGTTTTTTCAGCGACCTTGTAGGCAATCTCCAAAGCTTCTTTGATAAACAGGATTCGCCTTCGCTCGGGAGAGAGGGGTTCGACAGCTTTGTGGTCAAGAAGATAGTCAAAAGCAAGGAAAATGTCCTTCTCATCATGAAGCTTGCTCAAGTTTTCAATTATTTCGCCAACCATTCTTCGTCCATCAAGAATGCTTGCCAGTTTGGGGATGATCACAGCGATATTTGGATGTGATGAAATCAGACTCTGGTGTTCAGCTGAACTGCTCTGAAGCAAGGGATTTATTCTAGATGTGGCAATTACAATATCTTTTGTATCGAACATGTTATGGAACCTGACAATTCCCTTCGCCCAGAGCGAGGTGATTTCTTGCATCACAATATCGCGACCAATCCCGCTCTCCTCAATAATCTCCATAATTGTTCGCTTTCCATTGATCATTTCAAAAAGAGGATTAGAACTGACCTCAGGTAATGTATCCTCAGAACTTATGAATATTGGAATCCAGTCCTCTTCAAACTCCTCAAATGAGAGTTTTTCAAGCACACTTTCGCGGAAGGGCTCAAAATGCTCTAGGGCATTTATGCTATCAAGTTCATTTTCAGATATTTTCGTTAGCCAATCCTTTTCAAATGATATTAAGAGATCCTGCAAGACCTGCTCAATTGATGGATCCCACTTTCCCATGCTGACAGCAATTAGATCCGCTTTAGAACCCGAGAATATTGTGAATAGACGCGCTCCATAATCTACCTGGAACTTCTCCGCAGTCTTGTCAATCACTTCAGATGAAAAGCTCTGTACTGCTGTAAAAAAGCTTGAAACAAGCATTGGATCGAGGTCCAAAGCTTTTGGATCCAATTTCATAAAGAAGAGGGGGATGCCGCCTTTCTGCATGATCAATATTGCTTGGATGTTATTTTGAGACAATGGAGCAACACCACATGTTGTTTATTAGAACATCCTATTCTGTTCTTCTATCGGAAATCATTCCAAGTCTATGAGTACGATATTTCTCTAATAACGTATCTGCTTTTTCATAAATAGGTCCCGCGCCCAATAATAATCCTGATGTGACTCCTTCCTTTTGTGAGATCACTGGCCTTGATGCTGCCATCAATAAATATCGAAGGAATTGAAGGTCGGTTACCTTCTTTCCAACCCGCCGTTGGTATCGCATTTTTTCCTCTTCCCAGACAAGTATGTCATGATCAGTAAGTCCTTTGAAAAGTTTGTTCTTCAATTTCCCAGATTCTGCCATCTCTCTCACTGTCCGTTAGAATAGTTAACCGGGTAACTATGAGTCTTGATAGTCCAATATCAATAAATGACTGTGTAATACCTGCCACCATTACAAAAACAATATAACCAGTTATAACAAGCACACATATTCAGATATGAGGAATATTAATGCCCGATTTTAGTATAGGTCTTAAAGATGCCAATCAAATTGTCCACTCCATTGCTGATTCTGCCATTCTGATTGATAATAATGGCATTATAGTTGCCATTAATGACTCATTTTCCAAGATGCTTAACTGCGATGGAGAGATCGCTGGACAGCATATTCATAATATTATTTATTTTGGGAGTCATGATTATTTTGATCATTATATCCAATCTTCAGTAAAAACCAACAAGACCCAAGAATGTACTATTCGCATATCTGGCAAAAAGATAACTGAGAAACGGGTAAAAATAACTCTGACCCCAATTAAAATAGATAATGATATGACACTGCTTTTGCTTCTTTTTATGGACTCACGTGTCATAAAATCCAGAAAAGAATCACAGATTACAGAATCATTCTATCGTCAGCTTCTTGAGGATTCCATACAGGGCATTGCGCTCATTCAAGATGAACGATACATATATGTAAACCAGTCATTGGCGAATATCCTTGAGTATTCTGTTGATGAGCTATTGGCTTTTAGTACTGAGCAGATCTGGTCACTTGTTCATCCAGATGATCTTGAAGGTCTAAAAAGTCGAAATGTAGTAATGAGTGAAGGGGGAAGACTGCCTAGACATCGCTTTAGGTACATCTCAAAAAGCGGCAAAGTAAAGTGGGTGGACTCTTTTGTCAAGCAGGTGATCTATAATAATAGACTCGCAACGCAGGTTGTTGAAATAGATATCACTGATGAGATTGAAACACGTTTGGCGTTAGAGAGTTATGAGAAACAGCTGAGGACAATTATTGATAGTATCGATGACATTATTTTTGTTTATAACGAGAATAACGAGTATGTCGAAGTATTCACCTCAAACACTGATATTGTTCTCGGCGAACCAAATGAGATCATTGGAAAAAGTGTATATGAAAATCTACCAAAACATTTGGCCAATCTAATAGTTGAGAGCCTTAATAAAGTCAGGAAGACTGGCGAGAGGGTATCTATTGATTATCCATTAACTATCAATGGTAAATCATATTGGTTCTCAGCGCTTTTCACACTTCATGAAGACGGCAAGAATGTTGTAGCAGTTGTAAGAGAAATTACTGAAAGACATAGGATGGAGCTTGCAATTAAGGAACGAGAGGAGCAATTCGCCAAGTTTGCAGAGCATATGCCAGGCCTTGTTTGTATTTTGGACCTTAATGATCGCATTATTTACATGAACAAAAAAATGATGCGGACCTTTAGAGTTAGTGATTGGCAATCTAAAAGAATTCAGGAGTTAAACTCTGAAGAACTAGTGAAGGCAATTAAAATACAAAAGGAAATCATTGATGACAAGCCATACATTGACACTAGGGCCATAATAGATCATAATGGAAAACAAAGAAAATTGAAAACATATATTTTCAAAATCAGTGTTCCCGATGATGAGCCTCTGATAGGTTTCATTGGTATAGACGTAACACAGGTTTCGCAGATTGAGGACGCACTGCGAGAATCTGAAATGATGTATAGAATGCTTTTTGAGAATGCGCCAGTCGCCATTATAATGACTGACATTGAAGGAAATATTATTGCGTCGAACAAGCTGAACCTAGAGATGTTTGGCTATACTTGGGATGAGTTGCGTTTCTTAAATGCCCGAAATCTGTATGCAAATCCAGCGGAACGAAATATTGCACTTCATGAATTGAGAATCAATAATGAACTGCGCAATCATGAAATTGTGCTAAGGAAAAAGGATGGGACCGAATTTCCAGTCTTGCTTGATGAGCACTTTCTCAAGATTGGAAATCGCGATGTGATAGTTGCAATGATTAGAAACATTTCTGATATCAAGCAAGCCACACAAGCCTTAATTGAGTCTGAAAAGCGCTATAGACTATTGTTCGAAGCAGCACCGGTGGCTGTTGGAATGGTGAGCTTTAACGGAGATTTTCTTGATGCAAATTCAATGCTGCTTGATTTACTGGGTCATACAAAAGAGTCAATCAGAGAAGTCAATGCGAATGCATTTTACAATGACCCTAAGATAAAAAAGACCTTGACTCAACTACTGAAGGAAAATGGCGAGGTTCGTAATTTTGAACTCGACATCAAGACTGCTTCAGGCGAAGATCTAACAATTCTAGTCAATATCAACATGGTAAATATTGATGACCAGAATGTTTTGTTTGCTTCTGTTAATGATATTACATACTTGAGAAAGACTGAAGCTAAAATTCTAAAGTATAGTAGTCTGCTTGAATCAATATACGATGCAATCCCAGACCCTGTTATTTCCATTAATAACGAGTTCATAATAAAGAAATGTAATAGGGCCTTTGAGTTTGTTTTTGGATACAATTCCGATGAGCTTGTTGGAAAACGCTGTGGTGCACTACTAGCAGATAGTAGCCTTGAATTAATGGGAGAGCTAAAAGAAAAGTTGCAATTAACGGAGAGTCTAACATTTCACGAGTTTCTTTTCAAGAGAAAGGATGGGGACATATTTCCAGGTAGCTTCTCTATGGCTTCAATTCGTGACAATGACAATAGAAGGCTCGGTTTTGTAGGACTTATTCATGATGAAACCGAAAGTCTTGCTGCAAGCCGCGAAATAATCACAACACGTGATCGGGCAATGCTCTATCTTGACTTGATGTCTCATGATATATCAAATCAATTGCAGATTATTATTGGAGCCACTCAATTATCACGTGTGACTGAATCTCAAAGTAAGATGAATTACCTTTTGGACATGATTGAGGATGCCGCTTTGAAGTGCACCAACATAATCAGCAGATTAACCTCTATTCGAAAATTGGCCGAGTCGCCCTTGCGATTAACTGACCTTGTGTTGGAATTAGAAGACATAATCGATGAGTTTGCCTTCAAATTTTCTGACATTAAGATTAATGTTAGTCTTCCAGATGCATCATGCAACATTTATGCGGATGAGTTTCTCGAAGTTGTATTATTCAATATTCTTGAGAATGCTGTAATTCATAATCCATATCCAGAATGGGACAGGGAAGTCTGGGTGTCAATTGTTCCGAACTCCCAGGGTTTTACTGTGGTTATTAGTGATAATGGCCCTGGCATTCCAAACTCACAAAAAGAAAAGATACTTGATATGTCTCAGAGATATGGAGGCCTTGGTCTTCACATTGCAAAGCAGATTATTGAGAAGTATGGTGGTAGATTAACCATAAAGGACCGTATACCAAATAAGAGCTCTGAAGGTGCATCATTCGAGATCTGGTTTCCTAAGAGCACATTACGTTTCGTTTGAGTCCTTGGTAGGCTCTAGCTCTTTTTGCTCTACCGTTTCTTCCTTCTCACGTTCTGCGGATGCAGATTTGGCGGGAGTAAATGTTACTACCTCTGCCTCGGGTTCTACATCTCTTGGTCTAGTATGATAGAGATCACTTGTTTTCATTGCACGAAATTCAGTGACTGCCTTCCATTTAGCAGATTTTTCTGCTATAGGTGTAAGTTTCTTTATTCTGAACATTCCAATTGCTGCTACATCTATGAGAATAATGTTCATCACCAATAATGCCAATGAACCCAGTCCGATGGTTAT
>JAJRWI010000058.1 GCA_024276825.1 archaeon
ATAGCTGATACTCGCCATCTGCAGACTTATTGACAATCCCCATCTTAGCCAGCCTATTGAGCTGTCTTGAGGTTTCTTGAACAGTCACGTCAATCTCTCTTGCAAGTGCACTCAACCTCATTCTCTGCTTCTGAAGCGAATGAATTATCTCAAGTCTCGTAGCATTAGCTAGTTCAAAAAACAGTTCGGACATACTCTCAAGAATTTCCATAATGTTTTTTTCATAATTGGTGCTGAGATTTCAGCTTTTCTCTTTAAAAGGTATTATTACTCTGCATCAATCAAACAAAAGTCGGTGTTAGAATTGAAGGCACTACTACTGGATGGGTTTGACGATAGAACACATGAAACAGAGTCAGTTGAAGACCTGATTATGTCATCTCTCGAATCAAACGGTTGGACGCTTGAAGTTGTGCGACTGCGTGATTTGAAGATAGCATATTGTCAGGGATGCTTCAAGTGCTGGGTCAAGACCCCTGGAGTCTGCGTGATTGATGATGCTGGACGCGAAGTCACCCGCAAGATTGTTCAATCGGACTTGGTGATCTATTTTACGCCAGTCACCTTCGGTGGCTATTCGTCCACATTGAAGAAGGCACTCGACAGGTCAATCTCTCTGATTCATCCATTCTTTGAGAAAACGCATGGGGAGTATCACCATAAAAGACGATATCCCAAGACCTTTCATTTCATTGGGCTCGGAGTTCTATCTGAGCGTGATAATGAACAGGCACAGATGTTCTCTCATCTGATTGAGAGAAATGCATTAAATCTACGAACTGAAAAATATGCATTATCAATCATCTATCCTGGCCAAGAACTCGAAGAGATCAAGGGCAACTTTGACAATGCACTACTGAAGGTGGGGGTGATTCGATGAACAGGTCAAAGAGAGCATTACTCATAGTTGGCAGTCCAAAGCAAGAGAGAAGCACTTCTTACGCACTGCTGTCCTACCTTGAGAAGTATCTCAATAAACATGGGATAGAAACAGAAACCTCCTTTGTCCTGAAACTCTTGCACGAGTCAGATGGCATTGATAGGATCATTGCATCTATCAACAACTCCGACTTTGTCATCCTTGCTGCTCCCTTGTATGTGGACTTACTTCCTGCACCAGTGATTTTGATGATGGAAAAGATTGCAGGGAAACGCACCTCGACTTCTGAACATCAACCGATGTTCATAGCAATCATTAACAGTGGTTTCCCAGAGGCCCATCAGAATCGCCTTGCAATAGAGTTCTGCAAGATGTTTGCAAAAAAGGTCGGTTTCCTCTGGGGTGGCGGGCTGCCCTTTGGTGGGGGTGCTGCAATAAACGGAGAGTCTCTGGAGCAGGCTGGCTCGAGAGCAAGATTTGCACGTCCAGCCATGGAATTGCTGGCAAAATCCCTTGCTGATGGGATGGGTGTCCCAGATAAAGCAGTCGAGCTGATAAGTAAACCCATCATTCCAAAGTTTCTGTATGCAAGAGTTGCCAATCGCAGTTGGGTCTCTCAGGCCAAAGAGTATGGTATGCACAAGCAACTCGATGCTAGACCCTATTTGGAGTGATTAATATTTCCGAGTTTCAAGGTCTTGGCAATCATAGAATGGCCCTGACCTTGTGATCTATTTCTTTGAAAATGGCTGGCTGATGATAATCATGCAAATTGCATAATAATGGAATCAATTATATAAATTCTGAAAGAATAGCAATATGAACTATATTGCCAATGATTGCAGCTTGCGGGATTGATTGTGAACCTTGTCCAATTAGAAGAATGATATTTGATGATGATGCGGCAAAAGAGGTCATTGCATGGTTTCATGAGAGGGGATTCCTGAAATCTGAAGAAGGCTTGGATGAGGCTATTAAGAGAAACATGTACTGTTGCGGTTGTTTTGGAGATCGTGATAGACATTGGTCACCAGATTGTGAGATCTTGAATTGTTGCGTTGATACCAAACATCTTAACAATTGTAGTGAGTGTGATGAGTTTCCCTGTAATAGACTCACTGATCGCGCTCAGAATAACGCTCGCTATGACGAGGCATTGGAACGACTCAAATCTCTTCGATAGAGCAAATCTAAATCATTTTGCCTGCCAAGTTGGAAACACAATCACTCTTTAGAGATTGCCCTGACCTTGTCCTCCATCCTGCGTGGCTTGTCGCGTCGGTCATCAATCCTCAGTAATGTGGAAACTCTCTTGGCCCCAGCTATGAACATCCTCTCATGTGCAGCCTTTGTGGCCTCAAGAATTTCATCAACAGAGTCAGCCTCAAGTATTGAACTCATGGGGGTATGCAGCACTCGAATGTTTGGAAACTCGTCGAGCACCTTGACTGACTCTTTCACATATTTGCTCAGACTTGTTCCTACTCCAAATGGAGCAATCACCAGTTCTGCGATCACCTTTGTCCTTTTCTCTCTCCTGCTAATTGTCATCACCTATCACTCTTCCATGTCAGAAGGCTCACTATCTCTTAACAAACAAAATGATATAACTTTCATTGTGGATGTTTTTGCTAGTAATGTTGAAGCACAAATTCACATCACGAATGTACCAGTTTGTCAGACTCATGTTGACACTCTCCATTCCAGTTTAAATCTTCTTTCTCGTATTGCCAGTAGTTTACTTCTCAATTCCAGAAATACGTGAATCCCTGCTATCTGGTACATCACCAATTGCAGCCTTTCTGGGAGCAATTTTCATGATATTCTTGAGTCTTGTTTCTCTCTACATGTTAAGAGCATGGATCCTCACTTTTCGCAAAGAGTAGGCATCGGGTGTCATCGAATCAATGACAATTCGCTATTCTCGAGGTGGGCATATTTATAGATGGGTGAAATTAATTGTTGACAACAAGACATGGCGTGTGATTGATGAGAGTGACTTGAGTAATCAGCTCATCGAAGGTATGGATGTATCAATGATTGTGGATGGAAATGGTCTGATCACACATATTGACTGGTAGTCTGAGATTGAAGACTAGGCATTTTCAAACGAATCTTGGCCCATGACATTAATACTCTGGAAGTTTTTCATGGATGCTCTTTGTAAGCACGCACAACAATACTTCTATCCTTGTCTTGATTTAGCGGGTGCTCGTGATAGTTCGAGTAAAACTCAACAGTGACAAACTGACAATCGCTCAGTATCTCTTGCAATATTTCTTTGTCTAACCTGAGGACATTCTGCGATGCCATGACTGTCGCCCAGCTGTTTCTCTCCTTCTTGAATGAAGTCATGACAAGAGTACTGTAGTTTTTGTCTTTATGGTGCTGGAAGAACCTTGCAAACAGATACCTCACCTCTCCAGAGTCATAGACACCCTTGATAGGAAAGTAGGCAAATCCATCCCTCAATATGGAACGAAAGTTTAGCACCTGAATCACAAAAGCGCCCTCTTGTGTCAATATGCCATTAATGGTCTTGATCAATTGTTTTACTTGGTCTACAGTTTCGAGCAATGCAAGTGAGTTCCCCAAACATAAGGCAAGATCGAATTTTCCAGTAGTCATGGGGCTAATATCCAATATGTTTGCGACAATGAACTCAGGTGGGTTATCCAGACCTTTTGCAAGACTCTTGGCTTCATTGATCATGGTAGTGCTCTTGTCCACACCTATGACTTCGTGCCCTTGCTCTGCCAAGGCAATAGCATGCCTTCCACTACCGCAAGCAAGATCCAGCACTCTAGCAGACTGCCTATCTCCGAGGGTTTTTAAAATAAAAGGAATCTCTCTTGCGAGCCTCCTATCCCAGTCAATTGAACGGTCATACGCAAGTGCCATCTCATCAAAGGAACTCATTATTCAGTTTCACTCACACATCATTTTTTCCAGATTGTACGCGGATCGACCTGGCGCCCAAAGCCTGCAAGTTCGTCCATTTTGACAATTAGTCTATTCAGCCATGGCATATGTTGAACCATCCATAGTACTATCTTATGAAGAATGTTGTTTGGCTTGTTGTATGGGCATGAGCGAATGCAGTTTGAGCAGTCGCTCCCATTCTCAACCCAGAACCCGTAGCATGTTTCTGGGTTAATATACCACTTTCTAATCCCGGGATTGTTCGATTTAGTTTCCCCCTGCCAAGTCCTGCCTCTGTCATATGAGATGGATTGTGATGGGCAATGTTCTGCACACTTCTTGCAGGCTTCACAAAACCGTACAACCGCCCTGCAAAAGTCGAAGTTTGGCTTGTCGGGGATTAGAGGCATATCAGTGAGTATCTTGGCAATTCTCACTCTTGGACCGAACTGCTTTGTAATCAAAAGCCCATGACGACCATATTGTCCAAGACCAGCATCAATTGCCAAAGGAACACTCAGGGCCACATTGTTTCCGCAGGGTATTGCTAAATAGCCCAATCGTTAGATATACTCCGCCAGCTCTATCTCCAAGAATGCCATTTTCGAGTATCCCAATGCTGTAGCGACTGATGCAGCGAAGGCAGGAGATGAGTTGATCTTGTCATAATCCATCTCTACTGCCATGACCACTGCAAACATGATGGACTCGTCAATGTCATAGGGTTCCCCCTCGATATTGGTCTGGTAGATCCACTTTCTGTCCAGTTTTGCAACGCCCACAAGTGATGCGCCAAAGAATCGTGCTACTCTCTTGATGTGTTGTGTCAATATCTCGGGGTCTGCCTTCAAGCGTCTTTGAGGTCTTTTGCTCTTGTGCTGCTTCACATCATATGCATCCGATGCATTGAATCTAGAATCATACAGCTTCCATGTGGCGATTGAGAGTTCAAGATCAAGTCTGCCATATCCCGCAATCCTCTTTCTAACCACACTCTCTGATGAGTGATACACTCCCTTCTGATAGTGTTGAAATGAGGGGTCCTTGTACACTCTTGCAAATATCATGTTGGCCTCTGGAAACCTCTCAAAATAATCAGCAACCTCATAGGGCCTTTTGTCCTCCTCGATCTTGACACGAGCCCTCCTCTTCGCCTGCCGCCTCGCACCTCTCTTCTCGTCCAATGATATCGCATCGAAAGGACATGCGCGGGCACAACTCAAACAACTCGTACAAGGCTGGTTCTCAAAGTGTGGGTGCCCATCACCCTCATCAAACTTGATGTATACATTATCTCCGTGAATTCTTTGACATGCTTGAATACACTCAAGAGCACACTCGTTGGGCCTACAGAGAACGGCATCAATCCTCATTTGACATCATCTTTGAACCCGTTCATTGCCATTGATTAGTTTCTTGGTGAGCGTCATTTTTGAGAGTAGCCTTCTTTAGTAAGTTCATCAAACAGAACTCTGTGCCAATCGATAAATCATTTAGAGAAACATGGAGGATCATTGGTCAATACAAAGGAATCTCTGTGTGGCGACATCCTGAGAGAGAAGAATATATTCATGGCTCTGTGGTTGGTGTCTGCATCTCCTCATGTATTGGCTGTTTGAAATGCATTGATGCCTGCCCCACCAATGTGTTTGTTGAATTTCATGATGGTCAGGAGCATCTTGCTGTTTCACCAGAGAGAGAGCACGACTGCATTCTATGTTTCGCTTGCGAACTATTATGTCCTGCACAGGCAATTCATATAGAACAGAATGGAGGGTCCAGTGACACACTAGACTCTTTACTGAGAAGTGCATAAATTATCCAGTGAGGTATGATTAATGTTTGACGTGTTGTTAACAGATGAAGAGAAGGCAATTCGTGATGAGGTCCGCTCCTTCGTGAGAGACAAGGTTGATCGTGAACTCATAATTAAGATGGACTCGAAGGAGAAGGAATATCCCTATGAATTTGTGAAGGCCGCGGGAGATGCGAATCTGCTAGGCCTTAGATTCGAGAAGAAGTATGGGGGCCGCGAACTTGGATGGGTCGCCGAAATGGCGGCTATTGAGGAAGTTGGAGTCCTTGGGATTGCTCTCAGCTGCGCCTATTCACTCCCATCAATCATTGGTGAAGGGATCGCCAAATTCGGTACCGAAGAGCAGAAGCGTGAGTATCTCCTCCCAACCCTTCAGGGAAAGAGGATTGGTGGCGAGGGCCTGACTGAGCCCCGCAGTGGTAGCGACTTCTTTGGAACGGTCACTACAGCAATCAAAAAGGGTGACTCATTTATAATCAATGGTGAAAAACGGTTCGTGGCTGGTGGTGTTGGTGCAGACTATTTTCTCATCTATGCCAAGACCGACTTTAAGGCAAAGCCCCATGAGTCATTAAGCGCTTTTCTCATTGATCGTGACCATGGTGTCAGAGTTGAGGAAGAATACGAACTGATGGGTTGTCGCGGAATGGGCGCTGCGAGAATTGTCTTTGAGAATCTGGAGGTCCCAGAAACCGCCCTTCTGGGAGAGACCAATAAGGGTGCTGATGTGTTCAATGCAATGATGGTTCCTGAACGACTGACCTCTGCTGCTGGATCTGTTGGTATGGGACAGGCCGCTCTTGAGATAGCAATTAGATACGCTGACAAGCGAGAGGCCTTTGGCAGAAAGATCCGACGCTTTGAAGGAATAAGCTTTAAGGTGGCAAAGTGCATGACCGATCTTGATGCTGCGCGTGGTCTAGTCTTCAGAGCTGCCAAAGTGGCTGATACAGGTCGCTGGTGTAGAAAGGAGGTCTCTCAGGCAAAGGCCTTTGCCACCGAGGCCGGCTTTAGGGCTGTACACGAGGCCATGCAGATCATGGGCGGTATCGGCTACACTGATGTCTACCCCATTGAACGTCTGTATCGTGATGCACGATTGGCCACTATTTGGACTGGGAGTAATGAGGTTCAATGGTTGATCATTCAGAATGAGGTATTCTAAGAGGTTCTTTCAATGAACAGGTCATTGAAGCGGGATGTAGAACTAGACACTCCAGGGTTTCATAAGACCAAAGAAAAAGTATACTCTGTTCCCCCGGACAGGTTCATGCCAAAAGATTGAATGATAATGGTGTTGGGACTGATTTGCGGCTTGCACTTCGGCATTGAAGTCATGCGTGTGAAACTCATATACAATTGATCCCAATTGTCAGCCTGCTATGCAGTATCTAATGATTTATTAACAATCGAATCATAACTATAGTTAATTAATTCACAGTTGAATTTGAAGAGGTATAAAAATGGCAAAGCTCGTTTGTTCAAAATGTGATCATAAAGAGTCAGTACCAATGCATTGCGGAAAAGAGATGCGCAAGGAAGGCAACAGCCTTGTCTGCTGGATGGGCCCTGGCTGTGGCATTCAATCAATTCCGGAGCACTGCGGAGCTCAAATGGATTTAGTGGAGTAATGGAATTGATACTTGAAGAGATAGCAAAACGAAAGAGTGGTCGTGCATATGACCATGATAGACCAGTTTCAGATGAGATGATAAGGTCAATCATTGAGGCTGGTCGACTTGCTCCCTCATGTGCCAATACGCAGGCCTGGGACTTTGTGGTCATAAGGGATCCCGCAATCAGAGAGAAGGCCGATGAGGCTTTGACAGGCGGAAATTACTGGGCCAAGAGAGCGCCAGTAATGATATTTGTTGTCACACATCCCAAAGATGGTTGTTCGGTTCATGGCCTGAATTATTTTATGATGGACGTTGGACTCGCCGTTGAGAATATGCTCATTCAGGCAGTCCACTTGGGCCTGATGGGACATCCAACAGCCGGATGGAATGAGGACAAGCTCAAGGAGATTGCAGGAATACCTCATGATCATAAGATAGCGACAGTGGTCTTCTTCGGATACGAATATCAGGGTGAACCGACATTTCTCAGCGACAAGCATCAAGCAATAGAGCGGGAAGGTTCCCAACGAAAAGAGGTTTCCGAAGTACTCCACTGGAACCATTGGTGAGCATCGCAAGAGATTTCAAGCATGCTGCCTTAGATTTCATAATACTGGAGTGTAGAATCCGTGCAAGGCTTCTTATTCTTTAATGCAATCTGGTACGTACTCCCCTCTATCATTCTAGGACTCATTATTGGGCGGATGATAGGTGGAAACAAGGGATATACGGTATTTGAACGACTTGCTTTGGCCATAATCCTTGGTACTGTGGGCGGCCTTATTGTGTCCTTTATTGTAGGAACGCAGGTTGAGATAAATACACAATATGTCCTTCTTGGAATTGCATCATTCCTCACAGCGACCTTCTTCGGCGCAGCGACCAATTGGGCAGAACCACCCCCTCCAGATCCGAAAAGGCACATAATCTACGACTTCGATGATGATGACGAGGCGTTCGATCGTGAGATCGAAGAGGCTCTGGGTGGTTCAAACTAGACGAGTCCATGCACATAACTACAATAAAGACACCTTGCCTGTGAATCTAGTAACTCTCAAAGGAGTGTAAGACAAGTGAAAAAGAATCTACCATACATGTTGAGTCTGTTCTTAATAGCTGGACTCCTATGGAGTGCGGCACTGACGCCTGTCATGTCAGTTCCTCCTGCAGGTTGGAGTGGCGATGACAATCTCGCCTTTTTGCTGAATGTCAATGGGGTTTCAGCTGCAGACTCCGACTTGAGCAATCCGATAGTGCTTGAGAGCAATGGCAATGTTACACTTGAACTCACAATCGATGTGAACAATAACCTGACACTTCTCTCTGGTAAGTTTGTCCTGTCTTACATGGGATTTCCCATCGTGAATCAGCCCTTTGAACTGAATCAGATTATTCCCGCAGGATTCAACGCAGTCTTGATGAACACTACCCTGCCATTAGGCGACTTACTAAGTATGGGCGGAATCGATCTCTTCACTGGTACTGTGATTGGTAGCTTCTCTTTCACTTACTCATTGAACCTCACTGCCCCATATACAAACACTACAGTGTCTGATGACTTTGTACTCAAGGTTGGAGGTACTGGTGCTGCTGCGATCTTCTCAGTATCAGGTCTACTCACTGTTGGCTTTACAGTGATGGCAGTGTTCAGTTTACTCATGGCATTAGATGACTTTCAACAAGGCATTCTTGCTGCAAGGAAAATGCGAGGAGCATCTCGCGCATCCGAAGTTGGAATCTTTCCAAAGCCTGTGGTTCTCAGACGCAAGTCCAAGAAGAAGGGCGAGCAAATAGATATGGGGGAACTTAAACGGAGAGTCAGTCAACTTGCAGCTAACTCTTGGGATGGGAAACGCTGTCCAAAATGTGGCAAGAAGTGGAAGAAGGACGCTTCTACATGCTCTAAATGCAATATCACTAGAAACGAGGCACTCAGTTATTTCTCAACAGACATTGCAGAATATGCACCAAAAGCAGTAAAGATAGTCAAGCCCAAATCAAAGATCACTGTTGGCAAGTTCTCCAAGCGTCTTAAGCTCAAACCCAACAAGGGCGGAGCACTGGCAGCTGCGCTCACTGATATGGGAATCTTCAGGACCCGTAGTGTTAAAGTGCCTGTGAACAAGGTCGCAATGGCAGGAATGACTCTGGCTAGCACTTACTGGAGCTGGCAACAGATTTTTGGCAACGCAACTCCAAGTTGGGTTGATATTCTGCTGTCATTCACTCTGGGTCTATCAATCTCTGTGTTGGTCGCCTATTTTATGAAGTGGTTGGCACGAGTGCCGCGCTTTGGATACGATGATTAGAACAAGCCTCCCATCCAATCGGATGGGATCTCTTTTTTCCATAAAGAATGGGTGATTATTCAATTCAGAAAATTACCAACTGGAAATATGAATACAGTTTGATAAATAAACGAAGTTTCTTTTTATTTGAAATTGCTCCTTTTATTCTTACATAATTAATTCTATATTATGAAATAACAAAAACAAGAATGCGGTGAGCATATGGCTGAAGCGAAACCAACTAAACTTGACAAGATCAAAGCTGATCAGAAGGCATGGAAAGCTGGAGTATCTGCACTTGCACGACGCAAGTTCATTACTCCTGAAGAAAAGAAATCAATGATTGAAAAATACGATGTCATGTTCAAGGACCTGATAAAGGCCGAAAGGGAAAAGATGAAGGCCAAGGCCAAGAAAGCCAAGAAGTAGAACAAGGACCCTGCGAGGTTATGGTGGGAGGGCTCTGCCCCTCCTTTTTCTTTTTTTCGATAATTTGATATTCACTTGTTAGGCCAAATGTTTCAAATGAAAGCTGGTATTTCTATCCTCATCGACTTTTTTGGGGTATATGCTCCAGAATTTCATGATGCAACCACATTGAACTCTCTCCTTAAACAGATGATTGAGATTGGTGGGTTGACCAAGATCTATCTTGCATCACATCAGTTCAAGACTCAATATGGAGATACTCAGTCAGCAGGCGGTGCAACAGCGTTTGCTCTTCTGGCTGAGAGTCATATCAGCATCCACACATGGCCTGAGTTCAATGAACTGTTGATTGATGTGTTCACTTGTGGTTCTGAGGAAAGAATCCCTGCAATGCTTGACTTTCTAAAGAAACAGATACCCCACACTGAGATGAGGGTTACCCGACTGAAAAGAGGAGAAAAAGATTGATTCGAAAGCACGCGTTGATAGTCTTGATTCTTGCGTTGATGTTTATGCCAATGTCTGTGCCCAATGCACGAGCATTAGAAGTACATGAGAATGATACATTTACAATCAACATTCACACTAATCTCTCTGACGGCTCAGGCGACTACGATGAGTACGAGGAAAACGAATATGACAACCGCATTTATGAGGTCATATCTGTAAGTGATGATGTGGCTGAATGGCTAGTCCACCGAAACTACTCATATCATGACAGTGAGGGCGGCTATCTATATGAAGAAACTGTTCACCATTTCTTTGTCAGCACAACAACAGGGCAGTATTTGAACAATACAATGGACAGTCCCGAGAGTTATCGCAAATACTACAAATACGACAATATCTGGTTTCAGATTGATCCAACACTCCCAGTTGGTTCGACCGTGCATATTCTTGGTTATGACTACACGGTTCAGGGTCTCACCACTGTGTTTCTTGATCTTGTCACAGCTGTAGATGTTATAGCTGTTTCAATCACTAATGCATATCAACGAATCTACGATGCGGAGTATGACCCAGACGGTATGTTTGAGGCATGGTTTGATGAAACCTATTATTTCGACCCTGAAACTGGATATATTGTCATGTATGAGTGGAATGCATTCTGCTCTACTTCACAAGGAAACTTTGATTGGAGCGAAGTGGGAGTCGTTGTTGCCTCGAGTTATTCACTGAATTACAATGAGGCTGCCTCTCAGATCCGTATGGCCACCTACATTGCAATTCTTGTAGGAATTATTGTTGTAATAATCATTGTAAGGGGAGCAGCCATCAGAGTGGCAAAGAAACGAGTGGAGAAGGCAATAGGAATAATCTCCAAGAAAATTCCTCCACCCAAGGCCAAGCCAGAAGACCTGGCCCCAACTCTGTGGAACCCCCTCACAGTAGATCACCATGAATTGTTGAAGAACCCCCCTGAAACAGAGGCGTTGTCACTATTGCCTGGTGTATTCATAACGATCGAGCCCGACAACCGTGTTGCCTTGGTGAATACACGCACTGGGCTTGAGGTAAAGGATGTACTTGCAGACAAGACCAGTTCACCGCCCGAAGCTGGGGGTGATGTTCTCAAGAACACAGTTTACGACCTGAAGGAGGAGAGTATGATGCTCCTCTATCGATTAGCTCTTGGAATGATAAGCAATGGTTCGCCCGATTACATGCTCTTGCAGAACTCTTTTCCTGGCATTGACTCTTACATACAACCCACAGACGGCATTGCGACAAGCGACCCTCATGCGGTTGAAGTCTTCACTCTTCTAACAAAGGACAGTAATCCAGAACTCCAGAGCATAATTGAACTAATGGCAAGGCGAAAAATCCTAGACTACACTCTTGGTCAGGCACCGCTATCACCAATGTCCCATTACAAGAAACTAAAGCAGGTTCTCAAGTATGAACCTGGCACTGCCTTCCTTGTTGGTGATGATGACCTGTTGTCAATATCACTTGCAAGGCATGGTATAGAAGTGGTGCTTGTAGAGATTGATCCCTACACTTGCGCCCTCATCTCTCATATTGCCCAGATTGAGAATCTACCAATAAAGGTCTACCAGAGTGATCTCCGGGCACCTATTCCCAACGGTATACCGGGGAACTTCGACATCTTCGTTGCCGACCCCGACTTCACAATTGAGGCATTTGCATTATTCCTCGCAAGAGGACTGTCACAGATACGTCAGGGGGGAATTGGTCTCATCAATTATGAGAATTCGAGGATTCAAAAGTTCATGTCCAAGCACCTCCTTGAGAGGCTCAATGTCGGCGTGATAGAACGTGTTGAAGAAATGTGGGACTATGTCATTGTACGTAATCTTGTACCTCACAGACATGGGACTGGCAAGTATGCAACAGTCACCTATACAGAAGAAGTAGCACTGTTGACTGCGCCATTCAGTTCTGTGATGTATGTCATTGAACGTACCCCCGAAACCGAGATCATACTTGACAGAAGTGAGGGACTTGAAGGCGTTGAGTACTCGATATATGACTTCTAGGTTGGGGTAATCATGCCATCTACCAGTGATGAAGCTGTGATACAACAGTCATTTGATGCATCACTCATCCTGAGCCTTGCACGTGATAATGACCCTGATGGCTTCACTCACTGGACTGTGTTTGATAACCTTCAAGAAGGTCTGGACTCGGGGCGATGGGTTGCATTCATCGCCTTCAAGTCCGGCCTTCCCATAGGTGCCATTCTTCTGGAAACTGAAGAGGAGGGGCGCCTTTGGATTGACCTTCTCATAGTGTCCAAAAAACACCGTGGGATGCATGTTGGGCGATCTCTCGTAGAACATGCAGTGACCTATGGAATGGAGCATGATCATCGGGTCCTGTTTGTCGATGTCGATTACGACAACACGTTAGCATTGCAGTTCTATCTTGCACTTGGATTTACCAATGCAGGAATTGTAACGAACTATTACTCCGACGGGTCTGGGGCAGTCTTTCTCACAAGACCACTCTCCTAGAACTTCATTGATACTCGCATGATTTTTCTGCTTTGGTGTCACAATATACGTACAAGTCACTAGCAGAGGTGAATGAATTGGTCACAGTCATTGTCCTCATAAATGTGAAACCGGGAACCGCAGAGCCTGTTTATAATGCTGTGCAGAAGATAGAGAATGTCAAACATGTCCATATGGTCACTGGCACCTATGATGTGATTGTTTACGCTGAGATCCCTGAACGAGTAAAACTACGAAGGTTTGTGAATGACCTTTACGAGATTGATGGCGTGCAGAGAACCGAGACCTGTGTCGCTATCTGACTCTCATGAATCATCGAAACTCTGGATGATGTGCAATGTAATGATCTCTCTTCTCAAGTTTGCAGAACCGGCCATCACGGCCTTTTCTCTTTAAGAGGCTGTTCCAATGCATACGACATTAGAAGTATAGTTCATAACATCGATACACCATAATTTACTATCTACCAATGGATGATTTACTAGTGATGCCAGAGGATGAATGGTCGCCATTCTAACATACATTAAAAACGAGGTTTCCTATAGTTAATAAGCATTACACGGTGCGGTTTACTGTGATATAATGAAAACGCTTGTTTTTGATATTGATAGCTACAGAATGGTTGCAGGATATCATACCAGTTCTATTGAGAATAATGCTGGAAACATAGTGCCTGTTCCCGAACTTCTGGGCTATTCATACATCTGCAATGTTGATGGCGAGATGTATGTTGGTGGTGTTCCCGAACAATGTGTTGATCTGCCGGTGCAAAAAGCCATGCCTGATGATGGTATTTTTGACAGGTTCGTGCTCTCAAGAATCCTTGGTTCTGCTGCTCAACAACTAGCTGAACCAGTTTCCAAGGCACGTGTGATTTTGGTTGAACCACCTAGTCTTTCTGAAGATGTAAAGCAGGAAATCACAGCACTACTCCTTGGTGAGATTGGTGTCAGTGCCGTTTCTTGGGTCCCATTTATTGAGATTGTGAAGAAGATATATGAGATGAATGATGGCATCATCCTAAACTTGGGGAATGACTCGGTATTTGCAGTGACCATGACAAATGGCGAACTTGTGCCTGATAGCCTGATATCTACAAATCTCAGCGGTTCTAGACTACTCATTGAGTTTCTGAATTATCTGATTGGCCTGGGGATTCCTAAACAGGTCCTTGCCTTTGAGTTTGAATGGAATCTTGTCAGTAGAATGCAGGTCGCTTTTGATATGGGGTCTGGTTGCAGTACTATGAGGTCTCTTAATAACACTTTTAGCTATGAAGTTGATGGCGAGTCGACCACTATAACTCTGGGAGATGAACTCACTAAGATTCCCGAGATGCTGTTTCAACCAGATATGCTTGGGATCTCAGGCAACTCGATTGTCGATGCCATTCTGCAGTCCGCGGAAAAAGCATCAGCCAAATCCAACATCGTTATGATTTACGGAAATCTGTCTATTGATGGAATTACTGCCCGCCTTCTTGCTGAATTGGGTGGTCATATCGAGAATGTCAACATCATATCCTATATCTCTCATCAGATTCAGTCTTGGTCTTCAGTTGCAGGATTTCCAATCGAGTACTTTGATGACAAATGGGTTTCCTAAATTCTCCGACTTGCTGATACTTCTGATGGAATGGGTGTATTATGGATTTATTAGGGCGCCTTTGCACAAGCTACCCAGTATGTTTCTGCCCACTGTTGTGAAAAAGCACGAGTAGATGAAAAATGAGTAGAAAGAAAGCTGGAATTATTATCGTGATTATTGCCGCTCTCGCGTTGATTCCGATAGTTATGTATGGAATTGAAGTCGATGTCGCTGAGGTGAGCTTTTCACTGTCGGTTGGAAGCTCTCTACCAGCTGCCTCCCTGCTCTCTCTTGAGCCCTCTCAGATTCCTTCATTTATTGCTGGTATCACCGATGTCAATGTTGATGTGCAATCGATGAACCCCTATCAGTATATGATAGCACGAAACACTGCACGCACTCAGATGACGAGCGAGGGCGCCTCTGGTCAGGATATTGTGGAGATCACCATTGTGTTCGAACTCAGGACTCCTGCTAATACAACCCTGTCATTCACAATCACGCCAGGCTCCGATCAGGGGACTGGCACTAGAAACTTTGTCACTCTACTTGGCCCTGAGGATGGAATCAATCTGACTGGTGAGTTCCATCTGAGCATCACCATAAACATCAAAATAACTCCTCCAGGGTTCGATAACCCAATCGTGAATCTCGATCTTGAGCCTGTCAGCCTGAACTTTGTCGTTCCTTAGAATCTACAATCTTAACTTACTGTGTGGTGGCTCAATCAAAAAAGAACGGTAAGCGTCACTGTTCACCTTTCTCCCGTGAGGGCCACCACGCACCTCTCTTTTCAATATTCACAGTCTTTTACAATTTTGATTACCTGCTTGCAATTAATGGTCAAGTTTCTTACACTGAAGCTCGGCATAGATCAATAATGGGAATTCTTGGAAGTATTGATACCAATTAGATGCATTTATCTGGTTAAACAATAAACTCATGAAAAATGAATGTTATGAGAACAACTCTTATCTCTTATAAATAACACATTACAGTATCAGTATAATTAGTAGGGACTGAATTGGCATGAGCCTTCACATAATGAGTCTTCAACAAATGTTTATAGGTTTCTCAGAAACAATGGATGGTCTTGATAGGTCCACTGTCGAAGAAATACTTCACGGAAATATTGGGGAGAATATAAAGAGGAAAGTGATTGCATATCTTCTAGAAGCATTTGAAACTCAGATTGTGGATAATCTTCATGAAACAATAAACAAGTTCCGATTATCTCGTAAATCAATTATTACCAAGTTCAGAGAAATCACCAATGACTCGTTTCTTAATGAGATGGAATCATATCTTGGGTTGACACTCATGTCAAATTATACATTTGCAATGAAAGTAATGATTGAAATCTTTAACATGATATTTACCGCATTGGAAAACATTCCATCTGACCTTAATATTCCTAATAATCTCGGCATGAAGCTTAAGCTACTTGTTGAAAAGTTTGTTAATGATATGCTAAAACCTTCCGATCTACCGGATTCTCTTGAAGCACCTTTAGATAATACAATTAATCCTGTTCAGGTCAGTCTGACTATGGGGTTCAATCACTCTGTTCTTATGGTACTTGTTTTTGTTGTAGCACACATAGTCAAATTCAGAATTTCTCTCTCTAATGAACAGATAGAAGAACTGGAAGAACTATTGAGAGATTGGACTCAAGAAATACTGACGCAAACAGAACTCCTTCAAAGGCGTCAGAAGAAATCACTAATTAAAGTCACACCTCGAACTGAATTCTCAATGGAAAACGATGAACATACTTAGTTAGCATAATGCTTGGAGCGAAGACTTGCTATGAACTCAGCTAGTTCTCTATCTCCTGGTGATGTTATAATTGCAGATCTGGGAGATTCGAGCTCGCGTATTGGTCATGAACAGATGGGCAAACGTCCCTGCATTGTAATCTCTAATCCACGGAAATTCAAGCACAAAGGTGAATCATTAGAAATAGTAATTATTATCCCAGTGACATCAACAAGACGTACTTAGTGGACTGTTGTAAAAATTGATGATAGAAACGCGCTTCCACAAACATCCTATGCACTCTGCCATAATATATGTGCCATTTCTATTGAGCGCATATCTGAAAAATTGAAGAATCCACTAGCATCAAAGACTTTTGTGAAGATTCAAGTCACACTACGAGATGTTTTAGGGCTTTATTGACCAACATGAGTGAGGTAGATAACTCGAATTATCGGGCGCTTAAATTATCTAGTCGCTCTTGTTTTCTGAAGATTTATGTGTCAATTGCAATTAACTGGAAACAGCTGAACTCTGGTTGTACATGTGTGGTGTAGTATTGATGCAGTCCATGATTGCGCTATTGCTGAAAGCTATATCTATGGCCATTCTTATCATTATTGCTCTATTGCTTCTTGGGGCGGCTATTGGCTTTCATGAAGAACTCGTAAAAAGAAAGATTGACGTCTACCTGTCTGCTATCGGTACTAGCATATTGTTGATAATCGCAATACTCTTGTTTCTGACTGGATCATTAAGCACAGACACCCTGACCACCATTCTTCCCCTTCTTATCATTGTACTACTCTGTACTGACTGGAGTCGGTTAAGACGGGATGGCAAAATCGAGAATCCTAGTGAATAGCAGATTGAATGATTGGATAAGACTACTCATTATTCCATCTGAACATATGCTATGGTCATCATGCATTACTTACCTGTGCACCATAGATTGTGGAACCATCAGTCTGGCCGGTCACTCTCACTCTCTTCCCCAGATGCCTGGCGAACTCCTCAGTTCCATAGTCTGCAGAAACAGATGTCCAAGGCATGATTGCTGAGAGTCCGTATTCCTTGCCATCATCCGTGGTCACCACATAGCGATCAAGAACCATTGATATTGTGCCAACAACTTCAATCTCTCTTAGACCATTCATAATGGCACACTTCTTTGTCTGTATAAATTATGCCACTTCTTATTTAATAGATTATGCGAATTATCTAGCTTGTGTTCTCGTTTTTGAAAAATGATTTCTAACTGCAATGCAACATCTGGCTACTAAACAATATTGATGCAAAAGGTTGTGTTCTCTCAATACGAACAATTTTTATCCCCCCTCAAACCATGGGCCCTTTGACTTGCATCTCCACCAATTACATTACAATATTAGAACAAAAGACTTACAATATCCTATTAGAATTAGAACACTTCATTTTCATTTTTCCCCAATATCTTTCATTAAGATTATATCATTGTAATGCAGTATGCTAATCATTCCTATTGGTAGGGGATGCAATGACTATTGAATAATTATATGATCATTTCAAATGTATTTCAATCTAATCTGACTATTGATGACATCAGACAAAACCTAGATGTTTTCAAAATTGAAGGCGTAGGTGTAGGGTTTCAGAAATATGGGATTATCAGCAAAGCGATTAAAATTTTGGAACAAATTAGCAGAACTTCTTTTGTCCAATATTCGGAAAATCAGCAAGACTATGCAATTGGTTTTATCAAAACGCCAATCAAAGATACACGAATGATTGATGCACATGTAACATATGAGGGCAAAAAGACACTTGATCCGTCATTATCACTAAACAAAACACTTGCCTCACTATTGAACAAAACAAAAGAATACAAATTAAGGGCTATCTTATGGAAGGGTGGACCCCATGCCTTTTTTTCAAAGAAAGGAACAGAAATTCATGATAATGGATATAATATCCTTCTCTTTGAAGGCCTGAATTTTCGATATAATATTCTTAATGATGGACGGATAGTTCTCTCTCTTGATGTTATGACAAAATATTACGAGTCTAGTCCCTATCTTGAATATATTGAAGAAAATGGTTTGCAATCACTTATGGAAGAAATAGAATATAACAAACAATATATGAAGAATTTAGGGAGGACCTTCAAGGGAATTCATTTCTTCTATAGTTTGTCACCCATGGATGTAACAATTGATGGGTTTGATCCACGTCCAATATCAGAAATTCCTGTAAAGTCATATTCTGGAACACATGGGAATGATTCTCAAACAATTGCAGATTATCTGTTATTAAAATATCACAATAAAAACTTGGGAGGCAGGTTAGACTTGGATCAACCAGGACTGCGACAAGGAACTATGACTTTTGCACCACAATTTCTTTTTAAGAGCATACCTTTTCAAGATGTCCCCTCAAAGATTAAAGATGGCTATACCTATTACACTGATGATGCTCCATTCTATGATCGTGATTTGGAACATACTGCAAGAACCCGCTGGAATAAGACTATGGATTTTTTTGAAAAATATGATCTCTCATTACTTGATTTTGGTCCGCATAAGCTGCTATTTCAAAAGCCACTTGAATACCCTCCTTCAAATCATTTTAGACTACCATATATCATCGCAGGCCGGAAAAAAAGGGTATTACCTTCACAAATTCAAGATGAGTTAAAGAATGGATTGTATCAAATTGTGCGGATTAAGAAAATATTTGTATTTTCTAAGACCAAAATGTACCTAAAACATTTCTATAGGCTACTGGTTCAATATGCTAAAAGTCAATTGAATGTTAGACTACCAAACAAGCCGATTATTCTGGAAACCGACTTGAAAGCTATGGAAACCCAAATTCAGCGCTCATTATCAATCAAACCTGAACAATCATTAGTGATTGCAATTATAGACGATAAGGATAATCAGTTACATGACAAAATAACAAATATATGTGGTCATCTTGGGGTTCCTTCAAAATGCATTACTTCCACCGTGGTTAAAGCAATCACTGGTGGGAAGAAATTCTATCTCTCCGGTTTTATATCATCACTCTTAACACGAGCTGGATTTATCCCATGGGTTTTAGATACCAAATTACATTATGATTGCTACATCGCAATTGATGTTGGTCGCGCAAAATCCGAAACTTGGGCATTTTTAATTGTGTATAATAAAAACGGTCTGTATAAACTAGGTGAGAAAAAACTAACTGTTGGGGAGTCAATTACAAAGGTGGGCCTTGAGTCTTGCATTGAATATGCACAGTCAGCTGTTCCAAATGCAAGATCAATAATATACCTTCGTGATGGAAGTATAGGTAAGCAAGAATATCTTGCATTTCAAGAAATTCTTGAAAGGTCTGCACTTCATCATGGCGCCATTGTATCCGTAAGAGAATCAACTCCCTTTAGAATCTATAGAGGTAATGAGTCCGATGTCTGGCGTCCAAATTCTGGTGATTATTATATTCTCGACAATTCAAATATTGTTCTTTGCGCTGCAGGAGCAGACGAATATAGTCATGGTACACCAAATCCAATTGTAATTGATTTCATTCCAATAAAAGGAACTATTGAAATGTTGAAGGCGGTCGAAGATATATTCAGGCTCTCATATTTAAATTGGGCATCGCCTGGAAAGAGCTTTTCAACTCCAGCTCCTTTACGAATGGCCCACAAACTTGCAAGGGAAACAAGCCTAGGGCTTGAACGCAGTACTCTTCCCTTCTAAACTCATCTGAATAATGTTCGATACACTTTCAAACACATTAAAGTACCTATTATCTGGTGCATTGTTTATTAATTTCCAACCAACGTTGAATAAGCATCTAACATCATTTGGTGGTTGGGATGTAAATTCAACAATATCATAATCTATTTCGGTCATACTATCAAGTGTGAATTTGAAACTTGTTTGACATGCTGCTTCTTTTATAAGATCAATTGAATCCACAATCTCCTCGTCTGCCCAATCATATACCAAAATGTTGCGAGCAATCTCCTCAATGTCATTAGCAGTTTTATTAAATCCATTCTCTCTTAATACTTCAGTCATTAGATGGACTCGAAATGAATGATGGGGATGTTCGTCTGCAAATTGATTGAAAACAGGCCATAAACACTCTATATATGCAAAGGGATATGGGGGACCAATAAATGATGTTGCAATAGCATCACAAATTGCCTCTTCTATTCTTCCTTCTTGATACTTAATATCCAATCCTGAATGAATTTGCTTGCTAATTTTCATAACAACATCCTTTGAACTTAACCAACAATGAGCAATCTCATGAATTGCAAGAGACCAAAATATAGGGGGGTCAAACTCGTGCACTAAAATAATAAAATAATCAATATCTGATGATGAATCTATTCTGTTGTAATAATCAAAAGCACCAGTAGCTCCATAGATTGTTGAAAACACTCCTAATGTTGGATCACTTATTTCCATCATTTTGGAACAATACTCAATAAGGCCTTGCAAAGATATCCACTTGTTTGATTTACTACATTGAACAGCAGTTGATATCAATTGCTGTTGAAATGTTAACCAATCCAATGAAAATCGAGCAAGTCGAATATCATTTATTGTGTAAATACTATCAATGTCATGAGAAGCTCTGGATATGTATTCAGAAACTCTGTCACTCAAATACTTTGAATATTTCTTAATAATGTCAAACGGGACCTTTTGTGGCATTGTTTCTAATTGCTTGTTTAATAATCGCAATCTGTAATTAAGTAATATTACATATTTTTCATTTAATGAAGGAAAAGTGATCGTGGATCTACACTCCTTGATGTTATGTTGATGGCATTATTTGCAATAACTCGAAGAATATCAAAACATTTCCCACTTGTTTCATTGTTCTCAATATGTTGGATGCAATCATCAAGTCTTTCTATTAGTCCTGTTGGATCTATTTCTAATTCCTTGACGAGGTTTTCTGCTAATTCAACTAAGAAAGCCTCTACTATGATTTCTCTCTCTATGAAACTTCTTGCTCCTTCTATTATCTCTCTCAATATTTTGATAATCCTCTCTCTAGTGTGCTCATCTGGTGTATTCAAGGTTCTTGCTTCATGAATGAAATCTGAAACCGCTGACGCAATACGCATTCCTCTCATTGAATCTTTTGAGAGCATCCAAATGCTTGCCATAATACTCAGTCCACCACTATCAACTTTGCTGCGTAATTAATTAACTCATTTGTAATAATAAAATGTAGAACCTTTTATTTCTGTCTTTTTGTTGCTTATTTAACAATTGCTAGATTATGATATTCATTTTACTGATAATTGCCATTTTGAATTCTCACAGTGATTAAGACCTTCTTCTTCTCCCAGCTCAAATATTGGTCACCTTGACTGCCATTTTTTCCAATTGTTTTGCAATGATGCTTCGATGACAAAATTGATTATCTCTCTAAAAACAAAGAAGCGCAACTCTGCTTTGCTCACTCATTTTCTTTATTCTTGCTAGAATGTCTTCCTTATTGATTAATTCTGCCTCATATCTTTTGAAGAGTTCTCGATAGTCCTCATAGGATTCAAGATTTTTCCTTAATGACGCCTCAATGCCAAGCTCTGGAATATGAACATACTGAATCTTGAATCTACTCAGGTAATCACTCAATTTGGTCTTGTTGAAGCCAAATTTGCGGCTGGATGGGTTCTTTCGTACATCAATGACAACATTGACACCATTGGATATCATTACACTAAGAAACTCATCAATAGTCCTGCCTTCATAACCAATGGTAACTACTCCCTTCCCCTTTTTCTGGGAGCCTTTCTCAATTTGGTCATAAACCGTATATTCTGGATAGTTGGAATAGACATAGTTCAGTATCTCTTCATTGTCCATTTTTTGAATGCCTCTATCTGACGGTCGATGATCTCTTTGATAGAATTATCAATATTATTTGGAATATGCTTCAACTCTCTTACTTCAATGTCTGACTGCCTGATAATTCCCTCTCTCTCCAGACGATAGAGATCATGATACATCTGAAACGAAAATGGGCCGTATTTATATGG
>JAJRWI010000059.1 GCA_024276825.1 archaeon
AAAAGAGGGTGCTGGACAAGTCTGCCTAGTAGGTGTGACCAATAGTGGGAAGTCAACATTGATCAACTCGGTGACCAACGCTGATCTTACTGTTGCAGATTATGCATTTGCCACTACAAAACCCACTCCAGCAATGATGCATTTTGAGGACATCAATATTCAGCTTGTTGAATTGCCTGGGGTATTTGATGGCAGTTATGAAACCACAATTGGTAGGCAGTCATTGGCCTTGGCAAGAAACACTGACTGTATCGCGTTGATAATAGATCTGTCTCAAGACATCGAGTCACAAATGACTGTTATCAGAAAAGAACTAGATGCAGCAAGAATTCGTCTGAATAGAGAGAAGAGTGCTATACGAGTACAACGGGTAGGAGATGGAGGAATCCAGATATTTGGAATTCAGAACTTCAAGGGAACACGAGATGAGCTGTATGAGTATCTGCGCGCAAAGAGGGTGAACAACATAATAATCAGGTTTCAGAAGCCTGCCACATTGCAACAGCTAAGTGATGCAATGGATGCAAGTGTGGCTTATGTGCGGGCAATGATAATTGCAACAAAAGGAGACCTCCCTGGTTCTGCAGAGCGCTTTGAGGAGCTTAAGGCCAAATACAATGATCATTTTGTGATTGTCCCAATTTCTGCCCTTAAGGGGGAGAATTTGGATGTGATGAAAGAGGAGATCTACGATCACCTAGATATTCTAAGGGTATACACGAAAGTACCTGGAAGGAAGAAGGAAGACAAGCCAATTGTTCTGCCTGAGGGATCGGTTGTAGAAGATGCAGCAAGAAAGGTCCATAAGATCTTATTTGTCGAGCGGTTTCGTTCAGCAGTGATCATTAGAGAGAACGATAAGATAAAGCGAAGGCAGGTCGGGCTGAATTATCCACTTCGAGACGGGGACATATTGCAACTTCTTAGTAAATGATGGTAGATAAAAATGCAGAATGAAACAGAACAACCAGACTTTTCAAACCTGTTTGTGGTGCTTGTATGGCCTGAAAACGCAGGGAACGTGGGGTTTGTCGCAAGGGTCATGAAGAACTTTGGATTCAATCATCTACGAATTGTGGGCGATGATGTACGTAATGATCAATATGCTCAGATGTTCTCAGTCCATGCAAAGGATGTTCTGAATGATGCTGGGGTTTTCGATGATCTTGAAGATGCACTGGATGACATGGATCTAACATGGGCAAGTTCTGCAAGGGCTGGGGGCAGACTGAGTGTGACACGAGCTCTCGTCCCACTTCCAGAGTTACCAAACCCAACACTGCTAGAGGGCAATATTGCTTTAGTCTTCGGTCGTGAGTCAGCTGGCCTGACAAATGAAGAGCTCGCTCTATGTGATCTTGTATTTACAATTCCAACATCAAGAGAGTATCGTAGTATGAATTTGAGCCATGCAATTGCAGTGACCCTTTATGACATATACAGAAGGACCATGGATGGAAATGATTTTGAACAAGTCAGACATGCAGTTGCAACAAAGCGGCAGAGAGAACAGGTGTACATGTTCTTTGATGAACTCGTGGAAATGACCAGTCTTAAGGAGTTCAAAAAGCCTATTGCTAAGCAGGTGTTCAAAAATCTACTTGCTCGTGCATACATAACTGGACGTGAAGCAGCAACCATGACTGGAACAATCCGGAGAATAAAAGAGCTTGTGGAAGAGAATAGAAGTTAAATCCCGTAACCAAGCCGTCTTTTCAACTCTGGATCGATTTTATCAAATACAATCTTACAAGGTGTTGGAAATTTCGGTGCAGCCTTTTCCAATGCACGTCGTGCCTCTTTGATGTGTTCTCGGTTGCATCGAATTGTAATCAATGGTTGGTTTGGTCGGACTCGTGCAGCAATACCAATGACCTTACCCCATGCTTTTCTCATTCCATCCTGAACACGGTCAGCCCCTGCACCAGAGATCATCTTGTTCTCCCTGAGATAGTGGAAGGGTTTGACTCTGATCCGAAGGTGATAATTGCGTCTACCAACAGTCTTTGTCATGTGACGGTTAGATGCAATTCGTGCAGCCTCTAGTGCCTGATGACGGATCTGACATCTCTCAAGGCCAATTAGAGATAGTTCGACCTCGAAATCACCATTTGTGGCGCCCATATCAAAGCTGACAATACGGCTGGCTGGCTGACGATGTATATATCGCTTGCGTACGAATGGCGGTCTATCCGCGAGTCTATAACAGTGTCCAGGGCGTTTTCCCATAATGCCTCACCTGAGTACAGGTCATGGTGTAATATAACCAAGTTCAGCGGAATGCCTTGTTAAAAGAATAAAAGGATTGTGGCATGTCAATCAATTCATTGAGTAGGCGACAATTAGTGGGAACAGTATTGTTGCATCACCAATGACTGTTTCATAGTTCGCTTCGACTTGAATCTTTTGCCATGACACGCCTTCTTTGAGTGGCGCCCCACTCAGACTGCCACCCTCTGGACGGTCAAGGGTAATCTGAACAGCGTAATCGAGACCCCCCTTGAGTATAGTGCTGCCCATTGTGAAGTGCTTTGTCAAACCACCCCCAAGCATCATTGCTCCTGTCTTCTCTGCACTATTGATCAGTTCCGCCAGAACTCGAAGGTCCTTCACAAAGTCGAGTGAGAAGGATTTTGCTGTGCTATAGGTAAAGAGATGAAATCCGAGCATAGAGTCCATTAGACCTGGTGAAAAGATGGGCACGTTCTTTCGAGCAGCTTGGTACAAGATGGATGATTTATCTGTCAAGGTCATACCGATGGTATGAAGAAACTCACTTGGTGACATCCCTGACATTGATTCCGAAGGAAGTGAGTCAAGAAAAGCGTAGATCTTTTCCTCAAATGTTTCAAAGTCTTGTTCATAGATGAATATATCTGCAACTCGTCCCATGCCCTCAGAGCGAAGTTGTTCGTCATTAATTCCAGATGGAACACGATAGTGCGCCCCGCCATATGCCTCTAATAGATCATGAACAATGTTTGCACCACTAGTGACTATTGCATCAATAAGGCCCTTCTCAACAAGCTGACTAACTGCAATTCGCAATCCGCCTGGAACCATGGGCCCAGACATTGACAGGAACGTGAAGCACTTATCATCAGTAATCATCTGTTTGAATATTCGTGCGGCTCTGGCAAGACGCCCCGCGCCAAGGACCCCAACATTCAACATCTGTTCAATGAATGATGAAACACTCTTGGACGCTTCGGGGTTGAAATGCTCTACACGCTTCATTCTTTCCACATGGCAAGAGTGTTAGAGTACAATGATAAGTCATTCCATAAAAGAGGAACTGGAGGACGGGCCAGTTTCCGGGAGGGCATTGACCCGCCCCCTAGTGATTCAGAACGAATCAAGTGAGAGTAGTACCAAATCAAGTTTAGGATTATTGATTGTCTTGATATGTTTGAGAGAACAGTGTGTCCCTAGAGAGATGGGCGAAACTAATCTGTCGCGTGCAAGGAGATTTAAGCAGAACAAAATATGATGATAATATGCAGTCTATCTTTCTAATCTACTACAATGTGATTCTCATAATCTTGGCGTTACAATTCTTCTGGCTATTACTCAATCAGAGAGCAAAGAAGGCATACTTCAAGGAATTAATGCGGTTTCAGACTCCGACCTCGGTACTATCAAGATATTACGACTGGCGAATATCAAGTGTGAAAAACACTGCAGTGGAGTCTATTTCATTTTTTGTAGTGTTGTTTGCATTCATTATCTATTACTTGGTAGCATTAGAATGGCTTGTAGAAGTGATTGTGATCGTGACTTTCCTTGTTGTATTACCTGTGATTAGTGCGGTCATTGCAATAAAACGGACTTCGGAGTATGTCAGGGTTGAAAATGAGATAGAGAGTCGTGTTGAGTCATCAGATGATAAGATAGCAGTCGCTCGGATCATTGTAGATAATTTGTTCCATCAGGGACCAAACGCAGATGGACAGGCATGGCTCGCATTATTCAGAATTGCGAGGAAAAGGAGTATCACAGGCTATTCGATACGTGATGTGCTGCTCGAGAAGGAACGGGAGTTGAGGCAGGCCGTTCCCGATCAGAGTGTATCGCAATCAGAGAATAAGAGAGGAGTATCCCTTCAGTAAGTCTTATATGAATTCGATAAGCGGTCATCGAGAATCTAATGAAAGAGGAGTCCTAGATGTCCGAGAGTAAAATCCTGAAAGGCTTGAAAGGTGTTGTTGCAAGTTATCGCAGAGGTAAGCATCGCCAATACACCAACCAAGTTCTTCTCGTATTCAATGAGGTCAAATCAAGAAATGAGGCAGCATTACTCATTGGAAGAAGGGTCAGATGGGTTTCACCAGAGGGCAAGGAGATTATTGGTAAGGTTCTAGGACCTCATGGTAACAGCGGTGCGGTCAGAGCAAAATTCAGGACCAATCTGCCCGGACAAGCATTAGGGACCCCAGTCTTTCTGGAATAATAGTGCTAACTTTTATCTGAGTAGAAAATAGAGCATAATCTGGCACTAGTGGTTGTTCCGATGATGTAGTTTGGCTTCTTAGGACATATGTCCAATGATGAATCATAGTTAGTCTGAGGAACAATCAGTAGGCCTCCAAATCTATCTGATGCGGTCGTAGTAACATGATTGATACCATCATTCACTTCCTGCTGTATCTAGCGGCAGGGTTAACACTGAAGATCGGAGATGACCTGTTGGACGAATCCAATAGGCCCAGAGCAGCATGGGTTCCATTAGGAATGGCGGGACTTGCATTCGGCATCATTATGACCTTGTCTGAATGGGATCTAATTTTGATGAGTGCCATAATAGTTGCAGTTGTAATATCAGGAAAAGTAAACCGGGTACATTATGCAATAGGGTTTATAATGATAGGATTAGTGATTCTGGTTCTTGGAATACCAGCAGTCACCAGTCCGGGTGCATTGATCATCACACTAAGTGCAATGGTAATAGCTGGTTTTATCGATGAGAGAGGAAATGATTGGTCAGATGTTAAAGAGAGAAGAAACAGAGTTGTCAGTTGGTTCTTTGAGAATCGCTTCACGCTCAAGATCACAGTATTATTACTTGTGATTCCGTATCAGCATTTCATCTTTGCTGCAGTAGGGCTTTGGGTCTTCGATTTTGGTTATTATGCTGCTAACAGGTTCACTGGTTTACTTTGAAGTGTTGATAAGCAAGACTGCAACAGACATCAGCAAATTGGGGTTTGAGACCAAGCGATCTGGCAGTATCAACCCCCTCTTGGCTGATTAATGCAACACCATTCACCCCACTGCGAATGGCAAGCTTGTCGGTTTCAATCTTGTGGGAACCCATTGGCCTGGCGCATCCTAATAATAGAGGAATGTTTTGCAAGCTCAGGCGTGCAATAGTCAGGACTCTGGCAATATCAACAGGGCTGGGAGGGGACACTTGTGCCATTGGTGTGTTTCTCAGGGGGCTCAATGCAATTACAACTACTGCAGCAGGAGAAGTATGTGATATCATCTCTAATGCTTCAAGTTCGCCATTCAGATTACCATAATCAAGACCAATGAGAATATGTGGGACTGTTGGGACACCATATTCGCGAAACAGCATCAGGGTTTTCTTCATTCTCGATGGTCCATTATCAAGATGATATACGCTCTTTGCAACTCCCGAGTCACCGATAATATCGAGCATTGCAGCATCAATCTGAGCGTCTGCAAGTAGTTCTGCAGTCTTTCGACTTACTAGGCCTGTATGTACTACAACTTGCAGATCAAAGTCTTTTTTCACAGTAGCAATAGCATCAGCAAATCGATCAATAGGCACATGACCTGCAGAGTCTGACCCGCCACTGATCAATACGCCCTGTCCGCCTGATTCCTTTACCTTCCGACATTTCTCAATCAGATCATTGGGAGAAAGGGCAGCATCCATGCCCTTCAATAGATGGCCACCACAATGGTCGCAGTTAAGGGAGCATGATGCCCCAGTGACGCTCAATGAGATGAAGTTCAATCGGTTCTTGTGATGGTGGTCTTTTATCCGATATGGGTACGCTGTTGGGCTGTAGCAATAGAGTGTGTTTCCAAACTTGTTAAGACGAGCGATAAAACCTCTTTGCATCCAATTGTTCAGATCTTCAATATCAGCAGAGATTATGCTTTTGCCATCGCGTAGTATGTCAATGGTCAACGTGATATCACTATGAGAGTATCATGATAGAATTGCTATTAGACTTGTGATATCGCATTTGGTTCAATTGAACAGGCTTTTATCTAAAACATTTGTGAGTATTCACTGCTGTAATCTTTACTATGTCAGAGGGATACTATGTGTCAGGAGTGAAGACTGAAGGACTCGACCTCTTCTTTAATGCAAAGAGTGTTGCAATCTATGGTGCATCGGTAACGCCCAATAGCGTTGGACAGGCCATTGTGCAGAACTTCATCAAGCCCATGTATGAGGGCAAGGTGTATGCAGTCAATCCCAAATATAGACAGGTCCTAGGAGTGCCCTGCTATCCATCAATGCAAGAGATACCAGGTGAGGTGGACATGGTTGTTGTAGCAGTCCCTGCGCGAATTGCTCCAAGGGTGATGCAAGATGTTGCAGAGAAGGGTACAAAAGCTGTAATAGTGGTTTCAGGGGGCTTTTCAGAAACTGGACCAAAGGGCGCAGAATTGGAGGACGAGATTGTTGAGATTGCAAAGAAGCATGGTATGCGTATCATCGGGCCAAACTGTGTGGGGGTCATTGATACTCACTCTCATGTCGATACATTCTTCTTGCCCGAATATCGTTGTAATAGACCAAAGCCCAGCAATGTTGCAAATATCTCATTGGTGTCCCAGTCGGGAGCCTTTGCTGCAGCAATAGCAGACTGGACCAGTGAACTCGGACTTGGAATTAGTAAGATAATCAGTCTGGGCAACAAGTGTGATGTTGATGATGATGACCTGCTACATTATTTGGCCCATGATGATACAACTCAGGTCATTTGCTATTACACCGAGGGTTATGACCCTGGTGGGGGCAGATCCTTCTTTGAAACGGCAAAGAAAGTGACGAGCAAGAAGCCTGTCATTGTTGTGAAATCTGGTAGAGGAGAGAGAGCAAGGGCTGCAGCGAGTTCACACACTGGATCTCTTGCCGGATCGGACAAAGTCGCAGATGCAGCTTACAAGCAGGCAGGGATTATCAGGGCTGACAACTTCGAGCACATGTTCGACATGGCAAAGGCACTCTCAATGCAGCCTCCAGCTAGGGGAGATCGTGTGCTCATAGTGACAAATGGAGGAGGTCTTGGAGTCATGACCACTGATGCATTGGAGGCAGTGGGTCTTGCAGTTCCGCCACCACCACCAGAACTGGAGGAACGCTTGAGAGAGAGTCTTCCAGGATATTGTGCTATTCATAACCCAATAGATGTGGTTGGAGATGCAAATGCATCAAGGTATGATATAGCCTTGAAAGAGGCATTGCAAGGGGATTATTATGACATTGTTGTTGCGGGGGTATTATTACAGACCCCAAGTCTGGGTATGGATGTGACCAATGTTGTGGCAAATCATCAAAGACAATCGAAAAAGCCATTCATCGTTGTATCCATGGGGGGAAGTTTCACAACAAAGGCGGGAGAAATAATGCAGCTGATGGGAATCCCAACTTATGCCACGGGAGAGAAAGCGTCAGTTGCAGCTTGGGCTCTTGCCAGATATGGAGAGATTAAATTTGGAAGGGAGTTCAAAAGAACTGCAGGTCGGACAAATCATAAATAAGAGTCATGCAATCAAAGGACATCAAGGGGATTAATCAGAGATGAAAGAAGTAAAGAAGATTTTCGAGAATGCACGTGCTGAAGGACGAGTATTTGTCTTGGAGAATGAGGCAAAAGACATTATGCGATCGTATGATATCCCAATTCCTCCATATGCCACTGCATCCACAGCAGATGAGGCAGTTGAGAAGGCCAAACAGATAGGTCTGCCTGTGGTACTCAAGATATTGTCAAAGGACATTCTTCACAAGTCAGACGCTGGAGGAGTCAAGATCAATCTGAAGACTGAGGATGATGTCCGTAAGGCATTTGAAGAGATAATGCAGAATGCAAAGAAGTATGGAGAGGAAAAGGGAATAGATGTTGATCTTTCGCGTGGTGTCTTCATCTCTGATTTTGCGGATATGGGAACAGAAGTCATCATTGGAGTTACAAAGGACCCGCAATTTGGGCATGCACTCATGTTTGGTCTTGGGGGCATATTTGTCGAGATACTGAAGGATGTGACATTCAGACTGATTCCTTTGACAGAAAATGATGCCAGAGAAATGATTCGGGAGATCAAGGCTGCCAAGATTCTTGATGGCATCAGGGGCGAGAAACCCAGAGACACTGATGCATTGGTTGACATAATCATGAAAGTGTCCAAGATGGTGAATGAAAACCCTGAGATTATAGAACTCGATTGTAACCCAACATTTGTCTATGAACAGGGAAAGGGTGCCTTGGTTGTGGACGCCAGGATAATAATCAGCGAGTAGTATTGTGAAAGGACTATACGTTGGAAATAATCTGGTTAACCAGTATTAATCCCCGTTTGATATCATAATATCCCAAGGAAGAATCAGACTCCTTAGTGAGTGCACTTACAAGGAGTGTCAGTGACACAATCTGAGACACCAGAC
The DNA here is from genome assembly GCA_024276825.1 of archaeon. Lineage (GTDB taxonomy): Archaea > Asgardarchaeota > Thorarchaeia > Thorarchaeales > Thorarchaeaceae > JAJRWI01. The sequence continues at coordinate 8,651 of JAJRWI010000059.1, forward strand.
GGGGATGCTGCAGCAGAAACTCTTTGTTCCCCACTGATGTGATAATTAATGACTCAATCCTACGACTAAGCAGACTGATTCGTTCATCAACCTCTGGTAGAAACTTGAGCATTTTGAAGATTTCTAGAACTCTTTGTTCATTAGCAAGTGAGCTGGGAGATATTCCAATACTGTTTAGTAGATCGATGGCCTTTGCGGTGAGCATCTCATAATACGTGCCATCCACATGTTCAATTCCCTCCTTAGCAGCCACAATTCTGACCAGAAATCGAATTGCATCGGTGAGCACATTTCTTGTTATTCTTGGATTTGATGGCAGTGTTTTAGATAGCATTTCACTGTTGTTAAGTTCAAGGTGTGCGGCAGTTGATGAGTTCAATTGGTGCTCAAACTCAGAAGATAGTATAACATCAGCAAGACAAGGAATAATAGAACTGGTACAGATCTGACGGATTGCAGTCAGTGAACGAAAGTCTTCACGTGGTGTATAGAACAGAAGCACCCGAATAATGTCATAGGCCCTCTCAAAGTCCTCCTCATTGGTCACGTTTCGTCCCTGATTCTTACAGATAAATGCGCTTAGTAGGACCCAAGATGATGATATTGCGTCGGTGAGTTCGGAGTAATCGTTAGACTCTAGTATATCTTGATCGTCTAGGAATCGGGAGAGGCGGTCCAACGACCCTGAGATTCTACTCAAGGTCAGACTCCCAATCTGCACTGAATTGAGGGATGAGAGAAAGTTCCGTGGATCATGAGATGAGGGACGAATGGTAATGTAAGGGTCTTTTCGTGTCAGGAGCCACCACTTTGTGGTTGAGGTGAAAATGTCAAGGAGGTCTATTGATGTTGTGAGATCTAAAACATCAACATGGCTCTTGTTGTCTAAATAGGCAAACAATTTTGCAAAAAGAGAGATGAATTTGTCGAGGAGTGTTGATAGAGGTTGACCGTTAATCATCACCTTGGTGTATCTGCCGACTACAGACTCTACCTTTGATTTGACAATTGGATCCATGTTGGTATGAATGATCCCAAGGTAGACATCAAGAGTCTTTCTGGACAAGATATTGTTCTCCTGAAAATGATATGGATGATGACCTCACTGATTCTAGTGACAATTGTCATTAACATATAAAACGTGTGAGGGCGCTGGTATTATTTTCCGAATCGTCTTGATCTGCGTTCATACGACCTCAATGCTCTCCAAATGTCAATTCGCCTGACTGCAGGCCAGTATATCTGAGCAAAGTAGAGTTCGGAATATGCAGACTGCCATAAGAGAAAACCTGACAGGCGTTCCTCTCCAGATGTTCGAATTATCAGGTCTGGGTCTGGGATGCCATTTGTGTATAGATGTTGTTCAATCAGTTCTTCATCGATGTCATCAGGGTCGACCTGACCCCCCTTGATCTTCTCACCAATTGCGCGCACAGCGTCCACAAGTTCGGCACGACCAGAGTATCCTATGGCGACATTAAGGACATGATCAGAGTATTGTCTGGTTTCAATCTCAGCGGCACGAATTGCCTCTTGCACATCTTCAGGTAGAAGGTCCACTCGACCAATTGCATTGATTCTCACCTTGTGACGATGAACATCGGGATTGTTTACGACCTCCGAGAACTTTTCCTTTGCCAGTCTCATGATTTCTTCTACTTCAGCATGGTCGCGTTGAAAATTCTCGATTGAGAATGCATAGAGCGTGCATACTTTAACACCAGCTTCCCATAGAACACGTAGGACTTCCATGATCTTCTGAGCGCCCTTGCGATGCCCAAACCAAGGTGCATTAAGACCATGCTCACGTGCATAGCGACGGTTTCCATCAAGAACCAGTCCCACATGACGAGGTGCCCGTTCCTTATTCAGCTGTCTGAACAGCCACCACTCATATAATCGATAAACTGGCCCTGAGAAATTCAAATTGCATTCACCGCTTGTGTGTTGAAATTATGATTTGTATATAGATTTGGTGAATGATGAATTATAGTGATAGGATCATATCATCTTTGCTATCTTCTCAGCAGCACGTTTCATATCAAGGAATATAAGTCCAAGTTTTGCATTTGCAGTGGTTGAAACAGTTAGACATGCATTCATGCCCGCCTGGACCACAAGCAGCCAGCCGTCTTCCCCCTTAACATTCACCTGTTCTAGAGTTCCCTTTCCGAGTTCAATTGCCGCCTTTTCCCCAAGTGTCAACATTGCAGCTGTCATGGCTGCGACTTTGGCCTCATCAACATCATTTGGAAGAGCTGACACGATTGGGAGGCCTTCCACACTGACAATTGCACATGCCTCAATCTCGGGTATACTACCTTGTAGTTCTTTCAAAACTCCTTCTAGTGTGTCTCCACGTGTTTCGGTCATCAGGCCTCACCTATTTATACATCCTTCTAAGAATTACCTCTCTAGCTATAGCTTGAAATGCCCTCTTAACTCCTACGCCTTGTATAGCAATTGTTTCATATATCGGAACATTCTCTCCAAGGCCTAAGAGATCCAACATTTCTTGACGTGACATTCTGTTTGGAAGATCGCGTTTGTTCAACATCACCACAATTGGAATCTCGCGTCCCAATGCGTCTCCAAGGAAGAGCTTGAGTTCCTCAAAACTCTCAACATTCTCTTCTCTCTGATCAGGAGATGAGTCAGCAACAAAGAGAATACCATCCGTACCTTGCAACACCACTTTTCTCTGGTGCCTGTGCCTTTTCTGACCTGCTACTGTGAACACATCAAAAAGAACCCTACCTCCAGCACTCATGGGCACATAGTCAAAGAACAGCGTTCGGTTAGTTTCATCTTCGATTGATGTAAACTCGCCTTTCTGGAGTCCCTCTACACGGCCATACAACCAACGCAGGGCAGTGGTCTTACCGCCCAGTGAGGGGCCATAGAATACCAGTTTCAGATGGATTCTGCCCTTGTCATCTTTTCTCATATACAACTATCACCTTTATAGAGTTCGAAGTGGATTTGGAATATGCTGAGCATCTTTTCATTAGAGATGTTGTGCATTCATGTTGCACCTCGATGAGTCGCTGCAGTTGCAGATCAGCAATGGCCCGAGTTTGGAGAGTGTCATCGGGATTTAAGTGTTTTAGGATTACACTCTCATAAAAGCCTTTGTGGCACAATTACCAAGGAGTTAACTCTATTTAAGATTATAATATAAACAAATGGTTACCAGAATTGGGCAAGAAAAACCAATTAACACATTAGTGTGGATGGACATAAAATTGGAACGACTTGAAAACAACCCAATAATCATAGTTGTTGTAGGGGAGGGTGATGTTGGAAAGAGCACTCTGATAAAATATCTCATCAGTGAAACATATGAACCTCATAAGATTACGATGGGAGTTGGTTTCGAGTTTCATAAGATGGAGATCAATGGTGAAGAGGTAGAATTTGCAATAAAGGATGCAGGTGCCTAGAAGAGGCTTAGATTCATGTTGCCCATGTGGACGAAAGGCGCCAAAGGGACTCTATTGGCCTTTGACTTGGGGAGATTCCATACATTCATGCATCTAGGTGATTGGTTAAAGATCTTAAGTGGATGTGTTAGCCCGAACAGGGTGTTGTTGATGGGCGCGAACGTAGACATTGGCGACGCAAGGGAGATTGACAGAGAAGAGGCAGAGAGATTTGCTAGAGAGAATGGACTGTTGGGGTTTCGCATAGATGCGTAGAGGTTGGACACCAATCAAAAGAACATCTAAGAGATCCACTATGAAATTGTGAGAAGTTTAAATGGTCTCATCGGAAACAATGGTCTGAAATGTGCCTACTGCCGTTCGTGGGCGGACAGGACTATTATGTCCAAGATTGTCCAATTTGTCCAATTTACAATGAATGGTGATGCCTGCTTGGTTCAAAAAATTAATCGAGAAGCCTGAATCTCAATAGGTCAATATAATGGTGTGCCTTTCAAAATAGGGGAGGGGCGCTATTTTCCCCTCAGACTCTTTCCAGCTCCTCAAGGGCAGACTTTAGATCTTCCTCATCCAACTCGTCCTTTGAAGGAGCAAGTGGTTCAACTGCGAGGAATTTGTCCAGCTCTTCAGCCAACTGTACACCCTGTTTCTTCATCACAAGACGAATTAGACCAATGTTGACCTCAGCTTCAGTCACAACACATAAGACTCCTTTGCCACAAGCAGATGCAAATATTTTGCCCTCTGAAAACTCTGAGGTGACAATCTCTAACTCCCCTATTTGCAGGTTTTTGCCTTGTTCCTCACTGGCACAAAAGACAGCACTGGCTATCGCACCGATTGAATCCGTGTCTACAGCGTAATAGGACAACTTTGACACATTGGCGATTGTCAGGCCAGTCTTATCAACCAGTATGACTTTCTTCACACCCTTGTCTTGGCGTATGATATCTGTCAGGATTCTATCAAAGACTTTGGGATCGCTCATAAAGCAACACTCCTAACTACTCTTCAGGACTACTAGTATTAGATCCTCCTTTGGTGACGGTGCGATATTGATCTGGCCCTTTGTTGTGTCAAGGGTCAGGAATGATAAAGTCCCCTCTTTTAACTCTTCCACAGCATCAATGGCTTTGCCAACGAGGGAGGTTATTATTGCAGCAACATTCTCTGTGGTTTCGGGATCAAGGTCGCTGCTCAGTGGAAGCCCTTCCATGTTGGTGATTACTACACCACGGACTCCCTCCTGTGCCTTGAGTTTGGCAATTATTGTTTGGATTCTATCTTGGCTGTTCAAGCTTGGGGGTCTCCAATGCATTTGATTTATGCACACACACTTCTTACCGCACGTGAAGGTATTTTAGACTTGTGGATATGCATTATGTGTTCTATGGTAAATTTGCGCATTTCTAATGTTGTATTACATTTTTTGACGTATAACACTTTTGCATACCATTTGATTTCTTGATGACCAGATATGGTTTACAACAATAATCATTCATCATCCTCATCATCAAACATCTGCTTTGACGTCTTCCGCATTCGTCGAATCTGTTCGGTGAAGAACATATCAGCAGCCCCAGATGATGAGCCCGCTGCTTTCATTTGTTGACTTGCAGTTTCCATTAATTGAATCTCATCATCAATAGCCATCTGAGCGCGGTCCAGTTCTTTACGTACTGGCGAGGGAGCAGACTTCGCCCTTCTCTTGAATGATTCCTTTAGGGCCTTCATTCTGCTCATACCTTTTTCTTCCCTTCCACTGAAAGCATCCTCACCAGCCTTTTGTGTGACAAATGTGGTACAGACCGTGGGGTCTAATGATTCCATGATCTCATCCTCAGCTTGTGCGACTTTCATCTTTTCAGTGACAACGCGAAGCCTTCTGTTGCCCTCAAAGTCAGTATACTCAATCTGGACCTGAATTGGCACTTCAGATGAATCAATCTCAGTTTCGGGTTCGACTTCAAGATGTATCTCCTGATCTCTTCTAATGGTACCGAGCTGCCCCTTCATGGATGTCTGGAGTTGACTTACTACTGATGCAGAAACACCTGATGCATCAACAACTCTTATTCCAGGGGGTGTTATCAATCGAACAGTCACATCGCGACCAAGAAGTTGAGCACCTGCAATTTCGGACAGACTCTCATCAAGTTCATTAGGGGTCACATAGTACATCTGCCCACCAGTGGCTTCGGGCATTAATCCAAGCGTCCTTAGTTCCATTCCTGAACCAGAGGCAATCCCGACAACATCAAAGATAGTACTGTTACCCTTGAACATTTCACCAAGTTCTTGATAGAATTGCCTTGCTGGAGGCACTTGGAACCCTTCAAGAGAACCAATTCCAATATTTGCAAGACCATCAGTCAATAGGACAACACGTTCAACCGACTTGAGTTTTGCAATTGTGAGCGCCATTACTACTGCAGGACCAAGGGCAGTCCCACCGCCAGCAGCAAAACCCTGAATTGTATCTTTAATTTTCGACCTATTAGGACCAATGGGAACCAGTCCAATATCATCGAGCAACTGTTTTGTGGTAGTTTCAATCTTTTCACGACTTTGAAATACATCTTCGGATAGATCAACATAATTGCCAGTGATCATGTTGATAGCATATACTTGACTTGAGAATGCAATTAGTCCAAACAATGTGTCAGGGGAATTCTCTGCAAGACTCTCAACAGTTCCAATAAGGCTGCGTTTCACTGCTGCCAAATTTGCACCTGACATTGAGCCAGAAACATCAATCAGGGCAAGAAGGGCATTTCCACCAATGACGGCCACTCCAGTTGATTCATCAGTGGTTTCTGGGACGTGAAGCACAACATCACTATCAGCGTCTGCAAGAATTATTTCGCCTTCGATAACATTTAGTGTTCCACAAAACTTGCATACGAAATGCTTTCCAATTTTGGGATCGTCTTTAATCAACTCTGCCTCTTGAAGAAATGCATTACATTTGAAACATGCAATTGGCTTGCCAGTTATGACTGCACCTGTGGACTCCAGCTCACTAAACTCCACACGGAGTACAAAGGGGATGTCACCCAATACCTTCTTTGATTTGGGAAAGGCCTTAGATGTGCTTTTTATTATAGGCATGTTTGATCACTCATGAGTTGGATTACAAGACATTAGGAACAGTTGAGTATTTGAGTTTCACTTGTCTAAATACAGAAGAGTGATTTATTACTAATGATGTCGGAGAAGATTTAAGCAGTATAGACATTCAATGGACAATGGTTCAATAAGAACCTCATGGAGGAAATAACTGATGGTTGACAAGGCCAAGATAGAGAAAGTGGTAGCCGAAACAATGGCCGCTAACGTGGACATTCAAGGAATTATTGTATGTGATGCAAAGGCAAATGTGATGTTTGCCCATACAATAACTGCTGATGTTGATCACTCAGAGATTGCAGACCTCGCAGTAAAAATCGCTGCCAATTCAGCCCTTCTATCTACAAAACTTGACAAGGGCCAATTAAATGAGATTAGCATTGCCTCCGAGAAAGGGTTCATCTTGATTCTGGGGGATGTGAAGCTGGTTCTGGCGGGAATTGCGGGAGAGGGAGCTCGTGAGTCGCTAGGTCTGTTGCACATCGCTCTGAAACGAGCACTTCGCGCCATGGTTTCCTAGTAGAAGTTCGACATGAGTATCTTTTTGAATGAGTCTTAATTACGGTGACCGTACAACGATATAATTCATATAATATGTAGGTAATACACCTGTGTTACCAATCAATAAGTTAGATTGTATCATGTGGATAATAGGGGCATAATGCCGCGCAATAGGAAAAATAAGAGAAGAGGTAAGTGTCTTGGTATATATTGAGAAGCTTGTATGCAAGGGCTTCAAGTCATTCGGCCGAGACACTGTCACAATTAGACTCAACCCAGGATTCACCTGTATTGTTGGACCCAATGGGTCTGGAAAGTCTAATGTGGTTGATGCTATTGTCTTTGTACTGGGACAGCTTAGTGCTAAAACATTACGCGCCAATGTCTTTTCGGATCTATTGTATTCGCCCCCGAAGCCAAACATGCCACCAAAAGCAAAGTCTGCAGCGGTGGAATTGCATTTCAACAACAAAGACAGAAAGCTTCCAATTAATTCCGATAAAGTTGTGATAATGAGAGAACTGGACGAATCAGGGAGATCAGTATGTAGGATTAATGGAAAGGTTGTATCTAGAAACCAAGTGATTGACATATTAGGGCATATTGGTGTTGATCCGAATGGGTACAATCTGGTACTGCAGGGAGAGATTGCGAAGCTTGTTTCAGTGAGTCCTATTGAGAGAAGAAAACTGATTGAGGAAATAGCAGGTATTTCCGCATACGATGAGCAAAAGGAACGGGCTCTGAAAAAACTTGCAGAGAGTGAGGCAAACCTCGGCAAGGTCGAAACTCAGCTTCAGGAGAGAAGAAGACAGCTTGAAAAACTGGCTGCAGAGAGAGAAGAAGCCATAAGATACAATCAAATTCAAGATCAGATTCAGAAGATTCGAATTGATAGCTTGGCATGGAATATTGTGAAAGCAAAGAAGAGAATTCAGGCGATTGATAAGACCCTGATTGAGAGGGCCCAAGAAGCAGAGGGGCTAATTCGCAGAATGGAAGAAATTGACAGGGAGATACTGGATACAGAGGCAGAGATTGAGGACATTGACGCAGAAGTAGACCGCATAGCAGGTGCAGACTCAAAGAGGGTTTCGGAACAATATGGTCTGATAAAAGCAGAGAGAGACCATATTCTTTCCAATCTGGAGAGGGACAAGGAGGCCTTTCAAAGGGTATGGGATGAGCGAGAGCAGATTGAGAGAGAACTGTCTAAGCTGCGTGAAGAGATGGAGGAGAAGGAGAGGGAGAAGGATGAGAAGTCATTAAAGCTCGAAAAACTCGATTTTGAGATACGGGCATGTTCTGATGACATCAGTAGATTAGAGAGAAGACTTGAGAATGAACAGAGTTCTATCATGGACTCCACCGTAAGGCTTCAGGATCTCAATAAGCAGATGATGGCACTGGATGAAGGCGTCGCTGAGATAAGATCTGCAATCAAGTCAGACAGAAGAGAACTGGGACTGTTATACGAGGAAACCGAGGATGCAAGGCAGTCCTTACAGCAGGCTCAAGAGATTATCGATGACTTGAATGCCAAGATTCCAGAGAGGAAAAGTGTCCTTAAAGAAATGGAGGAACTGGAGCAGTCCAAGAGAAAAGAGATGTATGAGGTGGATGAGAAACTAAAGACGATTGATGCAGAGGTCAGAGAAACCGCCAAGGTGATTCAGTCCACGAGGGAAGAACTTGTCAGATTTGAGGCTCGAAGAGAGGCACTGCGCGATGCAGAGGAGTCATTCTTGAAGAAGCGGAAGGCTATTGCAAGAGTGCTTGAACTAAGAGATTCAGGAGAGATTACAGGAATTCATGGTACTGTGGCAGAGTTGGGGTCCATTCATCCAGAATATTCCGTGGCTATGGAGATTGCGGCAGGAAACAGGCTGTCGCATATTGTTGTTGATGATGAAAATGTTGCTACTGAATGTATTAATGTTTTGAAGCGTGAGAGAGTTGGACGGGCATCATTCATTCCACTCACGAAGATCAAGAGCCGTTCACCCAAGGGCCATATTGATGATGAGGGGGTTATTGGTTATGCAATAGATCTTGTGAGCTTCGACCCCAAGCTTAGACCTGCATTCGAGTTTGTGTTCTCTGATACTGTGGTGACCAGTGATTTTGAAACCGCAAAAAGGCTTGGGTTCTCTGGCAGGCGAGCGGTTTCATTAGAAGGTGATCTTGTTGAGAGGTCAGGACTTGTCACAGGAGGACATTATCACAAGACATCAACAGGGCTATCACTTCAAGTCAAGGACAAGACTCCCGAGATAGAGGAGAAATTGGCAGGACTTGATAGAATCCTACAGGGTCTGAAAGACCAGCAAGATGAGTTAAGAAAGAGAAGAAAGGTGCTTGATAGAGAGATACAGGACCTTTCAAAGAAGATCTATAGGGCCAAGCTTGAGATTGAACGTATGGAGGATACTCTCACCGAAAACAAGAGCAGGGCTGAAGCCCTGAAGAAAAAGATAGAGAGCAATAATGTATTGATTCAAGGTCTTGAACAGCAGATTGCAGAATTGGAGGAGAGGGACAAAGAGATCACAGCACATCGTGAAACTATTAGAGCTCAAAGGGACGAGTGTAATGAGGCATTGGCAAAGTCTGATGTTCATGCATTGAATCAGGAGATTAAAGACCTGAAGGAGGTCATTGAGAGTTATCAGTCTGAAAGGAACGAACTCCAGACCAGAATCAATGAACTGCAGGTCGCAATAGAGCAGAGAATTCTGCCGAAGATAGAGGATTTGGAGAGTAGACTTGTCAGTCTAAATAAGTCCATCCCCACATTGCAAGAGAGAGTCGAAGCTGCAGAGAGCAGACTTGCAGAGCATGAGAGAAGATTTTCTGAACTTCAAGCAGAAAGGGAACGGATTGATAATGCGGTCAAGGACAAACGAGTCCGCCAACTCAGGCTCAAGGAAGACCTTAGAAATCTACGACTGGAGCAGGAAGAGATTCGTGAGAAGCAGGGGATCAATGAGCGAGCAGTATACAGGCTCAACTCAGAGCGTGGACGTCTAGAGAATGATATTGTTGGTTATACAGCAGAACTTGATGAGATAACGGATGCACAGGAGGAAGTTGCCAAGAGAGAAACCCTGCAGGAACTAACACGAAAAGAGATTGATGACATGGGCGACAAGATTCTCGAGTATCAGAGAGAACTCGAGGCACTGGGACCCGTCAATCTGAAGGCAATTCAAGAGTATGACTTGGAGAATGAGAAATACGAGGAGATAGTTGATAAAAAGCGACGACTTGAAGAGGAACATAAAGAGATCCTTGAATTCATGGAGGAGATTGAAGCAGAGAAGACTCGCAAGTTCCTGCAGGTCTATAATGAGATTGCAGACAACTTCTCCAAGGTGTTTGCCAAGCTCTCTCCTGGAGGGGAGGCAAGTCTGATGCTTGAGAATCCAGAGCATCCATTGATGGGAGGAATCATAATTCGGTCGAAGCCAAGTGGAAAGGATCTTGTTACACTTGGTGCCATGAGTGGTGGAGAGAAAACTCTGACTGGTCTTGCATTGATCTTTGCCATCCAGATGCACAGCCCATCAAGTTTCTATCTGTTTGATGAGATAGATGCTGCACTTGATGATGTCAATGCCCATAATGTAGCATTGTTGATTAAGGAGATGGCAAAGTCATCTCAGTTCATTGTGGTTTCGCTTAGAGACACCACTGCGAACAAGGCGGATCTCTTGATTGGCGTATCAAATCAAGATGGCATCTCCCGTATTGTGCCTGTTGATCTTCAGGAGGTGGCAGTCCCATCATGAGTCAAGATGATTTGCCATTCTGGGCTGCACCCCCATTCATATTGTTGACTGATGTCCTTCAGCTCGATAAGGTCGACCCCTGGAAAGTTGATGTTGGTAAACTGGTGGGGAGCTTCTTAGAAGAGATGAGAAGAGGGGGCGATATTGATTTCAGGGTTTCGGGCAATGCCCTGTATTCAGCCTCTGTGATATTCATGAGAAAGACGAGGGAACTTGTTAAATTGGGGCTTCTGCCACCAGAGGAGGAAGAAGAGGAGGAAATTCTGGAGATCCCATTGATTCGGCCCCCATTCCGTCTGACCAATCAACGTGTGACAATAGAGGAACTCCTTGTTGCAATGGACAGGGTTCTTAGCAAAGGCGTAAGGCGACGGAGACCTCCTACCAAGCGTAGGACCAGGGTCAAGGCGGACCCAATCTCTTTCACAATAGATATTGCAAGGGCGAATATCGAGGATAGCATCGCACGGGTATATGGAGACCTGTGTGAGATTATGGGGGTTGGCGAAAAAGTCAACTTCATGGACATCCTTGTCAATAATACGAGAGCTGAAGTTGTTAGGATATTCATGGCTTTGCTTCATCTGTTTGCAAGGGCATATATCGACCTTTGGGTTGATGAGGACGGAGAAATCTGGATTCTGATGATGGAGCCACCCAGAGATGAGGAAACACCGGAAGTAAAAACTCCCACTCAGGTGATTGAATGAATGAGGATATGATCACCTTAGAGGCCGCACTCTATGTATCGGGGCGACCAATGACCATAGAGGAATTATCCGAGTTAATCGGAAAGGCGCATTCAAGCACAAAAAGACTTCTGGATGACCTTGCTTATGATTACAAGAAGCGGGGTGGGGCGCTCGAGATAGTCGAATTACCCAGAGAGCGATATGTGCTTCAGTTAATCCCTGAACTCACTCCAAGGGTGGCAAAGTTCATTCCCGGCGGACTTCTGTCATATGCCACATTGCAGACACTAGTATTCATTGCTCTGAAACAGCCAATACTGCAGTCTGAACTGGTGGCCCAGAGAGGAACTCACTGCTATGATCATGTGCACGAGCTTATTGAGAAGAAATTTGTTGAAGCCACACCTGAAGGACGAAGCAAGATATTGAAAACTACACCACTGTTTGCAGACTATTTTGGTCTTGATCAAGACGTTGTCAAGATGAAGGCACAATTGAAGTTTAAGATGAAGAAGATGCTAGAGAAGCAGGCGGCTGAAGAAGGAATTGACACTTCTCATTAGCATACTCTGGGAACTGGTTCACCATATGGCACCTGCATTCGCTTTCTGCCGCCTATTGAGGTCTTCATGACAACTCGGGACTCATCAGCATTTGCAACACCAATCACCTTTGCGTCACGTGTAGCATCATGTCGCCTGAGGGCCTTGATTATCTCATCTGTATATGATGGATCAACAGCCATGACTGCTGTCCCCTCACAGCTCATATGAAGTGGGTTTAGTCCAAGAATCTCGCATAGCGAGCTGACAGCTGGACGCACAGGTATCAAAGACTCATCAATCTCAATCTCAACTTGGGACTTGGATGCGAGTTCATTCAGTGCCACTGCAGTTCCCCCTCTGGTGGGATCTTTCATTGCATGAACACCACCAATATCAAGACAATCGCGAATGGGATTCCACAGTGGAGCCACATCACTCTTCAAGTCGGTGTCAAACTTCAGACCTTCTCTATGTGCCAGCAGGGTTGTGCCATGATCTCCAATTGGGCCCGTCACGATAATACTATCATTCGGTTGAACTCCGCTATCAGTGATTGGATCATCTAGATAAGGAACACCTATACCAGTTGTTGACATTATAAGACCGTCAAGAGTGCCTTTGGGCATGACCTTGGTGTCTCCAGCAATCATTGCTACACCAAGTGGTTCGATCACAGAGTTCAATGACTGAAGTATCATCCTCATGTCTTCAATCTCAAAACCTTCCTCCACAATCAGAGTGTTTGTCATGGCAAGTGGTCTGGCTCCCATGACCGCAAGGTCGTTAATTGTACCGCATGCAGTGAGTGCTCCCAGATCGCCCCCAGGGAAGAACAGGGGATGAACAGTATGAGCATCAGTACATACTATCAGTGTCTTTCCATCAGAAAGAAGTGTTGCACCATCATCCATCTCATCTAACCCAATGCTGCCAATCTTTCTACGGCTGAAGGATGGAATGATTACCTCTTCTAGTAGACGCTGCATTATTCGTCCACCTGCACCGTGTGCAGACTCGATCTTGGCCACAATAATTCCTCCATATGCACTCTGACGGACCTACTAGGAGTATATGAAAAGGATGATATGAACCAAATGGCGAATTTACCATGAAGTAACATTTAAAACAGTTCAAAGAAGAGCGTGATTGAACTATCCCAGAGGTAATAATAATGGGTGTCTGGCATCGAAGATCAACAAGAGAGCCAACAGGAGCTCGTAGAAAGCGGTTCAGAAGTAAACGCAAGTATGAGATGGGCCGCACTCCAACTGAAACTCTTATGGGAGAGCCAAAGAGGAAAAAGATTGACAGCAAGGGCGTTCACAAAAAGATGCCAGCATTGCGACTCAAATATGTGAACGTCACTGATCCAAAGAAGAAACAGACTTTTCGTGCAGAGATTCAGGATGTTGAGATGAACCCTGCCAACATGGACTATCAGAGAAGAAAGGTAATTACCCGTGGGACAATCATTAAGACTTCAAAGGGACGTGCGGTTGTCACCAGCAGACCTGGACAAGATGGCATCCTCAATGCAGTTCTCATCTAATTGTTGAGGTCATTCCTCAACCTCGGCCTCAATATTTGTAATAACAAACTCTTTTCCACCAATAATGACTGTAGAGCTGCTGCCACACTCGGGACATTTCATTGGAGCGAACAGTGCAAGTTGTGGAGGAAGTTCTGGATCCACTCTGGTCTCACCCTCATAGCCACACTCCTGACACTTGATTCGACCCTTTACCTTTGTGATCTTCAGAGTTGCCCCCTCAATTATTGTGTCTTTGCTGGCAATCTCAAAGTTGAACTCAAGCTGTTCAGGAATCAGGAATGTAAACTCACCAATCTCGACATTGACAGAGGTCACTCTCTTCACATTGTGACTCTCTGCTGCCGCCACCGCTGCATCGACAATTGAACAGGCCGCTGAGAACTCGTGCATTGGAGATCATCAAGATGGACCTGCCAACTGGAGTTAAGGCGTTTTTGTTATGGCTAATTGCACTAGCACCTTTTATTAGAGAGATGTGTTATTGGAGAATCTGAGGATTCTCTAGTCTTGGGAGGTACAAGATTGCCAAAGTCAACAAGTAAGAAGTCAATTGCTAAAAAGACAAAGTCTACAAAGACTGCCCCAAAGAAAACTAAGACTAAGAAGAAAGAAGAGAAACCAAAAAAGAGGATCACCAAGACGGAGAAAGAGAAGAAGATCAAGAAGACTGAAACAAAGGCTGCAAAGAAAAAGGGAACTAAAAAGACAACAAAGAAGGCCAAAGAAACAAAGCGCAAGAAGCCTGCTAAAAAGAGTTCTAAGATGAGAGCCACAAAGAACAAAGCAAAGACCAGAAAGCGAAAGACTGCAAAGGCGAGAGGGGAACTCGAAGAACTATTGAGTGAAACTCGAAGTGATGATGAACAGATCGTGATTGGAGCGATTGACCGATTGGGAGAGATCAAGGATCCAAAGGCAACCGAGTACCTCATTCGATGTCTGAAAGACCCAAGAATGATGGTCAGACAGTTTGCCGCTGTTCAACTGGGTGAGCGTCAAGACAAGACTGCCGTGGATGCTCTGATTGAACTCTTGCATGATGATCTCATTCTGGTAAGACAGACTGCAGCTGGAGCATTGGAAAATATTGGTGGAAAAAAGGCACTAACTGCAGTGAAGAAGGCAGAGGCGGAAGGACTATTGTTTGATGAACTTCCAGAGGGAATCAAACTCAAGCGACGAGATTAGGTCTTACTTTTATATATGGGAAGACCAGACAATGGCTGTCAGGTGATTCT